>JBAYRF010000052.1:0-2721 GCA_041676785.1 Acidithiobacillus sp. | reverse complement strand
TGTATATCAACCTGAGCGTTCCGGTGACTTTCGGCGGTAGCTGGCACTTGGAGAATCCGTGTCGTCGCCCAACAAGTCGTTCCAGCGGACGCGCTTGAGCGCGCCGCTGAGCTCCAACGTTAGCCATTCAAAGCCTATGACTCCTGCTGAAACTCTAATGCACACTACTGTCCGGCTTGAATGCTCGCTGGACGGAAATCGCACCTCTACCGGAACGGGGTTCTTCTTCTCGTTCAAGGTCGATGACAATACCCACGTCCCATTAATCGTCACCAACAAGCACGTAATCAATCAGTCGAAAGTCGGCACATTCGTTCTGACGAAGATGAACGATCAAGGTGAGCCAATCCTTGGCACCACAGAGCGAATCGTTCTCGACAATTTTGAAAGTCTCTGGATAAAGCACCCCGAAGAAAGCGTCGACTTGGCGGTATTTCCAATCGCTCTGCTTTATCATCAAGCCGAAGCAAAAGGCATCAAATTCTTTGCCCCACCGATTGGCGAAGACCTACTCGCCACCCCCGAGAAGCTCGCCGACCTTTCTGGGCTCGAAAACATAACCATGATTGGTTATCCGAACGGTATTTGGGATGAAAAGAACAACATGCCAATCGTGCGCCGTGGCATTACGGCCACGAATCCTAAGCACGACTACAACGGACTTCCGATTTTCGTGATCGACTGTGCTTGTTTTCCTGGATCAAGTGGAAGCCCTGTACTCATCTTTGACCAAGGCGGCTACCTTGATGCAAATGGAAATCTCAACCTCGGTGGTGGCCGCGTCATTCTGCTTGGTGTCTTGTTCGCTGGCCCTCAGCATGTCGCTGAAGGAGAAATTCAAACCATCGAGGTGCCCCTAGCCCAAGTTCCCATCAGCTTATCCAAGATTCCGAACAATCTGGGTTTTGTAGTCAAGGCTCAAAAGATTGCAGATTTTAGAAAGATGCTTATCCCCAATGGCTAACAAATCATTCCACCGGACGCTGCGCGATAAAGCCGCGCAGCGCCGGTGAATTCAAACGTTAGGCAATTGAGAATATGACCGCATTACTAGTGTCAGTCATTATATGGGGTATCGTTGCCTTCATGGCGACGGATGAATACTGCCGAGTCAATGAAGCCCGGACGTTACGGTTTCTCGTTGGCACAGGCATTGTCCTTATACTTGTGGGAGTTTGGAGCTTCGAGGTAACTGATTTCGATAGGGTTTCATTAAGTGATTGGTTAATGGTTGGTTTTTTTCCAATCTTCTTGGTTTACCTTCGGTTAAAAACACAACTGACCAAGTTACAGGCTCAACATCAGGGTCGTGTCACGTCTCTCTCAGAGCTCGACCTGGATGTGATTTCGGAAAGACCATTGGTCAGAAAGTTTCAGAGGGTACGTGTAATCATGTGGGGGTGGGCTGTTGTTGCGTTACTGGTACATCTTTGGAGCAGAAGTGGGCTTTCAATCTAACCAATGCAGGCACGGCGACGCCCACTACATTGAGCCTTCGGCTCAATTTCGTGGGTGCGCATGCTGCAAACGTTAGGTATATAAGGAAATATTGTGTCTACTCAAACAAATCAAGATAAAAAACAAATTATTTTGGGGCTTATTATAATTGGAATAATTTTTTACGTAGGTTACTTATTAATAGTAAAACTCTGGTCAATTTTCTCGACTATCGACCCCAGACTTGGTGCAGGTATTGTCGCTGCATCAGCTACTGTAATAGTTTCATTAATTTCTGTATTAGTTTCAAAACACCTTGATAAAAAAGCTGAAATACTTGCTCATTTACGTGAGAAAAAAGTCCCAACGTACGAAAAAATAATTGAATTTATATTCAATATAACATTCTCTGAAAAACTTGGTAAGGAAAAACCAACGGAAAAAGAGATGATCAAGTTTATGGCTGATGTAACCCAGGAGCTAGTAATATGGGGCTCTGATGAAATGATTGATGCATTCTATAAATTTAGAATGAAAAGTATTGATAGTGCTAATGGAAAAAGTCAAAGCCCTAAAGAAATACTTTTTACAGTGGAAAGCTTGTTGCTGGCTATAAGAAAAGACTTAGGCCACAAAAATAAAAATATGCCGAAAGGGAAGTTGTTAGGGCTGTTCGTCAATGACTTGCAAGTTTAAACCTAACAAGGTGTTCAAGATCGTTCGCTGCGCTCACTGGGACCTCCGCAGCGATGCTGCTACGGCCCCTTAACACGGCGTTAGGCGCTATTCAGAATCTCTCCCTCACTTGTCCGCGCCCCCTCTTCTTTGGCTTTGCTAATACCCCAATGCCGCCGATCTGCATCCAACAAATCGCGGAGCAAATGCCGCGCCTTAAGCAGCCGTTTGTCGCTGCTTACGATATGCCACAGCCATCCGTACGCTTCTGCTACCGCATCAATGCTGTTTTCGCCCATTCTCGTAGCCCTCTCTACCGTCAAGCGCGTTGTGAATTACAACCCGCGGCTCTTCGTCGTCTCGTCGCGGCCTGCACCAACAATGCTCGGTTTCTTCGTGGTCCCGGAAGTCGTCTCTCGGAATCACATGAATATCGCCTAACAACCGCATCAAGCCGACTCCGCTTCGCTTCGCGGCTTATGCGGAGCGTTATGCGCCGATAATGGCCTTAGCCTCTTCAATTGCCGGGAACCATTCGCCGTTTGTAACCGGCATGCAATCAACCCCGAATTCTTCCATGTCAGATCGCTCCATGAGGTCAATCAGTTG
>JBAYRF010000051.1:0-2727 GCA_041676785.1 Acidithiobacillus sp. | reverse complement strand
CATGTCAGGCATGTACGTCATATGTTTAAGTGGTGATCGGGAGAAATTGCAGTTTGCGGCGATGGCAGCCTCGGTGGCGGCGGTTTCGGGGACGGATGTGCATATTTTTCTCTCCATGAATGCTTTTCCGTACTTCATCAAAGGACACAGTAAAGAAGCCCCCAATGAAGGGGCCGTGGGCCAGGTCATGGCAGAGCGTAACGTTCCGCCTTTTTACCAAATTTTCGAGCAAGCCGTAGAACTGGGAGACGCCAAGATCTGGGCCTGCTCCATGGCGATGGACGTGCTCGGAGTCAAAGAAGACGGCATGGAAGACATTGTGGCCGGGCCTTTGGGGCTGACCAAATTCCTCAGTGACGCCGAAGGGGGTCAGGTTCTCACTTTCTAATTTCTAACAACCGATAAACAGCGCGAGAAGGAGTAGCACATGAGTGAACGAGTCGTAGACGCCCGTGGCAGTTTTTGTCCGGGCCCGCTGATGGAATTGATTTCCAATATGAAAATGATGCAGGTCGGAGACACCTTAGAATTGTTGTCTACCGATGCAGGCTCCGCCGCAGACGTACCGGAGTGGGTCAAGAAAGTGGGCCATGAAATGGTCAGCACCGAACAGGATAACGAAGGGACTTGGCATATTCAGGTGCGTAAATCGAAGTAACTTCGCGTGTCGACGCACACAATCTATTTGAAGGAGTGACATCATGAGAATTCTCGTTGTCGGTGGCGGTATGGGGGGTACTATTTTTGCGAATCACCTGGCTCGCCGTATTCATCACGAAATGAAAACCGGTAAGGTCCGCATCACCATGTTGTCCGCCAGCCATGAGCACGTCTATCAGCCCGGCTGGCTGTATGTGGCCATGGGCCGAGCCACGCCCGATGAACTGGTACGCGAACAGCAAAGCCTGCTGGAACCGGGCATTGAGTTTCATGTGGACCCGGTCGAAGAATTTCATTTGGCGGAAAATCATGTCAAGTGCAAAAGCGGCAAGGTCCATGAATATGATCTGATTGTCATTTCCACGGGCTCTCGGGCTTTGCCGGAAAAAATCCCCGGTCTCAAGGAAAATTCCATCAACTGCTACACCGCAGAAGATGCCGTTCACTTCTTTAAGCAACTATCGGACTTCAAGGGCGGGCGGATTGTGCTCACCGTCGGTCTACCGCATAAGTGTCCGATGATTCCCCTGGAATTGACCTTTGCCATGCACGACTTCATCAAAGATCGGGGCCTGTTGGACAAAACCGAGTTCTACTATACCTACCCCATCGGTCGCCTACACAGCCTAGAAAATGTCGCGAAATGGGCGCAGCCCGAGTTTGACCGGATGGGCATCAAGTACGAAACCCTGTTCAACATGAAAGAAGTGGATGGCAAAAATGCGGAAGTCCTCAGTGAAGAGGGCGGTGCCGTCAAATATGATCTGCTCGTCGCCGTACCACCGCACAAGGGCCAGGAAGTCATTGAGAAAAATGGCTTGGGTGAAAATGGCTGGATTCCGACCAATCGCGCCTCACTGCACATGGAAGGAGAACACGGGAAAAATGTGCTGGTCTTGGGGGACACCACCAACATTCCCATCAGCAAAGCCGGCTCCACCGCGCACTTTGAAGCCGAAACCGCAGCGGAAAATGTAGCCGCCGTCATCAAACTCGGACGGCCCGTGAAAAGCTACGATGGTAAGGTGTTTTGCTTTATTGAAGCGGGCAAGGATCGGGCGACTTATGCCATGTTTGACTATAAAACCCCACCCCAACCCAAGGCTCCGACGGGTGCGGTGCATGCCTTTAAGATGTCCTACAACAAGCTCTACTGGGCGACTGCCCGTGGTTTACTCTGAGGGGAGGTGACTTATGGCCGCTGTTATGGCAGAGACCTCTCAGGATGAGCTCAGTAAAGCCCAAGAGGCCTTAGTACACTTGGTTCAAAACGGGGATTTGGCGCGTATTGTTCACTTGGCGCGCCTCTCCGGTGCCGTAGAAGATTCCATGAGTGACGAAATGGTCGGCCGTTTGGCCGGCATCGCCACCGACGGTCTGGATATACTGGATCGGGTCACGCGTAGCCAAGTAGTGAAGGCGCTTCCGGCGATCACCGCACTGGTGGAAAACGGCGATCTGGAGCGTATTGTCCATCTGGCCCGACTCACGGGAGCGGCGGGCGACTCCATGAGTGATGAGATGGTGGGTCGCTTGGCCGGCATTGCCACGGACGGACTCGACTTACTGGATCGCGTCAACCGCAGTCAGATTGTGCACGCCCTCCCCGCCATATCAAGTCTGGTGGAAAGTGGCGACTTGGAGCGCATTGTGCATCTGGCGCGCATGGCCGGAGCCGCCGGAGATTCCATGAGTGACGAAATGGTTTCGCGGCTGGCTTCCTTGGCAACCGATGCCATGTGCCTTCTGGACCGGGCCACGCGTACGGGGGTTATGGATCGACTTTTGGCCGTGGCTGAAAAAATGGATGAGGATCATATCCTCACCGATTTCCTCCACTGTCTCAGCGGTGCTACGGAAGAAGCCGCGCAAGCACCCGCTCCCAAAGGGGGTATCGGCGGTCTCTGGGAGATGATGAAAAAGTCCGAAACCCAGCAAACCATCCAGTTTCTCATGCTGGTGGGCAAGCACTTCCGCTCCTGTCGCCTCAAACACTGAGCACCTCACCCATTTAAAGCGTTCTACTCGCCCCGCTTGTAGCCCCCTCTGTTCGGGGGCTTTTTTATT
>JBAYRF010000050.1:0-2746 GCA_041676785.1 Acidithiobacillus sp. | reverse complement strand
GTGGGTAGTCCTCATTGTCGTGCAACACAATCTATGATTAAAATTCTTGTCAAATGTGGTATCAAAAAGATGTATTTTGTTTGCCCACCTAATGTTGATATTATGCCCTGCCAATCGGATTTACTGGCAGGAGAAGGTGTGCAATGGGAATCTTTGCCTGGAGTCGCTGAGGCCATAGACATAGCTGATGTCATCTGGATGATTCCATTTCTACTTCCCGACTTCCATAATGCCCGGTCTGAAGTTGTGGAAAAGCCTCATCTTGAAGAACGGTTTGTTCTTAGGAAGTCAAAAATGCATAAGGTAGGACATAATCCATTCGTTCTTCATACCGGTCCACGCGGTGAAGAACTTGATCCCAGCATGGATTCTTGGGAGAAGTCGCTTTATTTTAGTCAGGCTGGGGATGCTATTCAGATGCGAATGGCAATCCTTGCCAATTTAATGGGTTGTGAGCCTTAATCAAGTCTGTCCAAGCGTATATTAATGGTAGAAGGTCAGCATCACAAATGTTTCTTTGAGGCTATGTCGTAACTAACAGGGGCATGCTATAACGAATTGCCCGTTCGCCAAGTTTTGAGGGCATTGTGGTCTTTTATTTAGCAGGATAAACTGCGCTTGAGGTTCGGTAACTGCCCTGAATCCGGAAAGTGTAAAATGGGAAGAGCACTGCGCATCTCTTATCCCCAGACTGATGCCACGATGGGTTCAAATAGATTCAAGGGAATCAACCCGATTACTATTATGAAAACAGTTCCGCATCATTTCAAGTGGAAAGCCTTCGGGTTATACAGAGTACCACCGGTCCGAGTGTTTCACATCGTTAGCCGTGTCAGCAACGTGACTTGGCGCTTCCATCATCTCTGAACGTGCGCTCCATCTTACTGTTAATACAGCTTAAACGCGTCAATGCTTAACGTGGCGCTCGTGCATGCGGACTTGGTATACTGGAAGACGTGGGATCGGCGCAGCCCTGGACCATTGATATACCCTATCCCCCAACCCGCTAAAAAACATTGAAGAGCTATGGCAACCTTGGAAAAAGCAGCATCAAGCACCATTACGCACGGCCAGTGCGGCTTCACCGGATTTTCAAGGGGTACTAAAGCGAAGGTTTATTTGAGGTTCCTATATGGCTAACCAAAGAAGTCGTTCAACCATCACGCTGATCGCTGTCTGCTTCGGACTGTTCATGATCCAACTCGATCTCACCGTGGTAAATGTCGCACTAAAAAGCATTCAGGACAATCTGCATGCGGGTGTCGCAGCTCTGCAATGGGTGGTCGATGCGTATGCCATTTTGTTCTCCAGCCTGATGATGACAACCGGCGATCTGGGCGATCTTTTTGGCCGCCGCCGAATGTATAGCGGCGGAATGGTGCTCTTCGTGTTGGGTTCCATCGCCTGTGCGTCGGCTCCATCCTATGTGTTTTTAATCGGTGCGAGAAGCCTGCAAGGTATTGGCGCTGCTGCCGCGTTACCCAACTCGCTGGCTATTCTGCGAAACGCTTTCCCCAACGCCCGACTACGTGCGCGGGCCATCGGTTGGTGGGCGGGAGTGTCGGGTCTTGCAGTGGTCGCAGGACCGACTTTGGGAGGGTGGCTGGTCGGAGCCTTTGGTTGGCGCTCCGTGTTCTGGATCAACGTGCCAGTAGGGGTTCTTGGTCTTTGGCTGACCCTTGGATTTGTTTCAGAGTCCTCCCATCCGCAAGGAAGGAAGCTGGATATCTGGGGACAGGTTCTTGCTGCCTCCGCACTGTCCAGTCTTATTTTCGCCGTTATTGAAGGTCACCCCCTCGGATGGGGGAATATTATGGTCATTTTCGCATTCGTGTGGGCGGGAATAAGCGGTATGGCCCTGTTCTTGGTGGAACGGCGTCATACCCATCCTATGCTGGACTTCCGGTTTTTCCGACAGCCGATATTTACCGCAGCCAATGCGGCTTCTGGGCTAATGAATTTTGGCGTATTCGCGACGCTGTTTGCGTTCAGCTTATACCTCCTGCACATTCAACAATTGTCGCCCGAACAGGTAGGTCTACGTCTGGCCGTGATGTTTGCACCGTTTGCCCTGAGCTTGCCCTTTGGTGGCCGTATCACCGGGCATTTTGGTAGCCGTTACCCTGCTACGCTTGGATTGGGCGCTACGGGAGCCGGTATGCTGCTGCTCTCTTTAGTTCCGCGACTTGCAGACAATGTGCTGATGTTCCTTGCGTTATTCATCATTGGCCTAGGCTTGGCCGCAGCGACGCCTGCTCTGGTGGCCGCCGCCATTGGTGCTCTGCCCCCGGAAAGATCGGGAGCCGCCTCAGCTTTCAATAACACCAGCCGTCAGGCTGGCGGAGCGTTGGGCGTGGCGTTGTTGGGGGGATTAGTCGGAGTTGGGACATCCCTATCCAGCGAGGGCGTTGTGACCGCCATTTTTGGAAGCGCTGTTGCGTTGTTGCTTGCCAGCTTTATTTCCTGGTGGTTTATTCGCCGCGACTAAAGCAGGATCTGGGGTTTCGAGGCTGAGCAATCCAGATTTATGATGAAACTGACCATTCACTAACGTTATTTGACACGGTATGGGAAGCCGAGCGTCTTCCACCTATACCATTTTGTGTGTCAGAAAGTGGTATCGAATGTCGACATACTATGTATAACCATAAAAATACATAGGATTAATATATGTATTTTCGTATATATTACATAATATTATGATATCTAGCTCACAAACTATGTATGATTTTGGTATAAGTTGTTC
>JBAYRF010000049.1:0-2815 GCA_041676785.1 Acidithiobacillus sp. | reverse complement strand
CCTGGATGAGTTCGTCTATCGCTTCAACCGACGCTTTTGGGAGCCTGAGTTGCCATTGCGCCTGCTTAATGCCTGTATGGATCATATACCTGTCCGATTGGTAGCTGAAAAAGGTTAAGAGGCATGTTCAACAATGAGTTGAAGACCCGAAATCTCTATCAGCGGGTGTTTAGGGTCTCCAAATCCCGATATTCTGTAACCAGGAGCTTCTCGTGTTTTGTTGAAAATCATGAGTCCACTGTGACTAGGACAATGCTCGTATAGGTAGCTGATTATCTTCTTGGCCACAGCATCATTCACTCCCGATACAAAAACATTGGGACGTGGTTCAACAAACCAAAGTTTCATGCGCCCTCGTACCGCAGGCGGGATGTGATTGGCAAACACTACGAGCATTTCTTTGTCTCTAAAATTTTGTCTATGTCAGCCCCAATCCTGCCTAGAATGTCCTCTTGAATGACACGCTCCCGAAAGGCTGTAGAAACCTTCTGGCGATTATATTGCCCGGCCATTTCTTGCGTCAAAGAAAAAGCAAGGTCGATACTCACTCTTTCCTTATAGAGATCAGCCATATCGTAAACAAATGGCAAGGGACTTCCAGAGTGAATAAACCCAACATGCGGAGAATAACCCATACTGTATATGGCCGAGCTTAAAATGCCGTACAAGGCCGCATTGCAGGAAGTCAGTATCTGATTGGTCAAATCGCCGATCTGAAATTTACCAGGGACAAAAGAACGACCTTTCCAGCCAACTTGATACTCTTGTGCTTTTTGCTCATAAAGGGAGCGCACCCTATGACCCTCCATCCCCATCATTTCTTTGAGCGTTTTCCCTGTCAAATCAGCGTCAGGGAATCGTAACTTGAACATGCTGCGTGCCACTTCAAGCGATTTTTTGGCATCCGCAGAAAGCCGCATCTGCATTCTTAGATTCCTGGTATTGGCAGAAGGACTCTGGCCTGCCGCATAAAAAATCAGGGCATCCTCGCTAACCCAACACAAACTGCAGTTCGATTGCGCCATCACCTTGACGGCCTCGTGCGTGACCGTCGTTCCCGGACCCAAAAGCAGGCAGTTGATTGTCGCTATGGGTAATCGCACCACGTTTTTGTCGCAATCTATCCATTTGACACTGGAATCATCAATTTCCAGACGACCCCGTTCCAGATAAAGGAAAGGATATTTATCCTTCACTTGAGGCAGATTTTCTCTGGTAATCCTGATCAAAAGCCGATTGGACTTTTGGGGTTTTTCACCTCCATCTGAAGGCACATCGTCCGATTCATTCGCCATAAACGACAACAACCCTTCTATCTCTGTACCGCTTGTCCTCACCAAATTGGACGGGCACATCATTCAGCGTGAGCAATTCTCCTAAATCCTCGTTCTCTGAATGGCAACCATAAACGCGGAAATCTTCCGTCCGATTTTTCTCATGCGCGATCTCCAGTGCCTGATTAACTGCATCCTGCACGGAACTGAAAGAACCTCTGAAGACATAATCCGTAGGCACACAGGCTTTTCGCCCCAAATGAATGCTCCATACCGGATTTTGCAACGCTTCTGCAACGGTGGCCGCACGGCCTTCAGGAACTTCCAGAATGACCGCAAAGGCGGCATCCTGCAGATAGTAACGATAGGTGATTTTGCTACTACCTTTTTCTATGTTTCCTTTTTTCCCATCCCATGTTTTTGGCATCAAAAGGTTTTCCCATGGGTCTTTGTCATCATAGCCACTACCTACCATGTGAAAATCCCGCAATAATGGCGTGTGCATATTGCGATTTGGATCGTGCTCATTTTTGCGACGCGCAAAGGACAATACCACCTGATCAAGCGGCGCAAATTCAGCCAGGAGTTCAGTCTGCGGACCCCCTGCACCCAAAGCGGAACAGACCATCCCTAATACACCGGATTTAGTTGGAAAATTGAGTGTATCCCTCCGATCAAAGCGGGAATCATGGCCCCAGGCCTGCAATGGAGCCTCCAACCAGAGCAAAAGGTAAGGATTAGCCATTATTCACCTGCTACATGCTGCTGTAAGCCAGAAACCAGGTCATCAATGCTGAAATCGTCATCTTCCCCATAGCTGTATTCGGCCAGCTTCCCAAAAAGACTGCCGTGCATCTTTTCCTGTTTCGACAACCATGTTTTCAGCGCATCAATACTGGGCTGCAAAAAGCCCCCATCCTTCACTTTAACTGCTGTTTCAAACGGGATCTGTAACGGCTGCCCCTTGCGTACCAGTATTTTGGCAAAAGCCCAAGGTGACGCGCCGGATTGCGTTTTTTGACGAGCAGCCGGTACAGCGACAAACAGCGCTTTGGTGAATTGTTCGATCGTTTCAGGAAGAAGCTGACCGCTCATGGACTGGTAAAGCTGGCCAAGGTCCAGACCAATATAGCGATAGTAAGTTGCGGAATTAAACTCCAGACTGCCCATGTGGGCAGAGCCAGATTCAGCTTCAGTCTGCAAGTCATCCAGGGCTGTAAAGAATTCCACTTCATTACTGACCTTGTGGGTGGAGATGGCATGTGAAAAAGAAGTGGCTGCTTCAATATTGAGATCTGAAGCCTTGGCGACCATACGACCAAAAAAGGCAATATCCACCCCCTCAAGAGACGGGTCAAGATTATCCTTTACGACCTTATAGGCTTCTTTTTCTTTTTTCTTGGCCAACTCTGAATCGTGGGTATTCGTAATAGCTTGTGTATGCCCCCCACAATTTGAGTTCGCCCATGGTTGGCGTCAGTTGTGTATTTGCCCTCGATCAGGCCAGTCCGTTGTTTCATCTGGTTTGTGTAGGGACATGT
>JBAYRF010000048.1:0-3142 GCA_041676785.1 Acidithiobacillus sp. | reverse complement strand
GGCTTTGGAGCCGGGAATGGTCCACGTTTTGCGCTCTAGGTTGATCTCTGTCCAAGCCATCGCCAGTACATTGGCGCGACGCGCTCCGGTCAGCAGAGAGAGCATGACGTAATCCCGCATATCAGGGTTTTCTTCTGCGGCTAGGGCTTCAAAGAATCGGGGCATCTCATCGGGGTGTAACCGACGATCCCGGCTTTCCTCTCGGTTCATTTTCAACCCGGCTGCGGGATTCGTCCCTGCAGCAAGGTCATTGATGATTTTGGCCGTTGTGTGGTTCGGGCGGTCTCAATGGTCACGGCGGCGGCATCGCCTATGCGTAACCATTCCACCCGCCCACCTATCTTGCGAACACAGTAAAAGGTCTTGGCTCCGGCTGGTGTCACGCGAATACATAAACCTTTCTGCGCTTCATCGTAAACGGTGACGCGCTTGCCGGGCACTGGCTCCAGTGCGGCTATTCGGGCCTTGGTAAACTGCATCTTTTCAGGCATGGCGTGTTCCTTTTGAGCCTTGAGACTCTGGTAAGCCGGGCTAACCGTGGGCTAACCTTTTTGCGGTAAATCGGTGAATGTCAGTAAAGGTAGTATCAATCTAACTGGTTGATACGTCAAAATACATGGGGATAGATAAAGCGCCATAAATGCTGGACTTCGAGGCTTTTAATCAGCGGGTCGTGGGTTCGATCCCCTCACAACCCAGCAAGTAAAACGAGTGGTTAGGCTTCTGTCTAAGCCCTTTTTTATTGCCTGATTGAGTTTGCGCTGCAAATATGCAGCGCTAGCCTTGTTATTTTGACTAGGAGCAAGGAGCAAGGAGCAAGGAGCAAGGCGCATGGCATCGCTCACCAACCCCATTGAAATCGTCTGACAAATTTCTCCGGGTAATCCTGTTGGAGGATGGAAAAACAGTACACAACGCTTTTTTGATAGGGGGTTCCAGCCATGAAAATTCAGTATTTTCAGGGCACCGACACACTGTATATCGAACTACGGGCGTGCGACGTGGACGAAACCAGAGACTTTGATGAAAACACCTTGATCGATGTGGATGAGTATGGGGAAATCTGCGCTCTCACCATCGAACACGCTCGTGCCCGCGCTGATGTACCGTATTTTTCGTTTGGACAGATCGGTGGTGAGCGCTTGGTTGCGACGAGGTAACGCAATAGCCATCACAAAACTGGAAACAGCCTACGCAGAACGCCACCGGTTTGACGGTAAAGGTCAGTAAAGCGCTGGTCAACACGTTCTTCGACACCATCCGCTCAACGCTGGCTGCCGGGAAGATGTCAGACTGTCAGGCTTCGAGAACTACATCCGGCACAAAAAGCGGGCACGGCCTAGGCGGAATCCTAAGACCAAGAAACCAGTCGAGATCAGGGCGTGGCGGGTGGTGACGTTTCAGGCCAGCCAACTGGTGAAAGATAAGGTGCTTGTCGAAGTAAGGTTCGCGTGGCAGCGATAACGGGCCGCGATCCGTCAAAGAACAACGCCGTTATCGCTCAACAGCAAATAGAGCGTTTCTATTTTTGTTTGTGCAATGGCGTTTCCGTGACTGGCCGCCTCACCCAGCCACTTTAAATTCGAGCGCGTCATTTCGCTCTGTGCCGAGTCCTTTCAGATAGCATTCTGACTGGCTGTTCATGGCAGAGGCATCGCCTTTTGCGGCGACTTCTTCATACCCGAAGATCGTCACGGATGACTGCTTGCATGACAGAAAATACGCTGCCACATCCACAAGGCACTTTGTATCCCCCGCCTCAGCTTTCATTATGGAAAGCCACTCCATGGCGTCCGCGTGCCCTTTATTGGCTGCGGCATCAAACCAAACCACGAACCGTCATGATACCCATAGATAAAAATGATAGAACATAAATTGTTATTTATTTTTTATGGTTTAATTGCACTTGACAGTCATTAAATATCTTGCATACTTTAGTTGTGGGGTCTGGACGTAAGCGCTTAAATATAAGGAGTTTATCATGGATAATTCCAATCAATTGAGTGATATGCTGTTCGCTAGTGTGCGTAAGTTGGAGGCTGATGAGTTGTTGTTTATTGAAAGGGTCTTAAGTGATATGGAGTGTGTTATCAGCGCACACCAAGGGAGCGAACACAAAGAACACCATGGGCATCACTTTAAGGTGGCTTACGATCCAAGCTGCGTGACCTCTCAGGCTATTTTGACTAAATTAAAAGAATTTGGTGTAGATGCGAGGTTGATTGGTTTGTAACCGTATATTTTGCTGTGGGAAAGAAGAGATACTTCCCTTCTTTCCCGTTGGATTTGAGCTACAAAGGCACGTCCGCATCCGCCCGCATGGTCGTAGAGGTTTTTTTGGGCTTGTAAAAAAAGATTCGGACAGCGACCTTCCAGAAATCGTCACCTAGCGTAAGGATGTCGCTGTAGTTAATTTCCTCATCGCTAGACTGTTTCAACTTGTTACAGTTCTGTCTTCTGGCTCTTGCTCAACGGTGGAAGGTTGCCCGTATCCGACTCATACTCAACGGTTCGATTGTTCATGGCGCGAACGGTGGATGCTCCTGACCGTACTCCGGTTTAATTTCCCGTAATAACTCTGGGTGGTTATCCAGCAAGTCGCAGGAGGTTCATCACCGCAGGCATGGGGGACGTTTCGCCCCGCTCGTAACGGGAGAAAGCATTCCGTCCGCCGCCAGTGCGTTGGGCTGCCTCAACCTGAGTAAGCCGCAACTTCCTGCGAATACGTCGGATATCTTCCCTTTGTTTGGAACAGGCGCGATGGATAAGATCGTCATGCGCCATGGCATATCGCCTGCGGCTTTCCTGATCCAGTTCGCCTTCCCTGCAATCGGGGTAAAACCTGCCCTTGAGGCCGGTCAGGTTCACTGACTCGCCGTCAAAACTCAATCTTTCCTGATAATCCTCGTTGCGCACTGCGCACCATTCCGCGATGCCCGCAACTCATGCATTGCCGTGTCATGGTTATTTCTCCTTGAACTGAATGATGGAGGTCGCGGTTTTCGATGTGGGTAATGGGTAGCCAATCACCCTCCGACGTTAGGTGCCGGATGAGAGCATCCGGTGGTAATGCACTTGCATTGACGTGACAAGGTGATTGCATTACCATAAGCAGGGTACATCCCTTTATTCGGAGCGCACT
>JBAYRF010000047.1:0-3433 GCA_041676785.1 Acidithiobacillus sp. | reverse complement strand
TCCGATGGAACAAAATAAAACGCCGCACCCAATCGGTATAAACTTCTTCAGTGCGGATACTGTAATGCATCGTCCGGATGCGGGCGCGCAGCTGATCCAGAAGCTTGGGCGGGTTGCTGGGATCTGGTCGGGTGTTTTTCATCTGGAAAATTTTAGGCTGTTAAATTATTGCGCAATGGGAAATATCATGAATATACAGCATGTTGATTACTACTAATATTGTATTAGACAATTCTTTGGTGGTAGTATTTCAGAATCTAAATTACGTTGGGCAGCTAATTCATAGGAACTCACCATGGATAAGAAAACGGTTGAAAGTGCGATTGATGCGCAGCTCACGAGCAGGAAAAAACATGTTCTAAACCGTAATGCGATTGCGGCGCTTTTCGGCGCGTTTGCCGACCCGGTGGGTGCGCTTGGAAAAATATTCGTGGGCCATGACGACGCCATAGACGCAGAGAAACAGAAAATAACCCAAGATGTCATCTTAGAAATGTTGTGCAAAATTGATGAAGCCATTTCTCAAGCAGCGAAAGATTCAAATACACGCGGTGTCCAGCTACAAGGCTTAATCGAAACTACCGCCCATGGCGCAGAATCAGTAGTGGGAGTTCACATAACAGAAAACAGTGGTTCAGTTACGATGCAACCTGGCACACACATTCGAACAACAGCCACCGCATCAAAGAGTGTCACCGGGTTAAAGGTTTGCGGGAAAATAGAAAAGGAGTAACACACCAGTGGAAACGAATGTGTTCTTTGGCCACCATTGTCCGCGTTGCAAAACAACAATTGGCACCTATGCATCGGTTGGCGGAAAGCCAGTCTGCCCTGGTTGTGGCGGCCCATTGGTCGCCGCGCCCGGCGGCCCAAAGACTACAGCTATCGCAAATGCTAGTTGTAAAAAATGTGGCGCACAATTCGGGCTCGTGAGTATTGTCGGAGGGGAAGCAAAATGTCCAAATTGTGGCGGCCAACTTTCATAGTGTTGAAAAACAGTTGAATGTGCTGCCCAACATGGCGTTCGAGAGGGACGCGCCAAAAGCGGCGCGCCCCTCAACTTTGCGTTATGCATTAAAGAAGGAGGCTGCATGAAATACGATGGGCCCATTGAAGATCTTCAAACTGTAGTCACCAGCATGGGTAGAAATGTCACTAGCTGCGTTGACAAAGGGAACATGCACCAGATAAAGACCAAAGAGGGCGAGACGTTGAATCTCTTCCCAAACGGCACGTTGCAAGTTCAGGGAAGCCCAGCAATCAAACAGAAATTTGAAACAGATTTCGATCAATACAACGGAACGCCACAGGCTTCAGCGGTGCCTGTGGCGGTTGACGGCGCACCCAATGCAGCGGCCGTTTTGCCTAAACAGGTATTTATCGTTCACGGCCACGATGATTCTGCACGTGAGCAACTGGAACTAGTACTTCACAAGCTGGGCCTAGACCCATATGTCTTAGCCAATACAGGGGGGCATGGTCTAACGATCATAGAAGCCCTTGAGGCAAAAATCGGCAAGAACGCTTCGACAGCATTTGGCATTGTGCTCATGACCCCAGATGACATGGGATATGCCCTTGCTAAAGGGCAAGATTCTGTGCAACCCAGAGCGCGACAGAATGTTGTTCTTGAAATGGGAATGCTCATTTCATCAATCGGCAGAAAGAACATGGCGATTCTCGTGAAGGGGCATCTCGAAAAGCCATCTGATGCCGATGGAGTTCTTTACATCGCCTTCAACAATCATGTTAAAGAAACTGTGCCTCGGCTCGCGAATCGCCTCAAGGAATCTGGATTTATCCTTAGCCCTGACAAGATCACCCATGCGTCCAGTTAATGCATAACCCGGCGCTCAACCTCGCTCCCTTCGGTCGCTGGACGCTGCGCGATAAGGCTGCGCAGCGCCGGTTAGCTCTACGTTAGCTGTCAGGAGATCGCATGTCACTGTCGGAATTGAAGAACTGGTTTTCACTTATCCAGCAAGCGCCGGAGAGTCTCCGCCAGTACTTGGAAACAACGTTTTGGGTTTTAGTGTTTCTGCTTCTGCTGTGGGCAATCCTGAAAATTCTCTTCAACAAGCAGTTCAAAGAGCTTTATCGAATCATTGGTGTGGCCGCCAAGAAGACCGGAGAGGTTGGAAAAATCATTGCAAAGGAGGCTGCAAAAAATCTAGAACTTCCGGAGCCATATCCGAGACTGACGAAGTTCTTTGCCATCGTGTTCATGATTAACGGCTATCTGGCTGCATTCTTCTTTACGTGCTTTGCTCTCGCTGTCGCTGCATTGCTAATTCTCGCCGACACACCAAGTTTCTGGGCACGAACCGGTGTCATGCTGTTCTTGGTAGTCATTGGTTATTTTGCGTGGTTCTTTTTCGCCCAATCTGAGAAAGATCGTATAAGGCTTTTCAAGAAAAATGACCGCCAGGACAGCTAACCCGGCAGTCGAGCGGGACAGCCAAAAAGCTGCGCTTTTTGGTTCCCTCCGCGCTTCGCGCTCCGGCCGAGATTGAGGAAGCGTGGGCCGCCGAAACCGAGCGCAGAATTGCTGACATCGAAAGTGGGGTGTTGCAAGTCATTCCGATTGCTGACGCTCTGGCGCAGGTTCGTGCAGCACTGAAGTGAAGCTCGTTGTGACTCCACCGGCACTAAGCGCTAACAGCGGCGCATCCCTCAAGCTGCACGTTATATGTAAATTGCATTACGTAGGCCGAGGTGTTCTACAAAAGATTTGAAATCTTTATCTGAAAACAGCAGGGGGAGGTGATGTTCAATGCAAAACGATGCAATTATTACATCGGCAGTCTTTCTGATGGTAATTCCCTTTTTGCGTAGCTTGTGAAAATTATCCGCGCTCTGCACTACCAATTTTGTACCAAGCAATTCGAATATTTTTAGCGCGCTGGAGACCATCTCGACGCCAAAGATGGTCTGTATCTGCAACATGGTGACTACGACTCACGGCGCACTGGAAATCCTCATCCTAAGTTTCGCCTAATTCCGTCATGACATACTGATGGACAGACGCCGGGTGGTTGATAGACACCTCGATTAAGCGTTCTCAACCTTCAGGGAGCATTGGATTTATGGCATTACGATTATGGTTCGCCTGCACGGCGAGCCTGTTGTTACTGCTGACAGGATGCGCGCATTATCAGGCAGCGCCTTTGCCTGAGCATCTGTCCTCCAGGCAGGATCTGCATCAGAAAATGGCAGCGGCATTGGCGCGGATGTACTCCCATGTCCAGTCAATGGATTTGCAGGGACCATTTTCCGGGAAGGATCTTGGAACCATTGCGGTGTTGCTCAAGAGCTATACTCGAAAGTGGTGTACGGGCGCGTTACAACTGGCTTGAATGAGGTGGCGTACTGTTGCTACAAAGGGTTTCCGACTCAAAGAGCAACATAAGGAGTACGCCGTGGAAAAGAATAC
>JBAYRF010000046.1:0-3500 GCA_041676785.1 Acidithiobacillus sp. | reverse complement strand
CGGTATTACGATTGGCTGGCAAGCCAAGGTAAGGCGCAAAGGCTACCCGACCCAGTCCAAGGTTTTTAGGATAAAACGAGAAGCCGAGGCTTGGGCGCGGTCTATCGAATCAGAAATGGATCGAGGAACCTTTGCGCCAAGGGGTGAGGCGGAAAAAACAACGCTGGGCGAATGCTTTAAACGGTATCTCACGGAGGTGACCCAAAAAAAGCCGGTCGTGGGCAGGATGGCGAGCGCGGGTTTATCGCGCAATGGCTCAGACGTCCACTACCGCAGAGGATGATGTCCAGTATTCGCGCCGTTGATGTGGCGGCGGTAATGCGGGGCATGGAAAAGGAAGGGAAGGGGCCAAAGACAATACGCTTGCATCTTACTGTGCTTTCGCATCTTTTTAATAAAGAAAAGTGAATAGTAACTGTTACAAAAACACTTTTACCCATGATCGGCAGAGTTCCAGAACACAGCCCCTTGCAAGATACGCTGAATCTTGTGGATAGACTCGATTGGCTATAATGGATTGAGAGCGCCCTTATCATCCCAAAGATCCAATCCCTCCGGCATAGGCTTCGAAGGCAGGTCTATGATGCTTTGGGGGGGGCTAGAACGGCGTAATCGAGTAGCGCAGTGGACCACCATTCACTTTCAAGGCCGAGATACAAGGTCTGTAAGCCGAAATGTTTCAGCAGGCTGTCCAACGATATTTTCAAATAGAGAAACTCTTGTGCCTGAGTGACTCCAACCAAGAGCACTTGGCCATTTTTGCGCGGGACAAAGCCAAAAAAGCGCCAATACGTGGGCGTCACACAGTATGCGCACCCCTCTGCATCCAGATACCATTGGAAAAAATGCTGCTGGCGGAAGGTATATAAATCTTTTTAAATCCGTGAATAGATTGGCATAGTAGAACGAAGATTTTGCATGATTGTTCCCTTTATGAAGGTGTGCTTCAGTGCACTCTTTTAATTTACCATGCCATTTTTTCGTCAATTTTTTCAGCCAGAAAAGCATCGTGCCTATTGGGAAACATCAAGAAACAAAGCGCGATGCCTATTGCATGAACTAACAGCGCACGGACGTATCATGTTGCGGATGATCCGCGCGGACGAATGCCGCGCATTTGAAAGGGCAATACCAGGATCACGAAGGACATAAACCTTCCCGCAGATTGCAGCAAAGCCATGATGCTTGCTCTTGCATCTATATCTGGCTCTTTACTCGTATAACGGCTAGACCACCCCATGCCTATCAGGATGCTGATTGTTGATGACCTACCGATTCTACCCGTGGCTACTCGCCGGAATAACGAGCACCCTGACTGCCTGCTCACCCTTGCAGATGATTAACAAACTCACGCCCAACAGTACCTATAAGGTGGCCCACGGCATTCGTTACCAGCCGGGTCCGCGTGGACATCTGGATGTTTATGTACCCGTGCCGAGTGATGGCTATCCAAAACCGGTGGGTGGTTATCCTGTGGTGATGTTTATTTATGGGGGCGCTTGGGAGAGTGGCGATCGACAGGAATATAAATTTGTCGGTGAAGCTCTAGCAGCTCGGGGGTTGGTCGTGGTGATTCCCAATTACCGCCTTTACCCAGCGGTGCGTTATCCCGCATTTTTACAGGATAATGCCCGCGCCGTAGCCTGGACGTACCAGCATATCGAAACCTTCGGCGGAAATCGTCATCATTTCTACATCATGGGACATAGCGCTGGCGCATATAATGCTGCGATGTTGGCTCTAGATCCCCTATGGTTGAAAGCGGTTGGTTTACAACCGAGTATTTTTAGTGGGTGGATTGGTTTAGCCGGTCCGTATAATTTTTATCCCATTACCTACAAACCCATCCGACCGATATTCTTCTACCCCGATTATCCACCCCATAGTCAGCCGATAGACTTTGCGAATCGTTCTGATGCACCCCGCACCTTTCTCGGTGCGGCGGTGCAGGATAACTTGGTGAATCCGCAAACCAATACCGAAGTTCTGGCTGCGGACTTGAAAAAATCCGGGGTGAGCGTTGAGCTGAAAATGTATCGTGGGGTCAATCATGAAACGCTGATTGGGGCTTTTGCAAAACCGCTCCGGTGGATGGCACCGGTGCTGGAAGACGTCGTGGCTTTTATTAAACAGGGCAAAGACGCATCCAAGGACTGATCATCGTGTAGTGGATGGGGCGGCGGCAGGAACCTCCTGCATCCGCCCGCTCAGTGCTATTTGAACATCAACCAGTAGCTAAAACCCATCCATTACACGAAGAAGGGGTGTTTTTCGTCATAAAAACCTCCAGGATCTATAAGTCCCGAACCCGGTGTCCGGGGATAATTTCAAATTACCACACCGATTTTGCCGGGATTTTTGCACCTTCTTTTCTGCGAATATTAAACAGTGTGCAAAAATATCCCGCATTGAAGAGGAAAACAGCGTAGGTGCCGCCCCGATGCGCGCTGGATGTGCCTAGGTTGATGACCGACAGCGCCAGTTCACTGGCCCATTCGCGCCACGCCAGAACGTCAGCGGTGCCAGTTTCGTCGATGTAGCGCTTGGCAAAGGCCGATGATTCGAAATAGACGCGCATCATCATTCTGCTATCGGTAACAAAAAACCCGGCATGGCCGGGTTTAACATCTAAAACAGAGTTTATGATTTATTCAATAATCATCATGCTTTTTTGGGTGCGAGGCTGCCCACAGGAAGTATAGCTTTTCCCATGACTGGATTTATTACATGAACAGCAGCGAGATAAAAACCGATCAGCGCTACTATCATGAACAGCAGCCCCCCGATGTTTGACACCGCAATCGCCATCAGGATAAATGCTGCGCAGAGAATCCCAAACAGCAGTACCAAGCCAATGTTGGCTCGCAAAGAGGCTATAAAGAAAATAAAAGTAATCAAAGCCATCAGCCAGAACCACACCGTCAACAGTTCCGGGGCACTTTTCATGGTCACGGCTAAGCCACCACTAATGGCTGCAATCGCAAAGCTCAAAAAAAACGCTCCATAAGTAAAAAATACTGTAGCGATATAAGAATTAGGCATTTGGTAAGTAAATCCTCCAGCCACAAACATCGCAGCGGCACCGAAACCGAAGCATAGAGCCAATAATGTTCCTAAACCAGCGAGTGGAACGATTCCATAGAAAATGGCACCGATGATAAATAATGGTACGGCGAAACCAAACAGCCCAATGGCAATAGGGTCCTTCATGTTATGTTCTCCTTAGTGGCAAAAAATTACTGAGTTAATACATCACCAATTACTACTGCTTACAAAAAGACCCCACCGAGGTGGGGCCGAAAACTCCCAAATAAGCTGTGGGAGGAGGAGCTTTTTCACCAAAAATTCCTTAACAAAAGAATTTTGGTAGAATGTGCTTTAACCCAAAGGGCCATTGGCGGTCACAATTTGCGGTTCCATGGATGCGAGAATACCAATGAGATAATTCTGTGCGCTCATGGGGATTTTTTGGGTATTCATGGCATTCATCATGTCCTGCG
>JBAYRF010000045.1:0-3632 GCA_041676785.1 Acidithiobacillus sp. | reverse complement strand
TCCATCTGCGTAGCCAGCAGATATGGCACAGCAAGAATGCTCTGGCTTTTGCCAAAGTCTTTACGAATCCGTTTCTTTTCAGTAAAAGAGTAGGCCATGGATGCTCCGCGCGACGACTGCATGGTTTAGGTTAAAGCGGTAAAGCTGCTTTCCACAAACAATGAGGGGCTGGCAGCGCTATGCACCGCCAACCGATTTAACGACTATTTAGTAGTACGACAGATTACTTGATCTCTGCCTCGGCACCCGCTTCGACGAGCTGGGCCTTGACACTTTCGGCTTCTGCCTTCGCCACACCTTCTTTAACCGCCTTCGGTGCGCCGTCAACCAGATCCTTCGCTTCTTTCAAGCCCAAACCGGTAATGGTACGGACCACCTTGATGGTGTTGACTTTATTTGCACCAGCGCTAGTCAGAATAACATCAAATTCAGTCTGCTCTTCTACAGCGGCAGCGGCTTCACCACCTGCGGCTCCCGCAGGTGCTGCGACTGCAACGGCTGCAGCGGAAACACCAAATTTTTCTTCCATATCCTTAATGAGCTCCGACAGCTCGAGAACAGTCATACCAGCTACTGCGTCTAAAATTTCTGCTTTGGACAATGCCATTTTTAAATACTCCTTCTATACAATATGAATTAAGCAGCGCGTTGATCGCGGACTGCTGCGAGGACCCGGACAAAACGACTTGGTACCTCATTAAGGGTGCGCACAAATCCAGAAACCGGAGCCTGCATGGTGCCAAGCAACTTCGCCAGTAACTGCTCACGAGAGGGCATTTTGCTTAATTGTGCAATAGCTGCCGCGTCAATCTGCTTACCACTTAACACACCACCCGTAATCACCAGCTTATCAAAGCGTTTCGCAAAGTCAGTGAACAACTTGGCGAGTGCAACCGGATCTTCTGCTGCTGCAAACACTAACGGTCCGACCAGCAAGGATTCCATCACTGCGAAAGGAGTACCCGCAAGGGCACGCTTTAGCAGCGTATTTTTGACTACTTGGACATGCACTGACTGCTTGAGTGCTTCTGCCCGAAAAGCGGTCATTTGTGCCACTGTCAACCCGCGATATTCTGCTACTACGGTCGCCTGAGCATCCGTAATTTTAGCCTGCAGGGCAGTGACCACTTGTTCTTTTTCTGCAAGTTTAAGACTCACGTGAATGTCACCTCCTATCTAATCGAGGCGGCCAAAGCTGGCGCGCCGTCGCCTGCGCAGGGAAAAATATTAAGGCTTACGCCCCCTGCGGTCTTTGTACGCCGGCTCACGCCGACTTTCCCGTCCGAAGACAGAAAACCTTATGCAAGACCAGTAAGATCTACCACTACGCCTGGACCCATGGTGGGTGAGAGACTGACCTTCCGGATATAAATACCTTTACTGGTAGCGGGCTTCGCCTTACGTAGACTATCGAGCAGTGCGAGAAGATTCTCGTGCAATGCTTTCGCTTCAAAGGATGATTTACCGATAGTGCTGTGGATAATGCCACCCTTATCAGCGCGATAACGCACTTGACCGCCCTTGGCATTAGTGACCGCAGTGCGTACATCCGCCGTAACCGTCCCCACCTTGGGATTTGGCATCAAACCCCGTGGCCCAAGAACTGGACCCAGAGTGCCAACAACGCGCATAGCATCCGGCGTCGCAATAACGACGTCGAAATCCATTTGGCCGGCTTTCACTTGCTCCGCCAGATCTTCCATACCCACAATATCTGCACCAGCTTCACGGGCTTCGTTCGCTTTATCAGCAGTTGCAAACACGGCGACACGCATGGTTTTACCGGTTCCGTTGGGAAGAACCACCGCGCCCCGCACTACCTGATCCGACTTACGCGGATCAATTCCTAAACCTATGGCCACATCCACCGACTCATCAAACTTAGCGGTTGCCATTTTCTTTACCAACTCCAGAGCTTCTTCAATGGCATAGCGATTACTGCGATCGACCATTGCCTTGATTCCCTGTGTACGCTTCGATATTTGTGCCATGTCTCAGCCCTCGACCGTCAAGCCCATACTTCGGGCAGTACCGCGAACGCTACGCTTTGCGGATTCCAGATTTTCCGTATTCAAATCGGGCATCTTAGTTTTAGCGATCTCTTCTACCTGAGCTTCCGTGACCTTACCAACTTTGATGGTATTGGGTCGCCCACTACCCTTCGGTAGCCCTGCGGCTTTCATCAGCAGCACAGCGGCAGGAGGCGTTTTGACCTCGAATGTAAAACTTTTATCTGCAAATACCGTGATAACGACCGGCAAAGGCAAGCCCGGTTCCACGCCTTGAGTTTGCGCGTTAAAGGCTTTACAGAACTCCATAATGTTCAAGCCACGTTGACCCAATGCTGGCCCAATCGGCGGACTGGGGTTTGCCTGCGTCGCTTTTACTTGCAATTTGATATAACCTGTTATTTTCTTTGCCATTACTTAACTCCTAATGAGGTGCAAGCGCCCTTAGGCTCCCTCGTTGAGAAACGTTCAGACTTTTTCAACCTGACCGAAGTCTAGCTCCACCGGCGTCGACCGACCAAAAATTGTTACGGATACCCGCAGTTTGCTCTTTTCAAAATTTACTTCTTCCACAACACCACTAAAGTCTTTAAAAGGTCCATCAATCACACGAACTTGCTCACCCGCATCAAAGCTGAATTTTGGCCGTGGTTTTTCGACACCTTCTTTGATGCGATCCATGATCGCGTCGGTTTCCGCATCACTCAGGGGATGAGGCCGCCCAACTGAACCGCCGACGAAGCCGGTCACTCGCGGTGTACTCTTCACCAAGTGCCATGAAATGTCATCCATTTCCATCTGCACCAACACATAACCTGGGTAGAACATGCGCTGAGAATTGGTTTTCTGACCGTTTCGCATTTCTATGACTTCTTCTACCGGCACCAGAATCTCGCCAAATTGCTCTGCCAACCCCTCCCGCTGAGCTCGCTCGCGGATTTCCGCCTGCACCTTTTTTTCGTATCCCGAGAATGCATGTACCACGTACCAACGCATAGCCATTTAGGCAACTCCTCCGAGCAGCAGTCGTACCACACCCAGAAGCGCCAGATCGACCAACCACAGAAATGCCGCAATAATGGCGATCAGCCCTATGATAATGGCGGTACTCCGCAAAACTTCAGGACGAGTTGGCCAAACCACTTTCAGCAACTCGACATAGGCTTCCCGAAAAAATACCAGAAGAGATTTGCCGCTTGCACTGTAAGCAAAAAGGCCAGCAGCAATAACCAATCCCAAAATCAATGCGGCACTCGGGTAATACGCACCATAATGCGTGGGGATCAGAAAATAGGCGAATACCCCGAGGGCAGCAAATACTGCCGCAAAATAGAGCTTCACTTTTTCTGACATGAACACCACACCTTTAAATAATGGCAGGGCAGGAGGGGATCGAACCCCCAACCTGCGGTTTTGGAGACCGCTGCTCTACCAATTGAGCTACTGCCCTGCAGACGGCAAACGGCGGACATGCCGCCGTTAACACACCAACATCAAAACTTATTCTACGACCTTGGAGACTACACCGGCGCCCACCGTGCGGCCACCCTCGCGGACTGCAAACCGCAAGCCTTCTTCCATGGCGATAGGGGCAATCAATGCTACCTTGAACAGAATGTTGTC
>JBAYRF010000044.1:0-3764 GCA_041676785.1 Acidithiobacillus sp. | reverse complement strand
TGAAGTGGGTGGAGAAAGGTCAGAGCGCAGTGCTTGCCGTACCCAGTGCCGTCATTCCTGCGGAGCGCAATTATCTCATCAATCCAATGCACCCAGAGTTTTCACTCATCATCATTGGCGAACTGTTAAAGGTCATGACCGAGACACGAATTTGAAAATGATCGCCAAGATTGCCGATTTTGCAGGGGTGTTTGCGCTGACGGGGTGTGCCGCAATTCCTTACACTGACACTGTGCATTTTGTTGCACCATAACAGGCAGGAAAGATTCCAATCGCTCATGAAATAACAACTCAACACGCTCCAAAATGGCTTCGGCCAAATTATCGGAGCGTGAGTTCACGCTAATGTTGCTTCCAGTCGGAGCGTATTTGCAGCAGATCGCACCTCTTTTTGACGACCATGTCCGGGTAGCGGCTTATCTTCCACAATAATGAGGCCAGCCCTTTCAAGTAAAGCAATATCCCGCGCTACGGCACTGCGATCACGACCCAGGTGTTTAGCCAGTTCGGTAATGGAGTGGGGGCCATCCAGAATAACCCGCATGAGAGCGAGTCTCGCCGTGGTAAGCACTTGCAGTAAATCCGCAGGGTCCTCAAAGCTGATGGCCTTCTCTTCCGTGACGAGCTTATCGGCGTCAGCCAAGCGAGCCACTCTTTTTCCGTTCTTAAAAAACGTTTTCTCATCGGAAACGCGTATCAACATCGCCATTACCTCCTCAAGGCCATCCAATCCGCCTCAAAATCCGTTTCGGTCCGCTCGAAACTGACAAAATCGACGGGGTGCATATCCCCAAAATAGTGTCGGTGATGATATCCATGCTGATTGTCGTAGCCCACAACTCGACCATTATCCACGGCGCATAGCTCATGATGGATGTACGCTAAGTTATAACGACTCACCTTGCCATGATCGTCAACCCATACCTCACGGCGTAACTGCCCATTCCCTCGTCGCTTTGAAATATGGTGAACCTCATTCACGATTTTTTTATCAGGCATGACTCAATATATCTCTTCTGTAAGAGATATAGATAGTTCCAAATCTGCGCGACTAATGGATTATCTCAAGTACCGGCCAGCCTTGGTGATTTGCCATTTGTTGAGCAGCGTGAACCCTTGATCATCACCCAAAACGGTGAGGCCAAGGCGGTCTTGCAGGACGTGGCCTCGTTTGAAGAGACACAGGAAACCTTGGCCTTGCTGAAAATATTGGCACTGGGTAACTCAGATGTGGTTGCTGGTAAGGTCGCTGCGGTGGCTGACGTTGTTGCCCGTCTGCGTACCCAGCGTTCCTCTGCCTGATGGCTGATGGGCGTCGGTACATGCAGTCCGTATTGGCGCGAAGGCTGCTCGGCGCATAGGTCATTAGTTTTGTACGCAATCCTCCAGACCACGCCAGAACTTCGCACTGCTGCTTGTCCCATTCTTCGTCGATGATGCGGGCTGCCATAAGGGGTGAGGTCAGGCGGTTGCAAGCGTCAGATGCCCGAGCGGTTCAGCCGCCGGTCGTACTTTGATTTCGATGTCGTAACCGAGGCGGTTCAGGCAGTCCATCAGTTTGCGTTCGGACAGGTTGGTGAAGTCGCCGTGCATCATGCCCGATACCTTCGGTTGCGGAATGCCCATGCGCTTCGCCGCCGCTTGTTGGGTGAGCCCGAGGGCGCGCATCGCCTTCCTGATCTCAATCACCAAGCCCGTTTTGATCTTCAGTTTCTCGGCATCGGGCAGTCCAAGGTCGACAAAGACGTTGCCCGAGCTGCGTTGAACCTCGACGCCTTCAATGATTCGTTTTTGCATTTCGTAGCTCCTGTGCCAATGCCTCGGCCACCTTCAGCCGAGCGCGGATGATGTCCATGTCCACCTTTGGTGTGGCGATCCCGTTTTTGCTCTTCTTCTGAAAGCAGTGCAGAACGAACACCGCTTCCACGAACTTGACCGTGTAGACCGCCCGATAAGTGCCACCGGCATCGTCTTCGACGACTTCCAGCACGCCGGCACCGCCGAAGCTCTTGAGCACCTTCACCGCGTCGCCCTGGTCGCCCATCTGCGCCAGCGACAGCGCGTAACCGAAACGGCGGCGCACGTCGGGCGGCAATGCCATCAGATCCTTGTAGCTGCTCGCGATCCATTCGAGCGGTTTTTCTTTGTTAGTCACAGCGGTATTTTATATCTGTTCAGGTAAAGCCGCAAGCACAATACCAACGAAGCATTCGGTTGTGCGGCTTCGGACAAAATGTGGACTGTCTGGCTATTCTGGTGAACTTCCTGCTCGACACCGATGTGATTTCCATGCTTTCACCGGTGCGGAACGCGGTATCCGCGAAGCTTCTCGCTTGGCTGGAACTCAGCGAAAGGCGAATAGCCGGGAGGTTCGATTTTATGAAAACGCAGCAAAACAATAAGCCTGTAGTGATTACGCATACCATCGGAGCGGATAATCAGGCAACCTCTCAGACGGACTGGCATTGGATGGCGTTTTTAGGGGCGGGGGGTGTACACTGGCACAATAGGGTGTACGTATAGGAGTGACTATGAATGCGACACAATTAAGGGCAAATCTTTTTGTGGTGCTGCGCCGAGTGCTTAATACGGGAAAACCGGAAGATGTGGAGTGGAAGGGACGACATCTCCAGATTATTCCCCACGATTCCCAGCCTCTGCCCGGAAAATTTGCGCGTCTGCGTTCCCATCCGGAGGTTTTGCCGGGAGACCCTGAAGCTATTGTTCATATGGACTGGTCATCGGAGTGGCAAGGCGATCGTGACCACGGCCTATCTTGATACGCACACCTTGGTATGGCTCTATGCTGGAGCGACCGAACGCTTTGCTGCCGAGGGCCAGCAGGTTATCGAGACTCATGATTTGCTGATTTCCCCGATGGCTTTGCTGGAAGTTCAGTATCTTTATGAGAAGGGGGTAGTGACCGTGACTCCGGACACCTTGTTTGCTGAGTTGGCGCAAACCATAGGCGTGGCGGTGTGTACTGTGCCTTTTGCAATGGTCAGCAGGGCCGCCTTTGGATTGGGTTGGACGCGTGATCCTTTTGACCGATTGATCGTTGCTCAAGCAATGGTCCACGCAAGACCTTTAGTGAGCAAAGATCAGTTGATTGCTCAAAATTATCCTCATACCGTCTGGTAGGCGAGGTGGCGCTAAAGCAAAGGCGCGACAGCAAAGGCATGGAGACGATTATGCCTGCGCGTAATGTTGTACTTACTCCTCACCAAACCACTTTTGTCGAGCAACGTGAGCACGATGATGCGGTGCGCATGAAAGTATTGCGTGAAGCCGTGATACTCGGTATTGAAGACATCGAGGCTGGCCGTTACACCGCCATGGATTCAAAGGCTGATTTGCGGACACACATCAGTACCTTGACCAGCCAAGCACTGCAAGATCATAAATGACCAAGCGGTCTTGCAGGACGTATTGGCGCGAAGGCTGCTCGGTGCATAGGTCATTAGCTTTGTACTCCATGCTTAAACTGACCAGACTAAAACGCCAGTGATGACCAAACGGATTAGTTGTAGCTGTTTTCGTTGCGGTCGAGATGCTGTTCACGAGCATAGCTTGTCGGGAGAAAGGAATATCCTTACACTCTCTAAATCTACTGAGAAATGAGATTATTGTCATGATTACCAGTAAATTGACCAGCAAAGCGCAAACGACTATACCGCAACCGGTGCGTGTCGCCTTGCATCTGCACGATGGTGACGAAATTGCCTACCGTATCGTAGAGAATCACGTCATTCTGACCAAAGCAC
>JBAYRF010000043.1:0-4006 GCA_041676785.1 Acidithiobacillus sp. | reverse complement strand
TCAGCATCATGGCCACATCTGCGACATCGTCGGGGCGCGCGCTTCGCCGCATGGGGGCATCGCGCATCCATTGTTCGCGAATGGTCCCCCAATCTTCGGTCAGCGGCGTATCCACCAGCCCCGCGCTCGGATCGTAAGCCCGGAACACC
Organism: Acidithiobacillus sp.; assembly: GCA_041676785.1. Lineage (GTDB taxonomy): Bacteria > Pseudomonadota > Gammaproteobacteria > Acidithiobacillales > Acidithiobacillaceae > Acidithiobacillus. The sequence continues at coordinate 3,857 of JBAYRF010000043.1, read as the reverse complement.
GCCAGATAGAGTCCGCTCTGCTCGTGGAAGAAGAGTCCGGCATAGCGGTAGTCTGGGGCCTTGCCAATAAATGACGTGAGGATGGTCTGGGCATATGAGCTTCTCCTTAACGTTAGGCTTGTCATTAACTTGAAGGAAAGATAGACGAATCACTGAAAAATGCAAATGAACCTTTTGTGACAGCCAGAAGTTGCGGTTCATGGTCAGGGTCGACCTGGCCATCAACCACGCACGACACGGCCCTCAGGTGATACACAGGATTTTACGATTTTGGAAAGTGGACAGGCGTTCACTTATACACAAGTTATTGCGTTTTTTGGAAGTGGACATCGTTCAGGAAATTCGACGCCATACACAGGAAATTACGAATACCCTTTTTTGCGAGCTTTGTTTCTTGGCACCTCTCAACGGCTATTTTTCTATCCATCAAATAAACCTTAAATTGTTGGCCAGATCTTAACAGGTCGTGGATTTGCATTTCAACGCGCTAATCAGCGGTGCATTCAGGCGTCTGATGATTATCTAGTTATATTTGAAGGTTGAGCGCCATTTCATCGGTGGGTTGAAATCCTAACCGTACGTAGATAGTCCGTCCGGCTTCGGACGCCAACAAGCGCACCATGAGAACTCCCTTGGTCTTTAGCCATTTCAAAGCATCCTTGTTAAGGACGGTTGAAATGCCTCGATTTCGATAGGCTTTTTCGGTGAATACGTCACCAATGAACCCGTAAATGGCTGGATCGAAGTAGCGAAATGGCAAATCGGATTTAATGAACGCTCCGGCGGAAGCAATTATTTCGCCATTATCGCGAGCGACGAAATGAGCAGCTATTCCTTCGCGATAAAGGTGCTCGTAGTCGTTCAATACCAAGCTGACAGCATTATCGCCGAGCAAATCGCCATGCCCAGCTTCGTCGAACATCGCCACCTTCATCTCGACTATCCGGGGTAACTCGTTCGAGGTCGCGATTCCGTATTCGACGTCCATCATTTAGTTCCTTGACATTGAAATGAACCGCCTCGAGTTTCGTGGAGGCCATTTGGTTTAAGTGCAGACCGTTAATTCGGTCTGTTCGGCGAGTTGCCGATAGTAGTTTGCCTCCGCTTCTGCCGGAGGGATAGAGCCGATGGGTAGTTGATACCAAACTGACGGCTTTATAGCTGCAGGTGGCCACGACACCTCGACCGGTCGGGTCGCCGCCGGCGATGACGGGTTGCCCTTGGAGTTCGGTATGGCCCCTTTGCTCCACGGCGGCGAAAAAAGCGTCCATGTCCACACAGATGATCTTGCGAAGATCGGCAACTGGTTCTGTCAGTAGGCTTAGCAATGGTCAGTCTCCTCAGTTGCTTATATTCTATCAGGAACCGACCTGAGGAGGGGGATGTCTTTGAGTATGTAACGATGTAATGGGAATAGCGCGATTGAAGGTGCTGGGCTATGCACACCAGAAGGCGGTGGCGTGACGAGAGGGTAAAACAAGGTTCAAGACAATCGGTCGGTGGATAGAACGGCGACATTGCTGGTCTAATCGATTGTCATGCGGGATCAGCCCCTGAGCATTTCTATTCCATGGACGTCCACCCGCTGCGCGAATTAGCACCGTTGAACTCACACATGATGAGCTCAAAAAGTCAGGAGTATTGCAAATGAATAAAATCAATATCCAATATCACAAGACACAATTAGGTGAACTAATACTGGGTTCTTTTGATGATTGCTTATGCTTGCTTGATTTCAGGTATAGAAAAATGAGATCCACCGTTGATAACCGGATAAAAATTGGGCTTAAAACAGACTTTTCGGAACAAGATAACGCGACACTGACAAAAGCAAAGAAACAGCTGGACGAATACCTGAATGGAAATAGAAAGGAATTTGACATTCCATTATTAATGGTTGGTACCGATTTTCAGAAGAGTGTTTGGAACGCGCTGATGAAAATACCCTACGGTTCTACTTCAACCTATTTGCAATTAGCAAAAAACATAGAGAATGCAAAAGCTGTTCGTGCAGTAGCCAGTGCAAATGGTGCAAACGCGATAGCTCTTGCCATACCTTGCCACCGAATCATTGAAAGTAATGGCGATTTAGGTGGTTATGGTGGTGGCGTGACCGTAAAAAAGCGCTTGCTAAAGATGGAGCAAAGCCACTGCGTTTTGAGTGATGATAAGAAATATGAATTTCTCGGCTCCAAAGATAAAAAATATGACGGTTCTTTTTTACTGCCGTAAGAACGACGATGATATATTGTTTGCCTTCGTGCATAGCCAAAAAACCAAAGAGAGAGAATGTGATTTTTTACGGTACAAAGAATGAGGCAATTGAAAATAGCTATAGGGCTTGTAAAGTTTGTAATCCATAAAACTCATATCTAAACGCCGTGATCGGATGGAAAATCTTCATTGCGCCAGAAGGCTTGGTCGTTGAGCGTAACCAGTGGGATAGACGTTCCCACTCTATGACGACATGGATATTCCATAGCGAAGGTTTCCTCGCCACGCGAGCAATATGATCCACGGGTAGCGAGATGGTGACGTGATTTCCTGTCATAGGGTTAGCCACCTTGGCCTTCATGTAGTTTCTCCAAGTGCCGTCTTTCCCCTGCCCAACGGGGGAGTCACAGCCTGCTTTTCGGCGCAATTTGTGGCACCCGAGGCCGACTATCACATTCCTAGTGATGGCGACCAACAATAGTGGACTTAACGCTTTAATTTTTAATTAACAAGATAAGATGGCTCCCCGCTGGCCAGAAAGCGTTTTGCTGAGGCGACGCTCGTTTTTTGAATCGAATCCCGAAAGAAATTTCCAAAACTGATACGCGCCACACCGGCGCCCGACAAATCATTTACCGACACTTTGGTACCGGGTAATAGCATCGCGTTAACGGGAGCAGAGACCTCAGAGCACAGACGTGCAAGCAACGAAACATCCAGCAAGCCAGGCACGAACACACAATCTGCACCGGATTTGATATAAGCTTTGGCTCGTATAACTGTATTATCTAAGTCGTCACCTTGAAGAAAGGTGTCAATTCTGGCGTTGAGAACGCCCCCGTCCACATGAGCATTTTGAACCTGCTTGACTGCTTCGATGATCCGACACTGCTCGTCTATATGTCTTAGACCTGAAGATGTCTTTAATGAATCCTCAAGATTCAACCCATCGATGCCAGCCGCATAAACGCACTCAGCATTCGCCGTGATACCTTCCAGAGTAGAAGCGTAGCCAGCCTCGAAATCCATAGACACGGGACCATCGAATTGCTCGACTGCCGCGATGCAAACGTTGAGTGCATCTGAGAAGGCCAGAACCTCGCCATCTTTGAGGCCACGATCAGCTGCAATGGCCGCACTGCTTGACCCCAACACGGGAAAACCTGCCTCGGCCATGATTTGAACCGACTGCAGATTCCAAAAATTACCGACGAGTAGCGGACTCTCGACGGTGTGCAGTGAAAGAAAATTGGATGATCTCATTCGTGCTTCTCCTGTTGGGCTACTTCGGCGAAAAGAGGGGAGGCGACCTGTACAAGGTCATTGGAATTTAGTTTTAGCGAGAGCATAGCGCTTCCCGAGCCGATGACGTACTGAGTAAAACGCTCAGCCAAGCGAATATCAAATACCAAACGAATGGTTGGGTCCAAGGCGAATTGCGGGAACCTACCAGAAACACATTTCATAGAGGGTGTAAGAATTTTTGTGTAAACGGTCTTCAGGCAGGAAACTGTCGCATAGCTAGGAGCGATGATGATGACCGTAAAGAAGCACGATGACCCTGAAGCATTGATTAGCCGCCTGATGGCGAACTACCGCAAGCCAGAAGACCTGATTGGCGAGAATGGGTTACTCAAGCAACT
>JBAYRF010000042.1:0-4143 GCA_041676785.1 Acidithiobacillus sp. | reverse complement strand
GGCCAATGCCGTGATGGATGCCATCAACCGGCGCTACGGTGAATTCGCGCTGGCCCCGGCGCGGCTGCTGGGCCGCTCCGACATGCCCAACGTCATCGCCCCGGCCTGGAAGCCCCACGGCCACCGCCAGACCATCTGACCATGTGCGGCGGCGTTTACTTCAGTTACAACGGGGAGGACATGCGTGTGTACTTCCCCAACCCCAAGGCGGTGCTGCCGGTGCAGCGCAAGGATGGCAGCGTCATCCTGCTGCCGTGGGGCCGGCGCAAGACCCAGCCCGGCGTATTGCCCATGGGCGGCTGGGCACGGCTCGATACCATTCATACCGGTCGCTGGGACAAATGGTTTCCGGTGCCGGTGAAGCTGCCCATCAAGAGCTTCATGGAGAAGGACATCGAGGGCAACTCACACTGGTATGACCTGACCAAGGGAAAGTTCATTCAGGGTTTGGTGGCGCGGGATGGCGCAGAGCAGCGGGTGTATGTGGTCACCGTGGAGCCGGAGATGGCCGAGGCGGTGCATGATCGGTGGCCGCGGGTGGTGAGCTGATGTATGGCTGCTATCGGTAGAGTAAGGATGTGGCGCGGTGGCCTAAGGTCCAGCCTATCTGTTGCCGCCCCTTTCGTCTGGCGGTGCCTCAATAGCCGGACCATCACTCCGTTTCCACATCCTCCTCATCGAACCGGACATGCAGATCTCCCGCATCCGGCTCTCGGACAAGAACTCACGCCTTCACCCACGACTCGCCGTGCCCAAGTTGGGTCAAGCGTACGAGACCGAAGTGCCCGTAGAGGTGCGAGGGGGGAAAAGCCCCGCCCCTGCGTCGCCTGACCTTGTACTTGTTGCGCAGCCACCGGCGTAACCGCATGGCGGTATAGCTGTCGAGCGCACGATAGGCCTTCCGGTACGTACCCACACTGAAGTAGTTCGCCCAGCCGCGCAATGTGCGGTTCAACTGCGTCACCAGCTCTGTGGTATCGAGCCACGTCAGGGAAAGAGCCGTCATCGCATGTATCCGTTGGACCATGCGTTTGATGCTCTTCTTCGAGGGCCGCATGCCGAGACGGGGCTTTCCCGTCTTCGCTGAATACAGCCGTCCAAACGTGTAACCAAGAAAGTCGAACTCCCCGTCCGGTACCGTGCAGACTCGTGTCTTTTCCTCGTTCACCGTGAGCTTCAGCCTGCCCATGATCGCACGCATCCACCGCAGGGCTTCTTCAGCCTTGCCGCGTCGGCACAAGACCACGAGGTCGTCAGCATAGGTCACGATGCGACTGCCGAGGCGGTGGTCCAGCTTGAGCTTCTTCCACGCCAACACGAACCGGCGCATGTACAGATTGGCCAGCAGTGGTGAGATGGGTGAGCCCTGCGGGATTCCGCGCCGGTTGTCCTTGGCTTCCGTCGTCCTGCGTTTCCGCCCGCGTTCGCCGGCCTCTTCGACCGGGCATTCCAGCCATTGCTTGAGCAGGTGCAGGACACGCCGATCAACGATGCGGCGCGCCAGCGACTGTAATAGCTCGGCATGAGGAATGCTGCCGAAGTAGTCCGACAGGTCAGCGTCCACAATATCCGGATGCCCTCGGAACATCGTTTCTTCCACCTCGACCACCGCCTGTTGCGCGTTGTGCTTCGGGCGGTAGGCGTACATCTCCGGCGGAAGGTCTGCCTCGAAGATCGGTTCCAGTACCAGCATCGCTGCTGTCATGCAGACCCGGTCCCGTAGCGTCGAGATGCCCAACGGCCTGAGTTTGCCGTTGGCTTTAGGAATGAACACTCGTCTGATGGCCTCCGGCCGGTAGCACTCCTCCCGGAGCTCTTCCGCCAGTTCCGCCAGCCACCTTTCCACCCCGTACGCCTCGATATCCGCGAAGTCCTGGCCATCCACTCCCGGCGCCCCTCGATTGGAGCGGCACTGGGCATAGGCGTGTGCCAGGATGTCCTCGCGGTACACCTTGTCGTACAGGGCATAGAAGCGATAGCCGGCTTCAGCCTTCGCTTTCGCGTGTAATGCCCTCTGTAGTTTCTGAACACTCGTCGGAGTTGATAGGTTGCCCAATCTCCAGGTCCCTCACTACGTCCTGCATTTGTCTTGAACCAAGGCCCCTTTCCTCCATCGGCATTACCCGACTTCACCGGTACTACGGGCCTCTCCGTCACCCCAAGGCGCCCGGCCTGTCCCTCACGGGCGTCCGGTTGGTCTTCCCGAACCACGCCAAGGGGCTTCCCGTGTTGCGTGCGCTTCCCTTGTGTACATGCTGTCGCCACTACCCCGGCACAGCGACTGGGGCACTGCTTCGCTCGATTCCCCCAGTCGTATCAGCCTTCCCCGGAAGGGTAACCGGGTCGGCCTGTGCAACGTCCTTTTCGAGGCTTGCTCGGCGTTCACTCACGTTACGGCCTGCACACTCGCGCTGCCGCCGTATTTCGCGGCACGCTTCACCGGAGGCTTCAACCGTTTCGTTGCCTCCACAGTTGCTCCGGTTGCTTCCGGCTGGAGCGGTTGCCGGGTGGGACTTTCACCCACTGGAAAAGCGCCGCCTTTTCACGGCGCACACCCAAAGCGGACATTCAACAGCCAAACTGACCGCTGGAGCGGAGCCTGTTTTGGGCGATTTTGCACAGTGATACGGAAGTGGGGTCGATTTGAGCGCATTGTTTTGCAGTGACATTACCAAGCTCCATCAATAGTGGTGTTGCTAAGTTTTGCCTTAGTTAGAACCCCTTTAGCATCAGATATTGGGATTTCCTTAATTATTTTCTTCGGTGTTTTAGTAAACCACCTTGATGCTATATAAACGAGGTCTGCATTTGCAGGCTTTTCGGTCAAGTTATTTTGTAATTGATTTGTTAGCTCCATGTTTGGCGCGAGAAAGTAATCTCCTGATCTTGATAGTTCATTTAACGAACCAGCCATATTAGATATATTTCTCTGGAACATTTTTCGTGGAACTTTTACATCTACGCCAGTATCTTTTATTGCCTCAGGAAAAAGAGGGGCCATGAAATCAATAGCCCATTCACCGCATTGCACCCATGCGTGGAATGCCTGATTGTGAGAGGCAACATCACCTCGGGATAAGTCAGCAAATGAAAGGACTGAGGCTGAACCTTCATGAAGCAAATAGAAGGCGGCCCCAGCAATAGGCGTGGCAGGCTGCTTAAAATGCCTTGTTAATATCTCTGCTCCAGCGTTTGCAAAGAACAAGCACGCCTTATGCGGTACTGAATCTTCGTTTAAAAGAATTCCATGCATAACCTGGAATGCCCGATAGTAATCAGGCAAGGTGATTAGTAGTGAATTTTTCGAGCATTTACGCATGATGGCCGAGCTCACTCGACGACGACCGCAAAGCGGTATTTGGTCGAGCGGAGCGCCGCGCCATGTGCGAGGCTAAACATCAAGTAACTTCTCAGCCTGCTTGACTGCGATTTTCTTTGCTATCTCAATTACGGCGCCAATTCCTTCTGTTTTAAACTTATTCTTGATTGCGATGAGAACGCTAGGTTTAGTGATTGCACTAGCAAAGTCATGACCATCCGCAGTAAGTCTCCAAGGCACTACAGAGATGTAGTATTCACCATGAATCCCATTTATCCCTAAGGTGTTATCTGAGCCACGCACTCCTGACACAAGACCTTTATCTCTCAGTATCTCGATATGAAACACAAACCTATCTTCTGATTCGCTGTGGAATGGGTAAAAATCATTCCAATCCACGGTTGTGCGTTCACTATTCAGGAATACATCAAGGATCTTGCTGATGTACTCATAATCAACTCGCATAAGTGCCTCAGTGCGCGAAATATTCGTTCAGCACATAACGCCGAACTTAAGGATGCCAATGTATCGCAGCGGAATTGTTGTCCATTTTAAGCGACGAGTCATACATTACAGAGCCTTGCCATTTAGGGCATGTGCTTTCGCAACCGCCACCTCGAAAACACCATTCCAGTGATCTAATAAAATTTTTGTGTTTGGACGCTTCACAGGGTCAGTTTCTAACATTGGACTTATTGTTTTAACAGGTTGCTGAAAAAGTCCCGAAATGACGCTCCCGCGCGGAACTTTGCCGCACCAAGCCGATCAGATCTGAGAGTTCAATAAAACGGAGCCTGAAACCATGCGCGGCGCGGACACTCGGC
>JBAYRF010000041.1:0-4509 GCA_041676785.1 Acidithiobacillus sp. | reverse complement strand
GGCTTTGGAGCCGGGAATGGTCCACGTTTTGCGCTCTAGGTTGATCTCTGTCCAAGCCATCGCCAGTACATTGGCGCGACGCGCTCCGGTCAGCAGAGAGAGCATGACGTAATCCCGCATATCGGGGTTTTCTTCTGTGGCTAGGGCTTCAAAGAATCGGGGCATCTCATCGGGGTGTAACCGACGATCCCGGCTTTCCTCTCGGTTCATTTTCAACCCGGCTGCAGGGTTAGTCAGTCCCGGAATATCGAGCGTTTTGATGCCAAAATTGAACACGGCACGGGTAAGGGCTAGTACTCGGTTCCCTTGGTAGATACCAGCGCCAGTTGTGATCTTTCGGTGTAGGGTGCGGATATGCTGGCGCTCAATGTCGGAGAGTTTCTTTTTAGCGATGGTGTGCAAGTGTAAACGATAGTTGCGCTCATCATTGCCTAGGCTCTTTTTTCCCTTGGCCTGTCCATCCTTTAACCACTCGGTAAACAGGTCAGAGAACGTCATCTCTGCCTTTTTGCTCCGTTTCTGCTCGGCGGGGTTAGTTCCTGCGGCAATGTCATTGATGATCTTGGCCGTTGTGGTTCTGGCTGTTTCAATAGTCACGATAGCGGCATCGCCTATGCGTACCCATTCCACTTTTCCTGCCACCCTACGGACACAATAAAACGTCTTAGCTCCGGCTGGTGTCACGCGAATGCATAAACCTTTCTGCGCTTCATCGTAAACGGTGACACGCTTGCCGGGTACTGGCTCCAGTGCCGCTATTCGGGCCTTGGTAAACTGCATCTTTTCAGGCATGGCGTGTTCCTTTTGGACCTTGAGACTCTGGTAAGCCGGGCTAACATCGGGCTAACACATTTACGGTAAATCGGTGAATGTCGGTAAAGGTAGTATCATCCTAACTAGTTGATATGTCAAGATACATGGGGATAGATAAAACGCCATAAATGCTGGACTTTGAGATTCGTAATCAGTAGGTCAGAGGTTCGATTCCCCTCAACGGCACCATATAAAACATGCACTTAGAAAAAGTTTCTAGGTGCCTGTTTTCTTGAGCCTCAACCCCAGACCTCGGGGTAACGTTTCGCCGCTACAGACTCCACTCCACCAGACAGAAGTGTAATTCCATAATCCACATGGAAAATAGGCCATTTTTTTACTGCATATAACGCTCATCTAGCGGCGAACCAATTTATCCTGCACGCAGATAAAATCCTTCTTGACGCAAGGAATATTTTTTTCATAAATTAATTAAGAGATTTATTAACTAATGAATGATTGAGGTGCATCATGTTTTTCAAGCAACGACGTGGCGACGATGGAACGTTATCTTATTTCTATGGTTGCGGAGGTAAGGGGTTTGCGGTCGCTGTGGATGTGGTTGCCGGTGACGAAGCTTGGTTTGTGGAAGAAGCGCAAAAAGCAGCGGTGCAAATCAGCTTCGTGATAGACACCCATATACATGCTGACCATTTATCCGGCGGCCGGGTCCTAGCGACGCAAGTGGGTGCTCCGTACTGCATGCATGAAAGTGACGTGGATCAGGTTCAATTTCCGATTCAGGGACTCAAAGAAGGCGAGGTGCTGGAAACGGGTAATGTGCTGACCCAAGTATTATACACCCCCGGACATACCATGGATGGTGTATGCCTATTAGTCAGCGACATCCGCCGCAGTAAAGAGCCTTGGTTCGCATTAACGGGTGACACGATGTTCGTGGGTGGAGTCGGTCGCCCAGATCTTGGCGGTACCCCAGAGGAAATGGCAGGAAGATTATATGAGAGTTTGCACCAAAAGCTGTTGAAGCTACCCGATGATCTGGAAATATTTCCAGGACATGCCGCCGGCAGTGTTTGCGGAGCCGGACTCTCCGGCAAGCCTTCTTCCACGATCGGCTATGAAAAACGCTGGGACCCCTATCTGAGCATGGATCGGGAGACATTTATCCGCGAACTCACCGCCCATATTCCTGAGAAACCGGTGGAAATGGCCCGTATTGTTGCCTTTAATCTTGGGAAAGCCGTATGAACCATGAAACCGTTCGCTTTGCCCTTTTTTCAGAGGTGTTTGCAGCGCTCGCGCACCCTAAACGTCTGGAAATTATCCACTACCTTGGTGAAGGACAAAAAAACGCTGGAGAGCTCGCCGTGCTAACAGGGATGTCAAAAGCCAATGTTTCCCAGCATATGAATATTCTCAAAGCACGAGGCCTGGTGCATTGCGATAAATGTGGCACGTTTTGCCACTATCGGCTGACCAGCCCCAAAGTGCTGGAAACTTGCGAGATCGTGCGTGATCTGATCCTAGACCAGATGCAGTTAACTACCCAGAATCACGAGGTGCTGAGTAACGTGGTACCCATTCGCACAGAACGCGAATCATGACACCCATCGCCGGAGCGGCCGCATTGTATCGTCGAGGAATTGGCATTAACCGTGCGCAATTTCTTCTGCAGACCGCGCAGGTTTTTTTTGTGGGTCTGATCATTGGCATGGAACGCAATGTATTACCCGCAATGAGCCACCGTTTCGGAGTGGACAGCCATGCATTTCTTTTCCTAGCCTCCTTTGTCATCTCTTTTGGCCTCGTCAAGGGCACACTGAATTTCGTGGCGGGCGGCCTTTCTGATCGAATCGGCCGCAAGCGCGTACTCCTGCTCGGCTGGATTGCCGGGATTCCGATTCCATTACTGATTTTTTTTGCGCCCAACTGGTGGTGGATTATTGGCGCCAATGTTTTCTTGGGCATTAATCAGGCCTTCACCTGGACCATGACGGTCACCAGTCAGATTGATCTCTCGGCGAATCACCAGCGCGGTTTAGCGGTCGGTATTAACGAGGCCGTAGGCTATATTGCGGTCGGACTGGCAGGCTTAGTAACGGGCTATCTGGCGGTTTTATATGGACCACGTTGGGCATTATTGGTTTTTGGTTTAGCCGTCATTGCCTTGGCCCTGATGCTGCTATTTTGGGTAAAAGACACCATTGCCTGGGTACAGGCTGAACATATCCAAAACCAGCAGCGGGACGGGAGTACCGACAGCACCTCTCAAAACGGGGCTTGGTCAACCTTTCTGCAAGTCTCCTTCAAAGATGCCACCTATCGGGCGCTGTGCCAGGGCGGCGTGGCGAATAAAATCGCCGACACCTTAGTTTGGGTACTTTTCCCCGTATTTTTTAGTATCCATGGTTTGGGTGTTATCCGTATTGGTTGGATTACGGGAATCTATGCGATGGTCTGGGGACTCTGTCAGTTCTGGACTGGCCATTTGGCGGACCGTATCGGTCGCAGACCGCCGATATTGATGGGTTTTGCCCTCCTAGCGACAGGACTCGCAGGAACCGCGCTGGTGAGTCATTTTTCGCTCTGGGTGGTGACGGCTGCGGTGATGGGGCTGGGAATGGCGCTGCTCTATCCCAATCTGATTGCCGCCATGTCGGATGTTGCACCACCCTTGGAAAGAGGACAAATCCTGGGAACATACCGGTACTGGCGTGACACCGGTTATGCCATTGGTGGACTGATTCTCGGGCTGGTTGCCCAGTGGAGTGATGAAATTCTTCCGACTATCTGGCTCACTGCCGGTATTATTGCGGTATCGGGTGTATGGATTGCTTTTGCAGTACAGGAAACCCGCCCTCGCCATTCACAATAGGAGATTGCCCGTGATATTTCGTCAGCTCTTTGAGGCGGAGTCCTCAACCTATACCTATCTCTTCGCTTGCCCGCGTACGGGTCAAGCGGTTCTGCTCGACCCCGTGTTAGAAACGCTGGATCGAGATTTACAGATGCTCCAAACTTTGAATCTGCAATTGGCGTTTACCTTGGAGACCCATATTCATGCCGATCATGTCAGTAGCGCCCGCAGGCTAAGCTCCCTGACTGGTAGCCAGATTGCCGGCCCAGCTATGGACCAACTGTCCTGCACCAACGTTGGGGTGGCTGAGGGGCGAACATTCGAAGTGGGCAGTATTTCGTTTTCGCCCTTGTTCACGCCGGGACATACGGATACGCATCACAGTTATCTTCTGGATATGGGAGGTCTGCAGCGGGTTTTTACGGGGGATGCGTTACTGATTGATGGGTGTGGACGCACAGATTTTCAAAATGGAGATGCGACCATGCTGTATCACAGCATACACAATAAGTTATTCAGCCTGCCCGACGAAACCCTGATGTACCCGGCACATGATTATCAGCATCGGCAGGTGTCGTCAGTGGGCCAAGAAAAAGCACGTAATCCGAGATTGAGCGGTAAAACGCTGGAAGAGTTCGTGGAGATCATGGCACATCTGAATTTGCCGTATCCCAAAAAAATCGAATTTGCGGTTCCCGCCAACAGGCAATGCGGAGAGTGTCCCGACGATCTACCGGAGAATATGCGACGTTTGTGTGTAAGCGTCTAAGCAACCCACCCTCACGGATTGGCGCCAATCAGGGTAATGCGGTTTTTTTCCAGTTCCACGGCAAGAGTTCGTGGAGCCGCTTGTTGGGCCAGGTGGGGAGCTTTTCGAG
>JBAYRF010000040.1:0-5119 GCA_041676785.1 Acidithiobacillus sp. | reverse complement strand
GCGGCGATCGACGTGACTACGTACCCATGCCGTGGCCGCTTCCGCTTCGTTGGCCGATAAGTTGGTGTCTTGAAAAAATGCGCCGTGTCCCGCTACACCTTGCTGCGTGCTGTTGTCGCTCATGATTGAACTCCTTGGCCCTGCGGCCAGTTACTGCGAAGAAACGTTATTACTTGTTTATATACTTGACCAGTATGCTCCACAATAATTCCGTTGCCAAGGTATTCGCTTTATGATCAGGGTTCGATGCGGACTAAGGCCGGTGCTCTGGAGCGCGTTTTTTGGAAGCATTTTTTGGAAGCATTTTAGAATCTAAGGAATCGTAATGAAAGAAGTGGCGTTAATGTACGATGAGGCAGGATTCCGTGACCGCTGCTGTGCGCTTTATCTCGCTCCTGCGGTACGCGCAAAAGGCTGGTTGCCCAATTTATTCTGGCGTCCTGCGAGTGCGGATGATCCCTTTGGCAGGTTGCGCGTAGATCCGTTGGAACTTGAAGTTTTGTTTGCGGCAATTAGCGGAGAAGATTCTACGGCGAGGAGTATCTTGGAACAACTCAAACCGGGTCGAGCAGGATTCATTGAGCGTTCCATCGCGCATGGAGAGCTTCCTTTGCTGACTTTTCGTGAAAATTTGCCTTGAGTAGGAGACCGTTACGCATCGGGGTGCTTTCCCGCTTTGCCCATTTATATTCCACACGGCGCTTGCTCGAAGCGATTGAAGATCAAGGCTTTGAGCCTGTATTACTGGCACCGGAGCACTGCCTGCTGAGGCTTAGTGGAACGCAAGCAAGTTTATTTTATCAGGGTGAATTGCTGAGCCCTTGCGCGGCTCTGATTCCTCGAGTAGGGGGGCCTATTACGCGTCTCGGCGCGAGATTGCTGCGTTATTTTGCGGGCGCAGGCACTGTTTGTTTGAATGCTGCTGAGGCTTTAGAGCTGGCTCGCGATAAGTTCGCCTCGTTGCAGGTCTTGGTCGCTGCCGGGATTGCTGTGCCCCACACGGTATATTTTACGGAGATGGCGCAGCGCGACCAAGCCGTGAGTTTGGTTGGTACGCCGCTGATTCATAAATTACTGAGTGGTTCTCAGGGGCTGGGCGTCAGTATGGCCGAGACCGTGACGGCCGCACGCGGTATGCTGGATTCTTTTATGCAATTGCAGCATGAAGCTATGGTTCAAGGTTTTTTGTCTGGCGGGGAAGACATCAGAGTGCTTGTTCTTTACGGAGAGGTGATCGCCGCGATGCGTCGGCGGGCCTCAGAAGGGGACTTTCGCAGTAATCTCCACTGCGGTGGCCATGCGCTGATGCTAGCGGAATTGCCGGCGCATTGGGCAGAAGTCGCTCGGCAGTCCGCCTTGGCTTTGGGGTTGGGCTTTGCGGGGGTGGATTTAATGCCGGACCAGCAGGGAAATCCATTGGTTCTGGAGGTGAATCCGGTGCCCAGTCTGGAAGGTATTGAGGCCAGCAGCGGCGTTAATATTGCCGGTCTTATAGTCACTGCCTTACGGAATAGGTTGGCATCTCATTGATATTTTCGCGAATCCAAGTTTCTGCTTGCTGATTTAAGGTGGAAGTCTTGCCCGTCGGCGCCAAGGCTGGGCCGACCCGCAGTTCTACTTGGCCTGGACGCTTGCGCCAGTCGTTGCGAGGCCAGAAACAGCCACTGTTGACGGCAATGGGTAGGAGCGGCACTTCAGCCCGGATGGCGAGGCCGGCGGCAGTGCTACTAAAGGAGCCCACCTCACCGCAGGGATAGCGGGTGCCTTCTGGAAAAATCACCACATGAAAACCCGCCGCAAGGCGCAGTTTACCTTCTTCCATCACTTGGACGAGGGCTTGCCGACCCGCATCACGGTCTATGCCAATGGGCCAAGACAGGCGCAGACCCCAGCCAATAATCGGAATCCGAAAAAGTTCTTGTTTGAGTACATAGGAAAGTCGCGGGAAAATACACCAGAGTAATAAAGTTTCGAGTGCTGACTGATGGTTGGCAATAATGACGCAAGGCGTATCGGGAATGTTTTCAAGACCTGAAAAATGGGGACGTATGCCACAGCTTACGCGTAGCCACTGCACCGCAGTCCGCGCCCAAAGCCGGCTTGACCAGACGCGGGCCGACAGCGGCAGGGGGATCGTAAGCAGGGTAAAAAACGCCCAAACCAGCGTCCATAGCGTGAAGCCGATATAAAAAATGGCACTGCGCAGGCTGCGGATCATGTGGCGCCGAGTATACTCTGCGTAGCCGCCGCAAGGTCCGCAAAAATCGTTATACCAGCCGCTTCGGCTTCCACGCGCGTTGTCTGACCTTTGCCCGTGAGTACGAGTACTGGCTTTGCACCGGCGGCGCGCGCAGCGATGAGATCTCGCATACTATCGCCAATCGCGGGAACCTGCTCCAGTGAAATCTGCAGGCGTTCTTCAATTTCATGGAACATCCCCGGCAGAGGTTTACGGCAGGTGCAGCCGCTATCCGGCAGATGCGGGCAGAAAAAAATCGCGTCAATACGTCCACCCACGGCGGCTAGCTCTTGACGCATGCGTTGATGAATAGCAGTCAGGGTACGAATATCAAACAGACCTCGACCTACGCCGGATTGATTGGTTGCCACCACAACTTGGTAACCTGCGCGATTGAGCCGGGCAATAGCCTCTAGGCTGCCGGGAATGGGACGCCATTCGGCTGGCGACTTGATAAAGGTGCTGCTGTCTTCATTAATGACGCCGTCGCGATCGAGGATAATCCACTGAGCCATCAGTTTCCCTGGAGTTGCGCGAAGTCGGCTATACGCAGGAAAGCATCCTGCAGGCTGGATAGCAGAGCAAGACGGTTTTGACGGATTGCAGGGTCTTCGGCAAGAACCATAACGGAGTCAAAAAAGGTATCCACGGCAGGGCGTAGGCTGGCGAGAAGATCCAAGGCCAATGCGTAGCGGCTTTGATCCAGATGCTCGGTGACGGGTTTCGCGAGGCTTTGCCAATGTTCCCAGAGCGCTCGTTCAGCCGGATCAACCAACAGATTGGCGTCCACCCGCATGTCGGTTGTGGGGGTTTCCTTGCGCAGCAGATTGTTTACGCGCTTGATCAGCGTGGCCAAGGCATCAGCAGCGTTATGTTCGGCCTGAAAGTGTGCGAGGGCTTCAAGACGCTGCCGGGCATCTAGAGCTTCATACGGTTGACGACTGAGTACCGCATGGATTTGGTCCGCGCGGAAACCTTCCTCCCGGAAGTACACACGCATCCGTTCTTGGAAAAAGTCGAGCACGGCGATTTCTATGGCTCTCGTATCGTTGCCAATAGTAGGCGCAAAACCTTGCAGGGCGAGTCTGACGGCTTCATCCAGTTGCAAATGGATTTTGGCGTCAAGAATAATCCGTAGTACACCGAGGGCGGCCCGGCGCAAGGCGAAAGGATCGCGATCGCCGGTGGGTACCTTGCCGATAGCAAAAAAACCGGTCAGGGTATCCAGCTTGTCGGCAATAGCCAGGCATTGACCGGTAGGCTCAGTGGGGGTGTCATCTTCACGCCCGCTGGGCATGTAGTGCTGGGAGATGGCATGGGCCACCTGCGCATTTTCTCCATCGTGCAGGGCATAATGCCCGCCCATGATGCCCTGCAGTTCGGGAAACTCGCCCACAACTCCACAGAGGAGGTCGCTCTTGCAGAGTTGGGCGGCACGACGCACATCGGCCACAGCAACCCCGAAGGTGTCCGCCAACGCGGAAGTGAGTGTCTGCAGACGATTGCTCTTGTCGAGAATGCTGCCCAGACCCTCTTGAAACAAGACCTTGCTGAGTGCATTACGGCGTTCTTCTAGGGGGGATTGGCGGTCTTGATCCCAGAAAAATGCGGCATCGGCGAGGCGAGCACGCAGGACACGATTATTGCCGTTGATGACAATGCGAGTATCCTGACTCTGCAAATTGGCAGCAAAAAGATATCTGGGAACTAGCTTGCCGTTGTTCCCGCGCAGCGGAACGTAACGCTGGTGCTGCATCATCACCGTAATTAGTACTTCTTCGGGCACCCGAAGGTAGTCTTCCGCGAAGCCCCCTTCTAGTATCACGGGCCATTCATTGAGACCGGTGATTTCCTCCAGAAGCGCAGCCGGTAAAATAGGAGTGGCGTTGAGATCTTTGACCACGGCGTTTATTTTGTCAGCAATGTGCTTTTGGCGCTCGGCAAAGTCAGCCATGACCTGCCCTTGTCGCAGAGCGGCTGCGTAATCAGCGGGCTTGTCGAACTGGATGGTTTGGGGATGATGTACCCGGTGCCCAAAGCTGATTCCTCCAGCTTCCAAGCCGAAAGCCTGCCACTGGATGGTGGTTTGTCCCTGACGCAGCAGTAACCAACGGACCGGACGCAAGAAGCTATCGGAGCGAGCCGCCCAGTGCATACTTTTACGCAGGGGTAGTGCTGCGATGATCTGGCTGGCAATTTCGGGAAGCAAAATGTGGCTGCTACGCGGCGCAGTGACTTGTCGCCAGATGAGGATTGGACCTTTGTCAGTTTCTAGGGTTTCCAGTTCCTCAAAAGACACGCCACAGGAGCGTGCAAAGCCCTCTGCAGCAGCGGTGACTTGCCCTTGAGCGTCACGCGCACGTTGCAGGGGGGGGCCTCGGCGGAGAGATTCCTGAGGTTGACTTTGCAGCGCTAGATCTTTGATCCACAGTGCCAATCGGCGTGGTGTTACATAGGTTGTGATTTCACCAAAATTCAGGCCAGATTCCTCAAGAAGCCGCGCAGCTTGCATAACCGCAGCTTCTTGTAAGGGTCGCTGCTCTCGAGCCGGTAATTCTTCACAGCCAATTTCCAGTAAGCAATCTTCAACAGTGGTCATTATCACTCCGCAGCAAGGGATAACCCAGTTCCGCACGGGCTTCTGCATAAATTTCTGCAACGCCTTTAGCCAGTCCCCGAACCCTGCCGATGAAGCGGGCACGTTCGTTAACCCCAATGGCATGGCGAGCGTCTAGGAGGTTGAAGGTATGTGAGCAGTCGAGAACCCGCTCGTAAGCTGGCAAGGGCAGTTTGGCCTTTAGGAGTGTTCGACAATCTTCTTCGGCGCGATCAAAACGCTGAAAAAGATCGGCTACGGGTGCCAGTTCAAAATTGTAGCGG
>JBAYRF010000039.1:0-5899 GCA_041676785.1 Acidithiobacillus sp. | reverse complement strand
TTTGGCTTCATCCGCTTCGGTTCGCGGGTGGATACGTATTTGCCGCTGGAGGCTCGGCCCTTGGTCACTATTGGCGAGCGCGTGCGTTCCGGTGCCCAGTGTATTGCCACTCTGGAGACATCTATCTGATGAATCCTCGTTATCCCCGCCGAGGGGTTTACGTTTTGCCCAACCTGTTTACCACGGCTAGTTTATTTGCCGGTTTTTATTCCATAGTCGCATCGATTCATGGGCATTTTCGGGTGGCCGCTGTGGTCATTTTCATTGCGATGATTTTGGATGGATTGGACGGACGGGTCGCGCGGATGACGCATACCGAGAGTGCTTTTGGTGCCGAATATGATTCCCTTGCGGACGTGATTGCTTTTGGAATTGCGCCGGCACTTTTGGTATTTTTGTGGGGTTTGCAGGACTTCGGTAAATTTGGCTGGTTGGGCGCTTTTGTGTATACCGCTTGCGGGGCTTTGCGTTTGGCACGTTTCAATACCCAAGTACACAGTGCTTCCAAGCGCTATTTTCAGGGCCTACCGATTCCTACGGCGGCAGCGGTTTTGGCCAGCCTAGTCTGGGTGGCGGTGGGTGAAGGCTATCCGTGGTTGACGCAAATCAGTGAATATCTGGCTCTGGGGCTCGTCTATGCGCTGGGTTTGCTCATGGTCAGCAATGTCCGTTTTCGGAGTTTTAAAGATTTTGATCTGCACGGCAGGGTGCCCTTTGCTTTGGCCATTTTGGTGGTGTTGGCCGTGGCTTTGATTGCCGTGCATCCGCCGCTGGTGTTGTTTCTTGCGGTTATTTCCTATGTGATTGCAGGACTGATCCTGACGCTTTGGCAGATTCGAAGTCGTCGTGGTCAGCGACGTCGTGGTGGTTCACCGCATTAGTGCGAAGAGATAGTCTCTATTGAATACATTCTGCAGCGTGTCAAACCAAAGGATGCATGATGACTCACCCACACCATCATCATGACGATCATGGTCATGATCCTCATCAAGCGCATGGTCATGTGCATGGCCCGAGTCATTATGGCCAAGTTTTTGCGTGGGGAGTGGCACTCAATCTGAGCTTTGTCGTTGTTGAGGCGATATTCGGAATTATGGGCCATTCCTTGGCCTTACTCGCCGATGCGGGGCATAACCTCAGCGATGTATTGGCCATGCTGATGGCTTGGGGGGCCACCGTTTTATCTCGTCGTCCGGCCTCACTCCATTTCACTTATGGATTGCGGAGCTCGTCGATCCTCGCTGCATTGGCTAATGCGATGTTTTTATTGATTGTAACCGGTGGAATCGCTTGGGAAGCCATTCAGCGTCTGTTGCATCCGACGGCGGTGGACAGTCTGGTGGTGATTGGCGTCGCGTCTTTTGGGGTGCTCATCAACACGGGAACAGCACTGCTCTTTATGGCGGGTCGCAAAGGTGATCTCAATATCCGAGCTGCTTTTTTGCACATGGCCAGTGACGCAGTGATTTCGTTGGGGGTGGTCATAGCTGGGATCGTGATGCTTTACACCCATTGGTTTTGGCTGGATTCCACGGTGAGCCTGCTCATTAGTGTCATTATTGTGATCGCCACCTGGGGATTGTTGCGAGAGTCCACGCAACTCGCTTTGCATGGCGTACCCGATGGGATCAATACGCAAAAAGTACACGCTTATCTGACCGCATTACCCAACGTCATTGCGGTGCATGACCTGCACATCTGGGCGATGAGCACCACGGAAACCGCCCTGACTGCGCACCTTGTCATGCCTAGTGGTTATCCGGGGGATGCCTTTCTGGGACGAATTAGTGATGAATTACGGGATCATTTTCATATTGGCCATCCCACTTTGCAGGTGGAAACGGGTGACCCCGCTTATCCCTGCGCGTTGGCATCCGGGCATGAAAGTTAGCATGCAATACGACCAGTCGGAGCCCCATGCTGACGAAGAATCTGCGCCGTTAGTGGCGGTGTAAATGATGCATATCGGGTGTATGTGGATGACTATGTGTTAACGGTTCATGCTGGTGCAGATGACGGTGACGGGTTCCTGGCATGACCGGAACCGCATGCGGGTGCTGGTGATGCGCATCGTGGGTGTGGAGATGATCGTGTTCTAGGGCTTCATGATGATGCTCATGCGCGTGGGTTTCGCTGAGATGCATCCAGATGCCCCAACCCATGAGGAGCGCGGCAATTCCCAGTCCGAGAGTAAAGGGTGCGCCCAGTAATAAGCTCAGTACTGCGCCTACAAAGGGCGCGCTCGAAAAATAGGCGCCGGTGCGGGCGCTGCCGAGGTGACGTAGCCCGACTACAAACAGGGCGAGACTGACTCCATAGGCTAAAAATCCGAGCAACAGGGCAGCGCCCATGTCTGGAAGCGCGGGCAGAGTTTCGCCAGCTAATAGGGCGAGTCCGAGGTTGACGCTACCCGCTACCCAGCCTTTGTTTGCGGCAATCCAACTGGTATCGTTCAGTGATATTTTACGGGTGAGATTATTGTCTATGCCCCAGGCGAAGCAGGCGCCAATAATCGCTAAGGAGGGCCAGAACTGCCTGTAGGTTATTTGTAGCTGACCCGTTGTCGGCCAACTGAGTAGCAACATTCCTAAGATAATGGCGGCCATGCCCCAAGCAATGCGGCGATCGAAGTTTTCCTTAAATACCCACCACGCGAGCAAGGTTGTGAATACCGACTCGGCGTTCAGTAGTAAGGACGCATTGGCCGCAACAGCTTCGCGTAAACCCATCATGAACAATACTGGGGCAATAATGCCGCCCGCGAGTACGGAGGCGGCAAACCAAAAAGTGTCGTGGCGGGTAAGTCGGACGCGCTGACTACGGCGCAGTATCCGATACAGGGATAGTCCCAGTCCGGAACCGAGGTACAGTAGGGCAGCCAACATCCACGGGCTGACCGAGGTCAAAAGGATTTTGGCCAGCGGAGTGCTCGCACCAAAAAGCAGAGCGGAAAGGAGTGCCGCCTGAATGCCGGGACGGTTTAGGGTGTGATTGAGGAACATAAGATCTCTGCGGTGCAAGTCAAGCTTTTATACTAGCCGCTAAAATGCAATGTTGGTAGAGGGTCTGCCGGTTTGTTGCAAGCTTTGGCTATTGCGGTAATGGGGGGACTTACTCTGGATACCATAATGACCTTGTGGTTAGCTCCGATGCTTTATGCGGCTTGGTTTAATTCACAAAGAAAACTACCGGAACATGCCTGAGTGATGATTAACGTCAGGCATTTTAGGTCAATTATTATTAGCTGATATACCGGAGTTTGGTTGAAATTTTGACCTTTCTTGGGATTTACTGAAGAATGCGGGCCTTATTGATGAAATATTTGGAGCTTCCATGAAAACTATTGCGTCCACGGAGCATACTCGCAGGCAGGCGTTTGGCAGTATACGCATCCTTTTCGGGGTGATCTGGCTGATTAATACTTGGCTACAATTTAATCCGGCCTATGCGAGTCATTTTCTGAGCACCTTCAGCGCCGACTGGGTGAGCGGACAACCCGCCTGGATTGCCGCCTATGGTCATTGGATGGCGAATCTGGTGCAGGCCATCGGGCCGCACTTAGTGGCTGATGCGACTGTGGTTCTGGATGCGATTTTGGCGGTTTCTTTGATTACCGGACTTGGGCTTCCTTTTTTGGCGGGGGTAGGGGTTATTTATAATCTCTGGCTCTGGAGTACCGTGGGCGGCTTTGGTGGACCCTATACGCAGGGTGCTACGGACCCCGGTACTGCGATTATTTACGCGCTGTGTTTTCTGTATGTGATTTGGACAAGAAGCTGGGAAGGGTTGAGTCTCCGTAGAACGCCGCATAAGCCCCTATATGCCCCTGCCATGCATACCGCCAGAGTATTGTTTGGTCTGCTCTGGGCCTTTGATGCCTTCTGGAAATGGCAACCGTATTTCCTGAACAATGCGGTCACCTATCTACAGCAATCTCTGCCCGGAGAACCCGCTTGGATTGCCGCTTACATCACTTTTTTTATTGTCGTGATCAAAGCGGTAGGGCCGCTGGTGTTTGGTTATTTTGCCGCCATCATGGAAAGCATCATCGCCTTTTTTCTGTTGATTGGTCGTGGTCTTCGTTGGATTATTCCCGTAGGCATCGCTTACAGCTTTGGGGTCTGGACCACTGCGGAAGGTTGGGGCGCGCCCTATCTGCCCGGAAGTACCGCCAATAAGGGCGACGTGCTGGGTACCACCAATATTTATATTATTGCTTTTCTGTTTCTTGCGGCTTGGGTGTATTTCACACCGACCGCGCAGCGCATGGGTGACGGGGATGCCTGATAAGCAGGTATCCCTTTGTGGTTTGGTGGATTTTCCTGCAGACGGATACTGAAGTATCCGGCATCCGCTTGCTATTGGGTGTCGTTTCTATCATGAAACGCGGTAAGCAAAGAGCACATAGTTTGCAAAAACTATCATGATTTGATCTGGAGGCACTGGAAGTTGTAAGCTCCCTATTGTTCAACAATGATTGACGCTTATCCCGCACGATTGTAGCATGAATTCATATTATCCACAGGAAATGGGTAGCTATTATGGAAGTCGTACTGAGAAAATATGGGAACAGCACCGTAGCGGTAATTCCGCCGCCGGTTCTCAAGGACCTTCGTTTATCCGCTGGACAGATCATGACGCTGGATACGACAGAAGATCAGAAAATTGTCCTGGCTCGCAAGCGCAAGTATGTCTTGGCTGATCTCATTGCACAGTGTGATGCAAAAGCTCCGCAGCCCGCAGACCTGGCGTTATGGAATGTGGCGAAACCGGTTGGGCAGGAAGTGTGGTAGTGTTTGACCGTGGTGATGTCGTGAATGTGCCGCTTGATCCGGCTATGGGGCATGAACAAAAAGGCACCAGACCTGCGCTGGTTCTTACTTCTAAGGCGTTCAACGAACTCGGCGACGTGTTGGTAGCGCCCATTACGCAAGGCGGCGACTTTTCGCGCTATGCCGGATTTGCGGTGAGTTTGACGGGAACTGGCTGCAAAACGCAGGGAGTTGCCCTCATCAACAAAATAAGAATACTCGATTTAGCCGCACGAAAAGCCCAAAAGATAGAGCGCGTCCCGCAAGTGGTGATGGATGACGCCATTGGGCGTCTGATGGCGCTACTCGAAAACTAAACCTGTTTTTGGCTTGCATCACAAAAAAAGGAAAACTACGGGATTGCTTTGGAGATCCAGCTGGGTACTGATAATGTGCTGGGATAGTTTGTTCCGGTTCAAATCGGATCAGGCATGGTCAACAGTTCTTCTGCGGCTACGCGTATGGCATGTGCTTTGTGTTGTTGTAATTGTCGTAAGGCGGCTGTTTTTTCGACGCTCTCTGGTAATTTAGCGATGGCGGCGACTACCGCCATCCCCTGTACGACGTCCGTCGGCCAGCCCATGGCGCATTCTGCCAGTGGCCCTGCCGCAGCCTCACGACCATGATTTTGCAGGCTCAGGATAGCGCCCATCCGGACTTCGGAATGGGGATTTTTGAGCGCCCAGATTAAGCGGTCGTAATAGGGCGTGTGGCGCTCCCAGTCTTCAATGTCCCGCCCACAGTCTGGACAAATGATCGCCCCAATGGGAATCTCTGCATAACAAAGTGGACAGTAATGATGATTCATTCGTACCCGCCATCCGTTTTCCAACGTCGCATATAGTTTAATAGTAGTATTTTCTGTGGACGCATTATCTTATTATTCGCAGAGTCCTAATAACCGCTAAGGGTTTTTTATGAATGATAGTCATCTGACCGGCCACGGTTCGCCTTGGCCCCAGAGTGTGAAGTGGTTGCACATTTTTCTTGCTTCTTTTGTGACGTTTCAGTTGATGAGCGAACTGGATATGAAAGCGATCTGGAAGCATTTGGATATTTCCCCTTTTCGGCATTTTTTGTTTGAAGCC
>JBAYRF010000038.1:0-6816 GCA_041676785.1 Acidithiobacillus sp. | reverse complement strand
GGGACAAGGCCAAAGCCGACTTCCAGGAATACCTCAAACAGGTGGAACAGGGTAATGTGGAATACCTCTACAACCCCGAACTCGCCACTAACCAAAATATCAACATGAAAGCGGGCGCTTAAGTTTAAACTGGAGTGTGCGTTACAAGACCCCGCCGCGTGCGGGGTTTTTTTATGGCAGAATCTATCCGGGCATGGAATACTTGAATCCCTAAAAGCCTCCCCCTCTAGGGCATTTTTCGAGTATGCTTAAGCACGCTCGCCAAATCAGGCGATGAATATATCGGTTTAGACAGGAGGATGACCGTGGACCCCAAAGCTCTCAATACCCGTTGCGTAGAACTTTTCCAAAACCCCAATGTGCGTTTGCGTATGTGGAATGCACGCATGTTCTGGCAGGTAGGCGATCAGATGAATGTGGCGCCCGCCGCATTAACGACCCCCAAGGTTGATACCTGTGAACTGGAAGTCATGCTCAGTGCTGCTGCGCTAACTGATTCCCAGTGTGCCGCCGATCTCGATAAGCGCGAGCCCGGCCGTGTGGCCTTCATTCAGCGCCAGGTTCGCGAGGGAATGCGGCCTTTGCTGCGCCCAGTTCAAAACGCCTGAACCTCAGAAAACCCTGATCAATCAGAGTGCATTGGAAACGATGGGAGCAAGACGCTAAAAGACCGCTCCCATCTCCATTTGTTTAAAAAAATTTCAAGACAGCATAGCGTCTTAACCGCAGACTCACTGCAAAAGACCATTCACTTGCTGGGCACAAATGAAATCATTTTCGGTGATACCACCCACTGCATGCGTACTGTAGCGCAATAGACAGTGGTTATATCCTACTTCCATATCGGGATGATGATTTTCACGATCTGCAACCCACGCCACTGCATTTACGAAGGCCATGGTTTCGTAGAAATTTTTAAAATGAAAATCGCGGAGCAAGGCACTGGCCTCCACCCGCCATCCGGGTATCTCCAACAAACGAGAAGTAATTACCTCTTCCGTCAGAATGTGAATACCGTTGGCACAGGCTTGGCATTGACCCTTGTGCAAATCGCTGGACATGGTGCTCTCCTTTTTTGGCAAATTCAGCACATGGCGGTATGCTTCCGGGCAGCATAACTCTTTGTCAGGAAACACGCATGCCCAAAAAAGCGCCGCCCCCATTGCAAACTCCCGATGGTAGCCACCGTATTTTACTCCATTCCTGTTGCGCCCCCTGCGCCGGGCCCATCATGGATGATATTCGCAATGCCGGAATTGAGTTTACCGTATTGTTTTACAACCCCAATATTCACCCCGAGGCAGAATACACGTTACGCAAAGAAGAAAATATTCGTTACGCCCAAGCCCTTGGCGTGCCTTTCATAGATCTTGATTATGATAAAGACCACTGGTTTGCTCGGGTCAAGGGACTGGAATGGGCGCCAGAACGAGGCGAACGTTGCACAGCTTGTTTTGACATGCGCTTTGAACGTTCGGCACTATATGCGGTAGAACACGGCTTTAGCGTATTTACCAGCACACTGGGCATATCTCGCTGGAAAGACATGGATCAAATCAATGGCTGCGGTGCCCGAGCAGCAGCCCGCCATGAAGGATTGCAATACTGGGACTATAACTGGCGCAAGGGTGGTGGCAGCGCCCGCATGATTGAAATTGCTAAAAAAGAAACCTTTTACCAGCAGGAGTATTGCGGCTGCGTATACTCCCTGCGCGACACCAATCTCCATCGCATCAGCCAAGGCCGCGAAAAGATCCTCCGAGGGGTTAAATTTTACGGGAAAGCTGAACCCGATCAGGAAGCCGATAATGCCGTAGATAAGGGCATCCAGAGCGCGTAATGGTTACCCGGACCAAGTAATTCAAATACGGGATAGTGGAGCGAAATTCCACGGGCCTTCCCCCAATCCGAAAGCGCACCATAGGCTTTCCATGAAGCAATAGCAGGATTAGCAAGGACGGTCACCTTTACTACCTGCTGCGCTGGCCATTCCCCGCTAGACCAGCCGCTTGGCGCAGGCATACCGGGGCTCACCATATAGCCGAGACGTGCCGTCACTTGCGATTCAGAGCCACGGCCCACTTCTTTCTCCAACACCGTAATTCTGCGCTGATCCTGTAACGGTAGAGGAGCGCGTTTAAACAACTTCTCGCGAACTCGCAACATGTCGCGGTAGGTACCCTGAAAATTTTGGTACACATACGGGTGTGCCACCCCAGTTTCCTCTATGATCCGAGGACTGTTAAATACCCCAAGCCACCACAAGGTCACCAACACCAGCAATACAAACACCACAAATGGCCCCAACCAACCGCGACGCCAATCGCGTTTGGGGGCTGATCTATTTTCGGACATATGCACACACCTTTGCAAAGTTTTCCCAGGAAAAAAAGGGACCAGGATCCCATTTCCGCCCCGGAGCAATATCAGAGTGCCCAACAATACGTTCGGCGGTGATCTCGGGGAAAAGCTGCTGCAAGTCCGCCGTAAGCACCGCAAGACACTGATATTGTGCAGGCGTAAACGGCACTGTGGCGCTACCCTCTAATTCCACACCAATGCTGTAGTCATTACACGCAGGTCGCCCCTGCCATACAGAAATCCCCGCATGCCAAGCACGATCCCACACGCCCACATGCTGCCAGAGGTTGCCGTCACGCTCTATAAAAAAGTGGGCGGAAACCCGAAGATTACGCAAGTGTTCATAGTAAGGGTCCCTTTCAAAATCCAAGCAACCCATAAAAAATCGGGGGACCTCCCCGCTTCCAAACTGCTCGGGGGGCAGGCTGATGGCGTGAACAACCAAGAGATCCACGGTCGTGCCAACGGGGCGCTGATCATAATAGGGCGAAGGCGCTGACCGCGCCAATGGGTGCCACCCATCCGCACGCCACGGCTTCTGCCCGGTTCTCATCACGGCATTTCTTCGGGCGGCAGCTGCGCATGGGCGTCCAACCAGCGATCCAGCGCGTGTACTCTGGCTTCCACCTGAACGGGCCGCTGATATTGCCCGTTATGAAAGAGAAACAAAGCGGGTAGATGATATACCGCAAACTCCTGAGTAATACCCATATCAATACCCGCATCAATTTCCCATACTTGCAGGTGTTGCCGAGATGTCTCCAAATCTTGCAGCAAGTGGCGCCAAATCCGGCAGGAATGACAACCCGCAGAACTGAAGAACAGCAGGATTTCGCCCTGAGTCTCCGCCATTCTTTGCCAAAAACCCAACTCCGAAACTTTCTCCATCTCTCTCCTTAAGCCCGATGCGTATGGATCATTCGAAATCGAGCGACCCTGTGCCGATCGGGATCACAGTTGCGGGTGCTCTCCTGCGGGCACATGCAGACGATTCAGCGCCGAGATATAGGCACGAGCGCTGGCAACGACGATGTCCGTATCCGCTCCTTGCCCGTTCACTGCCCGTCCCGCATGATCCTGCAGGCGCACCGTCACTTCTCCCTGAGCATCAGTACCGGTGGTGATCGCATTCACCGAGTACAGTTGAAGCTTCGCCGCACTGCGGACAATACTTTCTATCGCCTGAAAAGCCGCGTCGACAGGCCCACCCGCCTGCACAGTCGCCGTCTTGGCTACGCCATCCACCCAGACTTCTACCGTCGCCTCTGGGTGCGTGCCCATTTCCGAACAAACCCGAAGATAACCTAACCGATAATGATCGGCTTGCTCCTCCTGTAAGTCTTCATTGACCAAAGCCTGCAGGTCTTCGTCAAATATTTCCGCCTTACGATCAGCCAAATCTTTGAACCGGGCAAAAACCTGATCCAGCGTATCTTTCTCCAAACGAATCCCCAACGCCTCCAGACGTGCGCGTACCGCTGCGCGTCCCGAGAGTTTACCGAGGGTCATGCGATTAGCCGACCAGCCGACGTCCTCGGCACGCATGATTTCGTAGGTTTCACGATGTTTGAGCACTCCATCCTGATGAATACCCGACTCATGCGCAAACGCATTGGCGCCCACAATAGCCTTATTGGGCTGCACTGGAAAACCGGTGATGGTAGATACTAGCTTACTGGTCGCCACGATTTGGCTGGTATCAATGCGGCTGTCACAAGCAAAAACATCGGCGCGAGTCCGCACCGCCATAACGATTTCTTCAAGCGCCGCGTTGCCCGCTCTTTCCCCCAGACCATTGATGGTGCATTCCACTTGTCGGGCCCCGTGTTGCACCGCCGACAGGGAGTTAGCCACCGCCAAACCTAGATCATTGTGACAGTGGACGGAAAATATGGCTTGGTCCGCATTGGGAATCCGATTCCGCAGATTCGCAATCAACTGACCGAAACGATCGGGGAGATTGTATCCTACGGTGTCGGGAATATTGATGGTCCGCGCCCCCGCCTTGATCACCGCCTCAATGACCCGGCAAAGAAAATCTTCTTCGGAACGCCCTGCATCCTCGGGCGAAAATTCCACGTCATCGCAGTGTTGGCGTGCCAGCTTCACCGCTGCCACCGCACGCTCTAGCACCGCATCGGGCGTCATGCGCAACTTAGCCTGCATATGAACGGGGCTTGTCGCAATAAAAGTGTGAATACGCGCAGCATTAGCCCCTTTGAGGGCTTCACCGGCGCGGAGAATGTCTTCGTCCCGGGCTCTGGCCAGTCCGCAGATGCGACTTTCGCGTACCGTTTGCGCAATGGCCTGAACTGCTGCGAAATCGCCGAGACTGGCGACCGGAAAACCAGCTTCAATGACGTCTACGCGTAAACGTTCGAGGGCCTTGGCGATGCGTACTTTTTCATCGCGGGTCATGGCCGCCCCAGGAGATTGCTCGCCGTCACGCAAGGTGGTATCGAAAATAATCAAATGCTCTTTGGATGCAGTCATGGTTTTTCTCCCGATCATATCCAGCGGATTGTAACCCGCCATCGGGATTTCACGAAGGCTTAACCTGCGCAAACCAGTCAATCAAAACTGACTCGCTGCAACCAACGGTATACCGTGCGCTCGCTCACACCCAGCGCATCGGCGACGCGCCGCCGATTACCCTGATACTGCTGCAACAAATCGACAAGATTCTCGGGCTGCACACTTCCTCGCACCGGCTTTATGGACGGAGCAAACCCGCTATTTGAAACCGCTGCAAGCGACGACAGCGGTTGGGAAATAGCAAACTCCAAATGCCGCGACTCAATAATGGGACCGTCGGCCAAAGCCGCCGCTTTTTGTAGCATATTGCGCAGCTCTCGCACATTTCCTGGGAAATCATACGCACAAAGCCGAAGTTCCGCCTCTTTCGACAAAGTCCATTGACCACCCCAGCTTTTGCCGATACGTCCTAGCAATACCGCTGCGATTCCCGCAATATCGTCGCGACGATCGCGCAGGGGGGGGAGCTCGATGGTGATCGCCGCCAGTCGATAGTACAAGTCTTCCCGAAAATACCTTTGACTGGCCATTTCCAGTAGATTACGGTTGGTGGCAGCCACCACGCGCACATCCGCATGTAAAGTTTCAGCGCCTCCCAATCGGCGAAAAGTACCCGTCTCCAGAACCCGTAACAACTTGGCCTGCATACTCAAGGGTAATTCTCCGACTTCATCGAGAAACAGCGTTCCGCCATGGGCCATTTCATATAAACCGCGCTTGCGTCCGAGACATCCCGTAAACGCCCCCCTTTCGTGGCCAAGCATTTCACTTTCGAACAGCGTTTCCGGCAGCGAGGCACAGTCTACCGTAATCAGCGGCCCCGCTGCCCGTGCCGAGAACTGATGCAGCGCACTGGCTGCCAGTTCTTTACCCACCCCGCTTTCGCCATAAAGCAGAATACTGGCATCCGTGCGACCCGCCATTTCAATATGATGTAAACACTTCAAAAAAGCCGGGGAGCGACCCACCATACGCATTTCACCACAGGTTATTGCGTCATCTTCATGGGGCAGACGAATAATTTCTTCACCTAAATAAGTGTTACCGTCTTGATCTTTAATGGCATGCCCACGAATTCGCACATGTTCGGCATGATTCTGATGGTCATAATGAATATGCCGTACTTCATGGGCCTCACCGGTGGTAAATACGGCTTGATGCGGACAATCTTCGCCCCGCATATGACAAGGCATCGGAGAATGGTGAGATATTTCATGGCAACAGCGACCGACCACCTCATCGGCGTGAACGCCATAGGCCTCCTGATATGCTTGATTAGCTGCGACAATCCGGTAATGGGCATCAATCAAAACCATAGGGTTCTGCTGTATATTTAATACACTGTGCACATCCAGACCCGGTGGAGCCGTTGTTTTTTCCGATAGAATCTTTTCGGATGACTTAGAGGGTTGGCGATTTTGCATATCCATAGTGACCTCGGCAGCTGCTTGGCTAGCATATTCTTTATTACGACTTGAAATTAATCTCATTTTTACATAATACGCATCATGCGCCGCTCTGGATGCAAGAAAAATCTTATCGCCCGGCAACCATTATATTTATTTATGAAAATCCTGCATCATGCGCGTAAAAATGTCATGTCATGACACATCATGACATGACATGACATGAACATAAAAATCGTATTATAGAGGATATTATAAATTAGTTTTTTATAATTTTATGATGTAATAATAAATTATTCATATAAACCAGTTAGACCCTACCAGAATCTCTCTATTTGCTCTGGCATAATTACTGCTAATCATTCTGCCAAGTCATTACAGAGGGAGTTTCCATGTCAGGCATGTACGTCATATGTTTAAGTGGTGATCGGGAGAAATTGCAGTTTGCGGCGATGGCAGCCTCGGTGGCGGCGGTTTCGGGGACGGATGTGCATATTTTTCTCTCCATGAATGC
>JBAYRF010000037.1:0-7341 GCA_041676785.1 Acidithiobacillus sp. | reverse complement strand
TGGTCGCCTGCTGCTTCTGGAGATTGCTGATGTTGCTGACATCCGTGGTCTGCTGACCCTGCAAATTGCTGATGTTGCTCGTATTACCAGCAATGTTGGTCGTATTGGTCGCCTGCTGCTTCTGGAGATTGCTGATGTTGCTGACATCCGTGGTCTGCTGACCCTGCAAATTGCTGATGTTGCTCGTATTACCAGCAATGTTGGTCGTGTTGGTTGCTTGCTGCTTCTGGAGATTGCCGATATTGCTGGTGTTGCTGGCGATGTTGGTGGTATTGGTCGCCTGCTGCTTCTGGAGATTGCCGATATTGCTGGTGTTGCTGGCGATGTTGGAAATATCCGTCTGCTGCTGCTTTTTGATTGCACTCACATCGGCGTAAGAAGTACTGCTCGTGAGATTACTCACCGCCGTCTGCAAATTAGAAATATTGGTGGTATTGGTCCCTTGCTGCTTCTGAAGGTTGCTGATGTTGCTGACATCCGTGGTCTGCTGACTCTGCAGATTACTGATGTTGCTGGTGTTGCCCGCAATGTTACTCGTATTGCCAGCGATATTCGTGGTATTGGTCGCTTGCTGCTTTTGGAGATTGCTGATGTTACTGACATCCGTGGTCTGCTGACTCTGCAGATTACTGATGTTACTGGTGTTGCCCGCAATGTTGCTCGTATTGCTGGCGATATTTGAGGTGTTGGTCGCTTGCTGCTTTTGGAGATTGCCAATATTGCTGGTATTGCTGGCGATGCTGGAAATATCCGTCTGCTGCTGCTTTTTGATTGCACTCACATCGGCGTAGGAGGTACTACTGGTGATATTACTCACCGCCGTCTGCAAACTGGAAATATTACTGGTATTTTTGGAGATATTGCTGGTATTTTTGGAAATGTTGCTGGTATTTGATGCGACATTCTGATTTGTTTGGTAAAGCTGACTACCATTCACGGCATCTGTACTGGTGCTGCTCAATGTTCCCGGTGCGACATTTATGATCTTGCGTTGCGTAGTAGCGTTACCAACTGACACCACGTTAGACTGACCACCATCACTGCTACTATTACCCAAAGCCACGGAATTGATGCCGGTTGAGCTGGAATTGACACCGACAGCAGTATCCTGCGAACCCGCACTTGAACCTGTACCGCTCGCAATATTTCCGTTGGTACCCTCGGCCGTCACCGCAGATCCAAGACCCAAAGTTTGTGTCAGACTCGCTACCAAGCCACCGCCACCATAAATTGTTGCGTCAGCGTCAACAAAGACCGCAGATCCCATCACTAAAGTGCCGGCTACTGCAGTTGCGAGAATTTTTTTAGAAAATGATTTAGGCATGTCTATAACAGTCCTCTATGATGTTTAGGAGAGTGATTTATAAGTTTCAGCTTGCACTGAGCAAAAAACATACCAGACAAATCAAAAAATCGGTGACCTAATATACAATTCATTAATATTACGACATCTTAATGAATTATATATGTTTTTATCATTACTACCAGTCGGCACATAGATAATAATGTGCAAGCCCTGCTGAAGATTGTTATCATTATAGAAACATGTATCGAAATTTTGTGTATCAAAATGTAACTGTTGCTCATACGGGTCAAAATTGAATAAATTACTTAACATGTAACACATAGAATTATTATGTTACATATTATTACCCGTTTAATATTATCTATTGTTAATGTTCCTATGGATTTATTGGCATTAATTGGTCAGGTTGATTATCTCAAGTCGATGCACGATACTTACTTGAAACGTTGCATGAATATTTTTGGAATCATAGTACAGACAGGTTGCCAGCTTATGAAAACCAACATACTTGAAGACGCAATTACAAAAATATTTAGCGGTGTATTGAATAGGTTACTTTTACACTCATTTTGCTTTGGTTTTCGGATGCTGCCGTGATTAGGAACAGCATGAACCCCTTTCCAATCCTCCCGCTTGATCGTAGGCAAGACTCAAAACTTTGCTACAAACTCGATAGAACCCAGTTTTTGGAGGAAGGCAGGCAAGACATAGAGCTGCTCTACCAACCCATAATCGATCTAAAGAAAAAAAAAGTGGCTCGTGTTGAAGCGTTAGTTCGTTTTCTTGATGACGGAGAGATGACCTCGCCAGATAAGGTTTTACCTTTCCTGTCATCTGAAGAAATTATACAGGTCAATTTTGCCGTCTTAAAAAGGGCCTCTCAAGATATTCGCCGATGGCAGAGACAGGGCTTAAGCGTACAAGTCAGTGTAAACATAGAAATTTTTCAACTTGAAGATCCAAACTTCGCACAGCGGGTTCTTCGCATCCTGAAAAATGAAAACGTCTCACCAAGATCACTCTCTTTTGAGATTCTTGAAGGTAACGACCAGGAAATATCCTCGCAGATGCTTCGTCAAATTAACGAACTCCGGCAGGAACAAATTACCTTCGCATTAGATGACATCGGGTCAGCCTACTCTGGGCTTGCTCGAATCAGAGATCTACCAATAGATGCGCTGAAACTGGATAAAGACTTTGTCAGTGCGATCCATGAGAATCCACAGCATCTTAAATTTATTCAGGCACTATCCGCTCTCAGCCATTCCCTGGACAAAAAGTTTATAGTTGAAGGGGTAGAAGATTTTACCGTCCTTAATGCATTGCGTAGACTTGGGGTTTCCTTGATTCAGGGCTATGTATTTTCTAAGCCAATTCCCGCAGATCAAATTCCACTTTATCTTTGTGATCTGAGCATTCCGCCACATAGTAATACACTGAGATCAAATGACTGGTTGGGAGCCTATGCAGAAATTCTTCGTGAAAGAGAGCGTTTAATAGCGATGACTCATCACGCTCCAGAGATGCTTAACCCTAAAATAATTCATCAAATCTCCAACACAGTAATGGAGTCCTGCTTATTGATGGCACCTCATATATACAATCTCTATTATCAACTACGTTCTCTCATTTCTCATGCCGCAGCCTTTCAAGAGAGCATAAAAAATGATGACTTGATAGAGAAAATTGAACAAGGTTATCGCGAACTCCTGATGGCAATCGAAAATAAAATGTGCGAGGAAATCTATGATAAGCATAGAACTCAATGAAATTCCTGATGAATTATTCCTGCATTTTAAAAATAAAGCTGCCTTGCATAGACGCAGTTTAAATTCAGAAATATTACAATGCTTGGCTTCGCAGTTGATTAAATCACCTGATCCCATTCATACCTATTCTGTGCCTGGCAAAAATCTCCTCACAGAGGATGAATTACACGCCCTACTTTCTCCTAAGGAATAAATCCAAAAACCCCAATCGACATGATTATACCGAATGAGAATTATATCAAATACCTGATTTCTGAAATGTTTCGCAACATTGTAGATGGCTTGTTGCGTATTTATGCAGTAGCGGAACATGAGACACCTGCGCAAATTGCTCAAATTCATAAACACAGAAGAAACTTATATGATCTGCAAGAGTTTTTTCCTGAGCATCAAGATTATATACTGAATCGCTTGTGCAAAATATGGAACGAAACCATAGTAGACCTATGCCTTGAGAGTGAATCCTTCGTAAAACTTAAATCCCTCATCGATTGTCCATGGGACTGTGAAGTTATTCTTTCTTCGTGGATACCTCATTGGACCGTCGTACAAAAAGTTCTCGGATACCCGCTAGCATTAGAATCGCTCTTTTCTGCGGACGAAGTCCAGCTCAGAGCTATCATTGAGGATGAGCCGAATCATGCACAGGCATTTTGCAACCTTGGTGTGCTCTACCTGAATAGCGGACAATCTGAATCAGCACAAAAATTGTTTGAGCATTCCTTGGAAATATGCCCTAATTCTCCAGATACATTATTGAATTATTCCGTACTTCTCAGTAACGCTGGGGATATAAAAACTGCTGAAGAATTGCTTCACCGAGCAATCACTATCAATCCGAACTATGTGGTCGCACTCTCTAATCTGGGTTATATACTCAGCGAACAGGAACGCTTCGAAGAGGCCGAGAAAGTCCTGCGCCAAGCTTTAGATATTGATCCTGATTATCTTGTAGCTCTGTTGAATATCACCGTCCCATTACACAATCAAGGCGCCTTCCAGGAATCTGAAAAAATGCTCCGTCATTTGCTGAGCATTGAACCTACGCATATTGATGCCGCGTTAAATCTTTTTGTTTGTCTACTGAACCAAAAAAGAGAGACAGAAGCCGAAAAAATACTACTACAACTGATTAGTGATCAACCGCAGTGCACTGAAGCCATGAGCAAACTTGGTATTTACCTCTATCAGCATGACCGATTCGATGAAGCAGAACTTTGGCTTAAAAAAGCTCATCATACATCTAAAGACTCTGCCCAATCTACATTTGATCTTTCTACCTTCATGCTTCTTCGTGGTGATTATCTCGAAGGCTTCTCATTGTATGAAAGTCGATTCATGGCACCGTCAAATAACAATCCCCTGCGATTTCCGCACCATGATGCCTGGCAAGGAGCCAATCTCGATGGTAAATCCATTCTGATACATGCCGAACAAGGGTTTGGTGATATGCTTCAATGCGCACGCTACCTGCCGCTCATCCAAGAAAGAGGCGGTCGGGTCATTTTGGAAACCCGTTCAGAACTATTTCGCTTATTTGAGCAATCACAGTTGGCCGACCAGATCTTCGTCGAAGGCGATCCAATTCCGGAATTTGACACCTATATTCCTTTCATGAGTTTGCCCCATGCATTTGCCACGGAAGTGCATAACATACCTCGGAAGACGCCCTATCTTCGTATTGATGCAAGCTTAGAGCGTCATTGGCAACAGCGCTTGTCTGGTATCTCAGGTTTTAGGGTGGGTCTAGTTTGGGCAGGTAACCCACAGCATAGAAATGATGAGGCACGTTCGATTCCACTTCACATGTTGTCCCCTATGAGTTCTCTTTCTGGTGTTCAACTTATTTCATTGCAAAAGGGTTCCGGCGAAAAACAACTATCTGACAGCCCTTTTCCTATGCACAATTTTTCTGATTCTATTGAAGATTTTGCTGATACGGCGGCAATACTCAGACATCTGGATCTTCTGGTTTGCGTGGATACCTCTATCGCACATTTGGCAGGCGCGCTGAATATTCCGACATGTTTACTACTCGCCAAATCGCCTGATTGGCGTTGGCTGCTTGATCGTGCCGATAGCCCTTGGTATCCCAGTTTAACGTTATTTCGCCAAAAACAAGTCAATTCTTGGGATGATCTCATTGACGAACTTACAGCACATATTTCATTGTTGATTACCCATAAGTGCAAATGAGGTACTGAGTCTGAGATTCGTCTAAACAGCTTCTGCGGTCAAAGCAGCGTATCGGGAGACAAAAAATCCATACGCTTCAGGTCACTATCTACTAATCCGCTTCCATACCATCTTGCATGTTTTTATCCATGATAACAACTCTGGTGATCAAGCGATCACATTCTAAATAATTTTAAAATTTTCTCCTAATGAGTATAGCAGAAATTATTCGCCACTATGGCACTTATCTTTGTAAATAAAATCATGTAATAGCTCATGAGTGCATCCAAATCGTGAAAACATGCGTATACATTCTTGAGGCATTTATCCATCAACAACGGATGTACCCCTATTTCTGGTTGATTTTGTTTAAAAAATTTAGAATAGAGTACATCAGTCTCGAACAAATCCACTTTTACTGCATGGAGAATATCATGACATCAACACCCCTTAACTTTCCCAAAACCTGGGGCAAGTCTGTTTCCGTTCTCTTTGGAATCATGGCATTGGCCACAATCAGCATACCCGCAGCGAATGCGGCAGAAAGTATGTCTGCGCAACGGGCAGATATACATCTCCCGGTTAGAAACTACATCAACGCATTCGGTGGTCCTGCTGGGGTGAAGGCACTGATCAACACATTCGTTGGGAATGTCGCTGCAGATCCGCACATCAATTACTACTTCGCACACACGAATATCCCCCACCTAAAGTATGAATTGACCCAACAGGTCTGTGAGGTAGTAGGCGGTCCCTGCAAATACACGGGACAAACCATGACGCAAGCACACCAGAATATGCAAGTCACGACGGCAGCCTTTAACTATCTGGCGCAAGACATGATCAATGCTATGGATACTCGCGGTATCGTCAAACCCGCACAGAATTACTTATTGGCGCAATTGGCGGCTATGGAACCTCAAGTCGTTACCGCCAAGGGACCCTTAGGCTAAAGATATGCATCACGCAGGCAACACGCATAAAATGCACTCCGAATTAATTCCACAATGGCCAGTGGCTGCCAAATGGCTTCATCTTGCATTACTGTTGTCTGTGACCTTTCAGATGATTACTGGATTATCTGGCTGGATAGGGTCATTTTTTCCATTTACGTGGCACATTCTGGTAGGCCTCTGCTTGATGCTGGTGCTTGGCTTACAGTGGGGCTGGTTATTGATGACGTCCATCGGACGAAGCACCCTGCGCTACCTCTTTCCTTGGTCACCTCGCGGCTTACGCTTGGTGATCATGGACGTAAAAGGCTTGACACAAGGATTACTGACACCTTCCGGGCCTAGGCCCGGTCTACCAGGATTTATGCATGGTATTTTCCTGTTCAGTGTCACCATCGTGGCTTTAACGGGGTTCACTCTGCTGGGCGCCTTTCGAGGATGGTGGAGTGGTGTTCCATTTGGGACCCTGCTGACCGCGCTCCGATACGGTACTCTTGTAGTGGCTGCACAATGGCTGGGTCATGTGGGCATGGTTCTTCTGCACGCACTCATCGGAGATCCACTATGGGAAATGTTTCGGTTAAAGCGTGCTAAATCGCAATGAGTGCATCTCTGAAAACCATCGGGGTCCTCAAGACGGCCATATTGGTCTTCGTTTTTTTATGGTTTTTTCTGGGTAGTTTGGCACACTTTCTTTTCACGAAAGCCGAAGCTGGAATTATCCCGGGATACATCCCTTTCCACGTAGCAGACGTCTATATAAGTGGTATCTGTGAAATGCTTGGCGCCCTTGGAATACTCTGGAAAAAAACCAGAGCTGCAGCCGGACTGGGTCTGGTGCTGTTAACCATAGCCGTCACACCAGCCAATGTTCACATGGCTATTCATTGGCAGGCGTACCCCGAGATACCCCTTTGGATTTTGCAAGCACGCCTAATTTTTCAAGTGTTCATGGTGCTCGGAATCGCGTGGTCGACGTCTTCTCGAAACGAGATAAACAGGTGGTAAATGCTGGAATAAAAAAGCCCCCGAACAGAGGGGGCTACAAGCGGGGCGAGTAGAACGCTTTAAATGGGTGAGGTGCTCAGTGTTTGAGGCGACAGGAGCGGAAGTGCTTGCCCACCAGCATGAGAAACTG
>JBAYRF010000036.1:0-7547 GCA_041676785.1 Acidithiobacillus sp. | reverse complement strand
TAAGGTGTGCTTCAGCACACTCTTTCAATTTACCATGCCATTTTTTCGTCCATTTTTTTCAGAGAGAAAAGCATTGTGCTGATTGGGAAACATCAAGAATCCAAGCGTGATGCCTATTGCATGCACTAACAGCGCATGGACGTATCCTGTTGCGGATGATTCGCGCGGACGAATGCCTCGCCTTTGGAAGGACCACTTAAAAAAATCTGGAGTGAGCGTTGCGCTGAAGAGATATCGTGGAGTCAATCATGAAACACTGATTGGGGATTTTGCAAAACCGCTCCGAGGGATGGCACCGGTGCTGGAAGACGTCGTGGCTTTTATTAAACCGGGCAAAGACGCATCCAAGGACACATCATCGTGTTAGTGGATGAGGCGGCGGCAGGAAATTCCTGCATCCGCCCGGGCCGTACTATTTGAACATCAACCCGCTGTCACTCAGTGCGAAAGCGGCTTAAACACAGCAGCACCAAACAGGAAACCACCGATGCTGAGGGTAAAAAACGTAGCGAGGAAATACAGCAGGGGGTGGATATCGTTTTCAGGTTGTTCCCGTTGCAGTTTGCTGGCCAACCAAAAGATCGATGTGCTGGTCCATATACCAGCCCCCAAGGCCGGAAGAAACCATCCCATCTGCTAGTAATATCGAAAAACCAGTATCGCAGTCAAGATAACTAGGCCAATACTTAAAAAAGTAGTAGCTAAAACCCATCCGCTACAGGAGGAAGGGGTGTTTCTCGTCATAGAAACCTCCAGGATCTATAAGCCCCGAACCCGGTGTCCGAGGATACTTCCAAATTACCACACCAATTTTTCCGGAATTTTTGCACCTTCTGTTCTGCGAATATTAAATAGTGTGCAAAAGTATTCCGTATTGGAGAGGAAAACAGCGTTTGTATCGCCCCTATTCTCGGTGGAGGTGCCTAGGTTACGGCCAAGGGGGAATCTCATGGAGGAATTCAAGAAGTTTTTCGTTGAAGCAGCCGTATAACGAGGTATCGCGCTGCTTTATGACCGCCAGAGGAGCAGTGCGGAATCAAAGGGAGCAGCATTCCCCTCTTTTCCGTCCTTCCAGCATTTTACCCGTCCACGCAAGAACTCCACCTGTGCCCCGCCCGCCAAGGCCCGATGCCACCAAGCGGTGCCCGTGCGCGCGGGGACCAGCGCGGTAATAGTGATGACGGCATCACGCAGGGCTTCAGTGACCATCTTGTCTATCCGATATGGGGAATGCCCTGCACCCGGCCAGACGGGAACCCTCTGGCACAGGAAAGATGAGGAATTTGAAATGGAAACCGTAACTGAAACCGAAGGTTTGAGCGCTGTTTTTGTCATTTATCCGATTTATGGAGTTTTGCAATATAGGCTCTGTTCATGCTGCCGTCCTTCGCATGAATGCGTGTGGAATCAACCCAGGGGAAATGAATAGGTAACCAGGAACTCATTTTCTCCCGGATTGCGCGGGTAGATATCCGCATTGGATAAATGCGCTATTTTCAGTCCTAATCGCCCGCCGTTATCCATCTGGTAGGCCAGTCCCAACTCCAGCCGGAAGAGGAACGTACTGCCCATCTTTTTACTGTTACCCTGACTATAGCCGCTCACGGCCGCTTCAGGTGTCAGTATCCAGTGCGGTGTCAGGGCGAGGTCGGCATACACACCGCCATACCCATCGACGCCGCCATCGGTGTTGGCCAGCACACCCAGCATGTAACCGATACCATAAAACCGGAATCCGGACTGATACTCCACATTCAGCTCGGCCGGAGTATGGTTGTAGCCGTCATCATCAACCGCGCCAACTAGGTTAAAAACACCCACGCCCGCGCTGAGATACGGTGTGCCGCTGGGCATCAGGGTAACAGCCCAAGCCGAGGATGCCGCTAAAAACAAGGTGAACCCGCAGAGAATCCGTAGCCACTGGCGGACAGAAACAAACGTGTGATGCATGGGCCACTCCTTGCTGCAATATAAATGCGTTATCCCGCTATATCATCAGTGAATTATCCCGTATTCAGCCCGCCAGACGGTAGCCATCGGCGTCTTTACCCCGGATGCGCCGCCAGATCACCTGCGGACTGCGACGATTGGCCACGACGATAAACACTTTGCGCATGTGCCCAAGTGGACACTGAACGGTCCGGACGGCATGCCAGGAGTGATCAGTCTGAGCAAAGAGAAAGCTGCGATTACCCAGCACCTGCGAGGCGCCGACTTCGCGCAGATCGGCGTAATCCGGAGCTGAGTGACGTGGCCATTTGCCCCCATCGTCCAGCACCAGGGTCTGCCCACCCCAGGCCTCATCCCAGTCATCCGGGGTATTGAAATAGAAGATATGAGAACCGATCTTGCGCCGGGCGTCGGTATGCGGTGAAACGGAAGCGCCAGGCGGCGCGTAATGCCAGTGCATGGTGAGAATGACGGGCGTCCTGGGGCTCAAGCCCAACATCTCCCGCCAGAAGGATTTATAGGCATCGCTCTGCAATTCAGGGATAAAATGATTCCAGCTTGGTGCCAACATCTTCTCCAGAGCAGGGCGATATTGTAAAGCAAGTCGATCATGACTTTGTTGTCCGTGCGCCCTTTTATAGCCCATTTGGGACTCAAAAAGGGCAGGATCGGGAAGGTCCTTGCAAAGTTGGGCAAACTTCTCCCGATAAAGAAAATCAGAGATGCAGACCCATGGATAAGGCTGGGTATGCTGAAAGTTTTGGGCTTCGGTGCACAGTCGGTCCATGACCGACGCGTCTATAAGGTTCATCGCTTGCTGTGAACGCAATTTGGATTCTCCTTTCCTCCGTTGTAGTCATCCAGATTCTGGATCGTGGTCTTCGCAATAGTCTCCATGGCCTCGCGCGTAAAAAAAGCTTGGTGACCGGTAACAATGACGTTGGGAAAGGTAAGCAACCGTTCAAAACGGTCATCGCAGATGATGTCATCGCAATGATCCTTAAAATATAATTCCGCTTCTTCTTCATAGACATCTAGGCCCACAGCACCCAGATGGCGGCTTTTCAGCGCCGCAATGAGTGCCGTGGTGTCAATAAGCGGACCGCGGCTGGTATTGATCAGCATGGCGCCATCGGGCATCAGGGCGAACCGTTCTGCATTCATCAGATGCCGGGTTTCCGGGAGAAGCGGCACATGAAGACTAACGATTTGGCTTTGGGCGAGTAATTCTTCCAAAGAAACATAAGCTACCCCCAGTTCCAGACACGCAGGATTGGGGGTCGTATCATAGCCCAGCAAGTGGCAACCCATGCCATGCAAAATCCGGGCGAGTGCCTGGCCAATTTTTCCAGTACCGACAATGCCAACCGTTTTGCCATGCATGTCAAAACCCAGCAAACCGTCGAGAAGGAAGTTGCCGTCACGCACCCGGTTATAGGCCTTGTGTAGATGCCGATTCAGGGTCAGCATGAGG
Organism: Acidithiobacillus sp.; assembly: GCA_041676785.1. Classification (GTDB taxonomy): domain Bacteria; phylum Pseudomonadota; class Gammaproteobacteria; order Acidithiobacillales; family Acidithiobacillaceae; genus Acidithiobacillus. The sequence continues at coordinate 4,123 of JBAYRF010000036.1, read as the reverse complement.
CCGACCGCGAATTCGGCGACCGCGTAGGGCGAATAATCCCGTACCCGCATGACGGTGATGCCCAGATTTTCCGCGACAGGAATATCGACATGGTTGAATCCGGTGCCGCGCAATACCAGTAGTTTAGTTCCTAAGTGTGCTATGGTTTCCAGTGTTTTTCTGTCCAGTGAGTCATCCGCGAAAGGGCAAATGGCGGGATAACCCTGGGCAATAAAAGCCGTGTCCGCACTCAATGTGGTTTCGACAAATACCAATTCGTGACGTCCCTGGTTAGCAGCACTGAGGAACTGTTGATCGTACGGACGCGCACTGGTGACCAGACAACGCATAACACCCCCCTCTACACACTGGCGCATCAAAAGTACAAGCAGCTTCCTTTCCCGTGCGTCTAAGCATAGCCTATGTTTGTCCAGTGCGTGGCGATATGGCGGAGCATATGACGTACCGTAACCGATTTTTCAGGTAAAAAGCGGCTCATTGGTTGACCACACTGAATGTCTAACCTTCAGTTTATCCAAGTGAAAATTCTTTACGGTGATCATCCTGAACAGATACAAAGTCTATACGATAAATCCATGAGCACCGATTCTGCACTTCCTCGAAGTCCGCATACTCTTGCTATTACCATTGCCGTAATGGCGTGCATTGTGATGAATGTTCTGGACATCACCATTGTCAATGTTGCCCTGCCTCACATGGAGGGTTCGCTGCATGCGAATGCCAACCAAATTACCTGGGCATTAACCACCTACATGCTGGCCATGGTCATTGTCACCCCGTTGACCGGGTTGTTAGTCGAGCGTTTCGGGCAACGACAACTCATTTTATGGAGTGTCGCCGGATTTCTGGTGTGTTCGATTATGAGTGGGCAATCCCACAGCCTCACAGAAATTGTGCTCTGGCGTTTTATGCAGGGTGCATTGGGTGCCTCACTGGTGCCCGTAGGTCAGTCGATTCTGCTGGAAACGTATCCTCTGGAAAAACGTGGGATAGCGATGGCTACCCTGGGTATGGGTACGATGCTCGGACCCATAGTTGGTCCGGTTCTCGGCGGTTATCTTACGGAACAGCTTTCCTGGCGCTGGTGTTTCTACGTCAATATACCGATCGGTATGATCGCCTTCATCATGTTGCTGGTTTATGTTCCCGCTTTTGGTAAAAGCGACGCACCGCGCCCTATTGATTGGTTGGGATTTCTCTGGATGGCTATTGGGCTCGGGGCACTGCAGATGATGCTCAGTCTGGGCGATCAGGATGGCTGGTTCAGTTCAGATTTCATCATCATACTGATTTTATTGGCCAGTGCCGGTATTTTCTTGTTCGTCATCCGTTCGCTCAGTATTACCCATCCTTTAGTAAATTTACGGTTGCTCAAAGACCGTTCATTGACGCTGGGTAGTGCGGGTATAGGGTTATTCGGGCTAGCGCTTTATGGAACCATGGTCATTCTGCCTATTTATCTACAGAACGACATGGGCTATGAAGCCCAAACAGCGGGTTTAGTCATGGCACCCCAAGGCATGGGCTCCTGGATCTCCATGTGGGTGGCGGGACGCCTGCTCAATCGGGGCTTCAACCCGCGTTTGATGATTATGTCAGGCATTTTTTTAGGGGCTACTGGCACTTGGTTGAGCCTCTCCTACAACCTGCAAATCAGTCCGGCCTGGATTATTTGGCCAGGGGTCATCCGGGGGCTGGGTCTCGGCTTGGTTTCCATACCGCTTTTTACGCTGGCCTTTACGACTCTCAGCAAAGAACAAACTCCGGAGGGATCCGGTATTTTCAATTTAATGCGTAACTTGGGCGGTTCCGTAGGTATTGCCATCATCTCAACCATTATGACCGAAGAGGCTCAGGAGGCTTGGAATCAGATGGGTGGCCACATCAATCCCTTCAACATGGCACTCCCCCAGTATCTGGGTGCTGCCGGTCTGACACAGGGAAAGCTTGCTTGGCAGGTATTGGGACAGGTGCTGGCACAGCATGCCGCCATGCGCGGCATTCTGGATGCTTTTACCTTTTTATTCTGGAGCTTTCTGGCCGTGCTGATCATTGTACTTCTGATGAAGAAAAAATAGAGGCCCCATGTGCAACATGCGGTCACAACGGATGAAGATTATCCCTAGTGCGACAAATGATAGCGTAGAAATTCTCGAATGCTGGTTTTAACTTCGGGTCCTCTCTGGGAGCTATTCAGAAGCTTATGCGCATGCAAATCACCAGGCCACTGTCGGACACACAAGGGAAAGGGCGCATGATTGGCAACGTCTTGCGCCATCCCCGCAAAGGTGTCGTCCTGACTGTACAATAATAAACCCCTACCGACGTGGCCTGTCAAAGTGGATAAATGCTCGCTACCACCTGCAGGTGACAGCAGAATAATGGCATCCACAAAACCAGGGTCTTTAGTCAATGCTGACAGGATGGCAGCCCCTCCCATGGAAGCGCCAAACAAGACTAGCGGTTTGGCTTCTTGAGATCTAGCGAAAGCTAAGCCGGCGAGAATATCTTGCTCATAGGCTGTTCCGTCACCGCGTTCTGATTGGCCATAGCCACGAAAATTAAGGGCTAGGCTCGTCCATCCCCAATCCTGCATTTCTGTAGCAAGATCTTTCCAAGCCGTTTTATCATATGCCTTTCCGTGCGCGAGAATGCAGTAGGGGCGAGGACCAGGATAGAGATCTGCCTCCAGGGTAATTCCATCTGTAGTCTTAATGGGTATCAACAGGCTTGCTGAATCAATGGACATTAATGGTTTCTCCCATGCATTTCACTTTCCGTGCCTTGTCAGTTTGTTAGACCGTCTCGACTTATTGAGATCTAAATGCTTGTAGACCCTGATTTTGGCCCAATCCTCTATAGCTATCTAAGCATTCAACAAACCCACGATCTGCCAGCATACCCCCAGATGATAAAGGGCAGCAGAGGGAGCCTGTCAACCCAATTCACAAACGTCCCTTTTTGCGCAAAGCAGAGATGTCCCCTTTTGGAGGCTCAGGTAGAGGGTTCTGGGGCCAGCCGCTAACTCCTATTCAGGACGCAATTGCTCCGCTGCATTCTGCGGGCAGGAACTGTCCAGATGTGGAGCGGTAGAAGTTTCACCGCGATGAAGCATGAAACTAACACCATAGCCGTCTAGGCTTGGCGGAAGCAGTTCAAGTGTGTCAATTTTAAATCAGCGTTGATGCCGGTCATCATGCCAGCGGGGCCACCGCCGATAATTTCACCAGCGTGCCAGAATCATTCCATGGGAGGGACTTGAACGGGTGTGACTTCCGATTCAGCTATCGGCGGCGCGGATTTCGGAGGAACCGTTGGTGGAAGAGGCATTTTCTTCTCCAGCAGTTCGAGAAATGGTTTGATGATATCAATCGGCATCGGAAATATCACGGTGGAATTATTTTCTGCGCCGATTTCGGTCAGAGTCTGCAAGTAACGAAGCTGCATCGCAGCGGGAATGCTCGATAGAATTTGTGCCGCATTCACCAGGGTCTGCGACGCTTGAAATTCGGCCTCGGCATGAATGATCTTTGCTCTGCGGTCACGTTCCGCCTCTGCCTGTTTGGAAATCGCCCGGATCATATCCTCGGTCAGCTCGATCGTTCGAATTTCGACATTGCTGACCTTGATTCCCCATATATTGGTCTGAGTATCAATAATTTCTTGAAGGTCAGTACTGAGTTTCATCCGTTCCGACAGCATCTCGTCAAGAGTATGCTGCCCCAGTACTGCCCGTAGCGTAGTCTGAGCAAGCATTATTGTAGCTGGACGATATGACTCCACCTTGATGATCGCATGTTCTGGATCAACAACATTAAAATAAAGGATTGCGTCAACCTTCATCGAAACATTATCACGGGAAATAACATCCTGTGCCGGAATTTCAATGACCTGGATTCGCAGGTCCACACGCACGATTTCCTGAACAAATGGAATTATAAAGACCAATCCAGGTCCTTTCACATACTGAAATTTACCAAAAGTGAAAACAACAGCCCGTTGTAAGCGTCTAAGCAACCCACCCTCACGGATTGGCGCCAATCAGGGTAATGCGGTTTTTTTCCAGTTCCACGGCAAGAGTTCGTGGAGCCGCTTGTTGGGCCAGGTGGGGAGCTTTTCGAGC
>JBAYRF010000035.1:0-11556 GCA_041676785.1 Acidithiobacillus sp. | reverse complement strand
CCAAACTTCGCCGACAATACTTTCGTCAGCGCTGCCGTCAGTGTGGTCTTACCGTGGTCTACGTGACCTATCGTCCCCACGTTTACATGCGGCTTCGTCCGCTCAAATTTCCCTTTGGACATCTTGAACTCTCCCGTTACGACTAGCGCTGACTTTTCTTGACAATGGCCTCGGCAACATGACCGGGGACTTCCATATACTTCTCAAATTGCATGGTGTACGTTGCGCGACCCTGCGACAGCGAACGTACGGTTGTAGCGTATCCAAACATTTCTGACAAAGGGACTTCACAGCGAATTACCTTGGCGCCGCCTTCATCTTCCATGCCCTGCATCATTCCTCGGCGACTGTTAATATCACCGATGATGTCACCCATGTAGTCTTCGGGTGTGACCACCTCGACGGCAAAAATGGGCTCTAGAAGCACCGGGTTTGCCTTGGCAGCTCCTGCTTTGAACCCCATCGAGCCGGCGATCTTAAACGCCGCTTCGGAGGAGTCAACATCATGATAAGAACCGTCGAACAGCGTGACCTTAACGTCCACGACAGGGTAGCCGGCAATAATACCATTTTCCAGCGCTTCTTCAATGCCTTTTTCAGTCGGATTAATAAACTCTTTGGGAACGGTACCGCCAACCACGCCATTCTCAAAAATAAAACCACTACCAGGTTCTAGCGGCTCAAGGCGCAACCAAACGTGACCGTACTGCCCGCGTCCACCGGATTGACGCACAAACTTTCCTTCGGACTCAACGGTTTTGCGAATGGTTTCGCGGTAAGCGACTTGAGGGGCACCCACCGTCGCTTCTACACTAAATTCCCGCTTCATACGGTCAACAATAATTTCTAGGTGCAGCTCGCCCATACCTGAAATAATCGTTTGACCGGATTCCTGATCTGTCCGTACCCGAAATGAAGGATCTTCTTGGGCAAGTTTACCTAAGGCAATACCCATCTTTTCCTGATCGGCTTTGGTTTTAGGCTCTACGGCGACATGAATTACAGGTTCCGGAAACTCCATCTGTTCCAAGGCAATAGGCTTCGCCATGTCACACAGAGTATCCCCCGTATAAGCAGTCTTAAGCCCCACTGCTGCAGCAATATCTCCTGCGAGCACCTCTTTGATCTCGTGTCGCTCATTGGCGTGCATCTGCAAGACACGCCCAATGCGCTCTTTCTGATCACGACCCGGATTAAGCACAGTAGATCCCGCCGTAAGAACGCCCGAATAAACGCGGAAGAAGGTCAGTTGACCAACAAAGGGATCCGTAGCTATTTTAAAGGCTAGCGCTGAGAAAGGCTCACCATCGTCGGCGGAGCGAACAATCTCGACCCCCGTATCCGGATGCGTGCCTTCAACGGGTTTGATATCTACAGGTGACGGAAGATAATCCAGCACCGCATCTAAAGCCGCCTGTACACCTTTATTTTTGAAAGCGCTCCCACAAAGAACGGGCACCACATCACCCGCAATAGTGGCTTTGCGTAAAGCCCCCTGCAGTTCGGCGATGCTGATTTCCTCACCTTCCAGATATTTCATCATCACGTCTTCGTCTGCATCCGCGATGGCTTCAACCATAAAATGTCGCGCTGCTTCTGCTTCTTCTCGCATTTCCGCCGGAATTTCTTCTTCTGTGAAGCGGGTTCCTTGGAGTGCATCATCCCAATTGATCGACTTCATTTTCATGAGATCAATTACACCGCTGAATCGATCCTCTTCACCAATAGGGAGTTGCACCGGTACCGGGTTACCCCGCAGTTTCGTAGCAATCTGCTCCACGACACGCTTGAAGTTAGCACCCTGACGGTCCATTTTGTTTACGAAGGCTATACGAGGGACCTTATATTTATTCGCCTGACGCCATACGGTTTCAGATTGCGGCTGCACACCACCGACTGCACAGAACACCGCCATTGCACCGTCAAGAACCCGCAATGAACGCTCTACTTCAATCGTAAAGTCGACGTGTCCAGGTGTATCGATGATGTTGATTCGATGTTCTGCACGCTGCCCGTCCATACCTTTCCAAAAACAGGTCGTGGCGGCTGATGTGATCGTGATACCGCGCTCCTGTTCCTGCGCCATCCAATCCATGACCGCAGTACCCTCATGCACTTCACCGATCTTATGAGATACGCCCGTATAAAATAAGATGCGCTCAGTAGTAGTCGTTTTGCCGGCATCAATGTGAGCCATGATTCCGATATTGCGATAGCGTTCAATGGGGGTCGTGCGAGCCACGGTTTTATCCTTTTGCGTGAGCGGTGGTTAATTACCAGCGGAAATGCGCAAAAGCTTTATTAGCTTCTGCCATGCGATGGGTTTCTTCACGTTTACGAACCGCGTTGCCACGATTTTCCGCAGCTTCGAGAATTTCCGCAGCAAGTCGGTTTCCCATAGATTTTTCGTTACGTTTACGCGCAGAATCGCGCAACCAACGCATAGCCAATGCCATTCGACGATCAGAACGAATTTCTACGGGCACCTGATAAGTCGCCCCGCCCACGCGTCGACTTTTAACTTCAACTATTGGTCGGACATTATCAATAGCCTTGCGGAACACTTCTAAAGCATCGCTTTTGCTACGTTCGGCGACCATTTCTAAGGCACCGTAGACAATCTTTTCTGCCGTACTTTTTTTGCCGTCACGCATCATCACGTTGGCAAATTTAGCAATCACTTCTTCTTTATATTTTGGATCTGGGAGGACAATCCGCTTGGGTACTTCACGACGTCTTGGCATGGCGCTACAACTCCTTCAATCTTTACTTATTTTGGACGCTTGGCGCCATACTTAGAGCGTGACTGCTTACGGTTTTTAACGCCAGCAGTATCTAGGGTGCCACGCACAATATGATAGCGCACACCGGGAAGATCTTTGACACGACCTCCACGAATCAGAACCACAGAGTGCTCCTGCAAGTTATGGCCCTCACCCGGAATATAACTACTCACTTCAAAACCATTCGTGAGACGCACACGAGCGACTTTACGCAGCGCCGAGTTAGGCTTCTTTGGAGTCGTGGTATAAACACGTGTACATACCCCGCGTTTTTGTGGATTTGCATCCAGAGCAGGCACCTTACTTTTGGCAACAGGCCGCTTCCTTGGCTTGCGCACGAGCTGATTTAATGTGGGCATTTACTATCTCCAGAGTACGATGATGGCACCCAGCCTCACCGATGAGAGGGCGCATTCTAGTGAGGCTTGCCTTAACTGTCAAGGAAAACCCGATACATAACAATATAAATTATTGGCTTTCGTTGATCTCCGCCGCCTGATCTACCCGCGAGCGAGCACTCTCTACTGCCAAAATCGTCTCACCACGATTTAGTCGACGACGATGCTCATGATACGCAAGACCCGTTCCAGCAGGGACTAGGCGGCCAACGATCACGTTCTCCTTCAATCCGCGTAGGTCGTCGACCTTACCTGACACTGCCGCTTCCGTCAGTACGCGGGTGGTTTCTTGGAAGCTTGCTGCCGAAATAAATGATTCAGTAGACAAACTGGCCTTTGTAATACCTAGGAGCATCGGGTTGAATCTAGCAGGCTCTTTACCAGCAGCCTCTAGCAGAGTGTTTTCGTCTTCAACCCGGGCACGGTCCACTTGATCACCGGTTATAAATGTCCCATCGCCACTCGAGGTAACTTCTACGCGGCGTAGCATTTGCCGGAGAATTACTTCGATGTGCTTATCGTTAATACGTACACCCTGGAGCCGATAGACGTCCTGCACCTCGTCCACAATATAGTTCGCAAGGGCCTGCACGCCCAATACTCTCAGGATATCGTGAGGTACCGGCTGCCCTTCCACTAACTGTTCACCAGGTACTACACGCTCACCTTCGTAAACGGTGACATGGCGACCTTTTGGAATGAGATACTCATGCTGTTCAGCATTTTCGTCGGTTACAATCAACCGTTGCTTGCCCTTGGTATCCTTACCGAACCCAACAATACCTTCATGTTCCGCAATAATGGCGAAATCCTTAGGTCGGCGCGCTTCAAATAGCTCGGCGACGCGCGGTAGACCACCGGTAATATCGCGGGTTTTGGTGGTACCTGCAGGGAGACGGGCAATGATGTCACCGGGGAAAATCTCCATACCCTCTTGTACTGCAATGATGGCACGCGCTGGAAGGAAATACCGCGCGGGCAAATCTGTGCCCGGAAGTTTGAGATCCTGACCTTTATCGTCGAGAATACCAACTACTGGCCTGAGATCGCGACCATGCGCTGGACGCTGTTTGCTATCGATCACCACGAGGGTAGACAAGCCCGTAATTTCATCGGTCTGAATGGCAACGCTGGCACCTTCTACCGCATCCTTAAGAGAGATCCGACCCCCAACCTCACTGACAATGGGGCGCGTATGCGGGTCCCATTCGGCGACGCGTCGACCAGCTGTTACCGGAGCATTATCATCCACCAAGATAGTGGCCCCATAAGGCATTTTGTAACGCTCTTTTTCACGACCCTGCTCGTCTGTCACAGTAACTTCACCGTTGCGGCCCACTACAACGTGACGTCCGCTAGAGTGCGTAACAATGCGTAAATTTGGCTGATAGTGGAAGACGCCACCCTGCTTAATATCCAGACTACTCTGCGCTGCCGAACGACTTGCCGCACCACCAATATGGAAAGTACGCATGGTAAGTTGAGTACCTGGTTCACCAATGGATTGTGCGGCGATAACTCCGACAGCTTCACCGGCATTCACCAGGTGACCCCGAGCCAGATCCCGACCATAGCACAGCGCACAAACGCCATGACGTGATCGACAGGTCAACGGTGAACGTACCTTCAACGCATCCACACCCAGTTCATCGAGCTGCGCCAGATGTTGCTCGGTTAATAACGTATTGCGTTGAATAGCGATTTCCCCGGTATTCGGATGTAGCACATCTTCTGCGACAACCCGTCCCAGAACGCGATCTCGTAACGGTTCGATAACTTCCCCGCCTTCTACTAGCGAGGTCATTGGCAGCCCCTCATCCGATCCGCAGTCATTTTCGACGACCACTAAATCTTGGGTGACATCCACCAGACGCCGCGTCAGATAACCCGAGTTTGCGGTTTTTAGTGCAGTATCGGCAAGGCCCTTACGTGCCCCGTGGGTCGAGATAAAGTACTGAAGTACGTTCAAACCTTCACGGAAGTTTGCGGTGATCGGGGTTTCAATAATTGACCCATCCGGTTTGGCCATCAAGCCGCGCATCCCCGCGAGCTGACGAATCTGAGCTGCCGATCCACGCGCCCCGGAATCCGCCATCATAAAGATCGAGTTGAAGGAGTCCTGCTGCACCGAAGATCCATCAGGCAGTCGAACAGTATCCTTGCTGACGCGATCCATCATCGCTTTGGCTACTTCGTCGGTAGCCCGTGACCAAATATCAACCACTTTATTGTAGCGTTCACCCTCGGTCACCAAACCGGAGGTATACTGGGCCTGAATGGCTTTGACCTCATCTTCGGAGCGACTGAGAATACCTTCTTTCTCCGGAGGTGTGACCATATCACCGGCACCGAAAGAAATACCCGCTCGTGTTGCCATACGAAATCCGGTGTACATCAACTGATCGGCAAAAATAACCGTATCCTTAATGCCCAACGTACGGTAACAAATGTTAATTAGTTCACCGATCACTTTCTTTTTCAGCACTCGGTTAATGACGCTAAAAGGCAGACCTTCGGGAAGAATATCCCCCAGCAGCGCGCGTCCAGCTGTGGTATCCAAGCGTTCGCCACGAAAGCGCACGGTAATACGGGCGTGTAGGCCCAACTGCCCGGTTTCGTAGGCACGCCGCACTTCCTTTATATCTGTGAAAATGCTTCCGGTACCCTTGGCATCCGCACGCTCCTGACTCACATAATAAAGACCGAGCACTATATCCTGTGATGGAACAATTACCGGATCACCATTGGCGGGACTCAGAATGTTATTGGTCGACATCATCAAGGTTCGCGCTTCAAGCTGCGCCTCCAGTGATAGCGGAACGTGTACGGCCATCTGATCGCCATCGAAGTCCGCATTGTACGCCGCACAGACCAGTGGATGCAGTTGAATGGCTTTACCTTCAATCAGCACGGGTTCAAAGGCCTGAATACCCAGTCGATGCAAAGTAGGTGCGCGATTCAACATGACTGGGTGCTCACGAATGACTTCTTCGAGAATATCCCAGACTTCGGGCTTTTCCTGTTCTACTAAGCGCTTAGCGGCCTTAATAGTCGTCGCCAAACCACGCTCTTCAAGCTTATTGAAAATAAAGGGTTTAAACAATTCCAAGGCCATTTTTTTAGGCAGACCGCACTGGTGCAGACGCAATTCTGGACCCACCACAATCACCGATCGACCCGAATAATCGACACGCTTGCCTAACAAGTTTTGACGGAAACGACCTTGTTTACCTTTAATCATATCAGCAAGTGATTTCAGGGGCCGCTTGTTGGGACCAGAAATAGCGCGTCCACGGCGACCATTATCCAGCAGTGCGTCGACGGCCTCCTGCAACATGCGCTTCTCGTTCCGTACAATAATATCTGGAGCTTTAAGCTCTAGAAGGCGCTTGAGCCGATTATTGCGATTGATCACCCGTCGATAAAGATCATTCAGATCCGAAGTTGCGAACCGTCCGCCATCTAGTGGTACCAGTGGGCGCAAGTCGGGCGGGAGTACCGGAAGAACCTCTAAAATCATCCACTCAGGACGATTTCCAGAAGACTCAAAACCTTCCAGTATTTTCAGTCGTTTGCTCAGTTTCTTCGTTTTGGTATCAGAATTGCTTTCTCGCAATTCATTTCGGATACGCTCAATTTCCTGAACCAAAGGAATCCCGCGCAGCAAATCGCGAATACCTTCTGCACCCATTTTGGCCGTGAATTCATCACCGTGCTCTTCTAGTGCGTCCAAGTATTGGTCTTCACTCATGATCGTGCCGCGTTCCAAGGCCGTTACACCAGGATCGACTACGACATAGGCCTCAAAATAAAGTACCCGCTCAATATCCCGCAATGGCATATCAAGAATCATGCCCATGCGGCTAGGTAAAGATTTAAGAAACCAAATATGTGCAACTGGACTGGCTAGTTCGATGTGACCCATGCGTTCGCGTCGAACCCGCGCTTGCGTGACCTCCACACCACATTTTTCGCAGACCACACCACGGTGCTTCAGCCGCTTATATTTGCCGCAAAGGCATTCATAGTCTTTTATCGGTCCAAAGATTTTGGCACAGAACAAGCCTTCTCGCTCAGGCTTAAAAGTACGGTAGTTAATGGTTTCGGGTTTTTTTACTTCCCCAAATGACCAAGACCGCACCTTATCCGGCGATGCGATCCCGATCCGAATCGCATCAAATTCTTCCTGCTGATCGTTTTGTTTGAAGAGCTTTAGTAAGTCTTTCAATGCATCCATCCTTGCCCGCCACGGGCGGAAATATTACTTGGACTGTTCCAACTCGATATCGATACCCAGAGAACGCAGCTCTTTCAACAAGACGTTAAAAGATTCTGGCATTCCAGCATCCATACGGAAGTCACCTTTAACGATGGACTCATACATTTTACTACGTCCACTGACGTCATCAGACTTCACGGTCAGCATTTCCTGCAGCGTATAAGCTGCACCATAGGCCTCAAGCGCCCAGACCTCCATTTCACCGAAACGCTGGCCACCAAACTGGGCTTTACCTCCTAGAGGTTGCTGCGTAACCAGACTGTACGGTCCTGTGGACCGGGCGTGCATTTTATCGTCCACTAAATGATGGAGTTTCAGCATATAGAGGTACCCGACCGTTACGGGACGGTCAAAAGCCTCACCACTACGGCCATCGTACAGTGTAACCTGACCGCTGCGAGGTAGGTCCGCCAATTCCAGCATGTCGCGTATTTCTTCTTCCGCAGCCCCGTCAAATACTGGTGTGGCCATCGGGACACCGCCACGCAGATTGCGCGCAAGCTCACGAATTTCGTCATCGTTCAGTGTATCTAGGTCTTCTTTCTTGCCTGCACTGTTGTACACTTGAGCTAGGAATGCACGCATTTCCTTTATCGCTAAGTCGCTTTCTAGCATGGCCGCGATTTTTTTACCGAGCCCTTTAGCCGCCCAGCCTAGATGGGTTTCGAGAATCTGACCGACGTTCATACGTGACGGCACACCCAGCGGGTTCAGGACAATATCTACCGAAGTGCCATCAGCCAGATGCGGCATATCCTCGACAGGAACGATTTTGGACACAACGCCCTTATTACCATGACGTCCTGCCATTTTGTCCCCAGGTTGCAAATGACGTTTAATTGCAACGTGGACTTTGACCATCTTCAGCACGCCGGGACTAAGATCATCCCCCTGGGTCAGCTTGCGACGCTTTTCTTCCAACACTGCGTCGAGCCGTAAGCGTTGCTCCTCAAGCTGTGCCCGGATCTGTTCAACCGCATCATTGCCTTCATCACTGCGTAAACGGATCTCAAACCAGTTGGCACGTGGTAAATCTTTCAGGTAAGCCTTGGTGACCTTATTTCCGGCCGCCAGACCATTGGGTCCTCCGTCAGCCACTTTTCCGATCAACTGGCGCTCAATACGTTGGTAACTGTCTTCCTCGACAATCCGATACTGATCGTTTAAATCCTTGCGGATACGCGTTAACTCATGCTCTTCGATAGATTTTGCACGACTATCCTTGTCTATGCCATCGCGCGTGAACACCTGCACGTCAATCACCGTTCCGAACATACCCGCAGGCATACGCATGGAGTTATCTTTAACATCCGAAGCTTTTTCGCCAAAAATTGCGCGCAAGAGCTTTTCTTCCGGGGTCAACTGGGTCTCACCTTTCGGTGTGACTTTACCCACCAGAATATCGCCTGGGGATAATTCTGCACCGATAATTACAATCCCTGCCTCGTCAAGATGGCGGAGAGCACCTTCAGCAACGTTCGGAATGTCACGGGTGATTTCCTCTGGTCCTAACTTGGTGTCCCGAGCAAATACCGAAAACTCCTCAATATGAATCGTGGTATAGCGATCTTCCGCCACCACACGTTCAGAAATCAGGATCGAATCCTCAAAGTTGTAGCCATTCCACGGCATGAATGCCACGAGCATATTCTGGCCAAGCGCCAATTCGCCCATCTCCGTACTCGGCCCATCGGCCAGCACATCTCCTCGGCAGACAACATCACCCACTTTAACAACTGGCCGCTGATTGAGGGTAGTATTCTGATTGGAGCGCGCGTACTTAACCAGATTATAAATATCCACACCGGGCTCATCAGGGAGGGTTTCATCATCACTTACACGAATGACGATACGAGCACCATCGACAATATCTACAACCCCACCGCGACGGGCAACAACAGCGGCACCAGAGTCAATGGCAACAACCCGCTCCATACCTGTACCCACCATCGGCGCATCAGAACGAATAGTCGGTACTGCCTGCCGCTGCATGTTTGAACCCATCAGAGCGCGGTTAGCGTCATCGTGCTCCAGAAAGGGGATCATGCTGGCCGCCACCGAGACAATTTGACGAGGAGAAATATCCATGAACTGAACCTGTTCACGATTCGCCAAAGTGAACTCGTTTTTATATCGGCAAGACACCAGTTCGTCTACCAGCTTACCATCATCATCTAACGCCGAGTTAGCTTGGGCAATCATATAGTTGCCCTCTTCTATCGCCGATAAATATTCAATTTCGTCCGTGGCACGTCGTTCTATGACTCTCCGATAGGGGGTTTCGAGAAAGCCATATGAATTTGTTCTAGCATAGCAGGACAAACTATTAATTAGACCGATATTTGGCCCTTCAGGGGTCTCAATCGGACAGATTCGCCCATAATGGGTGGGATGCACGTCGCGCACTTCAAAACCGGCGCGCTCACGGGTCAAGCCACCCGGCCCAAGCGCCGAAACACGTCGCTTGTGCGTAACTTCTGAAAGTGGGTTTGTTTGATCCATAAATTGAGAAAGCTGACTGGACCCGAAAAATTCATTGACGACAGCGGCAATGGGTTTGGCATTGATAAGATCCTGGGGTGTCAATCCTTCACTTTCAGCCAAAGCTAGACGATCTTTAACCGCGCGCTCGACCCGCACCAATCCCAAACGGAACTGATTTTCCATAAGCTCACCCACTGAGCGTACCCGTCGGTTGCCAAGATGATCAATATCATCAATTTCTCCGATCCCGTTACGCAGCGACACCAAGACTTTGAGCACAGCAAGTATATCCTCACTGCTTAGCACCCCTGGACCGGTGATTTCTTCACGACTTACTCGACGATTAAATTTCATCCTCCCAACCGCCGAGAGGTCATAACGATCTGGACTGAAGAACAGGCCCTGAAAGAGATTCTGCGCCGCATCTTTAGTGGGCGGCTCGCCGGGACGCATCAGACGATAAATCTCCATCTGAGCTTCGTGGGCATCTCGCGATGTATCAATTCGCAAGGTTTCTGAAATATAGGGCCCTCGATCGAGCTCATTGATGTATAGGGTGCGTAAGGACAAAGACGGCCCCTGACGCAAGACATCCAGTATTTCACCCGTGACGGGTTCATTCGCAGGTACCAGCAGCTCGCCCGTTTCTGGATTCACGATATCTTTGGCTACAACTTTACCCAACACAAAAACATCCGGCACCGGTAACTGCTGTAATCCCGGCACTTCTGACATTGCCTTGATTTGACGCGCAGTGATCCGTTTCCCCGTCGCCACCAGTACCTCACCCGTTCCTGGATGAACAATATCGAAGGTCGCGATTTCGCCCTGTAGACGCTTTGGAATAAGATCATAATGCAAGTCACCATCCAAGATATGAAAGGTGTCCGTATCAAAAAACATTTCTAAGATATCTTCAGTGCCGTAACCTAGAGCTCGGAGCAATGTCGTGGCTGGCAACTTACGACGACGGTCAATACGCGCGTAGACGTGATCTTTGGGATCGAACTCGAAATCTAGCCACGAACCGCGATACGGTATAATTCGCGCGTTAAACAATAATTTTCCGGAGGAATGTGTCTTACCACGGTCATGGTCAAAAAACACTCCGGGTGAACGATGCAATTGTGAAACAATAATGCGCTCTGTGCCATTAATGACAAAAGAACCGTGTTCAGTCATCAGGGGGATTTCTCCCATGTAGACGTCCTGCTCCTTCACATCTTTGACGCGTTTGGCTCCCGTAGCGTCATCTTTTTCCATGACAGCTAAGCGCAGACGAACTCGCAGCCCAGCATTATAGGTCAGGCCGCGTTGACGACATTCCACCACATCAAACGCCGGT
The DNA here is from genome assembly GCA_041676785.1 of Acidithiobacillus sp. Classification (GTDB taxonomy): domain Bacteria; phylum Pseudomonadota; class Gammaproteobacteria; order Acidithiobacillales; family Acidithiobacillaceae; genus Acidithiobacillus. The sequence continues at coordinate 267 of JBAYRF010000035.1, read as the reverse complement.
TTTTCCAATCGATAAGAAACATAGTCCAGCATCGCATTGCCAGAGTAACTCTCCATCGGAAAAATCGAGCGGAAAACAGCTTCTAAACCCGTTTCCTTTCGCGCCGCCGGAGCCACCGACTCCTGGAGGAACTCCCGGTAAGAATCCATCTGCGTAGCCAGCAGATATGGCACAGCAAGAATGCTCTGGCTTTTGCCAAAGTCTTTACGAATCCGTTTCTTTTCAGTAAAAGAGTAGGCCATGGATGCTCCGCGCGACGACTGCATG
>JBAYRF010000034.1:0-15913 GCA_041676785.1 Acidithiobacillus sp. | reverse complement strand
CCGCCCTCTGAAGGGGTACAGCTATCGTCGGGTGGATGTTGGGGAGTATCGTATCGTTTACGACTTGCCGGAGGATATGGTGCGCGTGCTGCTGATCGGAAAACGTAACGATGACGCAGTGTACAAAGACCTCCACCGAAAATAGAAAGCGCTTAAAACCAACGCGTGCGAAAAGCTCCGATGGCAATTGAAAAATCCAGATAGGAGTACATTTTTTTGACATTCTTGTAGGTACAAAAACGATGGTCGATGCGATGCCTGCTTCTTGAAATGACCATTTTATCCATGTCTCGGCATAAGAAGGAAAAGCGCCCAACGTATGGTCGAATTTTTCAGCAGCACGAACTAAGCCATAATAGGCTATTTGTAGTGCGTCATCCTCTCTAAATCGATTATAATGTGTCCTAGCTATTTTTTGCTAATGGGAGATATTTTAGTATGATCTTCTCACGCCATGATGCACTATCAAAATCTATATCGGCGTCAAAAAGTGGATTGTTTGACTATGGGGTTATCCAATGTAACGTGCAGAGAATACCCTAAAATTTAGGCTGTTTCCTAGGTGTTGTACGACCTAAAAGGTATACTAAACCCCATAAATATGATCTGGTTCAATAAATTATGTGGTGCAGTTATGTTGCAAGCGTCGCCATCAGGGGTAACGCGAAGACCGCACGATCCTGACTGATGAAGCAAGGAGCTACGTCGACTTTTTCATAGGATGCGGAGGACGAGCATTTTGCAGCCTCAATGGGCACGAATCCACACGATTGACGTTATCGCCATTAGGTACAGAAGTAGTCTGTACTATACTGATTTTACTATCTAGGGATTCCGTTAAAAAGCTAACCTTCGCCATCGCCACATTGAAAAAAACCACTATTGTACTATATGAGTCGTTAGAAGCAGCACACATGCCGCGTAACGATCAGGTAAACACATGGCGACAACGCTCGGTAAAGACAAAAAAACCATAATGCGCGAGGCGAACGCTATGATTTTGAATGTAGTCGCTCATGGGCGGACAAGCCGGTGACGCCGGTGCGTGAGAGCGTCATGAAGGGCTTCACCTTGATCGAATTGATGGTCATCATCGCGGTGATCGCTATTATTGCAGCGGTAGCCATTCCCCAACTCAATATCTGGATGATCCGCGCGACCATCGAGGGCGCTTCTGGACACCTGCAGCAAGATGTAGCTTGGGCCGAGGGCTACGCTATTCGCAGTGGCTATCCGGTGCAGGTTTCCGTAACCAGCGGTGGAAATACGGGCTGCTCGTGGACCATCACCCCGCAAGCCGCCAACGTCCAGCAGCAGATACCCCAGATGCCCGCCTCCACTTTTGCCAGTCGCTACCCTAATACGATGTGCAACGTGACGGGCGGCACCTTCAGCATCACACCCACCGGCATGGTCTATGGAACGGGCGGCACCATTACCAGTGCTAACGTGACTTTTGGGAATGCCAGCCCCAATGGCGCCCAGTATGGCTACTGGCTCACCCAGATTAGCGGTGCGGGCAACTTACGCAACTGCGCTACCAGCGCGCCAACCAGCAGCGTGTGTAATTTACAATGAAAGACCAGCCTAGCCTCACCGCCCAAGCGGGCCTCACCCTGATTGAAGCGATGGTGGCCCTAGCTATTTTTGCCATTGGCTCCCTCGGCATATTAAGTTTATTTCTGGGCAGTTTTGCCCTGAGCGACCAGAATCAGAACCTCACCTCCGGTTACGAAATCGCCCAGAGCGCGGTGGGTGTGTTGCGGGCCAATGGCGGCAACGCCCTGAACCTGAATGGCGCGACGGTGAACGCGACACAGGCCAGTAATTCCTTGCTTGATCCAGTGAGCCAAGTGATGAGCGCCTATGGCATGCCGCCACAAACCCAGGTGAGCCTGACCGTCACGCCACTGAATGGTGCCAGCCAGTGCCCCTGTTCGGCCACGGTATCGGTGTCTTGGGGCAATAATAGCCAGAGTTACAGCACGCAAACCGTGGTGGGGTATTGAATATGAGCCAAAAAGAACGGTGCGACCTCCTCCTGAATCAAGCGGGCCTCACCCTCGTAGAACTGCTGGTGTCTTTAGTGGTGGTGGGGCTGTTAGCCACCGCCGTATTTAGCTTTTTTCTGAATACCAGCCAAAGCGTCAGCCAGCAGTCGGCCAACGGCGAAATGTGGCAGCGTGGCCGCAATGCCATGGCGATCATGCGCCAAGCCATAGAATCGGCGGGCTATGGCTTGCCCAGTTACAGTCAGTGTCCTAATGGTGTGGTGGGCATCAATAACGCGAGCACCCAAGGTGGTGGTGCGCTAGTCCCTATTACCGCCTCTGTGCAGAGTTCGGGCAGTGGCTATTCATTAAGCAACGCTTCAGGTGGTACCTATGCTTTCAGCACCGTGATCGGCGGCGGTAGTTTTGGCGGCGCACCAGCCACGACGTTGATAAACCACCCAGGTAACAGTAGCGGAATTTTTGTAAATAATACGGCTCCTCTTAATCCCGGCGATCTGGCCTTGATTGCTCCCCAAGGCGGTGGCACTTGCCTGCTTGGACAGATTACCAACGTGGAGGGAAAAGGCACTCTAAACTGTTCTACTGGCACAAGCACCGGCAATGGAACACTCAAGACTGCTGGACATATAGAATTTAACTCTGGAAACCACGGCAGTTGTTTTCAAGCCAACCCCACGCAAATCTTTAGCTTACTGACGGGCACGGCAGGCACCCCTTCGCTAACCAACGCCAACCTCTACGACCTCGGTTCTCAGGACTTTCTCTTCGAGAGCTTCGCCATTACGGAGAACCCAGCAGGCAGCAGTACCCCTACCCTGACCATGACCCAATATACCGGGCTCCAAGCATCCACCCCCACGCCGCAGCCCTTGGCCAGCGGCGTCGTCGATATTCAGATGCAGTATGGCTTGGGCACAAACGGCAGCGTGCAAAGTTGGGTCAGTCCCACAAACTACACCCCCAGCGCCACCCAAGACATCGTCGCCGTGCAGATCGCCATGCTCATCCGCAGCACGCAATACCTGCCCAATAGCCTGAGTCCCGCCAGCTTCAATGTGCTGGGGCAAACCTATACTGTCCCAACCACCGGTGGTCCCGGTTGCTTGCAAGGAAACTGCCGACATTATCAATACCATCTTTTTCAAAGTGTGATACCCGTGCGCAACGGGATCTGGGGCAATCAATGAACGAACAGAAACCCATCCTGAGCGCCTCCGAATCCACTGAAAGCGGCGCAATTCTCGTGGTCGTGCTGGTACTGATTTTTGCCGTGACCTTGGCGCTGATGGCCTACCTCTATCTCAACAAAAACAACACCCTGATTGCCTCCAACCTAGCCGTACAAAACGCCGCCCAAGAAGCGACAGATGCGGGGCTGCAACGGGCCGCTGCTTGGTTGAACGGCCAACCCAATTGGCCAGAAGTCTTGGCAGCTAGTAGCAGCACCGCTTTGGCGCCCCGGTTTTTGTTGAGCATGCCGACGAGCGGATATTCTTCCGCTACAGCCAGTACCAACAGCACGATCATTCAACCCCCTTCTAATCCCAGTTTCTGGACCAGCTGCGTGTCGAGCAATGATTGCCAGTCCATTGGCACATCGAGTTACGGGCCGTTTAGCTTTCAGGTCGAATATGTAATTTTCCCATCGGGAAGCATGTCCACCCAGCTAGGTGGTAGTGAGCAGTCTCAGACAGGTAATGCCCCGGGCGCAGTCCAGTCTCGCTATTATGTGGTCTTTGTCCACGCCATGCGGAGTAACGGGGGCTTAGGGGTTACGGTACAGGCAGTATTGCAAAAGGTAATGGCATCATGAACTTCAAAAAGAGTTTATCCATACTGGTAGCGACCAGCATCAATCTACTGCCTCTGCAAGGCTTCATTCCCCTCGCTCACGCTACCGGCGGGCTCAACATTCCCTCCAGCGAGCAGCCGCAGGTGCTGATTATTCTGGATAACTCCCAGGGCATGGCGGGGGTTATCAAAGGACCCGATGGTTTGTCCGGAGCCATTATGAGCGGCTCGGGTACCGTGCCGGAAGATGCCAGTTCCAGTTCCCCCATCCCTTATACGGCCAGTTCGGGCTTTACCCCGCCCGCACAGGGTGCGCCAGGCGCTACGGTTCCTTACAGTGTGAAATGTTCAAGCATTCCTAAATACACCACACCCACATCATCCACGTCATCTCCCCATCGAACATTGGGTTACAAAGCCTGTTCGGCCTTCGGAGCCACAGCGTCAACGATGTCTTCATCGGCTTATGTAGACAATTCGGAATCCATGTTCAATGTTTCGGAAAACGCCATTCGGAGCATCCTTAACAATAACCAGTATGCCAATAACATTCAGTTTGGTCTGGAGACTTATGGGCTTACCGGCGGTATTAGTTTGTCTAATACTTGGGTATATTATATGAGCGGTCCCAGTGGTTTTTCTTTTGGCGGCCCCCACTCGATTACCCCGCCCGGACTTCAGGCGGTGGCAAATCCTTGTTATGGATCAGTAAATAGTTATGGGCATTTTACTAATCCGTCATGCAAAACAATATACAAATACTACACAAATAACAACGCAATGAAAAATCTACACACATCAGATTTATATGAAGACATTTTTTTGTACATCCAAGACACGTCGGACAATCCAATTATTAATGATGTCCTTTATAATGATGGTGGACCTAATAATTCGGCGTCATCACAGCCTGTAGCCTATTATAATTATAATAGTAATTCTTATTTTGGAACGCCAAGCAATGGAGAATTACCAAGTACTTTTTATTCTTATGGCTGCTACTATTACGGACAACGTTATGGATTCTGCAATAATACTTATCCGGCTCCAACTCTATATAATTATTCACATAAACAGGTTGGCGTGCAGTTTAACCAGTATACAAACTCACTTAGCGCTGGAATGACTCCTACTAGCGCTGGTTATTTTCCGCTATCTCAACAGATTTGGGAATCGAAGCGGGGTTTTGGTTTCAATGCCAATACATTAGGCAACTCCGGCACACTAACGGTACCTATAACAACAAACAACTCAAACAATCAAAGCAATATCGAAGCGGCTATTTTACCCGAGGTATTATCTAAATCTATCACCTACGGAAGTACACCGATTACCGCATCTGCTGGACACGCCCCGGTTGCCGGAGCCTTTCAAACAGCGATCAATTATTTTAGCGGAACCAGTACAACCAACAACGCTACCAATCCGCCACCGACGTGTGGCAAAAAATATGTGATTTATATTACCTTTGGTCAGCCCACCAAAGGAACCGGTGGGCATGTCTATCCGCCTTTGGGGAGTGCATCTGCGTCCACTTTTGGGGTAACGGCCCTGACCTCTTCTACCGTCAGCTCTAGTACCACCAATAACAGCGCCGTGGTAGAAGCCGTGAGTAATATTCAATCACTCAATACGAATGATGGCGTAAAAACTTACGTCATCGGGGTGGGTTCTGCGGTGAATCCCAATGTACCGAACACCACGACCACACAACAATTCGAGGCCCAGCAGGGTCAATATGTTCTGCAGGCTATGGCCAATGCGGGGGGTACGAACACTGTTTATTCCGCCACTTCAGCTTCCGCGTTGCAATCCGCTCTCAACACCATTGTTGCCAACATCCTGGGTAAGAGCGTGGTTTCTTCTTACGCAGCGCCGCCGAGCGTCACCGCTGGTTCGCTGGAGTTTTTGCTCAAAGATGTCAATCCCGTCAGTGGCCAAGGGGATTTATACGCCTATCCCGTTACCGGCAACGGCAGTGTCAGCAGTACAGTGAAATGGACGGCGAACAACAATGCCATGACCAACCGCAGTAGTGCTTTGTACACCACACCAACCGGTCAAACATCGCCCAGCACATTTACCGCCGTGGCATCCACATCCACTGATGCTGGGGCATTTGCCATCACGAATACATCACTGACCGCCAGCGATATCGCTAATTACACCATCAACCCCTCTTACAATAACGGACAATATCTGGGCGGGCGGCAACTCAACTGGTTTGTAGGACTGCCCAGTTCGGCACCAGCAGAAGTGCTTACCCCACCCAACAACGCCAATCTCATTGGCAATGGTGGCAGTTATCTGAATTTCGCGGCCAGTCATGCCAATCGGCAAAATGCGGTGCTTTTTTCCGACAATGACGGTTTTCTCTATGCATTGGGCTATAACACCACAGGATCATCAACATTACCCACCTTGCTTTGGGGCTGGATGCCGGGTGCGCTGTTGCCCGCTCTGCAAAATTATCAAACCTTCTGGCAAGGCAATAATATGGGTGACTTCAGCACTATTGATGCTTTTGATACTGCTGATAATAAATGGCACACCTATGTGGTAGGCACAGCCAATTATAACGGAGCAATTGGCTATGACCTGCGGCTCACCGGAACCGGAACCACAGGTCCCAATCTCAAAGCTGTGGTCGCGCAGTACCAATTGTCGGGCTATTCCCAACCGCAACCCAGCGCACCGGTGTTTTATCAAGTACAAAATTCTTCTGCCAGCAACTATGGCACCGCTTGGGCTTTGTTTGCGGTCAACAGTTCGTCAGGTAGTTATTTAGCCATTCTCAATGTCGCCACCGGAAAGGGCGAACTTGATAAGCTGCCATTCTCAAATACGGCGACCCCTTATATTGACCAATACGGGGATCTGTTTTTGGGCGATAGTAGCGGTAATGTGTATGAAATGAGTGCCAGCACCTTGTCCTCGACTTTAACTGCCTCCAGTTCGTCGACTTTAAGTGCCTCTAATCCATCTTCCTTACCCAGTATCGATTTCACCACAATCGGCAATAATTATGCCCCCTGGGGCAGCAGCACTCTGCAATCGAACGTCCAGTTCATTGGTGGCAGCTTCTATCAGGGCGCCAATTACTTACGGGTGCAAGGGCCGGATGGCATCACCATCTTTAAGCAAACTAACAATAGCTGGGCACCCGTCTGGACGACCTATAGTGGTGGAGCGGGTAGCTGGAGTGGTGGAACTTATACATCCCTTGGTTCAACTTCAAGCACCATCGATGCGCTGCCCAGTGGTTCCACAATTACGGATCAAGCGCTCATCAATGGGGGTAACATCATTGTGCCTGTTACCATTCCGGCAGCAAGTGACACCTGCGGCTACAGCACGGCTGCCTACTATATTTATAACCTTGGCAGCGGTATTTTTCCTTCAGGTGCTTTTGTTTCATCCAGCGGGACTGTGAAACAGGGCTTCGTTATTGGTCGCGGTACGGCATTCACCCCTTCGGTAACCATGTTCAATGGACGCGCTTTGCTACAAGGGGCAGCCAGTCAGAATACTACTGGCGGCACCTCTGGTTTTGCCTCGGCCCTCGGTGCTGGCCTCCCCACCGGCGGCCCAGTTGCCTGGCGTTTGGATATGACTCAATAACGGCTGCATAAACACACAGGCGCTATAGGCGCCTGTTAGGCGTAACATTCTGTATGTCAACGTCTAATGACAAAGGATCAGGTAAGCACATGGCAACAACGCTCGGTAAAGACAAAAAAACCGCAATCCGCGAGGCGAAAACCTATGATTTTACATGGGAAGCGACTCTGCCGGGCGGCAAGGAGAAGAAAAAGGGTGAGATGAACGCGGCATCCGCCAACGTGGTACGCGCTACCCTGCGCCGACAGGGTATGGTGCCGACGACGATACGCAAGGTGCCGCAGCCGCTCTTCGGAGAAAAGGGCGTCAAGGAAGCGCAACTGGTGGTGATGGTGCGCCAGCTTTCGACCATGATTAACGCCGGTGTGCCGATGGTGCAGTCTTTTGAATTGCTGGTGAGCGCCACCAGCGGCGCGGGTATGAAAAAACTGCTCAAAGGTATCCTGAAGCATCTTCAAGAAGGCGAATCCCTCTCGCAGTCTATGGCGCACTTCCCGAAATACTTTGACCGTTTGTTTATATCGCTGGTGGCCGCCGGTGAACAAGGCGGTATTCTCGACACCATTCTGCTGCGCTTGGCGGAATATCGGGAACGCACGCTGGCCCTGAATAAAAAGGTCAAGTCCGCCATGTTTTATCCGGCGGCCATTATCACCGTGATGATCGTGGTGGTAGTGATTTTGATGATTTTCGTGATTCCGGTGTTCTCGCAACTGTTCAGCAGTTTCGGGGCCACCCTGCCTCTGCTCACCCAGATCGTCATCAACATTTCCGACTGGATGAAAAGTCACTGGTATATTGTGGTACTGCTGCCCATTGCCGCCGTCTGGCTGTTTGTTTTTACCTATAAACGCAATCTGGCGTTTAAGACGGTGGTGGATCGCTTCTCCCTGAAAATTCCCGTACTCGGCGATATTCTCCTGAAAGGGGCCGTGGCCCGCTTTATGCGGACCTTATCCACCATGCAGGCGGCGGGTGTTCCCATCATGGAAGCCCTTGAAACCCTGTCGCGGGTTTCTGGTAATGTCATCATCGAACGCAGCGTGCTGGCAGCCCGTGATGATGTGGCAGCGGGCGGGCGTATTACCACCCGCCTCAAAAGCGATGGCGTGTTTCCGATTATGGCTACTCAGATGCTCGCCATCGGTGAAGAAACCGGCGCCATCGAAACCATGTCCGCCAAAGTCGCCGATTTTTACGAAAACGACGTGGAAGAATCCGTAGATCGTCTGTCCACCCTCATGGAACCGATGATTATGGTGGTCCTCGGTATTATCGTCGGCACCCTCGTGGTCGCCATGTATATGCCGATCCTCAAGATGGGTGCGGTGGTTACGCATGGGGGGTGAGGGATTTTTTTGATGGAGAATAGGGCTAGTGTTGTGAAGCGTTTGGGGGTCAGCCATTAGGTTAAGTACGCTGGCTTATATGTTTAAGCTGGTCTTCTTTCATCGGCTACCCTAACAACTTGTTGTTTTATTTGGTGCCCCGAGCGCGAATCGAACGCGCGACCTACCGCTTAAGAGGCGAAAAAACCGCCATTTCTTTACTAAAGACCTACTAGATAATTATTTTAATATCAGGCGCATAAGATACATCTATTTTCTCTAATTTACTGCTATTGTCATCTACCGATTGAGCGCAATTTGAGCGCAGCCCGAAAAATTGCTATTAAACACCCTCAAGGATCATCGATGATCCCTGAGATTTTTACTATAGAGCGAACAGCAAGAGCGGGAAGTACAGCAAGAGCCGGAGCCAGTTCAGGAAGTGCAGCAGGGTGTGCCAGCGACCGGCGAAAAAACGCTAGGTCAAGGCGAGATAGGACAAGGGCTGGACGTGGAAGTGCCAAGCATGGACCGCGATACGATGAGCGACGGATTCAACGTCGAACAGGACGGCGGCATGGCGCAGGAGATAGAGCTATGAACGCTGAAGAAGAAAGTGCTATTGAATCATAATATTGCGCGCTGGCATCAAGCATTCCCTGTCTGCACTAGAAATGCAAGACAAGCGGCGGAGCATGCACGGTCTATCAGATAAGATATACATCTCGATGGACCGGCTATTAGCGATAGATGACCGTTTATCTGACGACTGACCAGATAAAGGGGCTTTGGCCCCTTTTTTGTGCATCCCCGCTTTACCCACAAATTACACCGACTTGTGGACGGTTTCTGCGAACCAGCCAGCGCACGCGCCAGCTTACCGACCACAACCTGACCGGCTAATCGGGGGCTTGTTGGCCCCTTCCGTTGGTCAGGCAAGGCCCGTGCATTTTGGGGATAAGGCTCTGCGAGTTGCTATGCACTCATTCTTGCCAAAGCATCGTGAAGTCGGTGCTCAGCGCTATCCGATAACGTAACGGCCTCAAAGCAGTTCACTGGATACAGGTAATCCTCACCGCTCTGGTCAACGATTCTGACCATGCCGTGCTGGTCAGGGTCACCAATAGTTTCATAGACGTGCCCGATGGTCACATCTTCACCTGACAGGTCACCGAGCCCTTCCTTGTTGACGCAGACCACAAATTTCATAGCCATCGTTTCACCTTCATTTTAACCTTGCCGATACCGTGGGCTTCGTACCAATGCACTTCCGCCAGCGCTTGCGTGCCATCGTTCAATCTTATCATGGCGACGCCTTTCTTCTTTTTCCAGTCGCCGTCACCATACCGTGCTCTGAGTCCGGCCAGTTTACGGATGCCAGTACCATCGGCGATGGTCTCCACCCGCTGGATGTGTCCAACAATCTTCATCATAGCGGGAGGGCGGACATTGCGCATCACTTTGCCCCTCTGCGTGATGGCCGGTCGTCACGGTCAGCGGTTCGCTGCGTTTTTCAGAACCTCCGCCGCCCACTGATTGATACTTTTGCCGGACGCTTGAGCGGCGACGAGCACCGCTCCATGGACTTCCGGAGGCACCCGGAGCATGAGGTTTCCGGAGGCGGGTTTTTCTGGAGGAATGCCCTGAGCTGCGCAGTCCTCCAGATAATCATCCACTGCGGCAATGAATTGGGCGCGCAGTTCAGTGACCGTTTCTCCGTGAAAACTGATGATGGGGCGTGCTCCGAGTATGCGCCCAACAAAAATACTATCGCGTTCGTCGAAATCGATTCGGGCAGTATATCCCTTGTATGTCATGGTGTTCATGGTTTCACTCCCACACGCTCTAAAAGTTCCCTTGCTTCCTCCACTTGGTACTTTTTTGCCTCTTTCCCGGGATGCAGACGATGACATCGCCATTGCTCCCCTTTCAAGGTGATTTTGACCCGCGAGCCTTCGCGTTCCAGAACCTCGCCGCCGAGCGCAAGGATGAGCGCCTCAATATCGGCAAACACGACGGTTCCCGAAGTGGGTTGCCGAAAGAGGGCTTGCAAGGTCTTCTGATGGCGTTTCTGCATAGATACATGATAGCAAAATGTGCAAGCGTCAGCCATGTCTGCTGGTGTGATGTGATGCCGCAGGCGACGGGGGGAAGCTGTTCCCTGAATTATGGTGGCTTGGTGATGACGGATTGGATACTGAATGTGGACAGGATGATGACGCGTTTTTGGAGTGCGCGGCCATTGGTTGGAAGGAAGCCATTGGTTGGAAGCGAGCCATGTTGTCCCCCCGCTCTCTTCGGTCGCAGTGGGCCAACGGCTCGCCAAGGGTTTTACCCCTGGACCCCAGCCACCGCCGGCCACTGTTCCCGACGGTCACATTTGGTGGTCGGTGGCCAAAAGCGCGGCGGCATGGTCAGGAGGTCGGCGAAGTTACCGATGCCTAAACCGCCAGTTCCGCAGGTCAACCTAGTGGCGTGGCGCGAATTGGCCCGGCTCGCCGCCAATACCAATCAATATCAGCACGCCGTGAATAACAGGTCAGCCCAGGTTGAGGTACCCTGACAATAATAGACAGTCCCGTTTCAAGCGGCCAACCGTGTGAAAGACTGTGCGAACACAGCGGGGGCCAGATAGCCAATCCGTGAATGCCGGCGTTGGCGGTTGTAAAAAATCTCGATGTATTCCCGAATAGCCGATTCAGCCTGAGCGCGGGTCTCGAAGCGTTTGTGGTGGACCATTTCATTTTTAAGGCTGCCCCAGAAGCGCTCAATGGGGGCGTTATCATAGCCATTGCCCTTTCTCGACATGGAAGCCACCAGGCCGTTTTCTTGGAGAATAGCGCGATACACCTGAGCGCAATACTGGCTGCTGCGGTCTGAGTGATGAATCAGTCCCGGTTGTGGGTGTCAATGCTGTATCGCCATGTTCAAGGCACCGATAGCCAGTTCCTGGGTCATTCTCGCGCTCATGGCGTAGCTCACGATTTCACAGGTATATTGCGAATAGCGACCTTCAATCGCTCATCCTCCTGTCGATGCTTCGACGGCGACCGCTTCAGCCCAGCATGAAAGCCGCTCTGGGAGACATCGAACACTTTGGCCATAACCGTTATGGGGTATTAGTTTCGCCACACTTTCATAAGCGCATACCTTGCAGCGATTCCCTGGCAAAGTACGCAGCCGCTTTTTTTACAATATCCCGCTCCATACGCATTTGCGCCAATTCCTTCCGGAGCTGCTTATTCTCTCCTTCCAGCTCCGCCACAGTACGCGCTCCCGGAGCACCCGCAGGCTTCCCACCGCGAGCATGAGCCACCCAACCCGCCAAAGTACCTTTGGGTACCGAAATCCGCTGTGAAGTTTCTTGCAACGAGAGACCCTGCGCCAAAACCAATTTGACGGCTTCGGCCCGAAACTCTGCCGTATAGCTCTGAACTTTTCTCCCCATAAAATCCTCCTCGATCCATTATATCCAATCGAGACTGTCCACGAGATTCAGGGTACCTCAGGCCGCCGCCCAAATCATCCTAGAGGCATCCCCAGACTCTGTAAAGTGGCGGGAAGCTCAACCCCTTCCTGCTTAATGCTCCGACGAAAAAGCCCGCGTCAGCGGGCAGTCGGAGCATATGATCGGGATTGCCTTAGATATTATGATCGGGGCTGGGCGCAAGCGCCCTTTGTCGCCCCGATCATGTGGCAGTAATGGCCATGCCATTGTTGTTATTTGCTTGAGCGCCCCTTAATGAACACAACAGCCAAACCGGTTAGCGCTGCTGTAGATATAGAAACGCCAGCCCATGGCTGGCCGCGAGTTGCAACGCAGGCTCCGCCGACCACACCCGATATACCGATCAGAAAGGCGAATATCTGCCCGATAATCCGCTCAATGAATACAAAAGTGTTGACCCTATGGGTTTCTCTTCTTCTATGGTCAGCTTCTGACGATGTTTCTTCCAGTACCCAGTCGATAGCTGCAGGTTTGAAAGTATTTAATCGTTCAAAATCATCTACAGGAAGGAGCGGAGTATCAGTCACATTTTGTGCGACGGAAAGTTCCCCATCCTTATGTTTTAAGTGCGCGGCTGTTTGTTTTGTACTCATAACGCTCCACAGATTTGTGCATGTCTTTAGACAGATGAATGACGTCACCACGCAACGCGCGTCTGTCACGAGCTAGCTCATGGCGATCAGGCATGTGGTAAGATGTCCCGGTATCCAAAACGAGTACACGACCAGCGCCTTCCATGAGGTATCTAAATGTTTTCATGGCATTCTCCCCCCTCTATGCTGTAGAAAATGGCTGTTAAGAGTTAGTTTAGTTCATCCGTAGCCTGTCTACAAACCCGCCTTCCCCTCAAGCCTCCACCGCCTTGTGGACGGCTCGTTACTGCGTAACGACCAGCCAGCGCACGCGCCAGCTTGCCGACCACAACCCAGCCTGCCAAACGACCCTTGGTTGGGAGTCTCCGTTGTCTGGGCAAGGGCCGTGGATTTTGGGGAGAAGGCTCTGCCATGCACGCACAAAAAAGCCCCGCATTTTGCAGGGCTGGACTGGCTTTATTGCTCCCCAATTTTTGGGGTGCAATCCGGAACTCACGGCACGCGGGCGGCGCCCAGACTCTGGAAAGTGGCGGGAAGCTCAACCCTTCCTGCTTAATGCCCCGACGAAAAAGCCCGCGTAAGCTGGCAGTCGGCGCAGTCCTATAAAGGCTTGGCCTGAATATATGATCGGGGCTGGCACTTCGCGCCTTTGTCACCCCGATCAATAGGCGATATCTGCCTACCCGCGCGGCAGCCACCCATTTGGGTTGCGCTTTGGCTCCGGCAAATTCTGTCGTTTCAGGTGGATCATTATTTTTTCTTCAGCACAAGGGCCCCATTCATCATGATTTGCCTGATAACAGGAAAGGCAGACCATCACATCACCGTATGTTGTTGAACATAGACGACGGCCCTTGTATTTGTGTGGTCCAAAACGAAATTTGGAGTCACAAACAGCACATATGCAATAGAACGGTTCCATAGCACTTCTCCTAGGGTATTATTGACAGACCGGGACACCATGACCTGGCCTTAAAAAAACGGTACCACACCATCGGGATTTTAGATGACATTTGGCTAACTTGCTGTTCAAAATCACCGACGAGGATGCGGATCGGCTTGCTGAAATCGCCTGGGATACCATTGAATACGGGGATGCGGCCGATGCTGAACTATGATGGCCGCGCGCATGTTGCTGGTGGCTATGAGCATAACGGAGGGTGTGCCGGCCGCCGCTGTGGTAAATTTTCTGCCGGGTAATTACAATATTGGGCAGAAAGAAACACCGCCATGTCGCAAGCACAGGAAGTGCATCTATGCCTGATTCGATAACGAACCAAGCCTTAGTCGCATATGACGAAGGAAATGGTAGTTCGCCAGTAGATGTAATCGTACAGGGGGAGACCTTGTGGGCGACACAGAAGGCAATCTCACGGATTTTCGCCACTGAACGCAGTGTCATAGCCAAGCATCTCAAGTCCATATACGAGATTGGTGAATTGGAAGAAAAAAGCACTGTGCAAAAAATGCACATTGCTAATTTAGATAAACCAGTACAGACCTACAGCCTCGATGCCATCATTTCCGTTGGCTATAGGGTTAATTCGAAGAAGGCCACGCAGTTCAGGAAGTGGGCTACCGGGGTTCTTGGGCAATACATCAGAGACGGCTACGTCATTGATGAAATTAGGCTCAGAGAAGAACCGGAGAAGCTCAATAAACTCGCTGCAAAAATCCGAGAACTTAGGGCTAGCGAGAAGAATGTCTATGCTTCAGTTCGCGAATGTTTCAGGATGGCTGCATCTGACTATGAACCTTCCTCGCAAGAGGTCAAAAGCTTTTACGCGCTTCTGCAAGACAAGTTTCACCACGCGGTCACAAATATGACCTCGTCGAAACTGATTCTTGATAGAGCACACCATGAAGATGCAAACATGGGTTTGCAGTCTATTAAAAATAACTTCCCAAGCTTACAAGAAGCAAAGACAGGGAAGAACTACCTCAGCGAAAGCGAGCTATACCGCCTACACCTATTGTCTGAGCAGTTCTTGCTTTACGCAGAAACAACAGCACTGCGAGGCGAAAACATGACAATGAAGCAACTTCATAAGCAGCTCGATAACTTGCTGCTGCTGAACGGATATCCTGTTTTTGGTGGATACAAGGACTACCTAAAGGAAGAAGCGATGGCTCATGCAGAGCGTGAGCATAAACTACATATGGAGATCAAGAAGCTGGAATTGCTTGGTGTTAATGTTGACCTAGAGTGGTTCTACGCCGGCGAATATGACGAATTCCGTGAGCAAACAGCCCGGTTAAGCACAAGAGATATGAATTACTTAGCTGATGAGCGTAAAGCAGCATCGTTGCCTCAAGCAAATTGTCGCGAATCCCAAGCCTAACACTTCACGCCTCATCACAAACCCCACCGCCTTGTGGATGGCTCGTTACTGCGTAACGCCCAGCCGGGCCACGCCCCGTCTTGCCGACCACAACCCAGACGGCCAACCGACCCCTGGTTGGGCTCTCCGTTGTCTGGGCAAGGGCAGTGGATTTTGGGGAGAAGGCTTTGCCGTGGCAGATCAACATGAATTAAATTCACATGGCATGGCCAGTGCTTATTATCAGCAATGCTTGTGCCTGTGAATTTCATTCACGCCACGCGGGCGGCGATCATAAAAAAACCCCGCATGGAGCAGGGCGGGGCAAGGTCACGGCTGGTGAAACCTGATTTTTAGAAGATCAGCGCACTACCTCGCAGACGCGCTCTTTTCCGCCCGGCGTGGATATCAATCCGCAATTCACTTTTCCGGTTTTGGGGTTGATCACCATCGGCGCGGGCGCGATCTGGTGGGACAAGCTCAAAAACTCATAGTTTGCCGCCCAGCCTAGGCCGATAAACACAAAAAACAGAACCGCGACCCCCCAAACCGACCAGGCAGAGGGTGTAAGAATTTTTGTGTAAACGGTCATCAGGCAGGAGACTGTCGCATGGCTAGGAGCGATGATGATGACCGTAAAGAAGCACGATGACCCTGAAGCATTGATTAGCCGCCTGATGGCGAACTACCGCAAGCCAGAAGACCTGATTGGCGAGAATGGGTTACTCAAGCAACT
>JBAYRF010000033.1:0-16468 GCA_041676785.1 Acidithiobacillus sp. | reverse complement strand
TAAGGTGTGCTTCAGCACACTCTTTCAATTTACCATGCCATTTTTTCGTCCATTTTTTTCAGAGAGAAAAGCATTGTGCTGATTGGGAAACATCAAGAATCCAAGCGTGATGCCTATTGCATGAACTAACAGCGCACGAACGTTTAAAGTTGCGGATGATCCGCGCGGACGAATGCCTCGCCTTGAAAGGGCAATACCATGATCACGGAGGATATAAATCTTCCTGCAGATTACAGCGATGCCAAGATGCTTGTTCTTGCATCTATATCTGGCTCTTTACTCGTATAACGTAGACCACCCCATACCCATCACCCATCAGGATGCTGATTTTTATGACTTGTAGATTCTATCCGTGGCTACTCGCCGGAATAACGAGCACCCTTACTGCCTGCTCACCCTTGCAGATGATTAACAAACTCACGCCCAACAGTACCTATAAGGTGACCCATGGCATTCGTTACCAGCCGGGTCCACGTGGGCATCTGGATGTTTATGTACCCGTTCCGAGTGATGGCTATCCAAAACCGGTGGGTGGTTATCCTGTGGTGATGTTTATTTATGGGGGCGCTTGGGAGAGTGGCGATCGACAGAAATATAAATTTGTCGGTGAAGCCCTGGCAGCTCGGGGGTTGGTCGTGGTGATTCCCAATTACCGCCTTTACCCAGCGGTGCGTTATCCCGCATTTTTACAGGATAATGCCCGCGCCGTAGCCTGGACGTACCACCATATCGAAACCTTCGGCGGAAATCGGCATCATTTCTACATCATGGGACATAGCGCTGGCGCGTATAATGCTGCGATGTTGGCTCTAGATCCTCTATGGTTGAAAGCGGTTGGTTTACAACCGAGTATTTTTAGTGGGTGGATTGGTTTAGCCGGTCCGTATAATTTTTACCCCATTACCTACAAACCCATCCGGCCGATATTCTTCTACCCCGATTATCCACCCCATAGTCAGCCGATAGACTTTGCGAATCGTTCTGATGCACCCCGCACCTTTCTCGGTGCAGCGGTGCAGGATAACTTGGTGAATCCGCAAACCAATACCGAAGTTCTGGCTGCGGACTTGAAAAAATCCGGGGTGAGCGTTGAGCTGAAAATGTATCGTGGAGTCAATCATGAAACGCTGATTGGGGCTTTTGCGAAACCGCTCCGGTGGATGGCACCGGTTCTGGAAGACGTCGTGGCTTTTATTAAACAGGGTAAAGACGCATCCAAGGACTGATCATCGTGTAGTGGATGGGGCGGCGGCAGGAACTTCCTGCATCCGCCCGCTCAGTACTATTTGAACATCAACCAGTTGTCACTCAGTGCGAAAGCGGCTGATACACAGCAGCACCAAACAAGAAACCACCGATGCTGAGGGTAAAAAACGCAGCGAGGAAATACAGCAAGGGATGAATGTCGTTTTCAGGCTGCTCCCGTTGCAGTTTGCTGGCCAACCAAAAGAGCGATGTACTGGTCCATATACCAGCCCCCAAGGCCGGCAGAAGCCAACCCATCTGCGGGTAGTGCCGAAAAGCCAGTATCGCAGTCAAGATAACTAGGCCAACACTTAAAAAAGTAGTAGCTAAAACCCATCCGCTACAGGAAGAAGGGGTGTTTTTCGTCATAAAAACCTCCAGGATCTATAAGCCCCGAACCTTGTGTTTGGGGACACTTCCAAAATACCACACCGATTTTCCCGGAATTTTCGCGTCTTCCTTTCTGCGAATGTGAAACAGCGTGCAAAAGTATTCCGTACTGGAGAGGAAAACAGCGTTTGTATCGTCCCTATTCTCGGTGGAGGTGACCCAGGTTGCGGCCAAGGGGAAATCTCATGAGGAAATCCAAGGGGGGTGTCGTTAAAGCAGGCGTATAACGAGGTATGGCGCTGCTTTATGACCGCCAGAGTGTTAATCAGCGCTATCCGTTAGCCACCTTTCAGCGTCAAATTTTACCGCGATATGTCATGAAAATTTGATTTATAACTCCCAGAATGAGACCAATAATTGTCCGAATATTGATCTGATCTTGTGTGAATAATCTTGATGCTGATTCCGGCTAAAACTGACCGGTCTTAAGCACTGATTGATACAAGCTTGAGAAAGGCGCCCAAAACACCCATTCTTAATACCGCTCAAGACCCTATTTAGGCGCTTTGTAATGGTGCCATTAGGTCGCAAATCGGTGGCGCCATGTTGTCAGTCAATGACGGTGGTAGACTGGAAGCAGAAGCCCCGCTGTTTTATGTGTTCATGCGTCAATGAATAAGCAGGATTTGGGGTATGGCTCAGATTGTAGCCTGCGGGCCCGGCAGTATTACGCCGGAACGCGCGTATCTTTAGCCCATATACAAAAAGACTTATCACCTAAAGTTTGAGTGCTTCAGTTACCCAAGTAAGAATGAGGCTAGCCGCGACTAAAGAAGATAACACTGCGCTGGGGGTGAAAAGTAATATGCGCTTTCTCAGATCATCGGCCGTCTTGCAATTTAGCTCCAGAGATGGCAAGCAGCCGATAATGCGTCGACCATTGTCTTCAGCCAACTTAATGAAGTCCGCCACGCACTTTCCGCTTGGTATGGGAAAAATAGACTGAGCCTTGCCCTTGCCCAGCAACTCCGTAGCCGAGCCTATGAAGTACATAATAACAATCTGCTCTGCGGCTGCTGCCGTAGCGGCAAGGAAAAAAGACGATGGCAATCGCTTAGGGTTTTCTGGCCCTGCGATAAGGACTACAACGAGAGTAGTGCCCGTGCGATGGGCACTTTAAAATCTCTTACGTTTCAGATAAGTGTTTCTAACATAATCCTAATTTAGCATCTAACGAGTATTTTCCGGCCCCCGTGACATACAGAAGGAAACATCCTCCGATAATGCTAATATTTTTGTAAAAATTGATTTCGCCCTCAAAATGGGCCATGCCTGTCATAGTCCAGTAATGA
The DNA here is from genome assembly GCA_041676785.1 of Acidithiobacillus sp. Lineage (GTDB taxonomy): Bacteria > Pseudomonadota > Gammaproteobacteria > Acidithiobacillales > Acidithiobacillaceae > Acidithiobacillus. Next base: position 13,541 of record JBAYRF010000033.1, on the reverse strand, counting down.
TGACCTATCAATGCCGTTCCCAGAGTATAAACAGCTAACAAGACAACTAGTGGCCGAGTAAATATTCCAGAAATTATCGCCAAAGAAACAAAGAATTCCATAAAAATAGCAACTAGCGTGGCAATTGGTGGCATCGGAGCGCCCACTTGCTGCATGTAGGCAACTGTCCCGGAGTAGTTTGTTAACTTTTCCCATCCAAATATGAGAAACAGCAAAACAAGTAAAAATCTGGCCAACAGAATTACTTCGTCTTTTACTTTATCAGAACCGAATGTTTTCATTACTATTCTCCTAGGCTATCGTGATTATGCAAAACTCTAAAGATGGTACATATAGGCTAAACCAGCTTTTCTTTATATTTTCATCAGGTTGTGGTGTGTCTTTCCGAGTTTTATAACCAATGGTCCAAGATGGACGACTGGTGCATGCATCAGAAGACCTGCAATCAACAGCAATCCCATGCTTGTAAGCGCCTTCATAACAACGCCATCAAATTCTGGACAGTTATCCCGTAGTTTTAAATCATGATGGAGTCCTCGTGTAGGCTAATTTTGCCCAAGAATAGGGATGGTTAGTATATCTTGTAAAGTAGGTACCGCTAAGTAACTACTTGCTGGACAGTCTTATAAAGAGGAGGCATAGCACTAAGAGTGCAGGGATCAGCTTCTTGTTTGGCGTTGGGTTAGGTACGTTTTCTGGGTGCTGGGATAGGACAGATAGCCGAGGGATGATTGCACCCTGTTGGGGTGAATCAACAAGCTGCTATCTTGGTTCACTATCCCGCTTTGAGCTGGAATCTTCGGTCTAATTCTCAGAGAAGCAAGGAAAGCCCATAGGGGGCCAAGAAAAAGGCTGACACAGTATCGAGAGAGGGTTGCTTGTTACCTCCCTTCCAGCTTTTCTCCCACTCGTGCCATTGCCTCAAGCACCGGTTTCATTTCTTTCCCGAGTGCAGTCAGGCTATATGATACTTGTGGTGGCGAGGTTGGAATGACCTCTCTTGCGACGACACCAAGTGCTTCCATCTCTCGCAACCGAGTGGTAAGCACCTTAGAAGTTATCGTGCCAATGTCTCGGCGCAAGTCCCCAAAACGTCTGGGTTCGTCACAAAGGTACCAAAGCACTTTGGGCGTCCACGCTCCAGAAAGCAATCTCAAGCATGTGTCCAGCGGGCAGTTTTCTGGTGGTGGAGGGCGTCTAGATCGGTGGTTGTCCATAGTGAAGCAATATTACACTAAGTATCCTGCGGGAATCTACTAGCTAGATGAAGCTACCCAGTGCATACTTTCCATCATGAGTTAAGACTACTTTCGTCCACCATAGTCTAAACTCAAAAATAGGTTCTTCCGACGCTTGCTGCGGTGGAAGAACCACGAACTCAAGCACGATATGTTGCGCACTTTGTGGCCATCGTTTTTGCCAACGGGGGAAATAGATGATTGAAATTCGCAAAAGTGAAGATCGCGGCCATGCCAATCATGGCTGGCTCGATAGTTACCACACGTTCTCGTTTGCCGGGTATCATGATCCCGATCATATACAGTTCGGCAGCCTGCGTGTCATTAACGAAGATCGCGTTCAGCCAGGTCAAGGCTTTGGAAAGCATGGACACCGTGACATGGAAATCGTCAGTTACGTGCTGGAGGGAGCACTGAAACACAGCGACAGCATGGGGAATGGGTCGATCATACGCCCTGGCGATGTGCAACGCATGAGTGCAGGAACCGGTATTACGCATAGCGAGTATAACGCATCGCAAAGTGATCCATTACATTTCCTCCAGATCTGGATCTTGCCAGAGACTTTGGGGCTAGCGCCAAGCTATGAGCAGAAGTATTTTACCATTAGCGAAAAACGCGATCGGTTATGCCTTCTGGTGTCTCCAGATGGACACAACGGTTCGGTCACCGTACATCAGGATGTCCGTATTTACTCAAGCGTGCTGGAGAATGGTGGCCGAGTTAATCACACGTTGGTGCCTGGTCGACGGGCTTATGTGCAACTGACATCGGGTAGGGCTGAAGTTAACGGTCAATTCCTCCATGCCGGCGATGGTGCGGGTATCACGAATGAATCCTCCATTCTGTTGACGGGTGTGCCAGGAGGAGAAGTCCTGATCTTTGATCTGGCCTGAGTGCGAACGAAGACGCTACTTACCAAAGGATGGTTCATCTTGAAAAACTAATTGGAGGTGTACAGATGAGTCAGATTAAAGCCACGAGTGCGCAAGTTCAAATTACAAAAAACGGACCATATATTGTCTCAGGAGCTATTCCGCTAAGCAAGGAGATCATCGGCACAAACGCAACCGGAGAATCTGTGCGCTGGGAGAAGAGACAGAAATATCCTTCCCAAGATCAGTATGCATTATGCCGTTGTGGCCACAGCAAGAACAAGCCCTTTTGCGACGGTTCACATGCAAAAACCGACTTTGATGGTACCGAAGCTGCTAACCGAAAATCTTATATAGATCAGGCTAAGTCTTTTCGAGGCCCGAATCTGTCATTGACGGATGTTGAGAGTTTGTGTGCGTTTGCGCGCTTTTGTGATCCATGCGGACAAGTATGGCATCTCGTCAACGAAACGGACAACCCACAGAAACGGAAGCACTTTGTGAGTCAGAGCTGTGACTGCCCATCGGGGCGACTAGTGGCCTGGGACAACAATACTGGAAAACCGATTGAGCCAGAATATGTGCCATCCATAGCACTCATTGAAGATCCTTCAAAGGCGTGTTCAGGGCCCATCTGGTTACGTGGTGGCGTACAACTGGTGGGCGCCGATAGCTTCGCTTACGAAGTGCGCAACCGAATGACCTTGTGCCGTTGCGGCGCATCTCAGAATAAGCCTTTCTGCGATGGCACACATGCATCAATCGGATTTAAAGATAAAACCTGACCCTATAGTAATGATTCATCAAATTAGGGGCAACGACCACCCCAAGTTTTAGGGTGGTTGGCACAAAAAGTTAGCATTTAAGGAACAGGCAAAAATTTTACACTTCTTATGCGGATGATTTAACCGTAAACTGGAACAAGCGCGTATCCCTTTTCTTGATAAGCGATGACAGAGATGAAACCACTCTCGACGGGACTCACTTGCGGAATAATGTCCCTTGGTTGCACATCCATGCCGTGTAACGCGACCCCGCAAGCCTGAAACTGAACGCCTTTGCCGGATAATTGGACGACTTCCTTTTGAATATTAGCGACTGCTCTTTCGTCAGTATAGGGAATTCCACGATGATTCTTGGTCAGGAATGCCACATCTGGTCCAATAAACACCACTATGAAATGCGGGGTTACTTTTTGCGAGAGAAACTGCCTCCGAGTTAGACCAATAACTTTCACAAGATGCTCAACCGCCATCGGCTTGCGCATGTTTACCAGAAAAATGGCTTTTGCCTGATGTAAACCTTGAAGTGCCTGACGGTCACTTAATTGCGCAGCTGATGCTTCTGCACTCAGAAATAGACAGGAAAGTACGATAACTATATAAGGAATTATAGATTTTCTCATGGTTTCGACCTCATCAAAGCTTTATGGCCAATCTTTATTCCGGTAATTTTACCACCCTGTCACAGTATAGTTTAATTTGTAGAGAACAATATGGTACTGCAATATGCCTGTGAATCCCTTAGATTTAAGAGTATCTGGCATGACGCAGTAATATGAATAATCAAGATGTTTGCTGGATCAAAGCCAACCGCGCATCGGCATGAATCCACTTTATGGTGGCTGATCGATAGGCGCGAACAGCTTCAATACAGTGAGGCAGGTCAGCGCCAGAGTTTTTCAGCTTGCATAGAGAGCCGTGATCCGAGCGTATGAGATGCAACCAATATTTAACACGCGCCTCCCAGAAATGGGTTTCCTTACGATATATCGGCAAGCGTATGGTAGCGATTTGATGAGATTGCTTTGCCTGAATATTATCTTCCTTTAGTTTAAGGAGAATATTCTCTCGCTCTAAATCAAGTTGTTGATTGGCATGATGCTCGGCACCCAAGATATCGATAGGCATGTTAAGATAGACTCCACCAATGACTGCCATTTTGGTTTTTCCAGCACTCGGATAATAAGAAGGCCGGACAAACAATTTAAATTTGATATCCATAAACCGCAACCACCCTAATTGACGTTGGTCATGGTAATAACGGATTAAGCCAGTAATTGCTGGATGTGCGCGCAAAATTGATGGTGCAATGTGACTTTTTTTAATAATAGGAACTGCAGGACGGATAGGAACAAAGGTTCGAATAGAACGCCCCAGAATTTCGGACAACTTATGTAAAGCAATACGTGCGCGCATATGTGCCAGATACATGGAAAGACGAATACGATTCAGAACGCCGTGCAGTTTTTTGGAGGGTTGCGGCCAATGGCGACTCAATCGCAACAAACCAGCTAGCTTAGACATCACATTATAATGTTTCCAATAGCTAATATAAGAGGTCGCAATTCGCTTTTTAACTTCTTTGGATAGTGCATCATACTGCGCGAGCGTATGATAATAAGCGGGTTGCGCTTGTGCAGTAATGTGCCGCAAGTACTTATTACCGCCAAACAAATAATACTTAAACCCAATTTTTGGTTTGGCAATATAATTTCGTGGTATTCCATCATAATTGAAATGTGTGTAATGGCCTATTTTTATTCTACTTTGCAATATAGGTGAGCTTTCAGATTGTAAAATTTTTATTTCTTGTCGTGCAGATAGAATTTTATTCTCTTTTTCTTTTATTTCTGGAGTATTCTTTGAGTATTTTTCGAGTTGATGAAGAGTGCGTATACGTGCTCCATATGCTGGCGTATAAAAACAAGATATCAGACCTGTTATGAAGCACAAGGAAAATATCAATTTCATAGAGATATGCTGCATATTTTTGTAACCTCAATTAGCTGAAATCGCACTGAATAGAAAACAGAATATTCATGGATAGATCAGAGCCTTCCCAGAATAAATCCTGCACCTCCCCAAAAGAATACCCAGAGAATAGCGCCTAGAAAATTCCATATATAAAAATCTTTAAAGGATGTTTCTGCTGAGCCAGATATGTAGCCCTGTAATTGCCTCAATGGAACGATGAATCGCGCAAATAGCACTACGATAGATCCATACTTCGCCAGAAAAATATGGGTTTTTCTGACACGCTCTGTAGTTATGCCAATCCATCGGCCATGCTTCCTGATCCAGTTGATACCAAAATGATACCCAATATAATAAGCAGAAAACCAGCCACAGGTTGTGCCTGCGATGCTGAGGATGAGCAGCAATAGTGGATTCAATTTTCCTTCACTTGCGATGAATCCCGCACCTATAAGTAACGTCTCTCCAGGCAGGAATACAACCCCTGAACTCTCGAGAAACAGAGCGGCGAAAACAATCCATAATCCATATTTTTGCACTATGGTGGAGGATTCCTGAATCGCTACATGCAGGTACTCAAGAAAATAGCTGGTAACGTGCATCACGTCTTTTGTCCAGTATGCGTCCGTAACCTAGGTAGCATGCGCAGCAGGACCTCATCACGTAAAATAAAATGATGATATAGCGCCGCGATACTGTGAATAACTATTAATCCTGCCAAGAACAACGCGATCAGTGCGTGTAGTTGCAAGATGGTATGAGAAACTAAGTGAGGATCGCGCACTATAGGTAGAGACCAGTGCCAAATAAAGATGGTTAACCCTTTTCCAAGTAATCCCATCATCCATATCCCAATAGCGCATTCCAAAAAAATAAGGCTATAAAAAGCGCCATGAACTAGTTTCGCCAAGCGTCGGTGCATGGTGATAGTACCTTCGCCTGAATGTCGTCCTGTAGCAATCCGGGAGATCAGTAGAATTACTGTCAAAATTAGAATCAACAAACCCAATTGCTCGTGCACGAGAATCCCGGTTGCAAGATGTTGTTGCAACCAAGCAATGCGTAAATTAGCAGCCCCGAGTGCACCTTGTAAGATGATGAGTAGCGCGATACTCCAATGAAGCAGCGGAAACATACTCCCTAATCGAGTTTTTAGTTTCTGCGTGATATTGGAATCAGTTTTCGATGACATCAAAGATCCTCGTTAAAGTACTACAGATTGGTCGTTATTGCATTACCGAAAGCTTTTGCTAAAAACTAAAGAAAAGGTTACGTGGTTACTTCTCATCGACACTGAGCATCATCGATCTAGGTCCAAAATTCATGTTAATCGATCAAATGACAACCCAACTATATATGATGCCTATTTCCTGAATTTGTGATGTCGTTGATTGTCATCTATGGTTATTTTGCCTCTCTTGATAACACTAAAGAATAAACTCTATCTATCATCATTGGCTTTATTTATAAGTTCTTAGAAATGGTTTTGACCACATTGATTTGCGGGTTATAGGTGGAGCCAACTGCTGGCGAAACCAATAAGAGGGATTGTGCGAACGACGTGAGGCGGGTAAAGCAGTACTGAGTCTTGCGTTCAGTTCATCTCCATTGCCTAGAACTGCAAGAGCGTATTGCATGGGTGCAAACCAGTGTTTCTTTCCTCCGGCTAAGTTTGAAGTTTCTTCCATCCGGTTCGTTAATAACTGTTGCTCAACCCACGCTCTTTGTGCAGGCGTGAGCCCGAGCCGATTCAGGTAGTTTTCTGCCTCTGTGGGTAATGAAAAGGGTGCTAATGTGATTGATCCATTGGCGAAAAATTCATGGTTTCTGTACATAAGAAGGCTCCTTGCTACGAGACAACAGATAAGTCCAAGTATCCGTGAGAACCTGTCCGTGCGATTCCAGAAACAGACGAACATTGCTGGGATGGTGCTTTGCAGGCTGGACATTGGCCACTACCTGCCACTGATGGTTTATACTGTTCTTATATACTGCGGTATTCAGCAGTTTGGCCCCTGAGCTCAAAGTGAATTGAGCTCGAACAGGAGTGTTTGGTGGTAAATTTCCTAGGCCACCACCAGCAAAGTCAACCACAATCTGACGTGTACCATCACTATGGGCAAGATGACCCAAATACGTTGCTACGGGATGCCCTCCAGGAGGTAAGCTTTTGGCGCTTCGAAAAAATCTGAGTTCATAACGCACAGACAACTTCGATCCAGGCTTGGGTGGCTGGGCGGGTACCCAAAAGGTCACGATGTTATCCAGATTACGATTGTTAGTAGGCAATTCAACCAATTCTACCTGGCCGTGCCCCCAGTGATTCTCTGGTTGAATCCAGACACTGGGTCTTTTCTGATATTGTGTGACGATCCCTTCATAATTAGAGAAGTGCCGATCTTGTTGAAATAAGCCGAAACCTTTCGGGTTATGCAGTTGGAAGCGGGATACCTCTGTGTACAATGGATTATTGAGCGGACGCGTCAACCACTCTCCATCACCATTGGCCATAATCAAGTCGCTGGAATCATGCTGCTGAGGGTGCCAGTCCCCAGCCCGCACTCCTCGACCTCGACCATGCCAGTACATGCTCGACAAAGGTGCAATTTCAAGTTGTTGAATTTTTTTTCGCGGAAATAGAACAGCATAAACCTGCACGCGCGTGCTCGTACCGGGCTTTACGATAAAGCGATACGCGCCTGTAATAAGAGGGCTGTTGAGCAGCGCATAAATGACCATATGTCGTGCATTTGGTTGCGGACGTTGCAGCCAGAACTTTTGAAAATAAGGAAAAATTTCTCCCGACGGCAAAGCCGTATCAATGCCCAGCCCACGTGCAGAGGTTCCATAGACGGCCCCCTTTCCAACGGCGCGGAAATAGCTGGCTCCCAAGAATGATATGAATTCATTATGATATGGGGGTGTATCTAGGGGATATAATAAAGAAAACCCGGCATAACCTCCTTTTTGCGGAGGCTGAATCTGAGATCCGCGCCCGCTGGTTGCAAAGATCTTGGGATTATAACGTAGGCGAAATGATCGACCATGCTTAATAATGTAGAAATGTACTGGATGATCAAAGGTATGGCCCAACGGATAAAACAGAACCTCGAAGGGAAGGCTTCTGCGATGCCAAAGAGGATGCTTGTCGAGAATATGCCCGTAGGCTCTCGGACCGAGTTGCCTTAATTGCTTATTCACCCGAACGGTTCGGCGATGCCAAGGTGACTGCGCAAGTTTACGTGCGGTTTGCTGTAGGCGAGCAAAGGAAAACAGCGGTGCGGAGACAGCCACAGGTATAGTAAAAGAGAGAGTGAGCGTGATCCATGCAGAAAATGGAAGGACTGATGCCAATAATTTGCGCTTACATATAAACATATAAACTCTACAGCAATAATTATGCCAGCAATGTGCAACAATATGAATCTAATATATTTAATTTAAATTATGCAAAATATTGATTTATATTTGTCGCTCATACCCAACAGATGGTTTATCCCAACAAGATCACAGTTTATTCTAATATATCAAAAAAAACTCCAGAAAAAAGGCTTTATAGAGAAAATTAACCCATAAAAACATAATGTCGCTTATAAGCGACGAGTAATTACTAAATTTTTAAACCATTGAAAATAAGTAATTATTTAAGTATTTAAATAAAATGTTGTGATATTTAAACTATATTCAAGACATATACAACAATAAATAATTTTACCGACAAATTTGACATCAATATTTTTCTATTGTTAGGCTAGTTCCTATGGTCTGGTTTTTCTGCACAGAGATGATTGAAAGCGTAACCTAGTGCGTTGGAGTACGCCTATGAAGGGAGCATCCGTATTATGAAGAGTTTAATGCATGGTATTTTCGTCGGCCTCGGAGTATTTACGGTGTGTAGCCCTCTTGCGGTAGCAGAGGTACATGAAATACCCAAGGCGTCACCGCAAGCATCAGAACCCAAGATTCATATTCCAAAGAAACCTCATGTAGGGGCCTCTGAATTGCATCATTTTGCAGCAGCGATTGTAGCCATCCATCCTATTGATGAAAAAGCACATCAGCAATTAGAGTCTAAAAAACTGACAATGAACGAGCGGCATCATTTGCTAGCACACTACGGTAGGAAAGTAATACACATCCTTTCTCATCATCATCTCACACCGGTACGTTATGAAACGCTGTTAACCAAAGCGCAAACCGATCCAGCTTTTGCTCAACGTACTGCATCCGTCATCAAAAAAATGAATTGAAAGCAGAAATAAATCTATCCCCCATTGGGGGTATAGATTTCAAGAAGAGGTGTGGTAATTGATATTATGATTACCATTTACGCTTGAGATAGTAAGTTTTATATCTCAATTTTGTGACTGTTCATTGGGAGGTTTTATGAAAAAGTATCCAGAAATTCAAATCATGGCGGGTTTAGGTGTGTTTATATTAGGCTCGACAATGGCGATGGCGAGCATGAGCACACCGACGACGGCTACGCAACCATCAGCGTCTTCTCCCGCTACACAAAACAATTCCGGGGGCTACGCGCCTCCAATGATGTCTTCCCCTGCCCAGTCTGGTCCCAAGGTAAGTCAAATTCAGATTACGCATTTTGCAAATGCCGTTCGAGCTATTGAGCCGCTCAGTGCAAAAGTACAGCAAGATGCGACCAGAAAAGGGATCACCACGGCGCAAAAAGAGACTCTACAGAATGCTTATACTCAAAAAGTTAAAGCTATTTTAGCAAAAAATCAGCTTTCTCCGGCAAGTTATGAGGCAATGCTCCGTAAAGCCCATTCTGATCCTCAGTTTGCGCAGCGTGTTGAAGCGCTGTTGAAATCAGGAGGTTGATTTCTGTAGTTTTGTCTCCTAGCACAACTCGTTAATTTGGGTTTGGTGCATTTTAATATGCACCACCCAATGAGTATTTTGTATACTTTTCGGATTTATATTAACTCTATAAATCAGGTTGATAACCATATGTGAATTATATAATTTTGAGTATTATAATATATGGGTACTTATTATTCAGGTATACCAAGAATAATATGGCTTCATGCAGCAGAACGTCGGAGACTTAATATATTTAAATTAAATAGTTGGTGAGGTTGCTTGAATGTTTATATCCCAGTATGTTAGGCGATTAGGTCAGTACTCTGTGCGTTTCGGGAATTTTTTTAACGTATCAAACTTTTCACTCTGGGTTGTACTCTTTGTTCTGCCGATCACATCCTGTTCTTCTACCAATTTTCAATTTGAAGGCAATCCACAGCATTATAATTTTTCACATGGCAGTGTACATTCTTTTAGGGTGCATGTCGGTGGTCGAGTCATTGCTCCACCATCAATGAAGAACAATAGAATATTCATAAGTTCTGGGAAAATATCAGAAAATTTACAGTCCGGTCAGGTGGTCGCTATCAATGCGCGTAGCGGCCGAATCTTATGGCGTACTTCGTTGCCCAATGTAATCATGACTCAGCCCGTAGTGACAAAAAAGATGGTAATTGTGGGTATGGGTGGGAAACGTATGTTTACCACAAACAAAGGTTACTCCTGCAAATCTCATTTTGGCCATGGAATAATTGCGTTGCATACTAATAACGGTAAGATCGCATGGATGCATCTGACTCGATGTCAAGTCATGCCTACGCCCACCTATGTAAATCATGAAATTCTTGGTCCAACTGGGGGTGGCCATTTTATTGCTTTGAATGCACACAACGGGCATTTGCTCTGGAAAATACCTATTAGTGGTTGGTCAGCAATGTCCTCACCGCTACGTTCAGGTTCTAACGTTTTTTTTGGAACAGATAATTCATTCACAAATCGTAATTTATTTTATGGCATCAATTGGAAGTCTCGTAGAATTATTTGGTCACACAATTTTAAACATGTTGTCAATCTTGCCGAAGCCTCTCCTGTATTAGACGACGGGATAGTTTTTACTGCATTTATGCACAACAGTCAGTATGGAGTTCTAAAAATTTTAAATTATTTTTTAAATCATAAGGATATGAGATACTATACATTTGATGTGGTGGGAATGAATTCAAAAAACGGCAGGATTCTATATCGTAAAGAAATTTATACAAAAAGCTTTACACCCGGCGCTTGGTTACATGCTCACCTCATAGATGATCGTATTTATTGGCGCAATTGGTTGGATGCTGCTTTTAGAAAAGTAGCTGATTTTATTAATATTCCAGTTTCTATTTCAAATCCTAATAAGCCAATTCCAAAAAAAGCAGGGATATATGATCCACCATTAACTGCGTGGCATAATATAGTTTTTGTTGAACCGAGACTGACTGGCCGACTGTATGCGCTAGATGCTAGATCTGAAAAAGTATTATGGTCTTTAAAAACTGGTGAAGATATTAGTAATCCTAGCATTTATCGAGGCCTTCTATATTTAGTCAATGCAAAGGGTGTTCTTTACGTCATTAAAGCTTGTAGTGGAAAAGTGGTATTTATCAAAAAATTAAAAACTGGTGCTGTAGGACCTGCTGATGGACTTCTGAGTTCGCATCATATTGTTGTAGGCGGGGCTTCTGGTGAAGTCGTTTCCTTGCGTACTCGTTGAATATTTTTAACCTAATTTGAACAATGTCCGCCTGCGTTTGGCCGATGGTCTGAATATACTTACCGCTCACCTGTTCCATATTATCGAATGCATGCCATATTCATGCTCGTACTTTGGCGATGCTATCTCTCCCATTGACCTCGGCAGAATCTGACTAAAGCGGACACATTGCAGTTACATATTTAAAATACTAATCCATCTTGGTATTTTTAAAATTATATCCATCACCTTTTTAAGATACAAACACCATGGCTATATATTAAAGGCTCTATTATCATGACAGTTCTTTACCAACATCATGCAAGGCTTTTTTTGCATTAAACTCTAAAGCTTTACCAGAAGCAGTCTTTGCATTTTTACAAGATTCCAAATTGTTCCGATCCACACTGTTTTTACACCATGACACTTCTTGTGACATTTTCTTCTGATGGTGCAAATACCAAGAAACTGTATGCCCTCCGTGTGGTCCCTGATGAATTGATGAGCAACCAGACAACGCAATTATTAGCATAGGAATAAAAGTGAGATAAATAATATCTTTCCGCATATTTCCTCCTGTATCAGAAGAATCAAATGATCTTGTAGAATTCTCCTATAATAATAGTTGATAAACACATTGTTGTCAACAATTTAATAAAATTAATATAAACTTTTTTTATTTTAATAGTCTTAGGCATAAATTATCAGAATATTTTTATTATGACTTAATATTAAATTTATTAACTATTAATACTATTTATGATATTTAGAATCTGATAATGCATTTCGCTCATCAACTCCAGTGGTCGCCGGATATAAAACGATAAATTCTATAAAAAGGCAAAAATCATGCGTTTATTCGGCCATGCAGCCTGCCGAACCTGGCTTGGCCGCCGAAATTATTTCACCGAGAAGATATTGAGGTTGTCAGCCGCCGGCCGCTATGGCGGCGAGGTTGCTGATTTCTAGGCTTCGCGCCGAATGGAGCAGGGAATCTATCCGTTTCACGCAAGTCCTGAATCGTCAGCCAAGGATCATAATGATCCCTACGCTTCGCTACACCTACCGAAAAAATAGAGAAGCCATGTGGCTGACCGGCATTCCGAGCAGGTTATCCGCCTGGGCACTTCGCACAGCACTCATTTGAGGTCATCGAAATGTCATCGAAACATCTTCCAGAAAGAATCCTTGTATGAACTTGCTATCAGGGATGGGGCCCCCTAACGAAACATCTGTTGCACTTTTTTCGCACTTCAAAGTGGTGATAACGGACTGCTGCTACACCATCCTTTGCATTCTAGCCATCTACACTTTCATCGCCGCGTCATAAAATACTCGCTCATAACTCGCAAATATTGCGCGGTAATCACACACACACGACCCCTCTCGCGGCATACCATGCCTACATTGTATTGATCAGGGAGTAGCACCTGAAGATTTTCCTGTCCGGATAGGACCGCGTACGAGGGCGACATACTCGATGACCTGCTTCACCAATGCGTGAAGCCATTAAACGGACAGAGTCCGTCATCTTGGTTGGAAATCAGCCGAAACCTATGAGCCAGCCCGCTGGCCATAAAACCGACGAGCATGACTCGTCTCAGGAGATGAAGATGATTACGCAGTACTCGAAGTGGACGATAAAACGCGATATCCCGTGTGCAGTGCGCACGCAAAGTGACGCCAAGGAAAACAGGGCTCAAATGCAGAGCTTATCTGGTCGCAAGACCAAACGCGCAAAATGTCACCCCATAATATGGGAAACAAGGCGCCGGAGCAGCATGATCTGGCACTCGCTAGATCGTGCATGAACTACTCAACGAGCCCATTGGGCTCAAGGGATGACACAGCTAATACGCATATTCACTAACGGGTACCTAGAAATGGGTAGAGGCATTCCGCATTTGCGGCGTCTGGACCACGGTCAACGACGTAGCCTCCTGAAACTCAACGAATGATTTCTCGGTGGGCGTGAGTATGCAGGCGGATGATGCGTAAGCGTCTAAGCAACCCACCCTCACGGATTGGCGCCAATCAGGGTAATGCGGTTTTTTTCCAGTTCCACGGCAAGAGTTCGTGGAGCCGCTTGTTGGGCCAGGTGGGGAGCTTTTCGAGC
>JBAYRF010000032.1:0-16628 GCA_041676785.1 Acidithiobacillus sp. | reverse complement strand
GACTTCGCTGGCCTTGAGTCCGTGGATGACACCACTGAGTACACCGTGATGACTGAATCCTTGCCATATCCCGGCCGCTATCGACAAAATCAGCATCCCGCTCACGATCCGTCCGATCCACCGCACCAGCGGCGTCATCTCCCCTTCTACCGCGTGCGGAAGATCATCCTTGCCACCAGAACCACCGATCTCGGCTGCCTGTCTCCTGATCTCTTCATGCATCATCACTACTCCTTAATGCATGCCTGGCATACCTGGGATCATGGGCATGGTCCGCATATATAACTGCGAGAACATCCACCAGGTCAGGCCAATCGTAATTACGAAAAGCGGAATAAACATCACCAGCGCTACGGTATTCCAAATGTTATGTTGAGAAATATCAATATGTAACAGGAAATACACCTGAGCGATAACGGCAAGTCCGGCACAACCCATAATAGTTAATAACAATGCAAAAGAAGGCAGCATTTTTCCACTGACGAGAATAGTCGCCGCCAACATCAGCAAAGAAGCAACTATGAAACCCGTCAAATAACTCCCTTTGCTAGCCATCTGCACTTCGGGATGTTCAATTGGGTTACTGTGACCATGACTCATGACATATACCCCCATAAATAAACAAATACATAAATAAACACCCACATTACTGCCTGAAATTGCCAGAACATGCGCAGACTGATCAGGCGTCCAACCACATCTTCGGTAAATCCTTTTCTCAGCACTTGATACAACATCACCAGCATCCAAATCATCCCTACAAAAATATGCGCCGCATGAACTTGGGTAAGTGCATAAAATGCCGATAGCCCTCCGCTCACCTCCGGAGTCACTCCCATACTGAGCATGCGTAATACATCGTGAATATCTAAGCCAATAAAAACCGCGCCCAGAATCATGGAGGCAATAATTCCATTGATCACTCCCGCCTTACTTCCCGTCTTGAGTGCGGTCATGGAAAAACCGTAAGCCAATACACTCAGGAAAAGCGCCATGGTTTGGATAAAAGTATACCAAGGCGCAACAAACTGCGCGGGTATCGGACCGGTGTAATAACTATGGGAGTAACTCAACACACCATAAGCGGCAAACAAAGTCGCAAATAACATACCGTCACTAAGAATATACATCCAGAACCCAAAAGTCCGAGTCGAAATCGGATCATGTCCTTCATAATCATCGGACCAGAGCACCACTTTATTAGGATCTATGGGCTTGTCATGAGCAGAACTCATATTCAACTCCTTATATAAATGCGGGGGTAAGGTACGACGACAAGATTACCGTCGTACCATGCTGATGCATCAAGACAAACGCTGAGGACGGCTGGGTGGTGTACCCTGCGTCAGGCTGTCTGCGGCCCCGGCGGAATAAGCGGTTACCGTACCTCCGGTAAAATCTCCGTGCGGATGCTGGATATGATCCTCTGGCATTTTTTGCCGAGAATCTCTGTCCAGCTTTTCCATTTCTTCAGCAGAAATGACGTATCCAGGATCACCAGTCCCTGATCGATAAATCATGACCAGAACGGTAATAATCAACGCTGCCACCGTCAGCCACCAGATTCTCCAAGTCAGAGCAAAGCCAATCACAAAAGTCAGCGCACCGATAAGGATGGCCACCCCGGTATTATTGGGCATGTGAATGGCCTTAAAGTGGTCTGGACGTGCTTCAGAAAAACCATGCTCCCGACGCCAAGCTGCCTCATCTCGCGCGTTGACGTGGGGAACCATGGCATAATTGTAGAAAGGCACTGGTGAATCCGTCAGCCACTCCAAACTGCGTGACGTTCCCCAAGCATCCGCCCCTACACGATGCTGCGCACGATCGCGAATACTGACATAAATCATCCACAGGAAAGCGAACACGGAAAGCACATAAACAGCAATACCGACTTCTTGAATATCGAACATTGTTGCCCAATGAGGATTGAAAGGCCAATCGAGTCGCCGCGTTTCGCCCATAAAGCCCAGCATGAACATCGGCAAGAATACCAAAACCGTTCCGGCGCTAAATAACCAGAACATCATTTTTCCCCAATATTCGTTGAGCTTGTAACCAAACACCTTAGGGAACCAGAAAATCACCGCGCCAAACACCGCATAAACAATACAAAGCAACATCATATGAAAATGGGCGACGACAAAGACGCTGTTATGGACCATATAATTGATAGCGGGTATGGATAACATCATACCTGTCAATCCTCCTACCAAAAGTAGGAATAATGCTCCCAAAGCCCAATGCATGGCCGAAGTATAAGTCAGTCGACCGCGATACATGGTAAAAGTCCAGTTGAATACTTTCACGCCAGTCGGAATACCTACCAGCATGGTTGCAACACTAAACTCCGTACTCACGTAGGGCCCCATGCCCATGGTAAAAAAGTGATGCAACCAAACAATCCAAGATACGCCAGCAATTGCGAAAGTTGCCAAAACCATAGCGGTGTAGCCAAAAATAGGCTTTTCTGAAAAGGCAGGAATAATTTCTGAAATCATTCCAAAAGCCGGTAATATCACGAAATAAACTTCAGGATGACCCCAAAGCCAAAATAGATTGGTGTACAACATGAGATTGCCACCGAATCCTGCCGTAAAGAAGTGCGTACCCAGATAACGATCCGCACCCACCAGCGCCAAGGCCACCTGCAAGCAGGGAAATGAGGTTAAAGCGATAATATTGGCCGAAACTGCGGACCAAGTAAAAATCGGCAGACGCCCCCAAGTCATTCCTGGAGCTCGCATTTTTACTACCGTGGCCAGAAAATTGATACTTCCGAGGGTCGTGCCGAGAGCAACCAGTTCTAGAGTCCAGATCCAATAATCCACACCCACACCGGGGCTGTAAGCCATCTCGAAAATCGGTGCATAGCCAAACCAGCCATTATGTGAAAAATCGCCTACAAATAATGAGGCCATAATCAGCACCACGGCGGCCGCCGTGATCCACAGGCCCAAGGCATTGAGATAAGGATAGGCCATATCTCTGGCCCCTATTTGTAGAGGCACAATAATATTCATAATACCAACCAGCAACGGCGTTGCGGCAAGTAGAATCATGATCAAACCATGCGCACTATAAATCTGTCCAAAATGGAATGGCGTCAGATAACCATGAATAGCGCCCATCACTTTTAGGCCATTATCGCCTGGACCATCGCCCAACATCTGCTGGGTACGCATCATCAGGCCATCAATAAATCCTCTGAACAGCATGATTAAACCAAGAATAATATACATCACGCCTAATTTTTTATGATCGACCGTGGTCAACCATTCTTTCCAAAGATAGCCCCACTTACCGTAATACGTAATCGCCGCAATCAGTGCCAGTCCCGCTAGCACGATCACCACGAACAACGGCGCAAGAATGGGATTAGTATAAGGAATCTCCGATAAAGCAAGGCGCCCCAGCAAGGGACTCCAAGGTCCAGGAACATTAACCAGCATAGCGATTCTCCATTGCGAGTTTATTTTCAGGCACGATGTTCAGCGGCCTGTAATTTTAAGTAATGAAACATGTTTTCGGTCATAAACATGGGCAAAGGCCACTTTTTACCATTCATCACCTCTATAATCAGGTGATTGAAAAGCCCATTCTCCACATGTCCGTAGACGGGCGTTTTATCTTCGACATTGATATACGGTTTCGCAAAGCGATTAAACTGGGCGTAATCCATGGTATGAGGATTTTTTTCTACAGCATCTGCCCAATGATCAAAATCTGCCTTACTCAGCACCTTGGTCTTAAAGAGCATCCAAGAAGTACCCGCGCCACAGTAGTCGGCCGCAATGCCTTGATAAGTGCCCATCGCATTACTTTCCAAAGCATCCTTTGTACGCATCCCTGGCATGACATCAATCATGCCGACCAGTTGTGGAACAAAGAAATCGGTGGTCACCGCCGTAGAAGTAAGCTTGAAAAATACGGGAGTATGCGCTGGCACAACCAGCTCATTAGCAACTGCCATATTATGAAACTGGGGGTAAATGAATAACCATTGCCAATCAGTAGCAATAACATCCACCTGAATGGGATCGCCATGGGGCTTCATGTGCTTGGTGATGACGGTAGGATTATAGGGGTTAACGGCGAAACTTCCGTGAATAGCTACCGCCCAAGAAAGAAAAGCCACTGCCGCAATCGGAATTCCCCAAAAAGCCAACTCCAGCTTTCCAGAATGTTCCCACTTACCATCATACCGCCCACGATTTTTCCCTTTCTGATACTTCCACATAAACCAGACAATGAGGATTCCCGTAATGCCGACAATGCTAAGCATCACCGCGACGTCAATCATCATGTAATTATAACTAGCTCTTGCACCAACACCTTGGGGATTAAATATCCACCAGACTGAATGCTTCGCACAGCCATTTAAAAAAAGTAACAAGGGAACCAGCATTGCGTAGCGTAACTGACGTATTTTGGGTTTTATCAACATATGTACCTCTCCTTTAATGAGGCATTTTTGAATACGGATAGCGTTATACTTTGTATACATTACTACCTACTGTAGAACAACGATAAAATTTTTATGATATTTACCGTTCCATTAAAGGTAGATAAATGGAATATAATTACATTAACGCTCACTTATTTTTCATATCTACATCAGATTACGCTGAACCAGCGTGCAACGTGAGGGGAGCAACGCACCACAAAGCATGGTATTCTTAACGCCTACAGCACAGGCGAGGCGGATGACATGGTGACCAAGCCGCTATACGAGCATGCACAAGAGCTTTTTCTTTCTTGGGCCCAGGCTAAGCCAGAAGAAATCCCGGAATTACTTATTCAACTGCGTGTAGAACATGATTGCTTTACACTATTTCGCGAGTGCACGTCGGTTACTCATCATAATGCCCAACGTAATGAACCCATCTTTGAGTAAGTAATGGATATCAACTATGGCGAATTTCTAGGGGGCATGCAAATGGCTGCATATGATGACGAAAGCCTCACTATCAAAACTCACGAACGAGGAGAAACCATCCTCCTGAAGTCAGACCAAACGCGCTGGAGAAGTGAAGCAAAGCTCAGTCGCTCTGCAATTACCACTCGGCGTAAGCAAGATAACGATACGATCATCGTACCTGCCAAGGGATTTGCTTTATTGGGCTTTGCATTCATATTTAAAGATCAAGACACAGAGCTAGCACTTGAAAAATTTCTCGACGGAATCATAGATCCATTATAATATCAAAATCGTAAATAGATTTTTCGTGGCCTTCTAACACGCTGCACCACCTACTATATATTCATATTTTAAAACAATTTTATAGTTTATAATTCATAATTTATATCACCATTATTTATTACAAAAATTTAAATAGTACACATAAATTAGATAATATAAATTATCATATCTGTATATTAAGCAACAGGATTAAACTTTCATTATTTCTATTAATCATGGTTATATATGTTCACTTTTAGCGTGTTCAATAGTTTCTGACAACGACTAATCTCTGCATCCATAATGGCAATTTGATCATCTATTTCGGAGCGCGTACAGCCATCTACTGCCGCAAGCATTTCTGAACACTGCGCCTCGACAATTTCCAGACGATTTTCCATAATATTGAGCACATCCAACAAAGTTGGTGCGTGTTCAGCAGATTTTTTTCCGTAATATACATAACGGTTGACGTGGTGGTATTTTCTCATAACCATTTACTCATGCCAATGATATATTGATATTTTTATTCTTGGTTAAGATTTGTTTTTTTAGCATTGAAAAATAATTCTTATAGCGTATTAACTCAAAAGAGAGCTCAAAACACTTATCGGAAACCGAATCTATACTATCTTGTTCTATCGTTTCCCGGATGTCACTCAACTTTTGGGAAAGCATATTATAGCGAAATTCTATAGTTTCGATGATATCTGTTGCGGTTAGCAATGCTATATCAGATGTTACAGGCATTTTTGACCTCGCATCGGGTGAAAAAATAACATGAAATCTTCCTGGCACCCATGATCAGGATGCCAGTAAAGATCAAAGCTCTAATGTCCCGCGTAGGCGAGCTTCTTACTAAAGCGTCCACGGAATACCCAGATTTGGTACCAGTTATACATGATCATAATTGGGAAGAAACCTGTCATGAATAAGGTAAATACCGCAATGGAATCCGCTGGATTTGCGGCTGCGACGATGGTCCAGGTGTCCGGTACCACGTAGGGGAAAATGGTCGCCCACATGGCCGCCCAGAGTAATGCAACGACCCCAATGCCCCACATCATCGCGCTGAAATCTTTACGAACAGAATGGTTCATGGAAGATTTATAGGCGAACAGTAAAACAATGATGATCCAGGCTAACCAAATCCACCAATCTGAACCCGTCCACTTTGCTGCTGCCCAGGGAAAAATTGCATAAGACCAGATCAGTGTTACCACAATCGCACCAAGAGCGAGCAAGGAAGCGATATTCGTCCAGTTGCGCGCGCGCTCATGAATGGAATCACCGGGAATAAAGCGGGCACACAGGTATAATCCTCCTGCTAGGCTTGCTGCAATGACTGCCCCAAAACCGGTCCAAATAGAAAAAGGTGTCAGGAAATCTAGGATACCCCCGGAAAAATGCATGATCGGCGTGGAGTAGCCGGTGGCGGCAATCTTCGCGGCGAGTCCCGATTTCATGGGGAATCCCTGTAAAGTAGCCCCTAAAGAAACACCCGCAAAAAAGGTGGCAAAAAGACTTCCCAAGGCAAAAGCCCAGCCCCAGAAGCGTTTGCTTTTTTGGGCATGAATATGAAACTCGAAAGCAACAGCCCTGGATATAATGCCCCAAAGTGCGAACATGAGCGGGATCATCAAATAATTAAAGGCCGAGCCATAGACTAAGGGAAAAGCACCGAACAGTACTCCGCCTGCAACAACCAGCCAGCTTTCATTACCATCCCACATGCCGGCCATGGAGGCCATAATAGCCCCTCGTTCCTCTTCATCTTGGGAGAACAATGCGAAAATTCCCGCTCCCAGATCCGTGCCATCCGTGGCTATGTAAAGAAAAAATGCCAGTGAAAGAAGCAGCCACCACCAAGTCGTCAAGGTTCCGGCAATGCGCCCTATTGATAAAAGATCCATAATTTACTCCAATTTACTGTCGAGGGGGCAAACCCCCTCTGAGATTTTTGAACCGATTGATCTGATAAGGATCAGCGATCTGAACGCAACATCGGTTTGCTGGCAAAGGTTGGGGTCACATGACCTCCACCGGGATGCGCTTCCGCGTTATCGCCATGATTTTCAAAGAGGGTGCTGGAGTCGGGAATATCATCCACCCCTTTCTTAATGACGCGCGTGAAGAAGTACCAAGAACCCGCCCAGACGGTAAGCTCAAAAAAGATATACCCAACCCACCATATGATTTCCATGGCGACTGGCATATGGCTCGTACCCTGATAAGTCCGCATCAAGCCATTGACTACCCAGGGTTGACGACCAACCTCACGCGTCCACCAGCCACACCAGATGGCCAAATAGGGTAAAAATGCCGAAAATACGACAGCGCGCAAAAACCAAGGCCGCTTACGTAATTCACTCGCATTCAACTTGCCGCGTAACCGCAACCAATTGCCCCATATCGCAATTAAAAACAGGAAGAAACCAATAGCTACCATGACCCGGAAAGAATAAAAAGGCACCCAGACGTCGGGACGATCATTAGCTGGGAAACTGTCCATGCCGGTAACCTTGCCATTTAGCGTATGGGTTTCCAAAAGGCTGAGGACATGCGGAATGGTGATGGCAAAAACATTTCCATCATTTTTGGCATTCGGAATGGCGATCAAATGCCAGCCGGTGTTCACTTTACCGTCTGGTAAATAAGTATGGTAGTGCCCTTCCATCGCCGCCAAAGAGGTGGGCTGGGTATGTGCTACCACCCGGCCGATACTATCGCCGATAAATATCTGTAGTGGTGTAACAATGATCAGTGCGAGGAGTACGGGCTTCAACAATTTCGTGAAGAGATCCGCATTACGATTTTTGAGAATAAAGAACGCACTGAGTCCCGCCAATACAAATAAAGCTAATTCCACAGTGGCGACCCACATATGCGGAAAGCCCCACTGAAAATTATCATTGAGGATGGCGTTCCACCAGTTGGTCACCTGAAAAAGCCCATCTTTCAGCACTACCCCATTAGGCGTTTGCATCCAGGAGTTTGCCACCAGAATCCACATGGCAGACAGTGAGGAAGACAAACCAACGTTAAACGTCGCAAACAGATGCATTCCTTTGCTGATCTTACCCCAACCAAACACCATCAGACCGATGAAGCCGGCTTCGTACATGAAAGCGGTGATGGTTTCAAAACCCAGAATATTACCGAAGAAAGGACCCACGGCCTGAGAAAAGGGGCCGTAAAGAATACCAAAAGCCATTTCCATGGTCACCCCGGTGGCTACACCCGCACCGAAGTTGATAATGAAGATTTTTTCGACAAAGCGGTTGAGTTTGTACCAGCGCTCATTGCCGGTGCGGAGCCAAGCAACCTCCATAATAAAAAGCAACCAAGACATGCCGATCGTCATGGGTGTCCAAAGAATATGCATGGACGTGATCCAAGCAAAATCTAGACGACTCAACAAGATCGGGAGAGAGTTTTCAATGATCATAATGTCTACCCCGTATAAGTATGGTTAATCACAATTTTTTTCAGCACTAAAATAGAAGCAAGGTACGTGCCATCATTACAGTGTACTGTAGGTACTTGATTCTAGGCATGGCGGACCATGGGTACATCAGAAAATTAGTGGATATGCACAAATCAGAATTGGTGTATATCACCCAATCGTGCAAATAAACCAGATTAAAAATATACTAAGGTGTTTATATACTAATAATTTTATTGATAAAAAGATTTTCGCAGCAACACACTATGCGGAACTCAAATCTGTTGGCAAATACAACCACAATCTTTACATATTGCTTGAAACTAACGGGATACTATGTGGTCACAGGAAAAACCACCCAGTAAAAGAGGAGATCCATTCATGCGCATCATGCGTAGTCCCCAGACCATTCTCCGCAACCGCCGGCTGTTAGCGAAGTCGCTGTTCATGCTGGTACCCGGAGTGCTCGTACTCGCTGGGTGTGCCCAAGAAGTTTCACCGGCTCCCGCGTCGGGAGTAGCGACAGCCGCTCCAATTTCCCAACCTGCGTCAGTCACCCGTTACATCCCTCCGCACTTGGAGAATCAGGATATCAATGGCCCACTGGGTGGGGCCAACAAAAATCTATCCGATGAGGAGCTGGCCGCATTACCTATGCACTTGCGCGTGCATTTTGCGACCAACAGCAGCCAGGTCAATAACCATGGCCGCAAAATTATTCGAGCCAATGCGCAATTTCTTCTGAAGTTTCCACACGTTGATGTGCGCATTGAAGGCAATTGCGATCAACGAGGTACTCAAGAATACAACCTCGCTTTGGGAAACCGTCGCGCCGAAGCCGTGGTGCGCTTGTTGAGGGCTGATGGCGTAGCTGCAAGCCGCACTCAACTTGTCTCCTTTGGTAAAGACAATTTACTGTGTTATGCCAATACGTCACAGTGCTGGAAAAGAAATCGGCGCGCAGATTTCGTTTATCACGCGGTACTACCAAAATCCTAACTAACGTGAAACGACTAGGTCTTGGACTCATAACCACCACAGTCCTCCTCGTTATTGCAGGATGTGCGTCCTCTCTAGTGGCATCAGGTCAGTCTCGTACTGACTCGACATGGTGTGCACAGGCTCCAGCGATGATGGGCGTAATCGACATCGGTTGGCATACCGGTTTAATCATCCCTGCGGATGAACTCACGGGCCCCCTACGTGACATAGAAAATCATTTTCGTGTAAAACCGCGTTACTGGATAATAGGCTGGGGTAATCGAAGCTATTACATGGCAAAAAATCCCAGCATCTGGGAAGGGATTAGTGCGCTTTTCCCATCTCATAGCGTAGTCATGGTGCGAGCCGTTCAGCACTTGTCTTTAGTCACGCATCAGCCTGGAATTCGTACCTGGTGGCTACCCCTAAATCTCAAAAATCGCGACCAACTGGATGCCTACATCGCCCACTTCATCCTTAATAAACCATCTTCAAGATTTATTTTTATTAAGCATGGGCCTTATCCGCATAGCAAGTTCTTTGCATCTACAGGCCGCTATGACTTGTTCCATACCTGCAACTCCTGGACGATCAATGCCCTAAAAAAATCCGAATTTCCAGTACATACATCGGGAGTAATTTTTGCTGGGCAAGTCGCCAACCAATTAAATAAGTTAAAAGAATGTCGTTAATTATATTCTATAATTCACCCCAATGGGATTTATGAAATCATCTACTGCACCCAACACACCAACTACTGATTACGAAGACGTAACATCTGAAATTTTCCATTTAAGGATTATTCAGACAACCGGCCTAGATTTTTTCAACCATGAATAGACCGAAAAAAATGCTCCCTGTCGGACGCGCCCGTCTAGTTATTACGGTTTTGCTACTGGCCTTTGCCGCCATGCTCTTGCGCGATATATTGCTCCAAGTTATTGATCAGTCGAACCTGCGTCAGCAGGGACAAATGCGCTATTTGCGCACGGTGGCTCTCCCTGCTGGGCGCGGCATCATCACTGCACGCAATGGCGTACCACTCGCGGTCAATGTTCACGCTGTTACAGTCTGGGCGGACCCCGCGCGTCTCGACAAATACCGGAAGCAATGGACGACCTTAGCTCACGTATTAGGTTGGTCTAAAGCTCGGTTCGCGCAACACGTAGATAGTGGTGGCGCTGAATACGCGTATATTGCGCGCCAGATCGCACCCACTGTAGGACAAGCCATACAAAAACTGAACGTGCCAGGTATTTATATACAAAACACCAGTCGGACTTACTATCCAATGGGTGCAGTGACGACACCGTTACTGGGCCTAGTGGATGAAGCTCATCAGGGATCTGCTGGACTGGAACGAGGTTACAATAGCTGGTTAGCAGCTCAACCCGGTAAAGAACTCGCCCTGATTGATGGGCACGGACAGGTTCTACATATCGCCAAAGTAGAGCGTCTTGCCCACTTCGGTCATCGTCTACATCTCACCATTAACCCTCAAATCCAATACTGGGCTTACATCACGCTGGCACGCTCTTTACGTCACTTTCACGCACGGGATGGATCGG
The DNA here is from genome assembly GCA_041676785.1 of Acidithiobacillus sp. Lineage (GTDB taxonomy): Bacteria > Pseudomonadota > Gammaproteobacteria > Acidithiobacillales > Acidithiobacillaceae > Acidithiobacillus. Next base: position 5,452 of record JBAYRF010000032.1, on the reverse strand, counting down.
CGGTGGTCATGAATGTGCATACCGGCCAAATTCTGGCTATGGTCAGTGCGCCGAGTTGCAATCCCAACGCGCATGGAGCCTGTGCTAATCCAGCAGATTACACCAACAATGCCGTACACCAGGCTTTTGAACCGGGCTCGGTGATGAAGCCTTTTGTGGTCGCAGCCGCGCTCGCCAGCCATAGCGTATCTCCGCAAGCACGCTTCAACGTTTTTCATCCATTGATGGTAGATGGTTACGCCATAACCGATGACGTACGGCACCATATCCTGAATATCGAACATATTCTCAAATATTCCAGTTGTATCGGCGCCGCCAAAATTGCTCTAAAAACAACGAAGCAACGTATATATGACATGTATCATGCCGCAGGATTCGGACGTAAACCGGATCTCGGTTTTGTAGATGCCACCTCCGGTATTTTACCCGATTGGCAGGGATGGAGCCTAGCCCGTCACGCAACCATCGCTCTGGGTTATGGAGTGAGTGTAACCACCCTACAATTAGCCGATGCCTATGCAGCTTTTGCTAACGGCGGGTATCATCTCCGTCCAGAGCTGATTATGGGACAACCCACGGTCGCAAAACGTATTATGCCCACTGGGGTTGCCCGTAAACTGCAGCTATGGCTGCAAAGCGTTGCGGAACCCAACGGTACGGGTATTTTGGCCGCAATTCCCGGCTATCATGTGGCTGGTAAAACTGGTACGGCAAATATGGCAAATGGCCGGGGTGGTTTTTATCACCATACCACGAATGCCACTTTTGTAGGATTTGCACCGGGAAATCATCCTCAACTGGTGATGGCCGTGTCGTTACGCGGAAGTCATACGCAGTGGAATTTCGGCGGCGTAGAGTCCGCTCCGGTGTTCCGGGTAACCATGCGTCATGCCTTACAAGAAATGGACATTACACCGGCCTGTCACCACGGCAAAACCATGCGAATCGTTGTCAAACCCGGAGATAACCTGGCTGAAATCGCTGCACAATATCAAACTACACTATCTCATCTGATGCATATGAATGCACTCAAAAATCCAGAAGATATTGACTCCGGAGCCTTGCTGAAAGTGCCTGCACCCGCAAATGAAAAGAACCTGTGCCGCTTTGAGGCACCTTTGGTTACCCGAGCACAAGCAGAAATATGGAGTGAGGGCGGTGGTCAATAACAAAAATTAAAACAATGACTCCCACTAAAATTATTGGTGGCATTATCACGGTGATATAAGAATTAACATCCATCATTTTGGGATATTTTTGGATTCGATACATCTGCGGGCAAACCCAATGCACGTCCTTGGTCCGAATTAATGTTTTGGCTTTTATGCAAGGCATACCACACAGCCGGTATCATGACCCCCAACCACAGCAGCGGCGACCAATATAGCGGATAACTAATTGGAAAAACAGATTCGTATAATACTATCCAAAATAATATGGTTGCGATAATTGGCAAGAGAATATGAAAGATGAGAGCCGATAACCAACGATCATGTCCGCGAGGTAAACGCATGAGCGCGATATTCATCAACGTGTGTGCAGTCACTAATCCAAAAAGCACGGCCGTAGTCATCACGTTAAAAGCATTTGTGGGCCCCAACAACCAACCAAATACGATGGCCAAGATCAACGCCAAGGCGCCGAGGAAAAGCACGGACTGACTCGGCGCGCTGCGGCCATTGACGTGTGCAAATCGTGTGTGGATCAACGCATCACGACCAATAGCATAAAGCACGCGGGCAGAACTATTGAGCAAAGCCAAACCATCCGCCAAAGCGCTATTGATGGCCAGAACAACTAAAGCCACAGCACCCACCGGCCCTAAGTATTTGAGAAAAACAACAACGCCTGGAGCGCCATTCTGCGCAAATGCCTTCATATCATTCATACCCCAACCCACGGTTAACGCATAAGCAGATAACGTCAGGGCCAGTCCGACTAAGGTCAGAGAAACGAGTGCCGCCTTGCCGATAACTCGACCATTTTGGGTTTGTACTCCGCGCGCCTCTTCGCCAAGTGGCGTGTGACTCCCCACACCGATGAAACTGGTAATGGCAAAAATCATTCCCATAGCCACACCTTTTATACCAACACTCTGCCAAGAGAAGGGTTCCCACAAGTGCGTGGGTGCAGCACTGTGAATGATCCACACCGCACTTCCGATTAAAAAACCGATTTCAAGGAGACTGGTTAATGCGATAACGCGAATACTCGGACGAATACCCGCAACACTGAGTAACCACGGTATCCCTATAAAAAGCAGGACGCTAAGCATCCAGAATCCATGCGGTAAATTCCAACCTATTTGACGGGCCAAACCCGGCAAAAAAACGCCGCCCACATATACAGGGATTGCGGCGATACTCAGCACCTGGTAAAAAGCGACCATAAATCCAGTAATTAAGGCGGCTGGCGCTCCCAAGCCAGAGGCCACGAAACTATAGTACCCTCCCGCCGATGCGCGATGCTTGGTCAGATGATAAATCGTATTCACTTCAATAAACATCAGCAAAAATGCGGCCAGAAAAGACAAGGGCAAAGCCACCAGCGCGAATGCAGCACCGGCGGTCATAAATGCCACCACGTCGCAGGTGGGTGCCATGCCAGCAACACTCTGGCTGACCAATCCCCAAAAACTGACCACATTGGACTTTAGCGGTTGCGATGGCGATGGCGATGAAGTGAAGGCCCTAAACGTCATTTTGCGAATTCCTTTATATGCAACATTGTTGCGTATAGTAAAGAGTAGACTTTTTATGTCAAGCGACCGATGGGAAGCCCTTCAGAACGAATGGGCCGACGGGTTAACAGTCTGACGAAAGGCGTCTAATATAAACCTATCGAGTTCCAGCTTGCAGAGTAATTATGGCTCATTCCTTTATGAACAATATTCAAGATGCCATTCACCAGTTACTGAATACCCACCCGGAACTTTTCCAACAAGTCGTTACTGAGGCAGTCCATGAATTTTATAGCCGGAGTGCTGAGAATCCGGAGCTGAAAATAATTTTGGATCGCTTGGGTAATGTTCGTTTTGAAAAGTTAAAAGCCGAGCAGATTGCGCACTCCTTACTTCTACTTAGATCTGATCAAGAGAGTTTTTTGGAGGTTCAGGCCCGTAACATAGGAAAAATCCACGCCTTAATGGGTATTCAGAGTGAATGGATCATCTCTAGTACAATTATTTATGGAGAATGCCTATTAAAACATCTGAATCCTTTATTCAAAAATCAGCCCCAGTTACGTGGTCATATTTTTCAACGTTTAGGTCTGGATCTTGCTCGCCAACTACAGGGCATGGAATCCGCAAGCGACACAGAAAGAATGATCCTCAATGAGATAGATCTTCAGATGATTAGCGAACTTTCTCCGGCGCAAAGCATCCAGCATATGGTCGACAAGCTCATGGAGATTCCGGGCTTGGTAGGCGCGTGGATGGGGCAATCTGAAGATGGCATTCAACTTCAGTTCCACGCGGCTAGTCATACTGCCATGCAGGAGTATCTAAGCCGGATAGAAATTCGTTTGGATGACTCCCCTTTAGGTGAAGGACCTGCTGGTAAAGCTTGGCGCTCTGGACAAATTATTTACGTTGATGACTGGCAGAGCAGCCCTCTCACTAGGCCTTGGCAGGACGCTTCTCAAAAATATGGCTGGCGCTCTAACGTCACCATTCCTATCCAAGTCAACGGTGCCTCCTTTGCAATTATCGCTCTTTACAGCAATGTTCCGGGATTTTTCAGTAACAGTCGTCGCCAAAACATCATTCATCATCTTGCCGTTATGCTTGGCATCACGATCGAGCGTCAACGTCAGCAAGCGCAGATTGATCGTCTTAACAGCCTTTATCGGGCATCTCTTGCTGTCAGTGACATTCTGATCCGCGCCCGCTCAGAAGCAGAAATACTGCGAAAAACCTGTCAACATATCGTTGAGGGCACGCTGTTTAAGGTAGCCTACGTGGTACGCCCTGATGTTAATGGTCGATTTCGAGCACTTGCCTCTGCAGGTTCCGGCCACGATATCCTAGGGCGATTACATATTTATCTACAACCGGATACTTCAAGCCTGCTCTGCGATACTTGGCAATCTCAGCGGTTACATTACAGCAACAATTACTTACGTGATCAGCGACTTAGCGCGCAGCATACCCTAATGAAGCAGCAAGGCTGGTCCAGTGTGATTACCATCCCTATTCAACGCAACGGACAAATCTGGGGAGTATTAGGGATTACCAGCCATGAAAAACATATATTTGATCAGGAAATGCTTAGAGCATTGGCACGGGTTGCTAAACTGCTTGGATATGGTCTTGATGAAATGGATTTCAAAGAACAAATCGACCAAGAACGTGCAAGGCAAAGCTGGATGGCTCGCCACGATGCTTTAACCAAATTGCCCAATCGTATCACCCTGCTCGATCGCATCCCAGAGGCCGTTAAGCGGGCACATCGCGATGAAAAATTGATGGTAGTGGGCATGCTGGATCTCGATGATTTTAAACCCGTAAATGACCATCACGGGCATGCTGCTGGGGATGCACTTCTTCGCCTAGTCGGTACACGTCTTGAACAGGTCCTACGTCAAACGGACTGCGTAGCCCGAGTCGGTGGAGATGAGTTTGCTTTGGTCATCGAAAATATCCGTAACATGGAAGAAATGGAAAAAGTGCTTTTACGGGTGGGCGAGGCGTTACAAAGACCCTATTTACTCCCCGGTAATATTGTCGCGGAAATTGGTGGAAGCCTTGGTATTACCGTGTATCCTTTTGATGATGGTGATAGTGAGATTCTCCTTCGACACGCGGATCAGGCGCTGTATATCGCCAAGCGGAACAAAACTGGACGAAGCCAATTTTGGGCAAGCTTCCAAGGAGATGAGCAGGCATCAGAAACCTTTCACCCCCATCGCACGTTATTTCACAAGAAAAATAGTCTCATTGCTTATTATCAACCTATCTTGCAGCTTTCAACTGGCCAGATTATAGGATTTGAAGCGCTTGCTCGCCTGCGCGATGGTCAAAAAATTCTATCACCAGACCAGTTTTTATCTCATTTGAATCATGATGATTTAAAAACACTCACCATCCAGATGCTGCAGCTTAGTATTCAAACCGCGCAGCATCTCAAAACAGCAGGCTACAACCTAGAGTTTGCTATTAATATTCCTCCGGAAATCTTTTTGAACGAAAATTGTATTGCCGATATTCGCTCTATTCTTGACGAAAGTGATATGGAGCCCACTCATTTAACTTTGGAGATTCTGGAAGACGGAGACTTCTTATCCATGCATCTAGCCCAGGAGAAAATTGCGGCGCTCCGCTCACTCGGAGGTAAGCGTCTAAGCAACCCACCTTCCCAAACTTTCTGACCTAACCGATCCTGACCCGCATACCGCGAGGAGGGATGGTTATGACGAAGGACGAGAAGGCTGCCTATTGGCGGCAACAGAT
>JBAYRF010000031.1:0-17861 GCA_041676785.1 Acidithiobacillus sp. | reverse complement strand
GGATCACGGGAACGCAACGCAACATCACGGCGATGATCGGTATCACCATGATTGTCGGGATCGTAACCGAAACCGCTATTTTCTTCTTTGCCGAGGCGCAGAATAGCGATGTCTCCGAACTCGTCAGGGCGGGAAAGGCGCGTCTGCGCCCGGTGCTGATGACGGCCATTATCGCCATACTGGCCCTGATGCCCCTGGCACTGGGTCTAGGCGCTGGGGCGGAGATGCAGGCCCCACTGGCCATCGCCATCATCTCCGGATTGCTGGCGGAGTTACCGCTGGTGCTGGTGGTGATGCCGGGCATTTATGCGGTGCTGGAGGGCTTCGCCCAGCGCATGGCGCGCTCGTCCTCACAAAAATTATAATGGCTTTGCTACGCTTTAGTACTGTGCCTGCTGACATAGCCAGCAATGATACGGCCAATCGGAATCTGGCGTAGTTGCCGTGCCTCCGGACTAAAACCCAGCCAAGATATATCAGGCGGTCAATTTACGCGCTGTTTTCCATTGGATCGCCCAAGAATTCCGGCATGGAGAAATCGGCTTTTTTGCGAATGGCCCCCTGCGACAGCAGGTGCGTTTTCATGTTTCTCAGCAAGCCGAGAAACGCGCGGTCTGCCGACGGCTCAAAATACCCTTCACCCAGATCCCCAATTTTGGCAATCCGAAGTTTGCGAGAAAGCACACGTTGGAGTTGTTGCGGTTTATCTTCATGAATGGCCGGCATTCATGAGCCGCTAGACATTGTTGCCCTATTGAGCTGCAACTGCATTTGTCCGGGCGCGGATTGATGAAACGCTGAAAAACGAAGCCGCCGCCGTGTTGGCGGACATGGGGCTGACGGTCTCTGACGTAGTACGCATCGCGCTGACCAAAATTGCCAAAGAAAAGGCGCTGCCGTTCGAGATGCGTGTACCCAACTCCCTGACGGCGGAAACGCTGGCGAAAAGCGAACGTGGCGAAGAGGTTCACCACGCTCAAGACGCGAATGACTTGTTTGGACAACTGGGCATCTGATGCGTCAGCCCGACTATTCCGGCCAGTTCAAGCGCGACGTGAAACCGTCGCAGAAGCGCGGCAAGGACATGGACAAGCTCAAGACCTTGCTGGGCTTGCTCATGGAGGGAAAACCGCTGCCAGCGTCCTACCTCGATCATCCGCTGAAAGGCGGTTGGCGGGATTTTCGGGATGCACACATGGAGCCGGATTGGCTGCTTATCTACAAGATCGCCGGGGACGTTGTGAGGTTCGAGCGTACCGGGCGGCATGCGGATTTGTTCGACGAGTGAGGCGCGGGTATCAAAGTGTCTGGTGGGGGTTTTCTCTGTTCCGTGGGCGGCCTGATTTTGTTGGGCTTTTCCGGTGACTTAGAGCAAATGTCATAAGACATTACGGTACATCTGATTATTCTGGCCACCAATCAGCCATAACCTGCGTGTCCATATCCCAAGGGCATAACTCTGGAAACGTGGAAATCGGGAGCCCGGTTTCAAAAGCAGCTTCTTCGGCGGCATCACTCCAAGCATCCGGTAATATTTCAGGAATAAGTCTCTTGAGGCTTGGCGAGTCTTTGATGAGATATTTGATTGCGAGCCGCTGGTTTCTTATGGTAATTGCCCAACTCTTGCTCTGTTTTTTCGGTTGCCATTGCCATTTTATCAGGTGCATGAGCAATACCTGTAGCCGGCTTCTGAGGGCGTTTTTTTCACTTCTGCCCATGCTCTCCAATTCCTCCAGAATATTGTCCCAATCTAGGCCGCTTGCCTGCCGTGTGCGCAAAGCTTGGGTCTGGGCTTCTACCCACGCGAGAAAGTCCACCTCGTAGAGATTTGTTATCGATTGCTCAAGCTGTCTTGCCGTAGCCATGCGACACCTCGTTTTAAGTCCGTTCTGCCAAGGATAGGCGGTTTATGGGGTTGCGAAAAGCAGAAATTTTCCATCACAGGCAAACACTTGTGGGCCTCTGGATCATCACTAACGAAAGGCGGGAAGTGTTCAGTAAAGGTAAAAAAATGTTAAGCACCGGAAGCGCTACTACGCCACTTTTTCATTTCTTCTTCAATGAAATGATTGACCAAATCCGTATATAGCTTCTCAATAGCGTCAGGGCTCAGTCCCTGATCTTGTGCCCAAATTCTACGCTGCTGGAGCATGGCTTTGAATCTTTCGGGAGCACGAACGGAGGATTCACTGGTTTTGAATTTGGCCGCTGCTTGGACGTACTGAAAACGTTTACCAATTAGTGCGATGATGGATTTATCCAAACGATCGATTTCCGCGCGGATGTCTTCCATGTCGGAGCATTGAATGGGTTCTTTATGGTTTTCAAAGTGCATAAGTGCTTTTCCTACATCGTGTCTAACCTAAATTTAGGCTCCCCAACGCTACCACAGCTTTATGTTTTTTCACCACAAGCGGCACCCCGAAAACATGGATACCGCCGCCGAGGAGAACGATGTGGTGCATCGCGAGCGTGCCCCTTAGCCGCGCAATCGCTCCAACAAATCTACGGCGAGCGCGGCACCTGCCAGATCAATTTCGAGGTCTCGGGAGAGGCGGCGGCTGAGGCGTGCTCGATAAAGATCAATATTGCGGAATCGCCAATGTTGAGGACCGCTCCCTTCAGGATGAATCACGCCATAGCGTACCAGTTGAACGGCTTCACCCTCACCACAATGGAACGATGCGCAGAAGCCAGAAAAATCCATGCAAAAATCCCCCTCTTCCAAAAGCTCTGCCTCAATGACGCGGATGGGCGTTGACACCATGTCCATTCTCCTTTGGTTGTCAGCGGCGAGGATGAAAGTCTGAAATCTCCGCCAGTTGTTTCCATAGCACTTGCTCTGCTTCACTGATTTTTTTGGGTACCACGACTTGAATGATAGCGTATAGATCTCCGGCCGGTTTGTTTCCTGCTCCCGGCAACCCTTTTTGACTGAGGCGCAGTTTCTGTCCGCTGGTGCTGCCCGCAGGAATTTTCATGCGCACCGGGCCGTCTAGGGTGGGCACTTCTACACTGGCACCGAGCACAGCCTCCCAAGGCGCAATCTGCAAATCGTGATAAAGATCTGCGCCTTCTACTCGAAACTGGGGATGTGCCTGAAAATGTACCTGCAAGTAGAGATCTCCATGAGGACCTCCCCCCATACCCGGCGCACCTTGTCCGGCCATACGCAGGCGCTGGCCTTCACGGATGCCTTTGGGGATTTTGACGGTCAGGCGTCGTGCCTCTCGACGCATGCGTCCGTCTGGTCCCAAAGTGGGCACTTCGAGATTGATGTCTCGCTGCGCGCCCTGAGCAGCATCCTCTAGACTAATGCGAATGCTGGCTTCACTGTCTTCACCCTGACTGCGAAAGCCGCCTCCGGCACCCTGAAAGCCGCCACCGCCATGTTGTTGCCGGAACAGCGATTCAAAAAAATCACTAAAACCACCGCCTCCAAAATCAGCGCCACCACCAAAGCCGCCTCCGCCTGCTTGTCCGCCCCAGCCGGGCGGGGGGCGAAAGTCTTGGCCCGCACGCCAGTTACTCCCCAACTGATCGTAGGCGGCGCGTTTTTCAGGATCTTTGAGTACTTCATAGGCCTCCTGCAGGTCCTTGAAGCGATCCTCCGCATCTTTTTCTTTGCTGACATCCGGGTGATATTTCCGGGCCATTTTGCGGTAAGACGCCTTGATGGCATCGGCGTCGGCACTGCGTTCCACACCGAGAATTTTGTAGTAGTCTTTGTATTCCAATGGTTCCCCCTTATCATGGGTTTATGGCAGACAGGGCTCCGCCTGCGGGTCTGCTTTCACAATGCGGTCATTATGCCGTATTTTCAAGCCCGTTGAGATGGCTGCGAGGAGTTGTTTTGTCTGAATGGTCTGCGTTGAATCCCCGACAGTTGGAGGCGGTTACCCTGCCCCCAGGTCCTGCTCTGGTGCTGGCAGGCGCGGGTTCCGGTAAAACCCGAGTTCTTACCAGTCGCATTGCGCACTTGCTCGAAGAAGGTGTCCATCCTGGGGCGATTTTGGCGGTGACTTTTACTAATAAGGCGGCCCGTGCAATGCGCGAGCGTCTTGATAAGATGGTCGCTATGGAGCTGCGTGGCTTGTGGATGGGGACGTTTCATGGTCTTGCCCATCGTTTGATCCGCCTGCATTGCGAAGCGCTGAAGCTACCCGCAGATTTTCAGGTGCTGGATTCCGAGGATAGCCAGCGCTTGTTGCGCCGCTTGATGCGTGAAGCGCAGATGGATGAAAAGCAGTGGCCACCTAGGGCTATGGCGGGGCGTATTGGCCGCTGGAAGGATGAAGGCTGGGGGCCGGAACAGGTACTGCATTACGAAGGACCCGCAGCCGCCGCGTTCGTGTCCATTTATCAAACTTATGAGGCGACTAAGCAACGCTCCGGCCTGCTGGATTTTGGCGATTTGCTGTTGTATGCGTTGAAGCTTTGGGAGTTTCCGGAAATTTTGGATCATTATCAGCGCCGGTTTCAGCATATTCTGGTCGATGAATTTCAGGATACGAACGCGGTGCAATATGCCTGGCTCAAGGGATTAGCTCGGCACGGTCAGATATTTGTGGTTGGCGATGATGATCAGTCGATTTATGCCTGGCGTGGTGCGCGCGTCGAAAATTTGCTGCGATTTGGTCAGGACTTTGCAGGGGCCCAAGTGGTACGTCTGGAGCAAAATTATCGCTCGACGGCGCCGATTTTGCAGGCCGCGAATGCGGTGATCGCCCACAATCCAGATCGTTTGGGTAAGACGCTTTGGACTGCCGAGCCGGGCGGAGAGTCCATTCACCTCTATACGGCTTACAACGAGTTCGACGAAGCGCGCTATGTGGTTGGGCGGATTCAGCAGTGGTTAGAGCAGGGTGGGCAACGTTCAGAATGCGCTATTCTTTATCGCTCTAATGCGCAGTCACGCGCTTTTGAAGAAGTATTGGTGCGCGAGGGGATGCCCTATCGGGTATATGGTGGCCTACGCTTTTTTGAACGGGCGGAAATCAAGGATACGCTGGCTTACCTGCGTCTGACCGCCAATCGTCATGACGATGCGTCGTTTGAACGAGTGGTCAATGTGCCGACGCGAGGTATCGGTGCGGTGAGTGTTGAACGGCTGCGTAATCTCGCTCGTGAGCGGGGTTTGTCGCTTTGGCAGGCGGCAGGTGAACTGAATAACACGAAAATAAATAGCTTTTTGAATTTGGTGGATGACCTTGCCGAACGCACGATAGACGCGGATTTGGGGGATCGGATTGAAACCATTCTGACCCGCACGGCCTTGCGTGATTGGCATAGCCGTGAGGAAGACCGGGCTGAAGGGCGGCTCGAAAACCTCGACGAACTCATCAATGCGGCCCGCGCTTATGCTCAGGACTGGTCTGCAGATCCACAAATCGGCGATCTCGCGCCGCAACCCGGTAACATGCTTTCGGAGTTTCTGACCCATGCGGCATTGGAGGCGGGTGATGGCGCGGGCGAAGCCTGGGAGGACTGTGTGCAGTTGATGAGTTTGCACAGTGCCAAGGGGCTGGAGTTTCCTCTGGTTTTTTTGGTGGGCTTGGAAGAGGGATTGTTTCCCCATCAACGCGCGCTAGAAGATGCTCAGGGTTTGGCCGAAGAACGCCGCCTCTGCTATGTAGGCATGACTCGGGCGATGCGTTTGTTGGTGCTGAGTCACGCAGAGAGTCGTCGCTTGCACGGTAGTGAGCGGATGACGCTCCCCTCTCGATTTTTGCGGGAAATTCCCCAAGAGCTTTTGCAGGAACTGCGACCTCGGGCGCGCATCAGTCGTCCGGCAATGCCAATACGATCAGTGGCTCCGGAAATGCCCTATCCTCTTGGTTCGCGACTGCAACATCCGGTTTTTGGGGAGGGTGTGGTGTTAGATTACGAGGCTGGAGGTCGCCAAGGACGCATTCAGGTGCAGTTCGGTTCGGGCAGCAAATGGCTGGCCCTAGGGGTGGTGGCTCTGGAGCGTTTGTCCTAAACCGTTGTTAAATAAGGAGTGGAGCGTCGTGATGCAACGATTTTTGCAATGGCTATTGGGGATGGCACTGTTGTTGTTTGCCCCGTTTTTGTGGGCGGCCGTGAACATTAATAGTGCAGATGTGACGGCGCTGGATACTTTGCCCGGAATTGGTCCGGCGAAGGCGCAGGCCATCATCGAATATCGGCAGGCGCACGGACCTTTTAAAAGCGTCGATGCACTCGCGGGCGTACATGGTATTGGTCCCAAGCTGCTAGAACGACTGCGTCCGGCATTGACGTTGGATGGTGCCACGACTTTGCCGCAATCGGCGACGATACTTCCTCGGGTGTCGAAAAAAAACCGTGTGCCGGCTTCAGCGGGTGAGGAGCGGGTGATACGACGCGGAAGTCGCGGTTATCTGCTGGAGAATAGCGCGCAGAGTAATGCGTTTTCTTACCAGCATTTTTCATTAAAAGAGTAAGCGATTTTCTAATCCATGAGCCGGAAAATGCGGCCTATTGATTCATGATTGAGCGCATGCAGCACCGTCATGCCGACATGACCAATCCAGTAGACCCAGATCACCTTAGCCAGCCCCTGATGCAACGGCACCAAGGTGTTCAAAATGGGGCCGGGCTGCGTGCCAGATTGGGGTAAAAAGAAAAAAATGACCGAGCCGGTGAGCCCCATCCAGGTGATCGCGAGTAGCCCTAAGCCATGCACCAATCCCGCCAGACCACTGTGGGGTCCTGTCGCAGGCAGTCGTCCGCGCAGAAGCAGGCGCAAGTCCACAAGAATAGGTGCAAAGGGACCTCGCCAGGGGAACAGACGCCTACGAATCCGTTGATTGCTGGCAATCCAAAGCCACTCCCACAGAATGAAAAGTGCGGTCATCAATCCAATCCAGGAATGCAGGCTGAACAATGCCCCGCTGAGCGTACTGTAATCTGCCTGTTTCCAGTTTGGTTCCATCCATAGTGAAGACCAAAGTTGCCAGGTAACGCCAAAAGCAATCCCCGCGTGCAGCCAGCGACTTTCTTGGGGCCAAATCTGGACGTTTTGCTCTAGTGGCTTTTCGGTAGGGATATTTTTCATACAGGGTCTCCGCCCCACACCAAGTTCTGAACAAAAATTATAGAGGTCCTTAGCGACCTTGGCGGCGCTGTAATAAAATCCGTCGATATTCTTCGGGATCTTTACATTGCGTCATGGCTCCGGGGCGACGGAAATGTAAGGCATCCAGACGGAGCAGCCAGAAGCGCAAAGCAGCCGCGCGCAGCATAGCAAACCAGAGGTCTTCTTCGCCGTGCTGGAGAGGTCTTGCGTCGATGTAGGCTTTCCAGAGCGTTTGGGTCAGCGTGTTATTCAGGCTGCCATCGGGATCTGCACACCAAGAATTGGCCACTACTGCGAGATCATAGAGCCAAGCGTCATCTCCGGCATAATAAAAGTCGATGGTTCCAGAAATTTGTGGCCCTTCAAACAGCACATTGTCGGGAAAGAGGTCGGCATGTATGACGCCTCCGGGCAGGTTCTCGCGCTGGATGCCCGCCTGATACTGGAGTTCATCGTGAATGGTTTGCCGATCTTCCGGACGCAGATGGGGCATCAGGTGTCGGGCGGTGTCTTGCCACCATTGATATCCGGCGGGGTTGGGATGCCGTTGCGGAAAGCCCTTACCGGCCTTATGCATGCGGGCCAGCAGTTCGCCCAGTGCCTGAATTTCGTGGGCATAGGGCGCGCGGCCTTCGATAGAACGGCCACTCAAACACTGTACGATTGCTGCAGGCTTGTTACAGAGTGTACTCAGGCTGCTGCCGTTGCGCCCGTGCATGGGGCGTGGGCAAGGAATCCCCTGCGCACTTAGCCAATCGGTGAGATCCAAAAAATAAGGGATTTTGGCAGGCGACAAACGCTCAAAGAGGGTCAGTACAAAACGCCCACGGTCGGTATCCAGAAAATAGTTACTATTTTCTACGCCGGCGGAAATCCCGACCAGCGCCTGGGGCTTGCCCAGGTCGTAACTCTTGAGAAACTGGGCGAGTTCTTGCTCGCTGACGTTGGTGTAAACAGACATAAACGGACACTTTAGACTCGGGCAAACAGAAAAACGGAATAAAACCTACCAGCGGAAAATAATCCATTGCGGCACGCTGAGATGCTCCGCATCGTTTTGCGGTACTTCTGAAAAGCGTCCATTACCGGCCTTGTCTTCTAGATAATAAGGCGGAAAAGGCTTGGGTGGAGTCACTTTTATCATGTATACCCGACCATTGAGTTTGTATTCCTCAATCTTGGAACCGTTGGGCACTTTGAGGTTGGCCTCTGAACCGACTTTTTGATCGGGAGCCAATTTGGGCAGGTGGAGTTTCTGAATGTTTTTTGCCTCGCCATCCGGAACGGAATCTGTTGCATAGGAAAAAAGACTGTAACTGAGAGCAAAGCAAGTAGCAGCGGTCACTGCGAGGGTGCGTGTGAACATAGTAGGTTCCCCAGAATTTTATAGGTTGAGAAGGGCTTCTGTCTCGGCCGCAGATGGTGCGAAGCCGCGCTTTTCATAATGATTAAATATAGCCGAAACAATTTCGTCTGGATCATCAATCACGGTCACCAGCTTGAGGTCTTCGGGGTTGATGGTACCTAGGTTCAGCATGGCATCGGCCCACCAGTCGATGAGTCCTTTCCAAAATTCGGAGCCGACAAGAATGATAGGCATGCGTCGCGTTTTCCCGGTTTGCACTAAGGTGAGGCATTCGGCCAGTTCATCCAGGGTTCCAAAGCCACCAGGCATAACCACATAAGCCACTGCATACTTCATAAACATGACTTTGCGGGAATAAAAGTGCTCGAAGGAAATGGAAATATCTTGGTAGGGATTGGAGTGTTGCTCATGGGGGAGCTCGATGTTGAGTCCGATGCTATAGCCAGTCCCGTGAAAAGCACCCTTATTAGCCGCCTCCATAACACCCGGCCCGCCACCACTGATTACGGAAAATCCCGCGTTGGACAGTTTTTCGGAAATTTCTTGAGTTTTTAAGTACCAAGGGTTGTCTGGACCGAGTCGGGCCGAACCAAAAATACTGACACAAGGGTCAACGTCGACCAGCTTTTCGTAGCCGCGCACAAATTCAGCCATAATCTGAAAGATTTTCCAGGCCTCGCGGGTGAGCCGTCCTTCGCCACCGTCCCGTAGTTTTTCTTCCTCAAGATGAGCCCGCATTCGCTGTTCCCGTGTCAATAACCCATATTTTCCGTATTATGACGGAAATTCGCAGAGAAGTCCCAGACTATGCCCCAAGACCCTCGTATTCTCGTTGATGCATCCAGTTTTTTGTATCGCGCCTATCATGTGATGCCCGACTTGCGTGCGCCCGATGATTTGCCGACGGGTGCGATTTTTGGCGTGGCGAATATGCTGCGTCGTTTGCTCAGAGAGCATCCCAGCGATGAAATCATCGTGGTTTTCGATGCGCCTGGGGGTACTTTTCGCGATCGCCTTTATGCGGAATACAAAGCGCAGCGCCCAGCCATGCCGGAGGATCTGCGCGTACAGATTCCTCTTCTGCACGAATGGATTGAAGCCATGGGATTGCCTTTGGTGATAATTCCCGATGTCGAGGCCGACGACGTGATTGGAACGCTGTCAAAAAACGCCGAATCAGCGCAGAACGTGATTATTGTCACTGGGGACAAGGACATGGCCCAGTTGGTCAATGATCGGGTGGTATTGGTAGATACCATGAAGGGTGTAGAAACGGATGTTGCGGGTGTTATAGAACGTTATGGGGTTCCTCCGGCACGTATTGCGGATCTGCTGGCGCTGACGGGAGATAAAGTGGACAACATCCCCGGAGTCCCGGGTGCCGGTCCGAAGACGGCTGCCAAATGGCTGCAGCAATACGGCGATCTCAATGCGGTACTCGCACATGCCGGAGAGGTGGGCGGCAAAGTGGGTGAAGCGTTGCGCGCGTCCTTGTATTACCTGCCCCTGAGTCTTGAGTTGACTACCATTCGTTGTGATCTGCAGTTACCCGAGCAGTCTTATCAGCGACGGCCTCAAGATACGGTCAAACTGCGTGCGCTCGCGGTGCGTTTGGGATTTCATGCTTGGCTAAAAGAGTTTCCGGAGGAGGCTGCCCATGCGGAAAATGTCGAGCTAACAGACTCTAATCCAGAGGAGATTGATCGTAGCCGCTATCGCGCCATCACTACCCTAGAAGAACTGCAGGATTTACAGAAAGTTTTGGAAGCAGCCCCATTAGTGGCGCTGGATACCGAAACGACCAGCCTGGACCCGCTGCTCGCCGATTTGGTCGGAATATCATGCGCCTGGCAGGGCGCAGAGCGTGTAGAAGCGGTGTACATTCCGTTGGGACACCGCGACGGGAGCCCGCAATTGGATCTGGCGCTGGTGCTAAAAACGTTGCGTCCTTGGCTGGAGGACGCTGCTGCGGCCAAGCTTGCGCAAAATGCCAAATATGACTGGCGGGTGTTTTGGCGTCAGGGTATTTATCCGGCGGGTTTGCAACGCGATACCCTGCTCGAAAGTTATGTGTTCAGCAGTGGTTATAATGGCCATGATTTAGACACGCTCGCGGAGCGGTATTTGCAGCACCAGAATATTCGCTATGAAACCGTAGCTGGCAAGGGTAAGTCGGCACGGAATTTTGCCGATGTGCCTGTTTCCGAAGCTTTACCCTATGCCGCCGAAGATGCGGATGTCTGCTGGCGCATTGACGCCAAATTGTGGCCTCAGTTTGCCAATGAGCCCGGTCTGCGACGAGTATTGATGGAGATCGAGATGCCGCTGGTGCCGGTGCTGGCGCGTATGGAGCAAGCGGGCGTCAAGGTAGACAGAGCGCAATTGGAAGTGTTAAGCGCTGAGCTCAGTCAAGAAATTACTGTTTGCGAGCAAAAGGCTTTCATAGCAGCGGGGCAGTCTTTCAATTTGGGGTCCCCGAAACAAATTCAAGAAATTCTCTTCGACAAAATGCAGTTGCCGGTTTTGAAAAAAACGCCCGGAGGCCAGCCCTCCACGAACGAGGATGTATTAGCGCAGCTCGCGGAGCAGGCCGAGTTACCGCGCTTGATTTTGGAATATCGAGGCATGGCCAAGCTCAAGAATACGTATGCAGATGCGCTGCCACAGATGATTCATTCTGAAACCGGACGAGTACATACGCATTTTCAGCAGGCGGTGGCGGCCACTGGGCGATTGTCTTCGAGTGATCCAAATTTGCAGAATATTCCGGTACGCAGTGGGCAGGGCCGACGTATCCGCCAGGCTTTTATCGCCGAAGAGGGATTCTGGTTGCTGAGCGCGGATTACTCTCAAATTGAGTTGCGTATCATGGCCCATCTTTCTCGTGACGAGCGCCTTTTGCAGGCTTTTGCCGAAGGACAGGATATTCACGCAGCCACAGCCGCCGAAGTGTTTAATCTGGCTCCAGAAGCGGTGGATAATGATGCGCGTCGAGCGGCCAAAGCCATTAACTTTGGGTTAATTTATGGACAAACTCCCTATGGGCTAGCCCAGCAGCTAGGTATCGAGCAGAGTGCCGCGCGTGCCTACATGGATCGTTATTTTGAGCGCTATCCAGGCGTTCTTGCCTACATGGAAAAAACCCGCGCGCTGGCGAAGCAGCAGGGTTATGTAGAAACGCTCTTTGGTCGGCGCCTCTATGTGCCAGAGATTCATTCCAAAAATCCGGCGCGTCGTAATTATGCCGAGCGGGCTGCCATTAATGCACCGATGCAGGGTACGGCAGCGGACCTCATCAAAAAGGCGATGATTGCTGTAGATGCCTGGCTTCAGGAGGATTTGCAGCGGGGCCGGATGATTCTGCAAGTGCATGATGAATTGATTCTGGAAGTACCCGACTGTGGTCTGGAAGCCGCGCGTGCGGCACTCAAGCAGCGCATGGAGGGGGTTGCCGAACTTGCAGTGCCCTTACTGGTGGGATTGGGGGTGGGAAAGCACTGGGACGAAGCCCACGGTTAGTCTTTCGACTTGGCGTCCGTACCGCTGCTGCTAAAGCGAAACATTTTCATCACGGCGTTACTGTCCAGTTGCTCGCCATTGAGGGCCATGGCCAGCAGTTCGCCGCCTAGCACCTGTGGGGCAATAATCATGTCCGGTTGAACCCGGCGTACCCTTCCAAGATTCTTGCTGTCATTGACTGCGGCTACGGTTTTGGCGGAGCCCTCCATTTCCTTCACGGCGAGGACCACAAAAGCGTTTTCCGAATCGTCAGCACGTAGCGCGAGCACCGCTGCGGCTTGCTCCGCTCCAGCACCACGTAGCACATCCGTATCGCTGGAATCACCAATAATCAGGTCGTCGGGCTGATAAATGGAATCGTCGGGTTGGTGCCCCATAATCACAATGACCGGTAGATTGCGGCCTTTCAGTTCCCGATAACTGTTGCGCGCCAAGGGGGTGTCCCCAGCAATAATATAATGGTCTTTTCGTGTCATACGGCGTTTTTCCCCTTGCAGCGCTGATTGCAGGCGATTATTCACGGCGGGAACAATAATAGCCGATAAGGAGGTGGCGAATACGGTAATTCCCAATATGATCAACGATACCACAAAAAGACGGGCTTCGTCGGAGATGGGGAGAATATCGCCGTAGCCCACCGTGGACATGGTGACTACCGAAAAATACAGCGCGGCGGAGAGGCTGTGGATTTGCGGCTTGAATCCATCGCCCAGAATATAAGCGCCGAATACCCCGTAACTAATAACCATAAAAGCGCCGACTAACGCGAACAGAGTGCCGGTCGCCAAACTGCTATGATTAAAGCGTGCGCGAAATATCCAAAGAAAAAAAACCAATACAGCATTGTAATAAAGCAGTACCGAAATTTGGTGCGGATGGCGGTAAATCCCGAAAGCCAGAATCGCCGAGGCCATCACCAAGACGATCGCCCAAGCAAAGCGGGAGCGAAACAAGAGCCCTAGGGACATGATGAGCAGAATAATACCTGCCGCTCCCTGAGGAATACCCCGGAACGCATCAAGCACAAAACTGTGTGACATGTCGGCGAGGCTGCCCACGTAACGCAGCCCCAGCAGACGCTCCAGTGCAGGGAGAATATTGAACAGCCCGAGGAAGCCAACGGCAGCCGCGATGGGAACCTGCGGGTACCAAGTGTTCAGATGCAGGGACGTGGCCCAGCGTTGCCCCCGACTGCGCCAGCGTGCCCGCCAATCCGGGCGCAGAACGTGCCAAGGATGGGGGCTACTGAACTTTTTGGACACGCTTTACTCCAATAGAAGGGTTTGTAGTAATGTTTTTATGAGCGCGGTCTATCCTCCCTGGCTGGCTCATGAGTCCTCCCCTCCCTTTGAGGGCTCGTTATTAACCTCGACCTTGGTCGGGGTTTCTTTTTCGGCAGGAAGCGCAAGCCAGCTCGCGATGCGTTCGTGAAGTTCATCCAGCCCTTGTCCAGTTTGTGCGGAAAATAATTGCATGGCCACGTTCTGCAAAGCGGGTAGTCGACGTAGGCGCGCCATTTCCTGAATGGCCGCACCGCGACTTAACTTGTCGGCCTTGTTGAGGAGTATGTGGACGGGGCGTCCGCAACCTGCAGCGAAATCAATCAAATCCGCGTCGTGAGGACCATAGGGGTGACGGATGTCCATGACCAGAATCAAAGCCTTTAGGCTGCTCCGCCGTCGCAAATACTGCTCCAGTAATGGCCCCCAAGAGCGGCGGAGGGCTTCGGGCACTTTCGCGTAACCATAACCGGGTAAGTCGACTAGACGTTGACCGGGATCAAGATCAAACACATTGATGGCTTGAGTGCGTCCTGGGGTGCGACTGACTCGTGCCAGTGCGCGTCTTTCTGTGAGCATATTGATGGTAGAAGATTTGCCGACGTTAGAGCGGCCAGCGATGGCCACTTCGGCGCCATCATCAGGAGGGAGTTGTCCCGCTTGGGTCACGCTGAGGCGAAAGGCAGCCCGGCGGAGTGGGGCGAAACGGAAGGGTGCTGGGTTGGTATGGTTCATGCTGTGAGCATAGTCGCCGCTGGCCGGGTCTGGCAATCTGGAAATGACCATGGAGGTACTTGTGGCGGTATGAGCCAGAGCCTAGACTGCGAAAATAAATAGATGTGGATTAATCCACTGAAAACAATAGGGAGAACATCTTGCAAGCAAGTACAGAAGGCCTCGCTTGGCGACAGCCGCGTTGGCGGTCGTTGGTACAGTTTCTGGGCTCCATGCGCCTCGCCGTCAGTCTTTTGGTATTGCTAGCCGTTGCTTCGGTGATTGGTACCATACTCAGTCAACAGCAGCCCTACCAAAATTATGCGATCCAGTTTGGACCCTTCTGGTTTGAAGTATATCGAGATCTGGGTTTATACAATGTGTATCGCACCCTTTGGTATACGGCGATTGTCGCCTTCTTGGTGTTGTCTACGGCCACCTGTGTCACACGCAATAGCCCCCGCATGATTCGCGAAATGCGCGAGTTTCCGGTGCGTCAGCGCGAGACGGTCATTCTCGGTCAAGACCATTGGGTGCGCATGGATAGCCGCTTAAGCATTACCGAGGCGCAGGATCGTACCCTGCAGGTGCTGCGTGCGGCGGGTTATAAGCCGCGCGTTGAACTGCAGGAAGGCGATGTTGCGATTGCTGCGCGCAAGGGGCGTTTTCACCGACTGGGTTATTTTTTGACGCATATTGCTATTGTCGTGATTTGCGCTGCCGCGCTTTATAATGCGGATGTTCCCGTTAAGTGGGCGGAATGGCAAGGTACCCTCAAGCCAGAGCAAAACTTCAATCTACCGCTTTCAGCCATTCCACGGAGTGCTTGGATGTCGGTCAGCAATCCGGCTTATCGGGGCATTATCACGCTTCCTGAGGGGCAGACCGCTAATGCGGTTTTTGAATTGGCGGGCGACGGATATCTGGTACAACCATTACCCTTCCGGATTCATCTGCAATCTTTTCATATTGCCTATTATTCGACGGGCATGCCCAAAGATTTCACCTCTCATGTCGTACTTTACAGTCCAGATGGAAAGGTTCTCAAAAGCGCCGATGTGCGCGTAAATCATCCTCTTTCTTATGACGGTGTGGAAATTTATCAGTCCAGCTTTAGCGACGGCGGTTCGCTGTTGCATATGAAAACCTATCTTTTAGGGGCTTCGGGTGCTCATGCCGGCATACTTTCTGGACGGGTTGGTCAGACCTTACAGGCGGGGAATTCGGGTTATAGTGTAGATCTAAAAAATTTCAGCCTTTACAACATCGTACCCAAGGCAGCAGTGGGTGAAAAAGCCACACCCAATCACCCCACCCTCAATCTTGGCCCGAGTTTTACCTATCTCATTCGAAGTCCATCGGGTAAGGCGGCTGAATTCAAAACGTACATGACTCCTATGGTCAGGGGAGGACAAGGATTTTTCGTTCAGGGTTATCGCGACGCCTTTGGGGATGCGTATCGTTACGTCTATATCCCAACAGGGCCGCACGGCGGTATTGGTTTATTCATGGATTATTTGGCGGCTTTACAAAAGGCGGCGAGGCACGGGGCTGATGCGTCAAATGCCATTTTTACCGATACGTTTCGCGGTATCGTCGCGCAACACGGGGCGTCGCTGGACCCCGCAGCACAGTCTCGTTTTCTTCAAGCGAGTATGCAAACTCTGATGCAGCTCCATGCTTATCCCATGCCCTTCATTTTATCGCTGAACAGTTTTGATCATCGTTGGGCCGCCGGATTGCAGGTGACTAAATGGCCGGGGACCGTCGTTATATACTGGGGTTGTGTGGCGCTGGTGCTGGGTATCTTCATTTTGTTTTACATTCCCCAGAAACGCATCTGGTTGCGGTTGCGTCCTGGTACACCGGCGCAAGGTGGTACGCAGTTATTGCTGGGTGCTTCGGCAGACCGCAACCGCCTAGACTTCGCCAAAGAATTTAGCCGATGGACAGGGACCTTGGAGCAGGCCCTGGGTGTCGATCACGCCGAATATAAGGAGCAGAAAGATGGCCAACACGCGCGTTGAAAACTGGACGAGTTTGCCCCCGGTACAAAGTGGTTGGGGGCAGTGGAAGTTGCGAGACGGGTTTTGGGCGGGTGGGTTGAGTGTCGCCGCCGCTATTATTTTAGGACGATATGGCTCGGGGTTTGGATACTGGCAGTTCGTGGTTCTCGGCTGTTGGTACGTCGCCCTTTTGGTGGCGGGCCTAGCTTGGCGTCCTCTTCAGCTCGCTACTTTGAGCGTTGTTGCTCCGGCACTTTTGGCGGTTTGGCTTTATAGTATCGGACAAACCACCAGTAACGATTTTTTGCTCCGCTATGTTTTACAAGGCTATGCGGCGGTTATGTGGATGTCTGGTTTGTTGCTGGCCGCCACAGCAGCCTACATAGTTTATCTATTCAGTGCCCAGAAACGTCTGGGCCAATGGGCGACGGGATTGACCTGGGCGGGGGTCATCATGGGTTTTGTCGGCCTTGGTGTACGCTGGCGCGAAACTTACCTAGGTCATCCGGATTGGGGTCATATTCCCGTCAGTAATCTTTGGGAGGTATTGGTACTCTTCTGTGCCTCGACGGCGCTGTTTTATCTCTACTACGAAAAGCGCAATGAAGCCCGTGCATTGGGCGCTTTTGTCATGCCGCTGGTAGCTGCTGGAGTGGGCTTTCTACTTTGGTTAACTTTTGCTCAACATATGGACCAGATTGAGCCCTTGATTCCTGCATTGCAGAGTTTCTGGATGAAGCTGCATGTACCGATGATGTTTGTGGGTTACGCTAATTTTACGATAGCCAGTTTGATTGGCCTCGGTTATTTGCTGACGGAAAAGTCTCGTAAACACGGTAGCGCAGGAATCCTTAATCGAGTTATGCCCAGCGGTGAAGTCATGGACGATATCATGTACAAAGCCATCGCTTTAGGCTTTCTGTTTTTTACGGTGGCCACTATTCTCGGTGCGGTGTGGGCAGCGAAAGCTTGGGGTGGATTCTGGTCTTGGGACCCCAAAGAAACTTGGGCTCTGATTGTCTGGCTGAATTATGCGGGTTATCTGCATGCCCGGGTTGTTAAAGGCTGGCGCGGTAATGCCATGGCTTGGTGGTCTTTTATGAGTTTATGGGTGGTAAGTTTTTGTTTCTTAGGTGTTAACATGTTTTTGTCAGGATTGCATTCTTATGGGAGGTTGTGAATAACGACAGAGACAATAGTGGTGAAAAACAAAATCGTCTTGTCACTTTATAAGGAGTCAGTGTATATTCGCAAAATACTTATAAAGCACCCCTAGTGACGCCTGGAGGGCCACATAATGAGCCGCGTGCATATTTGTTTGATGATCGCGGCAATGTTTAGCCCATAAAGGATGTCCAGTGCGTTGCGATGCTTGTCATACAGAAAATGCGCCCAATCGTAAATTTTGTGCCAAATGCGGTAATTCTTTGGTAGCGGTAAAAAACACAGTTATTTCAAATGTCTGTAAAGCCTGCGGCGCCGATCTCAAGGGCAAAGGTTTTTGTCCATCTTGTGGCACGGACAATCGATTACCAAAAGCCGCAGTCTCTGATGTTAGAGAATCCGCACCTACACTTCCTCCAGAAGAACGCGTAGCCGAACCCGTAGAGCCATCTTTATCTCTCTGCAAAGCCTGCGGCGCTGATCTCAAAGGTAAAAAATTCTGTCCATCTTGTGGGACAAACAATCAATCGTCAGAAGTGATCAACCCCTCAGCGGTGGTTGCTGAACCCGAGGGTGACGAAAAGAAAGCGAGACTTGCCGACACCCTCGCTCCCGTGGAACACTCCTTGCCAGAGCCAGAGCCAGAGCCAGAGCCAGAGCCAGAGCCAGAGCCAGAGCCAGAGCCAGAGCCAGAGCCAGAGCCAGAGCCAGAGCCAGAGCCAGAGCCAGAG
>JBAYRF010000030.1:0-19444 GCA_041676785.1 Acidithiobacillus sp. | reverse complement strand
TCAGAGGGCGGGCGTCATGGGGTTCTGGATTCCGAAGCAGGTCCAACATCGAAGCGGCCACCTGCTTAAATGGCTTGGGCGGCAATCCATCTAAAAACTTCAAAACGTCTCGTGTCAGTTCAACCGGCGTACTGTCGAAAGCTTGGCGAAAGATCAACCTCCGGTTATGCTCCAATCAAATCAAGACAATCCATAATAGAGAGACGCTATGAACCGCAAAGCAGCACTTCGCACTACCTTATTTCTGGCCGTGGCTTCCATCCTTTCCGGGTGCGCGGCATCCTTGCCTAAAGTTACATATACAGGCCCAGCACTCCAAAACTCCGCATTCAAAAACAAAACCGTCGCGCTTATAACGACAACCGCTGGTGATCAGTTCAATGATCCCGAATGCTTGACAGAGTTTACCAAGGCATGCAGAAACGTCACGCTAGCATCAAAGCCAACCGTGAATAATTACAACGATTTTATGAAAGAGGCGCTCCTTCAGGAAGGTGCCAAGGTAGTTACCAGCTCACCTGCCGATATTACTATTCATACGCATATGATCGCGACTGGAAATCATCGATATATGTTCTTGCTGGACTATAATTTAGGGCGCTCTGTTGGTATGTCTTTGATCCCGATTGTTGGCATGTTTACGCCTAAATATTATGAGGTGATCGGTCACATGGCGGATGTGGTTACGATCACGGATGAAAATCGGGTGATCCTGAAAAAGACTTACCCGATAGCCATCAAAAAACATATTACCGGTGCAGAGGATCAGGTCTTTGAGCACGGCAAATCCGATTCAAAAGCCGTCATGCTCTATCTTTCTGAGCAGAACACGGCCATTCAGCACATTTTGCAAGACGCTAATAAAGCATTGTCTGCAACAACGCCAGCTCCAACTCAAGGATAATTCAGGATGATTAAAATCCTAAAAAAATCGATTCCGCTCTTATTTTTTTCATTAGCTGCGGGTTGCGGCATGCCGGGGCCGCACTTCAATCACGTTGCGAAGGCTGATGGTCATTCTTACCTTTCAAAAGTTTTATACAAGCCCGACATGGGCGGTATCGGCGGTCCATGTTCGTTTGCCGGACTCAGCACCATTAATACAGAACGAGAATGCCGTGCTGGACAAATCATCGAAACGTCAGGGCCGGGTGCGCTTTTTGCGGTCCATGCTGCGTATCAGTATGCCAATCTGCCTTTCCCTTCTAGCGGAAATATGCGACACGTAGAAGATTTTCTGCAATCAGATAAGGTGCATCATAGTCACGGTAGCCTTGTTATGGGCGGACTCGATATTGCTGCCGGTGATCAGATTATGAATGACGGCAATTTCGGAGGGGTCGGCACCGGAAGTATCGTTTTAGGTGCCTTGTCGGTTTTGAGTGCTCTAGGCGGTGGCAGCAGCGGACGCTTTGTGCCCGGCTATGAAGACTGGCGGCATCATGACAGCATAACGGCCACCCGCAATTACCCGAACTATAACGCAGCTAAGCAGGCCATGATCCCGGATATTCTCTGGGCTGAAAAAACAGCGGCTGGGCAGTTGCAGCAGGAAGGCTCAAGATTGGTCGGGAAAAACGCTTTATGGGCTCCCGGAAGAGCGTTTTATGATGTAAGCAGCCCGGTCTATGGCGTGGTTTTCCAAGGTCGCATCACGAATCCAAAAGTCCTGTCTGAGCAACCGATGCTCCCACACTACATTTGGACCGAAAACCTGAAACCTATCACGGCAAAAAAAGATTACGCGCTGACCGTCACTTGGGTTCCTGTTGGGAAGAAATACCAAAACGTCACTTGGGCTGAAAGCGAGACTAAAACACTTTCAACAAAAGAACCTGAATGGATATTCGTAACCCGAAAAGATAAAGGGCACGCATGGGTATGTCGAAACGGTTCGTGTCGGGATGTTGCTGCAAGTAGCCAACCCGTAATTTGGTGAAAATCACTCATAGAAGCATAGGGTACAAGAATGGCTGTAGCACTGACCTTACGGCTTCGGTCAACGTCTTTACCGTTGAGTTAGAAGCCAAGGGTTGTGCCCCAGCAGTTCCGTGAGGAAGGCCGCAGTGCTCTCGTGGCCGACGGCGGAAATAAATCCGTCCTTTGTTTCCACATACTGTATGTCTCCAGCACGGGCATGGAGATCGAAAGTGCGCCTCTGATTGCAGACGGCCACACCAGTCGTAAAGCGGATCTCTTTCCCAGGCGACGGGGCGGCGTTAAACAGCATGCCATTGCGCCAGCCCACCGGCGTGATAACGTTTCGTTATCACCTCTGGAGATGGTGCAGACCAAATTGGTGGTGGTTCGAGAGGGAAACAGACTCATCGTGGAACCTGAAGAAGACTCGCTCGAATCGCTTCCGGCGCTATTCGCGGCGTTGCGCCCGCAGCACAGCGGCGAGCGCCCAGAGTTTGTCGAGACGGAAAGATCTTGGTGATACTGCGCTATTTGCTGGACACCAATATTTGCACCTACCTTATGAAGGAGCAGCCCGCAACCGTCATACGGCGGTTCGCGGCCTGCAAGCCCGGTGAAATTGGGGTCAGTTCGATCACTTGGGCTGAGTTGTGTTGTGGCCTGGACGTACATAACAGCCAGTCCGCAATGGCCACGCTCTTGAGCAGGCTGACCGTCAAGGATTTTGACGTGGATGCAGCGGCCCTCTTTGGAAAGCTCTCCCGGCAGCTCCCTGCCAGAAAGAGCAGCTTTGACCGCATGATTGCCGCGCATGCTTTATCGCTAAGAGTCACGCTAGTGACCAACAATACGGCCGATTTCGATCTCTATGCCGGTTCAGGGCTGGTCGTCGAGAACTGGGTGACAGGATAGCGAAGTTGCACTTCCTGATGCCAATCAGCACTGGTGATGCGTCAGCTTTAGCAGGGATCTCTGGCAATTTTTAGGCTCCTTCAGCGAGTTAGGGAACCAATTTTTACGACATCGTGTGGTAAAATTCGGATGCTAACCGGTGGCTAACGGATAATGGCTGATTAACCGTTTAAGAGGTACGGGCATCCACTACCGCAGGGCTTGTATGTAGACAATTTGCGCCCCCTCTAGCGAGTCAATGTTACTCCCCTGGGGTAGGCTCGGGGGCGATGATTCCGATGGTGATGCTGGCATTATGGCCAAATGGCGTGGGTGGCAAAGGGGAAGCATTGTGAATGGCTTCCAACATAACCTTGCCGAGCGCCTCAGAGGCACATAGGGCGAGGTCTGCCCGCACCACGGTTCCATTGGCCAAAATTACCGCCACGGCACGACAAGCTCCAGTTGGCAATGCGACGGGATGCCCTGCCTTTTTCATGGCCACGCGCTCCTGTCTTTCGCGAATCATGCGAACATGACCGGCGACGACCTGATTCACCTGCATCAAATACGATTGCAGGATACGATCCTGTGGCGTAAAGACAGAGGCGTTCTGCACGGCTTGGGCCGGTGGTCTTGGGAACGTATTCACGTTACTGACAGCACAACCGGAGAGAAGCGTTATCAGACTGAGTGTAGCGACAGATCTAAAGGACATCTTGGCATATTCCTTTTCTACAGTTGTTATAATGTTTTCTCAGGGTTGTCACTGAATCATATATGGCAAAAGCCCCATAAAACAGAGCCATTTTCAGAGCCTCGTAAATTTTGGAAAACATTTACTTTACTCAAACGTCAACTTCCCATACTTACAATGATCCAATGAACTTGGACCGATGTAAAGCCATACACTTGAGTCTTAAAAGTCCGAGTAACCGCATGAATTAACGTTTGCAATTTAGTTCTGAATTTAAAATCGAGCGTGTCAACGAAATCCAGAGTCCCTCAAGCTACGCCGACCTGATCGCCCGCGACAAGGCCAGCCTCGACCTCTTCTGGCTCAAGGACGACAGCCTCGACAACCTCGACGACCTGCCCCCGCCCGATGTGTTGCAGCAGGAAATCATCGAGCACTTGGAGGCGGCGCTGGCGGCGTTTCGGGAGGTGGCGGCGGGGTTGCGCGGCCCGTGTTGACCGGTACAACGGTCTGTTTTTCGCCCATTATTCAGGCCCGCGTCGAATAACCGCAAGCGATACGCGCGCTTTCGGCCTTGATTTTTGCCAGCGCAGACACCACTTCGCAGTTACCCATTTTAACGGCTCGCGCGTTCAGCGAGCCCCATTCATTGAGGAGCAACAATGGCTGCCAGCAAAGAAACCATGGAATTTCAGACAGAGATCAATCAATTATTACAATTGATGATTCATTCTCTGTACTCTAACAAAGAAATTTTTCTCCGCGAACTAATCTCCAACGCCTCCGATGCCTGCGATAAATTGCGCTTTGAGTCTTTAGCCGATTCCGCGCTCATGACGGGTGAGGGTGAACTGCAGGTCGAAGTGGACTTCGATGCGGATGCCGGCACCATTACCGTTCGGGATAATGGCATTGGTATGAACCGCGACGAAGTCATCGCGAATATCGGTACCATTGCCAAATCTGGAACTCGCGAGTTTTTTGATCGGTTGAGTGGCGATCAGAGCAAAGATGCCAAGCTCATTGGTCAATTTGGTGTGGGATTTTATTCGGCATTTATTGTGGCGGATCGCGTCGTTTTGAGTACGCGACGGGCGGGCATGGAGGCGGAACATGGGGTGCGCTGGGAATCAGACGGTACCGGAACCTACACGCTGGAAACGCTGAGTCTACCCAGTCACGGCACCGAAATCGTCTTGCATTTGCGCGAGGAAGAACGCCAGGATCTGCTCAGCACTTGGCGTTTGCGCAATATTATTAACAAGTATTCCGATCATATTCCTTTGGCCATTCGTATGCGCAAATTGGGTGAAGATGGAAAGCCCGGCGACGCGTGGGAAACCGTCAACAAGGCTTCTGCGCTTTGGCAACGATCCAAGTCCGAAATCAGCGATGAAGAATACAAAGAATTTTACCGTTACGTCAGTCACGACTATGGCGACCCCCTGAGCTGGAGCCACAATCGTGTCGAAGGACGCCTTGAATACACCTCCCTATTGTACATTCCCGCCAAAGCGCCTTTTGATCTCTGGGACCAAAACCATTCTCATGGGATTAAACTTTACGTACAGCGCGTCTTCATCATGGACGATGCTGAACAACTCCTCCCCCGCTACCTGCGTTTTGTACGCGGGGTGATCGACTCCAGCGATTTACCGCTCAATGTTTCCCGTGAAATTTTGCAGGGTAATCGGGTGATCGACCAGATGCGCTCGGGTTCGGTAAAACGCGTGCTCGGTCTGCTCGAAGAGATGGCGGAAAAGGAGCCCGAAAAATATCAATCCTTCTGGAATGAGTTTGGCCGTGCGCTCAAAGAAGGCCCAGGAGAAGACTTCGCCAATCGTGAGCAGATTGCCGGATTGCTGCGTTTTGCCAGCACCCATACAGATACAGAAACCCAGGATGTGTCCTTGGCCGATTATGTTGCGCGGATGATCGAGGGTCAGGACAAGATTTACTACATTACCGCAGACTCCTTCCTCGCCGCCAAAAATAGTCCGCAGTTGGAATTCCTGCGTAAAAAAGGCATTGAAGTGTTACTCCTGAGTGACCGCGTGGATGAATGGTTCACCAGCCACCTGCCAGAATTTGCGGGCAAGGCCTTGGTATCCGTTGCCAAAGGTGCGCTGGATCTGAGTGCGATGGAAACCGAAGAAGAACGCCACTCCCAGGAAGAAACCGAAAAAGGTGCAGAAGGTCTGGTGGAGCGCATTAAAGCGGCTCTGGGCGAGCGGGTGGAAGCCGTGCGCGTTTCCCATCGTCTCACCAGTTCGCCCGCTTGTATTGTCTTGGGCGAACGGGACATGGCCTTGTACATGCAGCAATTACTTAAGCAGGCCGGCCACGAAATACCCAGTACCAAACCTATCCTAGAGGTCAATCCTACGCATCCCATGCTGACCCGCATCACCGAAGAAAAGGACGATACACGCTTTGGCGAATGGTCCGCACTGCTGCTGGATCAGGCGATTCTCGCAGAGGGCGGTCATCTGGAAGATCCGGCGGGTTTCGTGGCCCGCATCAATCAATTGATGTTGGCATTGGCGGGTTAACAGCCGACCAGCAGATTTGTGAAAACATCCTCTCCTCGGCGCCTTAGGGGTGCTGGGAGAGGCTTATTACACTGAGCGGAACCGCATCACGGCGTCTTTGCCCGAAGTGCAGTCCGCCTTATCCTGCCAGCGCTTTCCGCGCATTCATAAATAACTGCATCCAGGGGGTAAACGCACCCCAGGATTCTGGCTGCCAACTCATTTGTAGGTTACGCACCACCCGTTCGGGATGCGGCATCAGAATAGCCACGCGTCCATCCTCATTGCACAAACCCGTAATACCGCCGGGTGAACCATTGGGATTAGCCGGATAAAGATCCGCTGCTTGTCCTTGTGCGTTTACATAACGCATGGTCACGCGCGCCTGATGCTGTGCCTCCGTAGAAAACTGCGCCCGCCCTTCACCGTGGGCAATGACAATCGGCGCATAGGTTCCAGCCATGCCCTGAAACCACAGAGAAGGGGATTCCAGCACCTCGACCATAGCTAGGCGAGCTTCAAACTGCTCCGAACGATTGCGGGTGAATAAGGGCCAATGCGCCGCACCGGGAATAATATCCCGCAACTCCGCCAACATCTGACAACCATTACAGACGCCCAAAGCCAAACGCGATGAATCTGCAAAAAAAGCCGCAAACTCATCCCGCAACCGCGAATGAAACAAGATAGATTTTGCCCAGCCCGCGCCCGCGCCCAGTACGTCACCATAAGAAAAACCACCGCAGGCAGCCAGTGCCTGAAACTCCTGCAGATGATAACGACCAACAGCGAGATCGCTCATATGCACGTCCACAGCGGTAAATCCGGCGCGATGAAAAGCGGCGGCCATCTCAATCTGACCATTCACCCCTTGCTCACGCAAAATAGCCACCTTGGGCCGCTGACCACTATGAATCATCGGTGCCGCAGGGGTAAAAGGCAGGCGTGTAAACAGTGGTGATGACACGGCGGTCACTGCTGCAAAAGCCTCTGCGGCGCAGGCAGGATCGTCGCGCAATGCGGTCATGTGATAACTGGTTTCTGCCCAGGCATGGAGAAGATCAGCACCCGCTTCATCCAGCCACGGTGTCGCTCCCTGACTTAACCGTATGCGCCAGTTGTCGGGAGTGACTTGCCCAATTCTGCGCGCCTCCAGCGCCAGTCCCGATTGTGCGAAAACCTGGGCCACCGCTTCACGATGTATCGCATCAGTCTGGAGCAAAACTCCCGGCTCTTCCGCGAAGAGAAAGCCCCAGATTTCCTGATCTTCCGGTATGGCTATATCAGCCCCACAACGGCTGGCAAAAGACATTTCGCAGAGGCTCGTCCAGAGCCCGCCATCCGAACGATCATGATAAGCCAGCACCTGATCGCGCTCGCGCAAAGTGCGCAAGGCATCAAACAGTCCACGCAGCTTGTCCGGGTGATCCAGATCGGCGGTAGCGCTACCCATTTGCCCCAAAGTCTGGGCGAGAATGGAGGCTCCCAGGCGGCCTTGCCCCAGATCCACCAACCACAAATCCGTGTGCGGCTGGGTGGACCATTGCGGCGTCCAGCTTTTGCCTAAATCGGCGACCGGTGCAAAAGCCGAAATAATGAGCGAAAGCGGAGAAACGACCATTTTCTCGGTGCCGTTTTCCTGCCAGACCGTGCGCATGGACAAGGAGTCTTTGCCCACCGGAATCGACAAATCCAAAGCCGGACAGACTTCGAGAGCCGCGACGCGCACCGCATCAAACAGCGCTGCGTCTTCACCCGGATGGTCTGCGGCCGCCATCCAGTTCGCCGAAAGTTTGATGTCTCCCAGAGCGGCCACATCAGCCGCCCAAAGATTGGTGAGCGCCTCGGCAATGGCCAGCCGAGCACTGGCAGCGGGATTCAACACCGCCACCGGAGCCCGTTCGCCTAAGGCCATTGCTTCACCGTGGGTATTCCAGAAATCAGCGGCAGTCACGCCACAATCGGCTACGGGCACTTGCCAAGGTCCGACCATCTGATCACGATGAATTAACCCACCCACACTGCGATCACCAATCGTAATCAAATACTCCTTACTGGCTACCGAAGGATGGCGCAATACCGCATACGCCGCGTCGCGCAAGTGAGCGTTGCTCCAATCTATTTCCTGAACAGGGGCAAGGCGATGATGACTATCCCGTTCCGTTCGCGGCGGGCAACCCAGCAAGGCGCTCAGGGCCATATCAACCGGGTTATCCTGCAACAGCGTGTCTTCCACCCGCAGCAGGTCTTCTGCGACGGCCTCGCCCAGCACCGCGTAGGGACAACGCTCACGCTGGCAAATCGCGGCAAAACACGACAAATCCTCCGCTGCTACCGCCAGAACATAGCGTTCCTGAGCCTCATTACTCCAGATTTGCATGGGCGACATGGCGGGCTCTTCGTTGGGAATCGCGCGCAACTGCAACAGACCGCCGCGCCCACCGTCGTGCAACAATTCGGGAATGGCGTTGGAGAGTCCACCCGCACCCACGTCATGAATCGACAAAATGGGGGTTTGCGCACCCAGAGCAATACAACGTTCAATGACTTCTTGCACACGACGCTGCATCTCCGGATTACCGCGCTGCACTGAAGCAAAGTCGAGGTGTTCCTCGCCGGCACCACTGTCCACACTAGACGCTGCGCCACCGCCAAGACCGATGAGCATGGCCGGACCACCAATCACCAGCACTTTAGCGCCCACCGGAAGGGGTTTTTTTTCAACCAGCAGCGGGCGCATCTGACCAAGCCCGCCCGCTAACATAATCGGTTTGTGGTACCCCCGATGCAGACCGTCCGCATCGCACTCAAAAGCTCGAAAATAACCCGCAATAGCGGGGCGTCCAAATTCATTATTAAAGGCGGCGGCACCCAATGGGGCGTCGCGCATTATCTCCAGCGCGGAACGAATTCGCGCCGGTTTGCCGTAAGACTCCGCCTCCCAAGAGTGGGTATAACCGGGAATCCGCAGATGCGAAACCGAAAAGCCGGTCAGACCAGCCTTGGGTTTGCCACCCCGACCCGTCGCTCCCTCATCCCGGATCTCTCCACCACTACCGGTGGCTGCTCCCGGAAAGGGTGAGATAGCGGTTGGATGATTGTGGGTTTCCACTTTCATCAGAATAGCGGTGTTTTCTTCAAGGCAGTCATAGACTCCGTCCGGATTTACCGCAAAAGGACGGCTCAGGCCCGCACCCTGCATAACCGCCGCATTATCCTTGTACGCCGACAAAGTGCCTTGGGGATGCAGGCGATGCGTTTCACGGATCATGGCAAACAGGCTTAAGGGCTGGTCTTGACCATCCAGACGATAATGCGCATTAAAAACCTTATGGCGACAATGCTCGGAGTTCGCCTGGGCAAACATCATCAGTTCAGCATCACTGGGATCACGCCCGAGACCC
Source organism: Acidithiobacillus sp. (assembly GCA_041676785.1). Lineage (GTDB taxonomy): Bacteria > Pseudomonadota > Gammaproteobacteria > Acidithiobacillales > Acidithiobacillaceae > Acidithiobacillus. Next base: position 10,001 of record JBAYRF010000030.1, on the reverse strand, counting down.
GTGAAATAGGCATAAAGATAATCGAGTTCGCCTGGTGACAAAGCGAGACCTAATGCGTGATTGGCTTTTTGGAGCGCGGGCAAGCCCTGATCCTGGAGCGGAATGCGTTGCACATGGGCTGGCTCAGGATGTGTAAAAATAGCTGCTGCGGCTTCCCAGTCCTCCAGAATCGACTCCGTCATGGGATCATGCAGCATCTGCTGGGCGCGACGGATCTCCTGTGCCGACAGCGACGTTTCGGCGTCCGTAAACAGCCGATAAGCCACGCCACGCTCTACCCGACGTAACGCGCTGATGCCGCAATGTCCAGCGATATCCGTGGCTTTAGTCGACCACGGCGAGATGGTACCCAAACGCGGCACCACACAAATTTCCGTACCACCTACCATCGGGGCATCAAAAGGTGTGCCGTAATGCAGTAGTGCGGTCATCACCCCGTTTTCTGCTGGCGTCAGCGCCGTGCTGAGATCAAGAAGATGCACAAATTGGGCGCTGATCTGAGACACCGGAACACCGGCGTCGCGCAACGTATTCAGAAGATCTTTTAGACGAAAAGCCGATAAGGCCGCAGAGCCGCGAAGCAGCAGCATGAATGTGTCCTCACTCAGAAATCAGACGAAGTCAGCACGGACTCCCCATGGCAAATCGACAGCTTACTGCGACAATGGCACGCCCAGACGTTGCGCCACTTCAATATAGGCTTCGACGACGCCGCCAAGATTACGACGGAAGCGATCTTTGTCCATTTTTTCAAGACTCTGCGCATCCCACAGCCGACAACCATCGGGGCTAAACTCATCCCCCAGATAAAGCTGTCCCTCAAAGCGTCCGAACTCCAGCTTGAAATCCACCAGAATCAGGTTAGCTTTGGCAAACAATGTTTTCAGCAGGGTATTAACGCGCAGGGTCCAGCGCCGCATGGATTCTACCTCTTCCGCCGTCGCCCATCCAAAAGTCCGAATGTGTGAAGTATTGATCATCGGATCATGCAGCGCGTCATTTTTCAGGAAGAACTCCAGAGTCGGCGGCTCCAAAATCCGTCCTTCTTCAATACCGAGGCGTTTAGATAAAGAACCCGCTGCGCGATTGCGGACCACGCATTCCACCGGAATCATGGCGAGGCGACGGACCAAACTCTCCCGCGCATCCAAACGACGGATAAAATGCGTGGGGACACCTTCGGACTGCAAATACTCCATGATAAACGCATTAAAAGCGTTGTTGATTTCCCCTTTACGGGCGAGTTGTTCGACTTTTTCTCCATCAAAAGCGGAGGTGTCATCCTTAAAATGCAGTATCAGTTCATCTGCGGACGCACTGCTATAGACGATTTTCGCTTTTCCCTCATATAAGGCTTGACGTTCGCTCATTGCGGCTGACCTTTCGGAAAGACCCGGGCGAATATCGCGTCGATATTGCGGGTGTGGTAACTCAAGTCAAAAAGTTCGGCCAGATCATGCTCGTTCAGATACGGCTGAATGTCTGGATCGGCGGCCAAAAGCGTCCGAAAATCAGCACTCGCTTCCCAGACTTGCATGGCGTTACGTTGGACCACGCGGTAGGCATTCTCTCGCAACATCCCTTTCGCGGTAAGCGCCAGCAAGACCCGCTGAGAAAAAATCAGCCCATTCATTTTATGGAGGTTATCGAGCATCTGCTGCGGATACACCACCAGCCGTTCCAACAAACCACTCACTCGATGAAACATGAAGTCCATGACAATACAAGCATCGGGACCAATAACCCGCTCGACACTGGAGTGGGAGATGTCCCGTTCATGCCAAAGCGCAATGTCTTCCAGAGCCATTCCCGCATAGCCCCGCAGTAGCCGCGCCAAGCCCGTAAGATTCTCCGAAAGAATCGGATTACGCTTGTGTGGCATGGCCGAGCTACCCTTTTGTCCTGCGGTGAAAGGCTCTTCTGCCTCAAGCACTTCGGTACGCTGGAGATGGCGGATTTCGACCGCAATTTTCTCGATAGAACCGCCAATCACGGCAAGCGTACTAAAAAATTCGGCGTGGCGATCCCGAGAAATCACCTGAGTACTCGCCAACTCGGGACGCAGTCCCAACTCTTGGCAGACCGCCTCCTCCACCGCCGGATCAATGTTGGCAAATGTTCCCACAGCACCCGATAACATGCCCGCAGATATCGACTCAATCGCCCGTTCGAGTCGCTCGTGGTTGCGCTGTGCTTCGGCATACCAGACCGCAACTTTCAGACCAAAAGTGATCGGCTCGGCATGAATACCGTGGGAACGCCCGATCATCACCGTATCTTTATGCTTCCAAGCCAGTTTTTCTAGGGCCTTGGCGAGGCGGCGCATACCTTCCAGCAACAACGTTCCTGAGTGCTTTAACTGCAAAGCAAAACCGGTGTCTACCACGTCGGATGAAGTCAGCCCGACATGAATAAAACGACTGGAAGAACCCACGTGCTCTGCCACTGAGGTCAAAAAAGCGATCACATCATGCTTCACTTCTTGCTCAATCTCGGCGATGCGCTGACTGTCAAAAGCCGCCTTAGAAACAATCTCGGCCAAGGCATCGACCGGAATCTCGCCCCGCGCTGCCAGTGCTCGGCAAGCCGCTATTTCGACATCCAACCATGCCTGATATTTAGCATCCTGAGTCCACAATGCGCCCATCTCGGGACGCGTGTAACGCTCGATCATGCCGCGCCCCCATCTTTGGGCGTTAACGCACTTTGCAATTTGTCGAGAATCTCGGCAGACCATTTGGGTGCAGCCTTGCCCATCCTCGGTTCGGTTTCGAGAACGCTACCCGAGTGATCTTTCATAGCCAGCAATCGGACACGCACCGAAACAGGCTCCTGCTTTTTCGGACTACTCCAAATGGCTTTGATATTATTCCAAGTGCGGTCTAGGATACCACCGACAAAACTCTGGCGTTGTTCTGCCTGTTTACCGCCCGCATGTATTTGCACGACCCATGTTCCCAGCCCTTCACGACGAACCGGATAACCCAGCCCTTGCAAAGCGACCTCGACGGCGGGCTGCGCCTTGGCCGGCACGGCATTCAGAACCAGATAGGGTCCACCATCATCACGGTAGCGGGTAACTTTCAGGGCAGGCATTTCGGCCAAAATGGTCGCTTGGCTCAATTGCTTCTGAATAGCTGCCATCAATTCATGATTATGTTTGGCATCAGCCTGTACTTTTTCCCACCCAACGGTACTGCCATTGGGGTTATTCCAAAGACGTTCCTGTTGAATTGACAGAATTTCGGCACCGTCACCGCTCTTCGTCAGATGAAAGGTATATTGCTCTCGATAACTCGGCGCTAACGTATTCCCAAAAATTGCCGCAATACCGGTGCGGATGTTTCGCCATCCCGATGTTAATTCGCCCTGCTCCGGTGAAAACTTCTCAACTTTGATTTTTGCGTCGGCTAGAACAGCTTTGACTGTCGACCAAATTTGCTCCGGCTTGGCTTGGGTGCTTAAACGCAAATCCGCACCCGTACCCAGAATTTCCGCACCAACGCCCGCCATTGTTTTTTCTTCTACCGGTTGCTGTCCATTAGCCTCACGCGGCTGAAAAACACCATAGCCGCCGGAGGTTACTTGAGCGACATCACCGGCGTTCACGGCACCCCCGGGAATAGTGACTCCCGGTGCCGGAACCTGGGCTAACAAGTCCGGTGGCACCGCGAGCGGTTTCATCACCTTGGAGTCCGCGTATTTCGGACCACTACTTGTATGCAGGAAGGGGATATAGGAGCAACCTCCCAATCCCAGACTGGCAACTACAGCAAGAGCAACGTAACGGCGCATGCAAAACTCCACTAAACGCGACAGAGCGCGAAAAAAATTAAATACATTGCGCCTTGCGCATACTACTGCGCAGACGCTCATGGTACACCTCAGAAAGGGGTGTCAGGGGCAGACGCAAACCTGACCCAATCTTACCCATTTCTTGCAGAACCCACTTCACGGGAATCGGGTTGGATTCCATAAAAAGATCCCGATGCAAGCCGGCCAACTGGTCATTGAGCGCCCTAGCCGCCACGAAATCACCTGCCAAAGCTAGATTGCACATTGCAGCCATCTTTTTGGGGGCCACGTTGGCGGTCACCGAAATTACGCCTTGAGCACCCAAGGACATGGCGGCGAGGGCCGCAGCATCATCGCCGGTGTAAACTTCCATCTGATCCCCGCACAAACCGAGAATTTCCGAAACCCGTTCGACCTTGCCACTGGCCTCTTTGATCCCGACGATGCACGCGCGCGGCGCGAGGCGAGCTACCGTTTCCGGAAGAATATCGCCCGCCGTGCGGCCCGGCACATTGTAGAGAATCATCGGAAAATGGCAGGCTTCGGCAATAGCCGAGTAATGCTGAAACAGGCCTTCTTGGGTCGGCTTGTTGTAGTAAGGGGAAACCAGCAGAGCAGCATCGGCTTTCGCTTCTATAGCCGCTTTGGTTAAGGTGATGGCTTCGTGGGTAGCATTGGCACCGGTTCCAGCGATAACCGGGATGCGACCTTTAACCTGCGCTACGACACTGCGGATGACCGCAACATGCTCTTTCATATCAAGCGTAGCCGATTCACCGGTAGTCCCTACGGCAACTAAGGCATGGGTACCTTCACTCACATGCCATTCCACCAATTCCTGCAGCGCGGCATCATCCACCGAACCATCAGCCCGCATGGGCGTTACCAAAGCTACCATACTGCCATGAAACATGATTATTCAGCTCCCGCTTTTTAACACACGCCGTTTCAGCTAGCGATGGTACTTGTCCAAAGGCGGACTTGGCAAGGCGGGATTCTCAGAGGATGGTGCTCCCAAGGGGGTTCGAACCCCTGTTACCGACGTGAGAGGCCAGTGTCCTAGACCACTAGACGATGGGAGCAGGGTTGCAGATTATAAGAGTTTTTTACGATATAGCAAGCCGATTACTCATCCGGCATATTGCAAAATCGCGAAAAACTGCAGTGCTGTGCCCGCTATCACAAAAACATGCCAGATAGCGTGAAAATACTTCCAGCGATCCAGCACAAAAAACAATACGCCCACGGTATAGGCTATTCCGCCGCCTGCCAGCCACCACAAGAACCAACCCGGTGAGGCTTGATATAAAGGTACGACCGCAAAAACTGCCAGCCAACCCATCAGCAGATACAAACCCAAGGAAAGCCAGTAGAACCGGCTGCCGGTAAAGGCCAGCAGAGCAATGCCCAGCGCCGCCAGCGTCCATTCCAAGGCCAATAAGGTCCAGCCCCAGACATCATGCATGACCATCAAGGTAACTGGGGTATAGGTGCCCGCAATCAGCAGATAAATCGCGGAACGATCCAACAACTGGAACCAACGCTTGCTGCGTCCCGCTGGGAGGATGTGATAAACCGTAGAGGCGCCATAGAGGAGAACAATGGTGACCACAAACACCGACACGCTCACCAAGGCCAGCGCCTTGCTGTGGAGTCCGGCGCCTACCAGCCAGAACAGAAACATCAGTAATGCGCCCACAGCGCCAGCCGCGTGTAACAGACTGTTGATCCATTCTTCGCTGCGCGTCTGTTCCCGGTCTGTCATCGGATTTGTCTCCCTAAGCCCTTCTTGTCACGCGTGCTGATCAGCCTTTTATAGCACGCACAGGTCACGACCCACTAGAAAATCCTCAAGCCCCCATAATGGGTACACGCAGATGATCACCGGGCATACCCCCACCATGCGGCAAGTTATTAGCCAGACGCAGGGCTTCCACCGTCAGTCCATAACGCTGCGCCACTTCTGCGAGGGTTTCATGGTGCCCCAAGACATGCCTCGTCGACGACCAGGCACTGTGGGCGGGTGGCGCTTTGACAAAATGCGCCACCACGGCATTGTACATGGTGGTAGCCAGCGTTTGCCGAAATTCCGGATCACGCAAACGCCGCTCTTCTTCCGGATTTGAAATAAAAGCCGTCTCTACCAGCATGGAGGGTACATCTGGTGCGCGCAACACCACAAAATTGGCGTGCTGCACCGCCGCATTGTGCAGATTTTCTACACCCGCCAAACCATGAATCATCACGTCCGCCGCCGCCGCCGCCGCATTGCGGGCCGCCGTCTGGGTCATGTCGATCAACACTTCATTAAGCACCGGATTGTGTACCCCGGCCTGGACATTTCCCAATAGCGGATCTGCTGCATTTTGCGTTTTAGCCAGCCAGCGTGCGGCGGCGTTGCTCGCCCCTTTGTCAGACAATGCCCAGACCGTTGATCCACGAACACTCCGCTCGGGGAATGCATCGGCATGAATAGAGATGAACAGATCTGCGCGATTCCGCAAGCCGATATGCATACGATCCATCAAGGGTACATAGTGATCGGTTTCTCGGGTCATCACTAAGCGCATACCTGGAGTAACGCGTATTAATTGCGCCAGCGTAAGACCAACATCCAGCACCACATCTTTTTCACGCGTCCCCTGAGCACCAATCGCACCCGGATCATGTCCCCCATGTCCAGGGTCCAAGCAGACCACGATGGGGCGCTCGCCTCCCGAAGATTTAGGCTGCTCAACGCCGTTGTCAGCGGTGCCCAGAGTCACTGGCACTAGGTCGAGAACCAAACGGTGCGTAGCGCTACTACGCCCAGAGGCCAGCGTAAAACTGCGCCAACGTACCTTCTGACGCAGAGGTAACCGCAGAATTACCCCATCCTGAACGGATTCCAGCCTAGCTCCGATCTGCAAGGGCCCCAGCGCGGGTACTACAGGATGCCTGAAGCCCAGACGAATTCCTGCCAGTTTCACATATAACTGCGTTCCTTCACTACGAATGATCGGTGGCTGTGATAGGGGTTGATTGAGATCCAAGACCAAACGCACCCCTTGATGATGCGGTGCTACCCGGATTCCGAGCAGATCCGCTGCCCAAGCAGTCTGCCCGATACTCAGCAAAGCCCCGCCCAAGGCGAGTTGCTGGAGAAACTGTCGCCGATTGGACAGATTGCCATAGTGATCAAACACTGGACGCCCCCTCAACTTCTTTTACGTTATGAAGTGTTAGAGGTAATTTAGTGTTTATGCGAGAGAAGTCAAGATAATGTAAGGGCTTATTCAAACGCCTTGGGACGTCAGCCAGCGCTGCAAATCGGCAGCACCCATAGCGCCACTGATACGCGCATGTTCTTTACCGGCCTTGAAAAGCACCAGCGTTGGAATAGATCGAATCTGATAACGGGCACCAATGGCTTGTTCTTCTTCCGTGTTGACCTTGGCAAATAGCACGCGTCCGCGCAAGGCGCGACCAGCCTGCTCAAACTGGGGTGCCATGCTGCGGCAAGGTCCACACCAAGGTGCCCAGAAATCTACCAGTACCGGCAATTCATTTTTTTGGATATAAGGCGGAAAAAGGGTATTACTCAAATTAGCGGGATGATCCGGGAAAATCGGAGAATGACATTTTCCACATTGGGGATTTTCACTGAGCCGCGCTTGCGGAACACGGTTGACGCCACCACAGGAAGGACATACGGCTATCACTGATGTCATGTTTACCTCCACCGCCTGCTAATGATCCGGTGTAACACTTAGGAGTGAATCAAGCGTGCCTCGACGATCCAGAGCCGCAAGATCATCAGACCCACCAATATGCTGACCGTTAATGAAAATCTGTGGAACAGTATGGCGACCACCCGCACGCTGGCGCATTTCTTGGCGCAACGACGGATTTTGATCGACCCGAATAATTTCTGGAGCCACACCCTTGCTGCGGAGCAACGATTCTGCGCGATGGCAATAAGGGCAGACACCCGTAGCGTACATAACGACTTTCGCCAGTACCTTCATTTTTCGATTGGCAAACCGGCACTGCGCCAGGCGCCAATTCCTCCCTTAAGACTGTATATTTTGTCAAAACCGGCTTTTTTGAGGCTGCTCGCCGCCCGCGCCGAACGCATGCCACTGGCACACTGGCAGATCACATGATGGCCACGATGCTTCTCCAATTCCTGCATGTACTTGGGCAAATCCCCCAAGGGAATATGTCGAGCACCGGGTAAATGACCCTGCGACCACTCATTTTGTTCGCGCACATCAATCAATACCGCATCTTCGTGGTTAATGAGCTGAACGGCTGCTTTAGGGTCGACTTCGGTGATGCCTGCTGCAGTTCGGGTGAGCGGGCCTTTGAAAATCATCACGATCAGCGCTAGCGCCGCTAAGAGCAGAGGCCATTGCGACTCGATGAAAAAAAGAATCTTATGCTCCATCGCCTAGCGCCCACATGATCCCGAGCCCGGAACACCGAGCTTCAGCAATATACGATCCAGCGGACAAAAACAGGTGAACCCGCTCTGCAGCAAGTTAAACCCGACAAAGAGCGTAAATGCCAAAAACCATTCACTGACGAAAATCGGGCTGGCAGGTGCTCCCAGTAGGACACTCAGCAATACAAAAAACCCGGCGACAATGCGCACCCAACGTTCAGTATTCATTTTTATTAAACCCTCTGTGTTTGTCTTTCCAAGTGCCGCTCCCACAGAAAATACAGCAATGGAATGACGATCAATGTCAGGAGTGTGGAGGCGAAAGTACCAAAAATCAAGGAAACCGCGAGACCACCGAAAACGGGGTCGGTCACCATGATGGCCGAGCCAAACATAATGGCCAAGGCCGTCAGCAGAATCGGACGAAAGCGTACCGCTCCCGCCTGCAGCACCGCTTTCTCTAAGGCAAACCCTTGCTTCCGATAATCTACAATAAAATCAATAAGCAGCAATGAGTTGCGAACCACCACTCCCGCAAGAGCAATAACGCCGATCATGGACGTCGCATTAAAGGGCGTATTCAGTAGCCAGTGCCCTGGAAATACGCCAATCAAGGTCATGGGAATTGCACCCATCACAATGACCGGCATCATGAAAGACTGGTAATACGCCACCAGCATCAGATAAATGAATACCAGGGCAATAATAAATGCCGCACCGAGATCTCGAAAGACATCGAGGGTCAAGCGCATGTCCCCCCCCCAAAGAATCTGGTAGTGGGTGATGTCATCGGGCTGCGCTGGAGAAAAGCCGAGATTTCCGGTGCTAAGATGCACACCATCCAGTTTTTGGCCATCGAGCCAGTGGTTCAGACTCAGCACCGCATAGACCGGGCTGGAACCAATCAAATCACCGGTGACATACACCACCGGGTGCTGATCGCGGTCATAAATGGGTTTGGCCTGGGTTGTGCGCTGTATTTGCACAATACTCGACAGCGCTATTTGCTGACCGCTGCGATTTTGAATGTGCAAATCAAGAATCTGCTGAATCCAAGCGCGGTTCTCGGGCGGAACCCGGAGAATAATATCGACCGGCTCACGAGCATTGACAACGTGGAGAGCGCCCAATTTCTTGCCGGATATGTAGTCATGGACCAGCACCGCCACCTGCGCGGGAGCGACACCAGCCAGCATAGCTTTCTGTTTATCGACATGAATTTGGTATTCAGGCACCGAAGCGGTTACCGAATCATCCACATTAATCATATCGTAGACTTTGCGGAAGCGTTGCTCCACGCTTCCAGCCAGTTGCCGGAGCTTGTTATAGTTGGGTCCGTAGAGTTCTGCCACGACTTGTGCGCGTACCGGCGGGCCGGGCGGCACCTCAAAAATCTTGATGACCGTACCCGGAAACTTTGCGCGGACTGATTGCAGAGCCTTGTAAACTTCTACAGATACCGTGTGCGACATGGGCCGCTCGTCTCTGGGTACCAGATTGATCTGGATTTGCGCGTAATTACTACTCGCACGCAGCATATCGCCGCGCACTAAACCGGCAAAATCCACGGGTGCGGAGCGTCCAAGATACGTCTGAAAGTTTTCGATATAAGGATTGTGGCTAAGGACCTGACCAACGGCATCTGTCACCTGTCCGGTAGCATCTAAAGCTGTACCTGCTGGCGTATCTACCTGAATCATAAAATCGCTGACATTCCCTTCCGGGAGCATTTTCAGGTTTACGCCCAAAGCGCTCAAAGGCGCATTCATCCCTTGAGGGC
>JBAYRF010000029.1:0-25161 GCA_041676785.1 Acidithiobacillus sp. | reverse complement strand
TCTGTTTGCGGGGGTAAAATTCACCGATGGATTGCCGGCCAATCAAATCCTGCCGGATGACCAACAGACCGCCGCCTGAAGCTATGTCAGTAAATGCTCATACACCAGAATTGACTATAGCTCAATGCAGATCGTTGGGGTTGCGGCCGATATGACGCACGAAAGCCTGATCAATCTTGATTTCATCAACCGGTAGTTCCTTGAGATAAAGAAGTGACGCATACCCAGTGCCAACATCATCCAGTCCAATACGATAGCCTTTTTTTTGCAAAATCCGAATGGACTCTGCACAATACTCCAAGCTTCTAAGTTCTTCGCTTTCCAGGATTTCAAGGATCAGATTAGTCGGTGGCACCGGACAGCTTTCCAGTAAATGTTGCAAGCGTTCCAGTGCGACAGGACTGGTCAAAAAACGGGGCAAAATGTTCAGCGATACCCATAGATGGATGCCTTGCGTTTGCCATTCCCGCCAATCTATGGCGATCTGATTCAATACGAGTTCAGTCAGCCTCCATTGATCTTCAGGGGCTAAAAAGGGAAGAAAGTCACCGGGCGGAATCGCTTCCTGCATGCTGTCAAGACGTGCCAAAGCCTCGACGCCGACAACTTGGTTGTTACGAAGATCAAGCACTGGCTGGTACTGCAAAACCATCCGTCCATCGCGCAGAAGCTTTTGAATGTGCTTTTGCTTACTGGTTTTGGCTCCCTCAAAAAATCTCCAGAATTGTAATCGGCGAGACTTATCCTGCTTTGCTTCATAAAGCGCATGGTCGGCTTCTCGCAGGAGTAAATCCGGATCGCTATCGTCATCTTGGTGAGGATAAAAGGTGATACCTGCGCTTATTCCAACGCGGATCGTTGGCAACGATGCATCCAGAAAGTACGGTTTGGCTAGGTATGCTCCAATTTTTTCAAGGATAGGGGCGATTTGTTCTGGATTTTGCAGATGATTCCAGACCAGCACAAACTCATCACCACCTAGACGGGCAAGATAGTCACTTTGCCTGAGGGCCTGACGGAGTCGCGAAGCAATCTCTTTCAGTAACAAATCCCCAGCGCCGTGACCATGTTGATCATTGACTGGCTTAAAATCATCTAGGTCCAGCATCGCGACAGCCAGCAGTTTCCCTTGTTGACGGGCTTCTGCCATCGCCGATGACAAAAATTCCGTAAATCCTCGACGATTGGCCAGACCCGTGAGTGCGTCATGCTGCGCGAGATAGCTTTGCCGTTGGCGTTGTTTTTGTAACTCAGTCTTAAGATGGATTTCATCGAGACCACGGCCGAGTAATTGTGCAATACGCTGAAGAACGTCGAAGATTTCAGCGTTGAACATATTTACACGAGAACCGATAATATTGAGCATTGCCCAACGTTCTTGAAGATGGTGAATAGGAATGCTGGCTACTGCCCGCCAATTATGAGCATTAGCCTCAGCGTACCAGTCTGCTTTTGATCCTAGAGCGCTCAGATAATCCTGAATAATCAGGTGACGTCCCTGGCGCCAGGCTTGGGACGTGAGCGATTGCCCGTCGGGAAAGTCATCTTCGTGGATGGTCCATCGCCGCTGAAGAATCCATTCTACATGATCACCAGCTACTGCCAGCGCCTCGAATACTCCTTCTGCATTTGGACGAATAATGAAAGCGGCATTGAAAAGCCCGCTACGGATCAGTTCGTCGCAGATTTGCTGGAGCATGCTTGAAGCATCGCGCGCCTGGAGCACGATATCGCCACCCACCAGCATGGTCTTCTGGAGCGTGCGGGCATCGTCGAGTTCTTTACTCAGTTGCTCTTGCCTGAGAAACGCAGCAAGATCTTCACAGAGCCTTTCGAGGAGATCAATAATCGCTAGAGGGAATACTGTACCTTCGTAGCGATAGAGAGTGACCACGCCACGACTACTATCTGGCCAAATGAAAGGGGTATGGATACTGCCACCCAAGTGATAACTTTGAACAATATCCTTACAAGGTGCAAAGAGGGGATTGTCACCTTCAAAGAATAAGGTTCGCTGTTCACTAATTGCTCGCCCAGAGGGAGACTGAGATTGCCCCTGTTCGGGTTGGCAATACAACTGCAATTCTGTTAGAGGTCGGGATAAGGGGCCAGCCTTAGCCATAATTTCAATATGTTCGCTCCCTATTTTGACATGGCCGACCCAAACTGCTGCGAGATTCATTTTTTCTACTAAAATTTCGCAAAAGCGATTGAGAACATCCGCTGATGCAAGCTGTTTTGTGGAGTGAAAAAGGCGATTAACCGTTGTGACGGATTCGAGAAAGGCGTCACGTACTTGTAATTCGTGATTCCGGCTGAGTAAATCGGCGGATCGATCAGCCACACGTTGTTCTAATATCTGATTAGCATCTTTAAGCGCGTTAAGCGCATCATGACGTTCTTGTATCATGGCGCTGGCGATCAGGCCGATGACTTCCAGTAGAATGCCGATCAGTTGTACCATGGTTTCTGGAAATAATGTTTGACTGTGCTGATAGGGTCCATAGCCAAGACTGGTACCCAGCAGCGCAAGAAAAAAACTTATAGCAGCAAGCGGATAGACAAGGCGAATCGGATAGTGGGCGAGCATCCACAAAAAAGGTAGGATTAGTAGAAAGGTGGCTCCTTCTGTAAGGCTCTCGGAAGGGTAAGGGAGAAAAAACAGACAGGCGATCATAGTTAAAACAGTCAGGGCCGAAAGAAGATAGCCACTACTAATCTGAATTTTTGACGAGTCTCGAGTACGCAAAAATACCAGTAACAGAATGGTAACGTTGATGAGCGCTGCCGCCTTGGCCATGCCCCAAAAGAGTATCAGATGGAAGATCGAGCCGTGGGCAGGAGTCAGAAGTAATCCGCCGGCAATTGTTAGGATGGCTCCGAGAAAGGCGGATGGAGCGGTAAATAAAAGAAGATAGGCGAGAGTGTCATGAACGGTTCGAAACCCTGTCCAATGTGGAGAGAATCTACGTAGTAAAATACTTCCAAACCAGATACTGAGAATATCAATAACGCTGAACCAGAGATTAATTGGTAATAACAGGTTGGTAAATATATAATTTCCAAAAATTGTTGCCAGAAGTAATCCCGGAATGACTCGAGGTCCCCATACCAATAATCCGTATGCAGAAATCCCGGCAGCAGGCCAGATAGGCCAGAATTGTGCAGTAAGTGAAGCGCTAAAAAGCCAAGCGGCAAAGGCCGTGCAGAAAAGATGTGCAGCAAATAATCCACCGTTCAGGAAAAACTGATGCCTTAGTGTCAGCCTACTGGTAGAGAGGCGGATAACTCCTAAAGGTTGCGAATCAAATCCGCTTCTCATTGAAAACGCAGAACATGAGCAAATGGCACGGAACTTATCTCCGATGAATACCAAGCTACGAATGTTACCGGTTAACGCGCCTTATGCACAATCGCTGCCGTCATATCTGTGGTCAATGCGCTGAAGTTTTTGTAAACGGCCTTCGGTTCAAATCACAAGCAGCAGGTTAAAAACCTGACATGCTGATGCCATTTGTAGCATCATACGGCCACCCCTGAAATGGAGCAAAGTTGGGTAGTTTTGTTCACCATGACCTTGAATGACCCATAATTATACCTGCATATATTATGCAACATGGTTGCATTTAAAGTCTTGGTGTGATTAGATGTGGGTCTGATGCATTTTTCATTCATCTCGATCCGTAGCGCTAGCTGACTCGCCCAACGCAGCCTTGACCCTAAAAGCCCAAGGGCACGATGAATGGCACGAACGCTAATTTGACCATTAATCTTCAGGATAAGACTTATGCAAAAACTCCCTGTTACCGTTTTATCTGGTTTTCTGGGCGCCGGTAAAACCAGTTTACTCAACCATGTGCTGAATAATCGTGAAGGCAAGCGGGTTGCGGTCATCGTAAATGACCTGTCCGAAGTGAATATTGATGCCCAACTCATCCGCGAGGGTGGTGCGGAACTATCGCGCGCCGAAGAAAAGCTGGTGGAAATGTCCAACGGCTGCATTTGTTGCACCCTGCGAGAAGATCTGCTGATCGAAATTAATCGGCTGGCCAAGGATGGTCGTTTCGATTATCTGCTGATTGAGTCCACTGGCATCTCTGAACCGCTGCCAGTCGCTGAGACCTTTACTTTCGCCGACGAGGACGGCTTCAGCCTGTCCGACGTGGCGCGTCTGGATACCATGGTCACGGTGGTGGATGCTTTCAATTTCCTGCGTGATTATCAGTCATCGGATTCGATTGCCGAGCGCGGTGAAAGCATGGGCGAGGGGGACGACCGTACCGTAGTCGACCTGCTGGTCGATCAAGTGGAATTTTGCGATGTCATCGTCATCAATAAGGCCGATTTGGTTAGTCCAACCGATCTCGACCAATTAAGACACATCTTGAACACTCTCAATCCGCGTGCAAATCTGGTGGTTTCAAAGTTTGGTCGGGTGCCACTGGCAGAGATCATGAATACCGGTCTATTTGACTTCGAGCAGGCCGAGCAAGCACCAGGATGGCTCAAGGAACTGCGCGGAGAACATATAGCGGAAAGCGAGCAATATGGCATTACCAGTTTTGTGTATCGTGCCCGGCGTCCCTTTCATCCACAACGCATTTGGCGCCTGATCCACGGTGGTTGGAACGGTATCCTGCGCTCAAAGGGCTACTTCTGGTTAGCATCCCGGTTCGATTTTGCCGGCAACTGGGCGCAGGCCGGGGGTGCCTGTCGCCACGGGGTGGCCGGCTTGTGGTGGTCAGCCGTAGATCCCGAAAAATGGCCGAATGATCCGGAATATCTCGTTCAGATCCGAAAGAATTTTGAGGGTACGTTTGGCGATCGGCGACAGGAGCTGGTATTTATCGGCATCGGAATGAACGAATCCGCCATACGTGCAATGCTTGACGATTGTCTACTCACTGATGCCGAAATGCAGCCGGGCAAGGATGGTTGGCGCGCCATGCCCGACCCATTCCCAAGTTGGGAGCAGGAAATATTGGAGGAAGCATCATGACTCATGTCGCTGAAGCGCTTCCGTCTTGTGAAGTGGCATTGTGTCCGAATACTCTGATCGGGTTGCTTGAGATATTTGAGCCAGACTGTCAGATTGCCGTAGCTGAACGTGCCCTTATTCCTGCCATCGATGCCTACCTCGCCAATGCCGCGCAAGAGATGGGGGAAGGATATCGTATCTCGCTAAATTTAGAGGAAAACTGGTCCTTGCCCTCGCTTCCAGCCTATCCAGGACGGGAAGCATTTGCGGCTGACCTGAAGTATCTTGTAGAAGTCTATGGTGATCTGATGGGATGTCCTGCCGTCGGGCTGCGTTTGGGGGTGCTGTGTCGAGCCATGTGCCCGCGTTTTCATGTCGATCATACGAGTATTCGGCTTCTTTGCACTTATCGGGGATCTGGTACCGAGTGGCTACCTGATGCTTGTGCGGATCGCGGCAAATTAGGGCCTAGACCCAACCATATAGGCGACGAAAACTCAGGAGTCATCATCAACCCAGATGGCATCCAGCACGTTCCCCCCCTAGCCATCGCCTTGCTCAAAGGATCGATGTGGGAGGGAAATGCGGAACGTGGCGTCATTCACCGATCACCGGCCGTCACCCCGGATGTTATGCCAAGAGTGTTTTTGGCTTTAGATGCGCTGTGGTAATCCGCAGCGGCCTGCGCGGATTTTGGTGGCCACGTTTCTGCGAATTACTGCCCGTAGATCCGGCTAAATCTTGATGGGGTCGGTACCAGCGTGGTGTTAGTAGGTGTACCACATTGGACCATATAGCCGTGCGCCTCGTTTCCTAGGCGGATAACGTACCAAAAATAGGTGCATATAAATCAAACGAATGGCTAATCGAAAGTTGCCAAAAGTTACGAGCGCCGCATCCATCCGCCTCAGTGGGTAACCAACATTGACCCGTTGTTGCTCTCCCACTGGGATATTCCGCCGACGCAGGGGGGATTCGCCCCTCCATAATTGGGAATAAATGAGTAACGCTGGTTCCCATTACGTCACTAAAATAATCTGCAGTATAGTAGGTTATTCTAACGTTACGAACCGGTTCGCGGTCCGCTTATGCGGAGATTATCAAAAAGATAGAACGGAATGATGAATCCCCGAAAAGAGTTGGCACGCAATATGCGTTCTCATAAAGAAGACAAACTCGAGGAGAATGACATGAGTGGATCAACAGGGATATTTGCCAATGTTCAGGGCACCGTCGGCGGTTTGCTGGCGGATCTGGTCAACACGGTGGGCGGCCTGCTGGGCGGGGTCACCAGTCAGGGCAAGGGCGCGCAGGTCCAGGTGGGCAACCTAGCTTCCGTCTCCATCAATACGCCGGGAGGCAGCGGCAACATCGCCCAGGTGAGCGTTACCACGAGCAATGGCAGTGCCGGCGGGGCGCTGGCTGCGGACGTGCAGGGCTTGCTCGGCAGTCTCGTCGGCGGGGTGGTGAATGACCTCGGTAGTATCCTAGGCGGTCTGGGCGGCGGCCAGGATTCGGGCTTCGCCCTGTCGGTGGGGGGGTTGGTGTCCATAGGCATCAACCAGACACCGGCGCAGGCGTCCTTGCTGTCCCTCGGCATCAACACGTCATCCGCAGGCGGTCTGGGCGGCCTGTAGATCCACAGCGGCCGCGCACGGAACGTAGGCAACGTTCGGTGCGCTGGTCGCCTCAAGTGGGTAGCCGGAGATCTGGAAATTTCACGATGCCCATCCTTCTGGTTAGATAATGTTTCTCGGGCATGTCGGTCCATCAGCGTGTTTACCGTCGTGCGTTCAGATTCTGCACGCAGTTGGAACACCACTCAATCCATTTCGTTTTCTATCTGGCGTGCCCAACGCTCAGCATCCCGCTTTGTGCGAAACGTTTTTGTTTGGCTAGGGCGCCCGCGTTTTCTAACGATCACTTAGTACCCAAGTGTCACGGAGTTGTGGTTTTCGTCCAGCCCTTTTCTTGCGGTGATCGTCGCCATGCCAGCACTCGTTCTCAGCCGTTGTCTCGCGAGTTGGCGCAGCATAATTGCAGCGTAAAATCAATTTGACCTAAAATTGTGAAAGCTAAAAATTGCAAGTTATTGTTTTATTTGGTGCGCCTGAAGGGACTCGAACCCCTGACCTACGGCTTAGAAGGCCGTTGCTCTATCCAGTTGAGCTACAGGCGCCAGAATAGTATGGATGACATAATCTAAAGAAAGCATTGTAATGGACCCGCTGCTTTCAGGGAAGTCGCCAAAAATTATCTTTTCTAAGAAGCTCTTTCCCTAGGACAGTCTCAACCTGTAAGGTGATTGCTGACTAATATGATGGAGCCAAAAATGGAGAAACGCTTTATTCTGGAGAGCAGTTTTCCACCGCAGGGCGATCAGCCTGAAGCGATACGCTTGCTGACGGAGGGTCTGGCAGCGGGGGAGTTTTTTCAGACGCTTCTTGGGGTAACTGGCTCCGGCAAAACGTTCACCATGGCTAATGTCATTGCCGTGACCCAACGCCCCGCCATTATCATGGCACCTAACAAAACTCTTGCAGCCCAGCTTTATGCCGAAATGCGTGCTTTTTTCCCCCACAACGCGGTGGAGTATTTCGTTAGTTATTACGACTATTATCAGCCCGAAGCCTACGTTCCTTCCTCGGATACGTTTATCGAAAAAGACGCCTCCATCAATGATCACATCGAGCAGATGCGGCTTTCGGCTACTAAGGCTCTGTTGGAGCGTCCAGATGTTATTATTGTCGCGACGGTATCCGCTATTTACGGGCTAGGTGATCCGGCCTCCTATCATGGCATGATCCTGCATTTGCGCGAGTCGGATTCGATGGATCAGCGTGCTATTTTGCAACGTCTGGCAGAAATGCAGTACACCCGTAATCCATTAGAATTGAAGCGTAGTACATTCCGGGTGAACGGTGATGTCATTGATATTTGGCCGGCAGAAAGTGAAGACGAAGCGGTACGTGTCGAATTATTCGGTGACGAAATTGAAAGAATATCGCTTTTTGATCCCTTAACAGGTAAGACTATTGTGCGGTTACCGCGCTATACGATTTATCCTAAAAGTCATTATGTAACGCCTCGGGAAACCATTCTCGCAGCCTTGGAGTCTATCAAAGAAGAATTGCGTTTACGGTTGGAAGATCTGCGCAGCGCCAACAAGCTGGTAGAAGCACAACGTTTGGAGCAGCGTACACGATTTGATCTGGAAATGATGGCAGAGCTAGGATATTGCTCAGGCATTGAGAACTACTCCCGTTATTTATCGGGGCGCGATCCGGGACAGCCTCCACCGACGCTGATGGACTATCTGCCGAACAAAGCTTTACTTTTTATGGACGAGTCGCACGTTACAGTGCCACAATTTGGTGGCATGTATAAAGGCGACCGTTCCCGCAAAGAAACTTTGGTAGAATATGGGTTTCGTCTACCCTCGGCGCTGGATAATCGTCCCTTGATGTTCCCGGAATTTGAAGCGCTGATGCCACAAACCATTCTAATTTCAGCTACTCCTGGCCCTTATGAAATGCAGCACTCGGGTCAAATTGTCGAACAGGTCGTTCGACCTACCGGACTGGTAGACCCCCAAGTAGAGGTCCGTCCGGCCAAGGGTCAAGTAGATGACCTCATTAACGAAATAAACCTCGTTATTCGCAGTGGCTGGCGTATTCTGGTAACCACCTTAACCAAGCGTATGGCAGAAGATCTGGCAGATTATCTCCATGAGTTGGGTATTAAATGCCGTTATTTGCATTCGGATATCGAAACGGTAGAGCGTGTCGAGATCATCCGAGACTTGCGTGCAGGTGTTTTTGATGTGCTGATCGGTATTAATCTGCTACGCGAAGGATTAGATATGCCAGAAGTGGCGTTGGTAGCCATTTTGGATGCTGATAAAGAAGGCTTTCTACGTTCGGAGCGTTCTCTGATCCAGACCATCGGGCGTGCCGCCCGAAACTTGCATGGACGGGCCATTCTTTATGCCGACGTGATCACTAAATCCATGGCTGCGGCAATGGAAGAAACCGGACGGCGTCGCGATAAACAGCTCGAATTTAATGCCATGCATGGCATTACTCCTAAAGGTATTGTGAAACCCATCTCGGACATTATTGAGGGCGTTTACCGACGGAATGCCCAGCCTGCCGCCAAAGCGGCGGATAAGGCGGGAGAGTATCGCTTGCTCAACGAGCCTAAAGCGCTGGCCAAAAAGATCAAAGAGCTGGAAGAGTCCATGTTTCGCCATGCGCGTAATTTGGAATTCGAGCAGGCGGCAGCGCTGCGCGATGAGATCAAGAAACTGGAAAACCATCTTTTGGGAACGGATCTCGAGGTGTCGCTTGTGGGGGATTAAAGTGCCTCTCGCTTGACGATGAGGTAGGCATCCTCTATTCTATGTACCAACCAGACGGTATGTAGTATCAGGAGATGATCATGCAGCTCAACACCGATTGGTCGCAATCCGTCGTTTTGTATACGCCTGATCTGCCTTGGCAGGGATCTCCCGCGCAGGGCATTGAAAGACGTCTGTTGGAGCGCAGCGGCCAAGAGTCCGGTCGGGCGACATCGGTTGTGCGCTATGCACCGCAGGCAAGCTTCCCGCGTCATGAACATCCGTTGGGTGAAGAAATTTTTGTACTTACGGGTACTTTTTCAGATGAAACAGGGTGCTATGGACCGGGTACTTATCTGCGTAATCCTCCGGGGTCGGCGCACACACCTTACTCAGAAACGGGCTGTATTCTTTTTGTAAAGCTTCGCCACATGGACCCTGACGATCATCAGCGTGTGCAGGTACAAATGGGGCAAGCATCATGGTCGCCCGGATTAGTGGATGGTTTGACCGTGCTTCCTTTGGCGGACTTTGGCGGAGAGCATACCGCGTTGGTGCGTTGGCAACCTGACACCTACTTTCAGCCACATCGTCATTATGGTGGAGAAGAAATTTTGGTGCTGGAAGGAACGTTTGCCGATGAGCACGGACACTATCCGGCTGGAACTTGGATGCGGAGTCCGCACCTCAGCGCTCATCAACCTTACAGTACGGAAGGTTGTCTTATTTTGGTTAAAACTGGGCACTTACCGTTCCCGGATAACATGACTAACGCGGGTTAAATTCCGGATTAGTCCCTTATTTTCAATGGAGACATTATGAATAAAGCAAAAGCCTACGCAGCACAAACGTCTACCAGCCCCTTAGCGCCCTACGAAGTGGAGCGTCGTCAACCCGGTCCAGACGACGTTAAAATCGAAATTCTCTATTGCGGGGTCTGCCACTCTGATCTACATACCGCGCGCAATGAATGGAAAAACACCATTTATCCTGCCGTGCCGGGTCATGAAATTGTCGGGAAAGTGGTTGCTGTGGGTGATCAGGTGAAAAATTTCAAGGTGGGAGATTTTGCCGGAGTCGGATGTATGGTGGACAGTTGTGGTCATTGCGCTTCCTGTGATGATGGCGATGAACAATATTGTGAGAATGGCTTCACGGGTACCTACAATGGTCCGGTATTTGGCGGTGAAAATACATATGGAGGTTATTCACAGAGTATTGTCGTTAAAGAATCTTTTGTGCTGAAAGTACAGCATGATGCCAAGGATCTGGCCAGTGTGGCACCTCTACTGTGTGCGGGTATTACCACGTATTCCCCTTTGCGACACTGGAACGTCGGACCGGGTAAAAAGGTCGGTATCGTCGGTTTGGGTGGATTAGGTCACATGGGCGTCAAGCTGGCGCATGCCATGGGTGCGCATGTCGTGTTGTTCACCACCTCGCCAAACAAAGTAGAAGATGGCAAGCGCCTAGGAGCCGATGAGGTTTGCATCTCTAAAGACGAAGCGCAGATGGCAAAGCAGGCGAATAGTTTCGACTTCATTCTTAATACAGTAGCTGCACCGCATAATTTGGATGCTTTCCTCAATTTGCTGAAGCGTGATGGCACCATGACTCTGGTCGGTGCACCTGCAGAGCCACATCCTTCTCCTGAAGTCTTCAATCTGATTTTCAAGCGCCGTCAGTTGGCGGGATCTTTGATTGGCGGTATTCGCGAAACTCAAGAAATGCTCGACTTCTGTGCGGCGCATGGGATCGGATCAGATATTGAAATGATTCCTATGGACTACATCAATACCGCCTACGAGAGAATGCTGAAAAGCGACGTGAAGTATCGCTTTGTGATTGATATGTCTACATTAAATTGAATATTGAACGATAAGCACCTTACGCATACTTGCAAGTGAGTAGGGTATCTTCACGGGGTCATGCCAGATTTTAGGATCTGGCATGACCTTTTTTGGGAGTGGGCGGTCCCCCCTCTAGTCTAATATTATTTGGACGAATAGCGGGCTTCGCGTTGTGCCGCCAGCGCGAATTGGCTACCATGCACAGCATCAAGCGCGCGTACATTGAGTCCTATGAGCAAATACATTTTTGTTACTGGTGGTGTGGTTTCTTCTTTGGGTAAAGGTGCTGCTGGAGCGGCGCTGGGTGCGCTCTTGGAGGCGCGCGGCTTCAAAGTCACCATGCTCAAGCTTGATCCGTACATCAACGTCGATCCGGGCACTATGAGTCCCTTTCAACATGGCGAAGTCTTCGTGACGGCAGATGGTGCGGAAACCGATCTCGATCTTGGCCATTACGAGCGTTTTATTTCGACGCGGATGACCAAGCGCAACAATTTTACGACCGGTCTGGTTTATCAGACGGTAATCGAAAAAGAACGGCGTGGCGATTATCTTGGGCGTACCGTGCAGGTCATCCCCCATGTTACCGATGAAATTAAACGACGAATTCGCTTAGGCGCAAGTGATGCGGATATCGCCCTAGTAGAAATTGGCGGTACCGTGGGCGATATTGAATCTCAGCCTTTTCTCGAAGCGATCCGACAAATGGCGGTGGAGGAAGGACGTGGAAATACGCTCTTCATGCATTTAACGCTAGTGCCTTACCTGCCTTCTGCGGGTGAGATGAAAACCAAGCCCACCCAGCATTCAGTTCGTGAATTGAGAGCTATCGGTATTCAACCCGGAGTGCTGCTGTGTCGCGCCGATCGTCCTATTCCGGCGGATCATCGGGCAAAAATTGCACTTTTTTCTAATCTTTCCGAAAACGCGGTGATTTCGGCGATAGACACCGATAGTATTTATCGCATCCCCTTGCTTTTTCATGATCAAGGTTTGGACCAATTAGTGCTTCAAGAGCTGGCTTTGTCGGCAGCGGAGCCGGACCTGAGTTCTTGGCAGGGAATCATCCACGCGCTGGAACATCCAGAAGGCGAGGTGGTCATTGCCTTGGTAGGAAAATATGTGGGCCTTACCGAATCCTACAAGTCTTTGGCGGAAGCTTTGCTACATGCGGGGTTACGTGCTCGACGCCGAGTGCGATTCCATTATGTAGATGCCGAGGATATCGAAACCCAAGGGACGTCCATGCTTGACGAGGCGGATGCTATTCTCGTCCCCGGCGGATTCGGTGGACGCGGCACGGAAGGTAAAATCACCGCGATTCGCTACGCCCGTGAACAGCAAGTGCCCTATCTGGGCATTTGTTTGGGTATGCAACTCGCTGTCGTCGAATTTGCCCGGCATTGTGCGGGCTTAGTGGATGCGAATAGCACCGAGCTAGATCCGGGAACCTCTGCACCGGTCATTACACTGATGACTGAATGGTCTGATCCGGAAGGTCATACCGCGTATCGGGAAGAGGGGGGGAATCTCGGTGGCACGATGCGTCTGGGTGAACAGGAATGCAGTCTGCAGGTGGGCAGTCTGGTTGCTGAGGCCTACGAGCAGGCGGTTATTTATGAACGGCATCGGCATCGCTTTGAATTTAATAACCGTTATCGGGAGCAGCTAGCCAGTGCCGGTTTACAATACACGGGCTTTTCTGCCGATGGCGCGCTGGTGGAAGTCGTCGAATTGCGCGACCATCCTTGGTTTCTGGGCTGTCAGTTTCATCCCGAGTTCACCAGTAATCCACGCCAGGGACACCCCTTGTTTGATGCCTTTATCAGGGCTGCTATTCAACAACGTGCACAGGAGGTTCAGGGATGAAACTCTGCGGTTTTGAAGTCGGTTTGAACCATCCCTTTTTTCTGATCGCCGGACCTTGCGCTATTGAAAACGAATCTTTAGCTTTGACGACGGCGGAAACCTTGCGCGATCTTTGTGCACGCCTCGGAATCCCCTTTATTTACAAAAGTTCATACGATAAAGCCAATCGATCTTCGGGCAAAAGTTTTCGTGGTCCGGGAATGGACGAAGGTTTAAGGATTCTCGAAAAGGTAAGACGAGAAATCGGCGTTCCTGTGCTCACCGATGTACATGAAAAAGAAGACGTGGCGGTTGTCGCGGAGATTGTTGATGTCTTGCAGACCCCGGCTTTTCTTTGTCGACAGACGGACTTTATTGAGGCGGTTGCTGCTGCGGGCAAGCCGGTCAACATCAAAAAAGGCCAGTTTCTGGCGCCTTGGGATATGCTCCACGTCGCGGCTAAAGCCAAGGCTACAGGAAATGATCAGATTATGGTGTGCGAGCGGGGTGCTTCCTTCGGCTACAATAATCTGGTTTCCGATATGCGCTCTTTGGCCGTCATGCGGCAGACGGACTGCCCAGTCATTTTTGATGCGACGCATTCTGTGCAGCTTCCTGGCGGGCAGGGCGATCACTCCGGCGGACAGCGCGAATTTGTTCCCGTCTTGGCCAGAGCCGCAGTAGCCGCCGGGGTCTCTGGTGTATTTATGGAAACCCATCCCCAGCCTGCTGAAGCGCTTTCGGATGGTCCCAATGCCTGGCCATTAGACCGTATGGAAAGCCTGTTGCGTACCTTGCAGCACATTGATCAACTGGTCAAAGCCCAAGAATTTCCCGAAAACCACCCTGAGGATTTAGCATGAACGCTATTGTTCGCATTCAAGCCCGAGAAGTATTGGACTCACGCGGTAACCCCACCGTGGAAGCGGAGGTATATTTAGAAAACGGCGCCATGGGGCGTGCCATAGTACCCAGTGGGGCATCCACGGGCGAGCGTGAAGCCGTCGAATTACGCGATGGCGGCACGCGCTATGGCGGCAAAGGAGTTCGTAAAGCGGTCGAGCATGTTAATGGTGAAATTCAGGATTCCTTACTCGGCATGGAGGCGGAAGCGCAGGAACACATTGATGCAGCGCTCTGTGCCCTAGATGGTACCGAGAATAAATCGCGCCTTGGTGCCAATGCTATTCTCAGTGTATCGCTGGCTACGGCTCATGCGGCTGCACAAGCAGCAGGCCAGCCCTTGTATCGCTATATCGGTGGTCTGGGTCCGCTACAATTACCTGTGCCGATGATGAATGTCATCAACGGCGGTGCCCATGCGGATAATGCGGTCGATATGCAGGAATTTATGCTGATTCCGGCTGGTGCCGAATCTTTTTCCGAAGCTTTGCAGATGGGCGTGGAAGTATTTCACAGCCTTAAAGGGGTTCTTCATAAAAAGGGCCTAGCGACAACGGTCGGCGATGAAGGGGGTTTCGCGCCTAATTTGCCGTCTAATGAAGCGGCACTGGAATTACTCATGGATGCCATTAGTAAGGCCGGTTATCAACCGGGTAAAGATATTTGGTTAGGTATGGACGTCGCTTCCAGTGAGTTTTATCGCGATGGTCGATATCATTTGGCCAGTGAAAAACGCGAATTGAGCAGTGCAGAGTTTGTTGATTATCTCGCGGTACTGGCGGATCGTTACCCGCTGATCAGTATTGAAGATGGTATGGATCAAAATGATTGGGACGGTTGGATAATGCTCACGGATCGTCTGGGTGACCGTCTGCAATTGGTGGGTGATGATATTTTTGTAACCAATACGACTATTCTTCGTGAAGGCATTGAACGCGGAGTGGGTAACAGTATTCTCATTAAACTCAATCAAATTGGTACGTTGTCAGAGACGCTTGCGGCTATTGAAATGGCGAAAACCCATAGTTATACGGCTATTGTTTCTCATCGTTCTGGAGAAACGGAAGACACTACCTTGGCGGATGTGGCTGTCGCAACGGGGTGCGGTCAGATTAAAACGGGTTCTTTGTCGCGTACCGACCGGGTAGCCAAATACAATCGTTTGCTGCGCATTGAAGAAGAGTTAGGGGAAGTAGCGCGTTATCCCGGCCTTGCAACTTTTTATAATTTAGACTAAATACTACCAGTATGGAATGATTGGTTAAATGGTAGGTTTTGGGGAGTTGTTAAATTATGAATTTTTGGGTGCAACTGAAAGCCAGAGCGACTGCGGCTAAGTCGGAAATGCGCCCCATAGATTTTATGTTGCTTGCGGTGCTTTGTGCTTTGCAGTATCCCCTATGGTTTGGTGCGGGCAGTTGGCTGAATGTTGGCGAACTGCACCATCAGCTCGAAAGCAAGCAAGTCGTATTAAAAAAGCTGGAAGATCGTAACAATCGTTTGGCAGCGCAAGTCACTAGTCTACAAACGGGCGACCGAGCCGTAGAAGAGTTGGCACGCCGTCATCTTGGAATGGTCAGTAAAGGTGAAATTTTTGTCTGGGTTATTCCGGCCAAAGAAAACGCCGCTCATTTACAAAGTACATCCACCCAGATTTCCTGAACGGGCAACCGCATGATAGATCCGGTTGCCTTTGCCGTTTAGGCGCGGTCTACATAAACGCCGTCCGTGGTATTCACCCGTATTTTTTCACCAGCAATGACGAATTGGGGAACCATGACGGTGATGCCGGTCTCCATCCGTGCCGATTTGTAAGAGCCCGTCGCCGTTTGCCCCTTGATTGCAGGATCAGCCTCCACGACTTCCAGAATGACAATAGAAGGCAGTTCTACGCCAATGGGCCGATCATTATGCAAGTTCACCTGAATTTCGGTGTTAGGTAGCAGATAACCGGTTTGTCCTTCGAGAAGGTCTTCGCTCAATATAGACTGTTCAAAACTTTCATTGTCCATAAACACGTAGCCGGTACTGTCGGCATAAAGATATTGCATGGTTCGAGGTTCTACGACCGCCTTTTCCATCGTCTCACTAGAGCGGAAGCGGGTGTTGGATTTGGTGCCGGTTTCAATGTTTTTCATTTCGACTTGTACGAAGGCCCCACCTTTGCCGGGCTTTACAAAATCGGTTTTGAGTACACGCCACAATCCTTTCTCATGTTCCAGAATGTTACCGACGCGAATATCAAAGGCGGAAATTTTCATACAATAATCCTTGTGGGCATTCCCTTTAGTGGGCGTGGATTGTACCCTAGAGGCTTATTTCTGACCAGTCCGGTCTATCCGTGAGGTTCCGCATGTCCGATATTCGTACCCAGCCCCTAGAAATCCGTCCTCTGATGATCAGTCGTGTTATGGAAATTGACTGGGCAGATGGTTACACCAGCCGCTTGACCTTTGAACATCTGCGCGTTGAATGTCCCTGTGCAGAGTGTAAAGGCCATACGCCCGATCAAGCGCAGGTGATTACCGGCAAAGAAGACGTCAGCGTTTTGGAAGTGCAACCCGTTGGTAACTATGCCGTACAAATTCATTTCAGTGATGGCCATAGTACCGGAATATTTACCTGGGACTATCTGCGGCGCCTGAGCGCGGACTCCACCGCTTCAGAATGATTCATGGTCAGGGAATATGGGAGGCGAGGCGGCTATTGTAAAACCAGATAAGCAGGCGATGGATACCGAGTCGACCTTTGTTCTCGCAGATTTTTTGCGTACCCTCACTAGCCAGCCCGGTATTTACCAGATGTTCGCGGCTGGTCGCCGTCTGCTTTATGTCGGTAAAGCGCGTAATCTCAAAAGACGAGTCAGCTCTTATTTTCAGAAACAGCGGCATAGTCCGAAGACTTTGGCGATGCTGGCACAGGTAAAATGGGTGGAGGTAGTCGTAACACATACCGAAACCGAAGCGCTGGTTTTGGAAGCAAACCTCATTAAGCGTCACCATCCCCCTTACAATATTCTATTGCGAGATGATAAAAGTTATCCCTATCTACTGATTGAGGCGGCTGAGACGCCAAGAATGCGTCTGCACCGAGGCGCGCAAAAGAAAAAAGGCCGCTATTTCGGGCCCTATCCTGCGGTGAGTGCGCTTCGGGAGAGCATGATTTTACTTCAGAAAGCTTTTCGACTGCGAACTTGTGAGGATCATACGTTTCAGAATCGGAGTCGTGCCTGCCTGCAATACCAGATTCGTCGTTGCAGCGGGCCCTGTGTCGGCTTGATTAGCGCGGAGGATTATGCGAATGACGTCGGTGATACGATCCGCTTTCTGGAGGGAAAGAGTGATGAAGCCATCCGCAGTTTGGATCTGCGGATGCAGGAAGCGGCACAACGACTTGATTTTGAAGAAGCGGCGCGGCGGCGGGATCAGATTGCCGCATTATCCAAAATCCAGGAGCGACAATATGTGGCGCAAGCTGGAGGTGGGGATTTTGATGTGCTGGCCACCGCACAGGAAAATGGTCAATGGGTGGTTTATGTCAGTTTTATTCGTAATGGTCGACAGCTCGGTGGGCGGTCCATATTCCCGCAGCATACCGAAGATCTCCGCGCGCCGGCGGTGATGGCGGCCTTTCTGATGCAGTTTTATCACGATAAGGAAATTCCCGGAAACTTGTTGGTCGATGTGTTGCCGCGTGGCGTCGAGGCAATCGCAGCGGCCTTGATGAGTCAGTCCGGTCATCGGGTGATGATCGACCAACCTCAACGTGGACCACGTAAGCGTTGGTTGGCCCTGGCGCAGACTAACGCGTTAGATGCCATGCGACAACACGCGCAGAATGCCCATTCTGGAAGAAGACGCATGTTGCTGCTGCAAAAGTTTTTCGCCCTTGCGCAGTTGCCGCATCGTGTAGAATGTTTTGATATCAGCCATACTCAGGGCGAGGCGGCAGTAGCTTCCTGTGTGGTTTTCGGTGATGATGGTGCTGTGAAGACCGAATATCGTCGCTTCAATATGCGCGATATTCGGGGAGGAGACGACTATGCGGCCATAGAGCAGGCTGTGCAGCGTCGTTATGGTCGTCTGCAAAAAGAAGGTCTGGCTATGCCGGATATTGTTCTGATTGATGGTGGTGCTGGACAGGTGGCTCGCGCTCAAGCAGCGCTGGAAGGGCTCGGTATTACCCATATTCAGCTCTGTGGCGTTGCAAAGGGCACTACGCGTCGACCAGGACTCGAAGTGCTGCATATCCCCAATAGACCGGCAGCGCGGCAGTTATCCGATGATGATCCGGCCTTGCTGGTTATTCAGGAGGTGCGCGACGAGGCACATCGATTCGCGATAACGGGCCATCGCGCACGACGCGGTAAGGCTCGTCAGGAATCGGATCTCGATGGGATTGATGGTATTGGACCCAAACGACGTCTGGCGTTGCTTCGGGCTTTCGGGGGGTTGCGGGGTATTCGTGATGCGGGGCTCGATGATTTGCAGCGGGTCGCGGGTATTCATCAAGAACTCGCTCAACGCATTTATGATCATTTTCATTGAGGACGTAATGAATCGTGATAAAACGATTGCCTAACTACTTGACTGTACTACGCATTGTCCTAGTGCCTATTTTTGTGGCGCTGTTTTACTGGGGCGGCGGATTACGGACTTATGGAGCGACGGCGGTATTTGCGGTGGCGGCGGTTACCGACTGGGCCGATGGTTACCTTGCCCGACGCTATCAAGGTGTTTCTCCCTTTGGTACATTTCTGGACCCTGTTGCCGATAAAATTATGGTGGTGACCGCTCTGATACTTATTGCTTCATCAGGTGAGATGGCACCGCTGTTGGCGGGAATACTGATTAGCGTGATTGTGGGTCGAGAAATCACCGTTTCAGCGCTGCGCGAGTGGATGGCAGAACTGGGCGAACGCAAAAAAGTAGCAGTCTCCTGGCTGGGTAAAGCCAAAGCCACCACGCAAATGATCGCCATATTATTTTTGGTATACCAGAACGCGTTGCTGGGTGTTTCCGCGCGGATTGTCGGTGTGGGTCTGCTGATCATTGCGGCGGCTATGACGCTGTGGAGTATGGTGGGTTATTTGCGCGCTGCTTGGCCCAGTCTCATGGCCAGTGGGGTTGATCTTGACAAGGAGCGGTGATCCCTTTATCCTTGCGCCCATGCGGGAATAGCTCAGTGGTAGAGCACAACCTTGCCAAGGTTGGGGTCGCGAGTTCGAGCCTCGTTTCCCGCTCCACTATCAAGGGAAAGTTTCATGCTTTCCCTTTTCTTTATAAGGCTGGGTGGCAGAGTGGTCATGTAGCGGCCTGCAAAGCCGCGTACCCCGGTTCGATTCCGGGCCCAGCCTCCAAATAAAACATTAAGTTACGCACAAATCACAAATAGTTATTGCTTAAAAACTGCAGTTGCGCTGCATTTGAATCGGTTTTTAGGTGTAGCGTGAGGTGCAGCATGGAGGTATCCAGCAATCGTTTTGGCTATCGACACCCCATGATGCAGGCCTGATTGGCGCCAATCCACAAGGATGGGTTGGCTGAACGTAACGTTTAGGAACCTTCAGAATATCTATCATGGTTAAACTTGAGGCTGACGGATTTTCTCCATCATTGAGCTGGTATCCGATTTTCCTATGTATACTCATCGCAATCTCCTTAATTAGGGAAAAATGCAGTAACTTTTGGCGGTTGGATCCATGACTGTCACAGCAGGCAGAGATCCATACCATTAGAGCTTAATGGCCGCCGTAACTGGCCATTTTTGTAGTGCGACCCCGAAAGACCCAGATTTGATAGGCGTTATACATAATCATGATGGGCACAAAACCGGTCATGAATAAAGTAAATACGGCAATGGAATTCGCCGGATTAGCTGCTGCCTCAATCGTCCAGGTCCCCGGAACAATGTAAGGGAACATCGTCGCCCACATAGCAAACCACAACAGCACGACAACGCCTTCACCCCAAAGTAATGCGACAAAATCCCGTTGCATGGAGTGGCTCATCATCGATTTAAATGCGAAAAACAGAACAACCAAAAGCCATAATACCCAGACCCACCAATAGGGGCCCGTCCATTTGGCTGCTGCCCAAGGGAAAATCGCATAAGACCAGACCAGCGTCACCACAATAGCGGCAAGGGCCAAATAGGAAAATAAAGTCGTCCAGCGCTGAGCCTTCACATTGATGGGATCCCCTTTCTCAAAGCGGGCACAGAGGTAAAGACCACCGGCCAGACCTGCAGCAATCACTGCGCCCAAACCGGTAAATACGCTGAATGGTGTCAGAAAAGTGAGTGCTGTACCGGTAAAATGCGGCACCGGCGAGTGCGTAAAAAGACCGGGTGCACCTTTTGCCATAGCTTCACCGGCTTTCATGGGGAACCCTTGCAGGGTGGCACCAAGGGCAAGACCCGCACCAAATGGGGCCAACAAACTACCGCCCGCAAAGGCCCAGCCCCAAAAACGTTTGCTGCCCATGGCATGCACATGAAATTCCATGGAAACGGCGCGTGAGATGATGCCCCAAAGTGCTAGCGCCAGTGGAATCATCAAATAATTAAAGGCAGAACCATAAACGAGTGGAAATGCTCCGAATAAAACGCCTCCTGCTACTACCAGCCAGGTCTCATTGCCATCCCACATGCCCGCCATGGAAGCCATAATGGCACCGCGCTCTTGTTCATCGGGCGAAAACAAGGCAAAAACACCGGCCCCCAGGTCCGCACCGTCCAATGCGATGTATAGCAAAAACATTAAACTTAACAACAGCCACCACCAGGTAGTGAGCGTAGTGGCAATTCTGGCGAGATCTAACATAATGGTGCACTCCTTGGTGGGCTCCGAGTCTCTTCGGAGCCTGTCCTGTTAAACGGATTTATCAAAAATCGGTTTTGCAAAAGTAGGTTTAGCCAGCCCACCTCCGGTTTCCACAGGATCTCCGCCGTGGTCCTGCATGCCTGGCAGGGCACTGTCGAGATCCGGGCCTTTCTGGATGACTCTAGAGAAGAAGTACCAGGCACCCGCCCATACCGTGAGTTCAAAAACACCATATCCGGCAAACCAGAAGATCTCCTGACCAATACCCATATGGCTGACACCTTCATAGGTTCGCATGATGTTATAAACCACCCAAGGCTGACGACCCACTTCACGTGTCCACCAACCGGTCCATACCGCCAGATAGGGTAGAAAGGCACTGAATACCATGGCTCTCAAAAACCAGGGGCGTTTACGTAAACCTTGCACCGTCAATTGACCGCGAACGATGAGTAAGGTTCCCCATAACGCCATGAAAAATAGAAAAAAACCAATCATAACCATAATGCGGAAGCTGTAGAAAGGCACCCAGACATCAGGCCTGTCCTTGGCAGGAAATTGATCCAGCCCAGGAACAACTCCATTCAACGTATGGGTTTCCAGCAGACTCAAGACATGCGGAATCCGAATGGAAAACAAACTGGCATCGTTTGCCGCATTGGGAATGGCGATGAGATTCCATGAGGTATTGGGCTTTCCATCTGGAAGATAAGTATGGTAATGCCCTTCCATTGCGGCCAATGAGGTCGGTTCGCTATGGGCAACGTCCACCCCTAAGCTATCTCCCAACCAAATCTGGATAGGTGTTGCAATCAGTAACGCCAGGATTGCAGGCTTAAGCATCTTCACGAAAAGATCCGCATGGCGGTTTTTCAAAATGAACCAAGCGCTGGTACCGGCAAGCACAAAAAAGCCGAGAATGAGGGTAGCAACCCACATATGGGGAAAGCCCCAATTGTTACTTTCATTAAAGATGGCACTCCACCAGTTTGTCACCTGAAACAAACCGTCTTTCAGAACGACGCCATCTGGCGTTTGCATCCAGCCGTTAGCTACCAAAATCCAGTAGGCTGATAAACTGGAGGCGAAAGCGACGTTGAAAGTAGAGAAGAGGTGCATTCCCTTTCCCACCTTGTTCCAGCCGAAGACCATCAAGCCAATAAAACCGGCTTCATACATGAAGGCGGTAATAGTCTCAAACCCGAGAATATTGCCGAAGAATGGACCTACGGCCTGAGAGAAGGGCCCATAGAGAATGCCGAATGCCATCTCCATGGTGACACCGGTTGCCACGCCTGCCCCAAAATTAATGAGGAATATTTTTTCAAAAAATCGATTCAATCGATACCATCGTTCATCCCCAGATCTTAGCCATGCTACTTCGAGACCAAAAAGAATCCAGGAAACACCTATGGTTAACGGTGTCCAAAGAATATGCATGGAGGTAATCCAAGCAAAATCCAGCCGACTCAGGAGAATCGGTAAAGTGTTTTCCATCAGCATAACGCACTCCTTTTTCACACATAAAGATAGCGCCAATAGGCACTAACAACTTTATGAAGCAACAAATGCGCCAAAAGCCCAGGTACGCATAAACATCATGTTATGGAACAAATTTGCGAATTATCAATTTATAATAGGATGAAATGAACCATACGTATGGTTTATATTAACCAAAACAACCAGATAAACTCACATAATGATAAATCGCAATTTTAACGATTCTCTGCGCATGTAGTTGCCTATGGGTGAGTTGCGGATTGGCACTAGTCCTCGTGGAGTGATCCATCGAGCATGTTTGTCACCTATGCTGACATCAGCGGTCTGATACTCTAATAGATTAAAAGGCCCAATATGTAAGGAATTATAGTAAAATGGTCCCGATAAAAAGATTTAACTACGGGGATAATTACAGATGAACTTGCCGAAGAAAATGACACCAGTGGTATGGAATTGATAAAATTCTTTAATCGAATGATCGGAGATATCTGGGCACCTCCGATCGAACGCGATGAAGATTCCTGCTATCAGCTTTCTGATTGTGCCGGATTGGCATCCTTCTAAAGTTCGGTCGCATGACCAGTCGTTGATCGGGTGTATATCGCTAAAGACTGGCAGAAGCACTTCGGGCATTCTTATTTTACCGTGTTCATAATAGTATTTGGGTATTAAATAAAATAACTACATGCTATTATACTATATTTAGATTCTGCTAGTCTGTTCAATGGGGCAGACCAGCATCACCTGCATAGGAGTCTTAATGTCTCAATTGCTATACGATAATGGAACGCATAAATGCATAGCCTTTACCGATCTGGTGGAAGGTGAGGGGATTCAGGCCAACCAGTTTCTTATTGTTAATAATGGTGAAGGGATGCTGCTCGACCCCGGCGGTAACCTCACGTACAAGAACCTACTAGCAGAGATGGCGAGCTATTTCCTGCCGGCGCATCTCGATTATGTGTTTGCCTCTCATGAGGACCCGGATATCGTCGCCTCTGCCAACGGCTGGCTGCTGATCACTGACGCGAAGATTCTTATCGCCAATGAATGGACCCGTTTTCTGC
This sequence comes from Acidithiobacillus sp., assembly GCA_041676785.1. Taxonomy (GTDB): domain Bacteria; phylum Pseudomonadota; class Gammaproteobacteria; order Acidithiobacillales; family Acidithiobacillaceae; genus Acidithiobacillus. The sequence goes on along the minus strand of JBAYRF010000029.1, from coordinate 1,853 downwards.
CGCACTTCTGCTCCAAGGGGATGACCGCAGGGCGGGTCATCGGCATTCCGCCGCAGGGCATGAGGGTCAATCTGGCGGGGCAGGAACTCTTTGTTGTGCCCGCGCATTACATGCATTCGGTGGGCAATTTCCAGGTTTACGATCCGGTGAGCAAGATTCTGTTCTCCGGAGATCTGGGCGCTAACTTGGTCAGTGGGCATGATGCCTCCAAGGTGATCGAAGGTGCCGAAGCGTTTGCGGCGCATCGTGCGGAAACCTCCATGGATGCCTTCCACCGCCGTTACATGGGTGGCCAGAAAGTTTGCAGGCTCTGGACCAATATGGTTCGGGGTATGGATATCGAGTGGATTGTGCCGCAGCACGGCGCATCCTTCAAAGGACGGGAGACGATCGCGGCTTTCCTCGACTGGTTCGAGGGGTTGGAGTCGGGGCCTGACCTGTTGTCCCAGGAGGACTTTCAGTTTCCTATTCCCGAGAATCCTTGAAGGAGGTGTATTTTGAATCAGGTCATGTTTGACAATCTCCATACGCAGTTAGATGCCATGTCGCCAGAAATAAAAGGTTCCGCGTTGATTTCTAATGAAGGGGTGGTGATTTTTCAGAAGGGAGAAACGATAGCGGACCAGAATCTTATTGGTATCGCCGGGGCTGCGATTATGCGTCTTGCAGAGCATATCAGTTCGGGTCTTGCCGAATGTCCGGCACAAGAGATCAGCATTCGTTGTGACAAGCATGCGGCACTCTTTGTGCCTGTGGAAGCAGACGCGCTCCTGATGCTGGTACTCTCAGCAGATACGGATACGCGTCCTTTGGCGCGAGTGATCCCCGGTGTGGTGTTTGCGTTGGGTCAAAGCGTTGCGTCCTAAACAGGAGCCCACCAAATTCCAGCCCCATGTCCCTCTGATGGAGGAGGAAAGCCCATAAAGATTCTCATGTCTAGGCCACGCGATTTGCCGCATCCGTCGTAGGCGTGTGTGAGCTGCGGCATGGCAGATGTAGTAATCATTTGCGATGTGGTGCGTCGCGCCTATGAGAGAATACCCGCTCAATTCTGGGTAATTTTGGGCGGGCTCCTGTTGAACGCTATCCCTTACCGATCCCGGCAAGCAGTGGACGAGTTTATCTGGAGAATTTCCGACAATAGGTAGGCCTCCGTATCGGCCTGCGGTTCACAGCGATTGCTCATGGCTCCCTGGGCGCCGGCATCAGCCGCCTTAGAAAAGCGCGGCGGTCACACCGCTGTTGTTCCTGCATGCTGGCGCGGGTTTTGCGGCGGTGGTCGATTACGCCCTCCCAGGCCGCAAACACCGCGGCGGCGTCAGGATAGCGGCGTAGGTTCTGGACCAGCGGTTGCCAGAGAAAATGCCCGATCTCCGGCAGGTATTGGAGGTGGCCCTGCCCGAGCACGCCGGGAATCTTCAGATTCAGGGCGGGACCAAGGCCGGTACAGGGCTGATCCACCCGGGCGGCGGCAGACCAGCCTTCGGGCAGGGGAATGTCGGGGGCTTTGAGGGGGATCGCCAGGCGATAGAGGGCGATGGGCGTCAGAAGATAGGCTAGATACCAGTCCTGCACTTTTTGCAAGTCCCGTATCTCGACAAAGAGTCCCGGATGGACGTTGGGGCTGTTTGCAAAGCACCGTTGATGCCAGCCGGCAAACACCTCCTCCAGGGGCCGCGCCATATTGTCGTGATCCGCCATGAGTTGCCAGTTCATGGGCGCAATCCTTCAGCCTGACGGCGGATTTCGCCAGCCAACTCCCGATAAAACGTGAACTCGGCATGCCCTTCCAGGCAGTCGCAGAAACGATCCAGCCAGTCCGCCAGGTATTCCCGGTAAAAATCGGCCGCCGC
>JBAYRF010000028.1:0-26031 GCA_041676785.1 Acidithiobacillus sp. | reverse complement strand
TATTCTTTTCCACGGCGTACTCCTTACGTTGCTTACTTGGTCTGCAAACCCTTTGTAGCAACAGTACGCCACCTTACTCAAGTCAGTTGTAATCCGCCCGTACACCACTTTCGATCATAGTTCATCTGCATTTTCTACGGGCCATGCTCGACCTCGGTATATCGCAGAAAGTAGAAGTTATCGTCGAAGGAGTTGAAAGTTCCAGTATATTCAGAATTCTTAGACGGATGCGTGCACCGATGCTGCAAGGCTTCGCAGTCGCCCTTCCCATGTGGCCCAAAGATCTCATAAATTGGTTATTGACCTATGATAGTTCAGCCCTATCGAAAAATAATGAGAATTTTGATCTGCTACAACTTTATGCTGAAACTATAGACTATCAAAAACTGGTTTTTCACTTGCTTTCTTTTGATATCGTTAACTTTATGAAAACAGGCTCTTGGACATACTCCCAGTGCCCCATTACACGGAGGATTCAAGAAGTTTCTGGTAATGAGAAGGTCAAAATTCAGACCGCACATCAGGAATACCATTTGGAACTAGAAAAACTTACTGCTGAGATTTACTCTGGGAAGACCATTGATACCACCGAGCTACATAATCGGGGCCGCACAGTTCTTCAGCAAATCAGCTTGGCCATTGGCGATCAAAGCTTACCAGAAACCAAATAACTCTTTGAAATACCTCGCACTTCTCAGCCATTCATAAGACCATTGTTGCCGCAGCGCGGTAGTGCCATACATTCAATTTTGCAAAGAAAAAGGGTCAGACTGTTAAGTCTAACCCTTTGTATTTAATGGCGGAGAGGGTGGGATTCGAACCCACGTGGGGTTTTATCCCCCATCCGATTTCGAGTCGGCGCCGTTATGGCCACTTCGGTACCTCTCCGTGGAGGCATACATTAAGCTTTCGTCGCGCTGTCGGCAAGCCCGACATTGCAAAAATCACTAGCTACAGTCTCGCGCCGTCGTTGCGATCTTTGGAACTGATAAACTGGCGCTTGAGCACATGCTCTCGTTTCAGCCCCAACCACAATGCGATGGGGCTGGCGACAAAAATAGAGGAATACGTTCCCACGACCACGCCAATCACTAGGGCAGTGGCAAATCCGTGGATGACAGGTCCACCGAAAAGGAACAGGGATAGCGCCACCATAAAAGTTATAAAGCTCGTGATCACGGTACGGGAAAGGGTCTCATTGATGGCCACGTTGAATATTTGCTGCACCTCGCCGCTGCGTGAGGCGCGCAGATCTTCACGCATGCGGTCAAAAACGACTACGGTGTCGTTCAACGAGTAACCCATGATAACCAGTAATGCGGCGATGACCGTCAGCGAGAACTCTTCTTGGCTGATCGCAAAAAACCCTACCACCAAGATAGGATCGTGGAGCATGGCCAGCACGCCGCCCACAGCAAAACGCCATTCGAAACGAAACCCCACATAAATCAAAATGCCCAAGGTGACGATAATCAGCGCCATGATGCCTTTATTGCGCAACTCCTTACCGACTTCCGGCCCCACATATTCGGTACGGCGTAACTGCACATCCGGATATTCGGCCTGATTTTTTTGGAAGACGGCAAGAATTTTGCTGCCCACCGCGCTGCTTTCGCCGGGTTGTGTGCGCAGTCGAATCAGTAGATCCCTGTCCCCACCAAACGTTTGCACCACGGCGTCGTGGAATCCTGCTTGGGTGAGGGTACCGCGCACGGCCCCCAAATCGGGAGTTTTGCTGAAGGCCAGCTCCACCAAAGTACCGCCGGTGAAATCAATACTGTAGTTTAAGCCGCGAACCAGAAATACGACGATAGAAGCGATAATCAGGATGGCTGATATGCCGAGAAATATCCAGCGCCTCGACATGAAGTCCACATGCGTTCGGGATTTGAAAAGTTCCATGGTGCGGCCTCAGATATACAGCTTTTGAATGCGCCGCTTACCGAGGACGCGTTCGATAATACCACGGCTCATCATGGTCGCAGTAAACATGGAAGTAATTACGCCAATCACCAGCACCAGCGCAAAACCCTTGATGGCTCCGGTACCAAACTGAAAAAGGACCAAGGCGGCAATGAGCACGGTAATATTTGAATCCACAATGGTGGCAAATGCTTTTTTGAATCCCGTATCGATAGCCGCGCGGACGCTCATGCCGTGCCGTAACTCTTCACGAATGCGCTCAAAGACCAACACATTGGCGTCCACGGCCAGACCAATTTTGAGAACAATGCCGGCAATACCCGGCAGCGTCAGGGTACCACCCATCAGAGAGAGAACGGCGAGAATCGCGAGAATATTGACCAGAATCGCCAGATCGGCAATCAGGCCAAAGGCACGGTAGTAAATCGTCATAAAGCCGACCACAAAAATCATGCCGAAAATTACCGCCATGACACCATCATGAATGGAATCCTGCCCCAGCGTCGGGCCGACCGTGCGCTCTTCAGATACATGAACCGGTGCGGGTAAGGCGCCTGCACGTAACTCAATGGCCGCATTACTGGCATCCTTGAGGTTCGCAAATCCGGTAATTTGCGCCCTACCGCCGAGAATAGCCCCACGAATCACCGGTGCGGTAACGACTTTGTTATCCAACAAAATAGCCATACGCTTACCGACATTTTTGCTGGTCAGATCGCCAAATATTCGACTGCCCGCATTGTTGAAACTGATATTGATAATGGACTCGCCGTTGTTATTATCCACACCGGCACTGGCACCATTCAGATAACTGCCCGTAAGTACCGTATTGGTATACAGCACATAGGGAGAATTGTGCACCCCGTAAAACAGCGCGGTGCCCGGAGGAAGCTGTCCCTTGAGAGCATCGGCCATGTTCGCCTGATCGTCCACCATTTTGAATTCGAGCTGGGCGGTAGAACCAATGATGGACTTGGCGCGCTGGGTATCCTGCACACCCGGCAACTGTACGGCAATGTGTTGTGCACCCTGGCGCTGGATGACCGGTTCCGATACACCCAGTTCATCAATCCGGTTGCGGATGACCACAATGGCTTGCTGCAGCGCATCATCTTTCATTTTTTTGGCCGCATCCGGGGTAAGGGTCACGGCTACTATGGCCTTAGGTTGCACCGTCACGCTGTAGTCCGGATATTGTTGAGTGATCGCTTTCTGAGCTTCGTCGGCGAGGGTTTGGCTGGCCATTTCGATGCTCAGAGTCGTCGCGCCGGTACTGTTGACGGCCAGATATTGTAGATCTTTATGACGGAGAAAAGTGCGAATACTGCCGCTGTCCTGTTCCAGCGCATGCTTAATGACCGCATCCGTATCTACCCGCAAGAGGAGGTAAACACCACCGCGCAGATCCAGCCCGAGGTTGACCGGTTTACCACCAACGCTTTTCAGCCAGCCCGGCTCGGCAGACATCTGTGAAAGAATGACCTGAGCGTTTGTTGGCAGTTTGTTCTGCAGCAAGGTTTCCGCCAAGCCCTGGGCATTGTCATTCGGAAAAAAGAAGGTGCTGCCCTTGGCATCATTCACAACCTTGGTCACTGGAATTTTGGCGTCCTGTAACCAACCCTGCATGGTGGCCACGGGCGGCACGATGGTGCCGACGGGTGCGCGCACTTCCACAGCAGAATGCCAACCATAAAAATTGGGCAGCGCGTAAAGCAATGCGGGCAATACGACTGCGAGAATAATGAGGTACTTCCACCAAGGATAACGGGTCATAAACGGGCCTTCAGAGTTTTTTCAAAGTCCCTTTGGGCAGCAGCAAAGTCACCGCCGCCCGCTGCACTTTCACTACGACCCCCTCTGCGACTTCAAGTTGCAGATAATCTTCACTGAGCTGCATCACCCGACCCGCTAGTCCGCCTTGGGTCACCACTTCATCGCCCTTGGAGATGGAAGCGATTAACTGACGCTGCTCCTTGGTTTTTTTCATTTGTGGGCGAATCAGTAGGAAATAAAAAATGGCGAAAATAACGACTAGCGGAATAACCTGCATAAAAATCGAATCTGAACCGCCACCTGCCGCAGTTCCGGCGTAAGCGTTGGCAATCGGTGAAAAGTTCATATCCACTCCTGATGAGGTCTGAGGGCGGCCATTGTAGCCTTTAGGCGTCGATGAGGGAACTCACCCCACGCCGACGATAAAATTCGCTGCGAAAACTATCCAGACGCCCCGCACTAATGGCGTTTCGCAAACCCGCCATGAGCTCCTGATAGTAGTGCAAATTATGCTGGGTATTGAGGCGCGCGCCGAGAATTTCATGACTACGCTGCAAATGCCGTAAATAGGCCCGACTATAGTTCTGGCAGGTATAACAGGTACATTCCGGGTCCGGTGGTAGTGAGTCTTTTTCATAAATGGCATTGCGTAACTTGAGTATGCCTTCGCGGGTAAATAGCCAACCATTACGCGCATTGCGGGTGGGCATGACACAATCGAACATATCCACGCCCCGATAAACGCCTTCCACCAAATCTTCGGGGGTGCCAACCCCCATCAGGTAACGGGGACGGTCTTGCGGCATCTGCGGCATGAGGTCTTCCAAAACCTGCATCATCTCGGCCTTGCTCTCCCCCACGGATAGCCCACCAATAGCCAAACCGGGAAAATCGAGGCGTTGCAGCCCTTCCAGTGAACGTTGGCGCAAGTCGCCATACATTCCACCCTGCACAATACCAAATAATTGTCCGGGTCCGTCGTAGGCGAGACGCGAACGTGCCGCCCAGCGCAGGGAAAGCTCCATACTCTTCTGCGCTTCTGCGTAAGTGGCAGGGTGTGGGGTACATTCGTCAAAAACCATAGCGATGTCTGAACCCAATACCGCCTGAATCTGCATGGATTCTTCAGGACCGAGAAATACCTTGTGACCGTCTGTGGGGGCGCGAAATTCGACGCCTGCCTCACGGAGTTTACGCAGTGCACCCAGGCTAAATACCTGAAAACCCCCGGAATCGGTGAGGATGGGACGGTCCCAGTGCATCATTTGGTGTAGCCCGCCGAGGATGCTGATGACTTCCAGGCCAGGGCGCAAAAACAAATGAAAGGTATTGCCGAGAATAATGTCAGCACCAATGGCTTTGAGCTCTTCGGGGGCCATCGCCTTGACCGTGCCATAAGTACCTACGGGCATAAAAGCCGGGGTCTGGATATCTCCGCGCGGGAGATGAACAACACCCCGGCGGGCTGCGCCATCTACCGCCAGACACTCGTAAATCCCCATCAGAGCTTGCTACCGGAGGACAGCGAAGGGGTAATGAACATGGCATCTCCATAACTAAAAAAGCGATAACGGGCGGCAACCGCGTGGCGATAGGCGGCCAGCATACATTCGGTGCCCGCAAAGGCACACACCAACATCAGCAAGGTCGATTCCGGTAAGTGAAAATTGGTAAGCAGGCCATCGATAATCCGAAAGGACTTTCCCGGATACAAAAAGAGCCGAGTTTCTCCGGTATAAGGGCGTAGGGTTCCGTCTTGTCCCGCCGTTTCCAAAGCTCGGCAGGCCGTCGTTCCAACGGCAATCACCCTCCCCCCCCGCGCTTTGGCAGCGGCTACGGCGGCTACGGTTTCGGGGCTGACGATCATGGTTTCTGCGTGCATGGGATGCTCGGTAAGATCATCGCTACGCACCGGCAGAAAAGTGCCGGCACCCACATGGAGCGTGACAAAAGCGCGCTCCACACCGCGATGAGCCAGCATTGCCAACAGCTTCTCATCAAAATGCAGTCCGGCAGTGGGGGCGGCCACGGCACCGAGTTGCTGGGCATACACCGTTTGATAGCGCTCCGCATCGCGGTCCTCGGGCGGCCGCCGAATATAGGGCGGCAAGGGCATGCTGCCTTCTGCTTCGAGCAGGGGCAACCATGCGGCATCGGACAACCTCAGACGCACCATCATACCGTCTTTTTCCAACACCTCGGCACGATCTTCTTGATTAATCTGCAAAAAAGTTCCGGCGCGCAGGGGCTTGGAGGATTTTGCCAAAAACCAGCCTTCACGGTCACTGAGCAGGCGATCCAGCAACAGCTCCACGGCACCGCCGGTTTCCTTGTGGACATGGAGGCGAGCGGGCAAAACTCGGGTATCGTTCATGATCAACAAGTCGCCCGGTTGCAGGAGTTCTGGCAGGCTACGCATCCAGCTATCCCGCCAGGTTTGAGCGTACCCATCCACCACCAGAAGACGCGAAGCACTGCGCTCCGACAAAGGTTCTTGAGCAATCAAACTTTCGGGGAGTTCGTAGTTAAAGTCACTTTTTTGCATATTTAATCTTCAGGAAGAATTCTTCAGGTCGGTATTTTCGGGATGTGGGATCACCTGCACCAGCGTCATGCGTGGACCTTTTTTAGCCAACACCACGACATCAAATTCAGCAAACTCGATGCGCTCCCCTTCTTCCGGCACACGCTCTAGCTTGCGCATCACCAGACCGCCAATCGTATCTGCAATATCTTCATCAATATCCCGATCCAGACAGCGTTCGAGGGAGTACAAAGAGAGACTGCCAGAACCCACCCAACTACCATCAAGACGCTTCTGCCATTCTTTGCGTTGATGGCGAAATTCATCGGGGATGGCACCTAGTAAACTTTCGAGAACATGATCCAGGGTGACAAAGCCGGTGATGGTGCCTAGATCATCAACGACCAGCGCAAAATGGGGATGCCCAGAACGAAAATGGGTGAGCAAATCCATAGCGGGCAGGCCTTTCTCGACGGCTGGCAGAGGACGCAGTAGTTTATGCAGGTCGACGAGGTCCGTGTTACGAGCCAATGCGGCAAAGGCGTCTTTAACATGCAGCAAACCGACAACGTGCTGACGGTCGCCCGCGCACACCGGATAACGGGTAAAGCGGTTGCGCAGCATGCGTTGCCGCGTTTCCTCAGCGCTGTCCTCCAACATCAGACAAACCATATCCGCTGCCGGGCGCATCAGATCGCCTGCTGTCAGCTCGGTAAAATCCAGAGTGCGATCCAGAATGTCGCCCGTGCGTCGACCTAGCGTTCCCTGGGCTTGGCTCAGGGCGAGGATCATCACCAGTTCATCCCGAGAATGCGGCGCATCCTCCGCATGTTCATCCAGACGCAAGGCAAAAATGCGGAGTACGAAGCGCGTCGCCCCGTTCAAAATCCAGATTGCTGGATACATCATCCAGTAAAAAACGTAGAGCGGCACGCCGGTCCACAGCGACACACTTTCGGCTTTTCGAATGGCTAGGGATTTTGGTACCAGCTCTCCCACCACAATCACGACAAAGGAAACCAGTCCAAAACCCACAGCCAGCGAGATGGAATGCAGCAGGACAGGCTCCCGCATCCCAAAAAAACGAAATACCGGTTGCAATAAATGCGCTACAGCCGGTTCACCAATCCAGCCAATTCCCAGAGAGGCGAAGGTAATCCCAAGCTGGGTCGCCGATAAATAGGCATCGAGGCGGCGATGCATGCGGACCAGAATTCGTCCACGCAGACCATGTTCTTGGGCAAGCGTATGGGCGTGCGTACTGCGCAAACGCACCAGCGCGAATTCTGCCGCGACAAAAAAGCCATTCAACAAAACCAACAGGGCTGCTAAGAGCAACCCATTTGTCTCAGTCACGAATATCGGCTCCCGGCACCAAGGGACCCGTGTTTAGGGTCTTAGTCATCACCAACAATGAGTTGCTCCAGACCGGCAAAACTCTGTACCACGTCGTTGGTCTGAATCGACACCCCAAGCTGACGGGCAATCTGGCTGATGGAAAATACGCCCCGAATTTCTATACCCCGAGGCGTTTCTTCTCGCACCAAAGCATGCTGACGTCCCGCCTTGCGTAAAGTCAGTACGATATCGCCCACCGTGGAGCGCTCCACTTCAGAAAAGTCCAAAACATCCACCTGCTCCAATGGCACCATAACCTGTTGTACTTGGATACGGTCACGGGGGATGTGATCTTCAGCAGCCAGTTTGACCGGCTTTTCACCCATGATGTCTCGGGCCGTTATCAAACCGCAGAGCGTGCCAAATTCATCGAGCACGAACAGCATCCGTACACCGACGTGAATCATGCGCTGCATGGTTTCATCGAGGGTATGTTCGGGATGCGTGGTGGCTGCGGGCACGCGCTGCAAATCCGTCATACTTTTCAGGGCGGGGTCTTCTGCACGCAGACTCAGAGGTAAGCCATTGTCAAACATACAAACGCGCGTATCCGGTTGGAGGCCATGGCGCTGTAAGGCACGGAATCTTGTCATGTCTTTATTCTCCGTTTAGTAGTGGCAGGGATAATAAGTCATCCATCATATAAACATAGCGCATTTCAGCGCGCTGCAAGGGCGGCAAAGCCACGCCGCAGGTCATCCTGAAGATCTTCCACATGCTCCAGACCCACGCTGATGCGGAGCAATCCATCACCAATACCTGCTGCAGCACGCGCTTCCGGACTCACGCGACTATGGGTCGTGCTGGCGGGATGGGTGACGGTGCTTTTCGCATCGCCGAGATTAGAAGTCAGCGATAACAAGCGTAAAGCATTCACAAATTTCCACGCTGCACTCTGCCCACCCTGAAGATCAAAAGAGAGAATCGCGCCGGGACGAGTCTGCTGTCGCGCGGCGAGGGCATACTGCGGGTGACTGGCGAGTCCTGGATAATAAACCCGCGACACTTCCGGACAAGCTTCGAGCCACTCAGCAAGGTATTGTGCATTCTGACAGTGCCGCTCCATACGCAAACCGAGAGTTTCCAGCCCCTTGAGCTGCACCCAGGCATTGAAGGGACTGAGACTAGGACCAGCGGTACGGACAAAATTACGTGGACCATCGTTGAGCAGGGCATTGCTGGCGCAGACTGCACCACCAAGGGTTCGGCCTTGTCCATCCAGATATTTAGTCGCTGAGTGGATCACCACATCCGCACCGAACTTGAGGGGTTGTTGCAGAGCCGGCGTACAAAAGCAATTATCTACCACCAGCCAGGCACCCTGACGATGGGCAATCTCAGACAGCGCCTGCATGTCGCCAATTTCGGTGAGCGGATTAGAGGGCGTTTCCAGAAAAAGCAAACGCGTATTGGGACGGATGGCGGCCTGCCAGGCATCCAGATCAGCCAGTGGCACATAGGTGGTTTCCACTCCGAAACGCCCCAGAATCGTGCTGAGCAATTGCACCGTCGTACCAAAAATAGCACGCGACGCGACAATATGATCCCCGGCCTTAAGTAGTCCCATAAAAGTGGTCAGGCAGGCAGCCATTCCCGAGGCCGTCGCAATACAGCCTTCCGCGCCCTCTAAAGCCGCCAATCGCTCTTCAAAAGTCCGCACGGTCGGATTGGTAAAGCGCGCATAGATATTGCCGGGTGCGCGCCCAGCAAAGCGCTCTGCCGCTTCTTCTGCCGAATCGAAAACAAAACTGGAAGTCGGAAATATGGCTTCACTATGCTCCTGCTCCTGAGTCCGGTGAATACCAGAACGAATGGCCAGCGTTTCGGGACGTAACTGTGCAGCCCAGTTTTCATCGCGGATTTCGTGACTCATTTAACCTCCTTGAGCAAGTGGAGTTGACGCGAACCGTGTCCTTCTGGAGTCGGCAAAGGATAGTCATCACTGAAACAGGCGTCACAAAAACCCTGGCTGCGTGAACCAACCGCTTCATAGAGCCCATCCAGACTGATATATCCGAGGGTGTCCGCACCAATAATTTTACGGACTTCTTCAATATTATGCTGGGCCGCGATCAACTGGGAACGATCAGGAGTATCAATCCCATAATAACAAGGTCCGGTTGTGGGCGGCGCACTTACCAGAAAATGTACTTCTCGGGCTCCAGCCGCACGCACGAGGCTAACAATTTTGGCGCTCGTGGTTCCCCGAACAATGGAATCGTCGACCAGAATCACCCGCTTGCCCCGCAAAATATTGGGCTGGGCGTTGAGTTTGACCTTGACCCCAAAATCCCGACCACGCTGTGCCGGCTGGATAAAGGTTCGCCCCACATAGTGATTACGGATCAGTCCCAGTTCAAAAGGTAATCCGGAGGCTTCGGCATATCCCATCGCGGCAGCCACCCCGGAATCTGGTACGGGCACAACCATATCGGCGTCCCGGGGATGCAGGCGAGCAAGGACTTGCCCAATCCGCTTGCGCGCCGAATAGACGTGGGTTCCGTCCAACACGCTATCGGGTCGGGCAAAATAAATATATTCAAACACGCACATCCGACGGTCTACTGCGGCAAAAGGTTTACGACTTTCGATCCCGTCTTTGGAAATAATGATGAGTTCTCCGGGTTCGATATCGCGCACAAATTCGGCACCCATTAAATCGAGCGCACAAGTCTCAGAAGCCAGCACGAAACCGCCAGAGTCTACCAGTCGTCCCAGCACCAGCGGCCGGAATCCCATGGGATCGCGCACCCCCATCAGCCGGGTTTCCGTGAGGCAGACCAGCGAATAAGCACCAGAAACCTGCTTGAGTGCCGCTGCCAGACGGGTGCCAGGATCGTCGCCAGGAACACGAGCCAACAGATGAACAATCACTTCCGTATCCATGTCCGTATGGAAGATGGCGCCTTCCTGCTCCAGACGCTCACGCAGTTCTGCAGCATTCACCAAGTTACCATTATGCCCCACCGCAAAAGCACCATGCCGGTAACTAATGTATACCGGCTGAGTATTCCGTAAAACCGATCCACCCGCCGTCGAATAACGTACATGGCCAATCGCTTGTTCACCCGGTAATTTACTGATCTGTTCCACCCCGAACACATCAGCTACCCGGCCCATACCCCGTTGCACGAAGAGTTTGCCCTGATCTTCCGAAACAATCCCCGCAGATTCCTGACCACGATGCTGCAGAGCGTAAAGACCGAGGTAAGTGAGATTTGCGGCCTCAGGATGACCAAAAACGCCAATCACGCCACACTCGTCGTGAAAATGATCGTCGTCTATAAACTGTTCCTGCCAATGCTCAGTGTGCAATGTTTTGCGACTCCAAATAGGACACGGCTGGCGCCGTCAACGAATGAGACCAATGCTTTACAGGCTCCTGCGCCAGCCAGGAGCTCTGCCACCAAACCGAATGCGACAGCGCCGAGGATTGTACCAGCGTTACCAGAATAGCGATTAATACCAAGCCACGCAGAAAACCGAAAAATGCACCCAGAAAACGATCCGTGGCTCCGAAACCAATGCCGTATAATAGCTTACGTACCACAAAAGCGCATAGGGTTCCGACAATCAGGCAAGCGAAAAAAAGCAGGAAAGAGGCTAAGGGCACCCGCCAGCCCGCTGGTATATCGTGGGATAATTGCGGTGCCAACCAGCTCCCGCCCCAATTCCAAGCGACATAAAATCCGCCTATCCAGGCTGCCAGAGAAAAAAACTCGCGCACCATACCACGAAATAATCCCCACAACGCAGACAAACTGACGAGCGCGATTACGCCAATATCGACCCAATAATTCAATGGGCTACCGTTTCGTTCAGCCAATGGGGCGGCAGTTGCTTGACCAGATGAAAAGATCCGAAACAGACGATGATATCCTCTGCCATCAGTCCGATCCGAGCCTGATCCATAGCCTCTTCCATGTGCTCTACTATCTTAACTTGGTCTGCTCCTAATGTCCTGAGACACTGCTCAAGGTACTCCGCCGCTGCGGCGCGTGGCGTATCCGGCATATCCAGAACATGCCAGACTGCGACGCGCTGCAGCAAGACGCTCAGTGTGCCAGGAATGTCTTTGTCACTCAGCATTCCGACGAAGGCATGACAACGTCCAGAATACTGGGCGAGTACTTCAGCCAATTGTTTTACCGCTTGAGGATTATGGGCGACATCCACCAAAAGATGCGGGCCAGCACTACCCCAAGGCCGCAAAATCTGGGAGCGGCCCGGCAAGGATGGCCGTAACTGCCAGTGATTTATCACCACTTCGGGTACGGGTAAACGATCCTGAAGGTGATGGATGGCAGCAAAGGCCAGCGCTAAATTCTGCCACTGGGCTGGCGCCGGCCACAGTGGCGTAGGCATCCGCAATGTCTGACCATAACCGCGCCAGATTCGTTCTGCGGAGTCGTAGTCAAAGTCACGTCCCAGCAAGTGTAGCGGTACGGTGCGCCGCTCCGCCTCTTCGACAACGCTGAGGCAAGGATCCTGCGCATCGCCGTATAACGCGGGCACGCCCGACCGAAAAATACCGGCTTTTTCCCGTCCAATCGACAGCCGGTCTGGACCTAGCCAATCCTGATGATCCAGATCAACGGTGGTAACAATACTGCAATCCGGGCTAAAGGCGTTTACTGCATCCAAGCGCCCACCGAGGCCAACTTCCAGAATAGCAACATCCATTTTTGACTGGAGAATCATGCGCAGCGCTGCCAAAGTTGTGATTTCAAAAAACGTGAGCGCTATCTGCCGAGTGATGGTTGCCAGGTATTCTAGGGTTTCCGTCCAGACGGCAACCGCTGCGGGCACTGCATCCAGGCGCAGACGTTCGGTGAACTGCCACAAATGCGGACTGGTATAGGCAGCAACCCGATAACCCGCCTGTCGATACAGCGTTTCGAGACAAGCGACGGTGGAGCCTTTGCCATTCGTGCCGCCCACCATAATCAAGGGCATGGGTAGTTGATCCGACATACCCAGCAGCGCCATGGCGGCACGCATCCGTTCCAAACCCATGACGATGGTTTCTGGCGGCCCGGCCATGGTCATCACCAAACGACTCAGTGGATCACTCAGCAGATCGGGTGGCGCCTTAGATTCTGCAAGCATTGAATACATACATGCGCTAGCTAACGCACTCGGCATGGGTCAGCATTCCGAGGATTTCACTGATTACCGAACGCAGTTGCCGCCGATCCACAATCTGGTCGATGGCACCGTGCTCCAGCAGATACTCTGAGCGTTGAAAACCCACCGGCAGCTTTTCACGAATGGTTTGCTCGATGACTCGGGGACCAGCAAAACCAATTAATGCCTTGGGTTCAGCAATCAGAATGTCGCCTAGAGTTGCGAGGCTCGCGGACACCCCTCCCATAGTGGGGTCGGTAAGCACGGAAATGAATGGAATACCGGCTTTAGCCAGACGTTCCACCGCTGCGGCGGTTTTAGCCATTTGCATGAGGGACAACAAGCCTTCCTGCATGCGGGCACCCCCACTCGCCGAAAAACATACCAACGGACAACGCTCCACTAACGCGGTTTCGGCTGCTTTGGCAAAACGCGCACCGACCACGGAGCCCATGCTGCCACCCATAAATTCAAAGGCAAAAGCGGCTGCCACCACCGGTCGTCCCGCCAATAATCCTCGCATAACCACTAGAGCATCTTTTTCACCGGACTTAGATTGTGCCTCCTGCAGACGTTCCTTATAGCGTTTCTGATCTTTGAAACGTAGGGGATCGACGGGAGTGTATTCTTTGGCAATTTCGAGTCGGGGCTCAGCATCCAGAAAAAAGTGCAGGCGCTGCCGGGCCGTAATGCGCTGGTGATGGCCACAATGCGGACACACGAACAAATTTTCTTCGAGCTCCGTCCGATAAAGTACGACCTGACAGGTCGGACATTTGGACCACAGCCCTTCCGGAACCGTACGCTTATTTTCTCCTGCCTGGGGCGTTTCCGGGGCCGTCTTTTTAATTTTTGGGGGCAAAACCCGGTTGAACCAACTCATTGCTTACTCCGTGCATTTTTAATTGCTTCCGCCAGCGGTTGGATAAAACGCGACGCCGCCGCAAGGGCATCCTGATCATCCGGGCAATCCGCCAACTGTTCCACGAGGGCACTACCGACTACCACGGCATCGGCGCCCTTCCCTACTCGCGCCACTGTGTCGGCATTGCGGATTCCAAAACCAATAGCTACCGGCATCGTCAGTTCTTGCTGCAGTACGCCGACCCGAGCCAGCACCTCGTCCCAGTCCGCCTGCGCCGCACCCGTAATACCACGCAAGGAAACATAGTAGACAAAACCACCACCCAGCTCTCGCACCGCTGCGACTCTCGCCCCATCACTGGTCGGTGCCAGCAGAAAAATCGGATCAATCCCCCGATCTTTGAGCGTTGCCGACGCCTCTCGGCCTTCCTCAGGGGTGAGATCGACAATAATGACTCCATCTACCCCGGCAGCCGCTGCGGATTCAGCGAAAACCGTCATACCCATCGTCTCAATCGGGTTCAAATAGCCCATAAGAATGATGGGCGTGTGCTGATTACTCGTACGAAACGCACGCACCCATTCCAGAACCATACGCAACTTTACGCCCTTGGCCAGAGCCCGTTCGCTAGCCCGCTGTATACTCGGGCCATCGGCCATAGGGTCGGAAAAAGGCATCCCCAATTCAATAGCATCAGCTCCCGCCGCAACCAAGGCGTGCAGGAGCGGCACCGTGCCGCTTAAGGAGGGGTCACCCGCTGTCATGAAGGGAATCAGCGCAGCACGATCTTGCTGCCGCAATTGCGTAAACATGGACTCCAGACGACTCATAAATGAATACCTTCCAGAGCTGCTACCGTGTGAATATCTTTGTCTCCGCGTCCAGATAGATTGACGATAATCGTCTGATCGGAGCGCATGGTGGGTGCCAAGGCAAAAGCATGCGCTAAAGCATGCGCAGTCTCCAACGCCGGGATAATGCCTTCCGTTCGGCAGAGACGATGAAACGCCTGCAGCGCCTCATCATCGGTAGCGGCGACATACTCCGCGCGACCAATGTCCTTGAGATAAGCATGTTCTGGCCCAACGCCCGGATAATCAAGACCCGCCGAAATGGAATGGGTTGGCAAAATCTGCCCATCTTCATCGGCCATCAGATAAGTTCGGTTGCCATGGAGCACGCCAGGTTTGCCGGTCGTCAAGGGCGCTGCGTGCTGTCCAGTGGCAAGTCCCAGACCGCCCGCCTCCACGCCAATTAGTCGTACCGATTGGTCTGCAATAAAGGGGTAAAACAGGCCGATGGCATTACTCCCTCCGCCCACGCAGGCCACACACACATCGGGCAGACGTCCAGTCAGCTCTAGGCACTGGGCGCGGGCTTCATCGCCTATCACCCGATGAAAATCACGGACCATCGCTGGATAGGGATGCGGACCAGCTACCGTGCCAATGATGTAGAAAGTCGACTCAACGTGAGTCACCCAATCCCGCATGGCTTCATTGAGCGCATCTTTGAGCGTGCGCGTACCGCTACGGACCGTGGCCACTTCGGCCCCTAGTAAACGCATCCGAAAAACGTTACTGGATTGCCGCTGGACATCCTCTTCGCCCATATACACCAAACATTCCATGCCATAGCGAGTGGCTACCGTGGCGGTTGCCACGCCGTGCTGACCGGCACCGGTTTCGGCAATAATGCGTTTTTTACCCATACGTCGCGCCAGCAAAGCCTGTCCAACGGCATTATTGATTTTGTGAGCACCCGTATGATTAAGATCTTCTCTTTTGAGATAGATTTGCGCGCCGCCGAGCTCCTTGGAGATGCGTTCGGCGTGATACAAAGGGTTAGGACGCCCCACGAACTGGCGCAACTCACTATGCAGTTCGGCCCGGAATTCTGGGTCACGCTGTGCTTCCTGATAAGCCTGATTCAATTCATCCAATGCGGGTATGAGGGTTTCCGCAACAAAGCGCCCCCCATAAGGGCCGTAGTGACCGGACGCATCCGGCAATTCATAGCGCTCCATTGATTCTCCTCAGAAGCCTTTTAGCTGAGCTACAAATTGTAGCATTTTGTCATGATCTTTGATTCCCGGCGACTGTTCTACGCCACTGCTGACATCTACGGCATAGGGTTGGGCGAGTTGTACGGCTTCCCGCACGTTATCGGGCCGCAGGCCGCCTGCCAAAATCAATGGCTTACCCAAATCGGGCAGACACCACCACGGGAAACTCTGTCCTGTACCACCCCAGTGCCCAGGGACAGCACAATCCAGCAGTAAACCCTGTGCATCATAATAAGCATCTACCGGCGCGCGCAGATCTTCATCACCCGTTACGCGCAACGCTTTAAGATAGGGCCGACCAAAGCTGCGACAAAAGGCGGGTGTTTCGTCGCCATGAAACTGCAGAATATCCAGAGCGCAGGCTTCAAGAACCGCATGAATGGTTGCTGAATCCGCATTCACGAAAAGACCAACCACCCCCACAAAAGGGGGAACAACTCGGAGTATTTCCTGCGCCTGAGCGATTTTCACACAGCGTGTACTTTTTTCGTAAAACACCAAACCTATGGCGTCAGCCCCTGCACGGGCCGCCGCTTTGGCATCTTCCGCATTGGTTATACCGCAAATTTTTGAGCGCACCATCGCCATATTCTAACACTGCATCGTGTACAAAGCATGAGTTTACCGCATCGCCTCATTCTCCGATCAAAAACCCGGCATCCATCGCATCCACGGGCAACGCAAATTCGGCGGGATAACGGGGCGCCACAAAATAGAGTCCACCGGGGGGTGCCGTAATTCCCGCCTGACAGCGATCACGACTCGCCAACACCGCTGCCGCCCACTCTGGTGGATAATCCCCACGGCCAATAGCGATGAGCACCCCCGCTAGATTACGGACCATGTGATGTAAAAAACCATTAGCTTCTGCATCAATGGCGATCAGGTCGCCACGTTGCCGCAGCTCTAGATGATACAAGGTGCGCACCGGACTGTTAGCTTGACAGGAAGAGGCACGAAAAGCCGAAAAATCATGGGTGCCCAGCAACATTTTGGCCGCCGCCTGCATCGGCGCAATTTGCAATGGGCTATAAACCCAAGCGGTATGGTGACGCCATAAAGCCGACTTGTCGCGGCGATTCAAAATAACGTAACGATAACGCCGAGCTGTGGCCGAAAAACGTGCATGAAAATGCTCCGGCACCGGCTGAACCCAGCGCAGTGCCACCCCCTCTGGCAGATAAGTATTAGTAGCGCGTAACCAAGACTGCGCCGAGCGCTGAACGGGGGCATCAAAATGTACCACTTGGCAAAGGGCATGTACGCCGGTATCCGTGCGTCCGGCCACAATCACCGTTACCGGAGCGTTGGCCAGTCGGCTCAATGCATCTTCAAGCGATTGCTGAACACTGGGTTGACCGAGCTGCCGTTGCCAGCCGCAAAAACCATTTCCGTCGTATTCAACGCCCAAGGCCCAGCGTACGCCGGGCCTTGGGCTGACTACCGAAATTTCCAGCGTCAAATCATAACTCGCCAATCAGTTTTTCAGCTTCCTCACGCTGAGCACTGGTACCCTCTTTGGCGACTTCCGCCAGAAGATCGCGTGCTGATTCACTATCACCCATTTCCACGTAAGCCTTGGCCAGATCAAGTTTGGTTCCGACGGCATCCCAATCTGCTATACCAGAGTTGGCGTGGTCGCTAACGGCAGGCTGATCCTCAACCGCAGAAAGGCCAAAGGCGGGGGATGGTTTTTTCTCTGAAACGGGTTGTTCCAATTTCGCATCTATCACCTCAGCGGTCGTTTCCGGCGCAAGACTTTCTAACGAAGCAAAATCCAACGCGGTATCCAGCATCGTTGATTTAGAAATATCAGCGCCTACAGAATCTGGAGTCTTCGCGGTCTCACCTTCTTCAATCAATCGAAACTGCTCGTTAATATCGTGCAACAAACGATCTTTTTTTTCTGCTGGAAAATACGATGCTTCGTCAGAAGTCAGCTGGCTACTGTGCCCACCGAACTGAAAATCCAACATCCGTGGTTCTGAAGACGCGACCGACACCGTCTCGGCATGGACCGCTGGGTTTGCTTGCAGATCCGAAATAACGGGTTCGGCAGCGACGGGTTCATCTTGTGACATTTCAAAGAGCGCATTCCTAGGGAAAAGTTGAGCGCCCTGGCCCGCAACCTCCTGCCATGCGGAATTATTCGGTCCGAAGCGTCCACGCATTCTTTCCGCTAAATCGAGATAATCTTCGCGACGATCCAATGTCCCATAAATATCCAACAGCTTCACATAAAGCTCTTTACGACGAGGATTATTTTCGAGTGCTTCGCTCAGGACAGCAATGGCCGACTCGGATTTACCATAGGTCAGATACAAATCAGCTTGTTCAATGGGATCCACATCGTTGCTGCCATACGAATCTTCATCCGCATGCGCAAAACTGGCGCTACTACTGGTGGCCGCAGCAACGGCAACGGGCGCCACGGCTTCAAGAACCGCTGATGGCGTCTCTGCTACCGTCGTGGGCGTGGCCGGAGCAGCAGCGACAGGTGCAGGAGCGACCGTCGGGGCCACCACGGTCGGACGCGGCTCAGATGCGGGCTGAGGGGCTGCTGACTTGGGTGCGGTACTCAGTACCGACAGCCGTTGAGAAACCTCCCTTTGCCGTCGCTCGGCCTCTTGCTGACGACGCAGCATCCACAAAAACAAAATCAGCAGGAGCAGATTGCCCCCCAAAGAGATAAGCAGAGGGATATTGCTGAAGAAACCATGACTGGCGCTGTTCCGCGATAAAGTTGCTAATTGCGCCCCTTGGCTGGCCAGCAGGCGTTCTTCCACATTCAAACGCTGACCGAGTGTCGAGACTTCTCCCAGTAGTTTTTGATTTTCGGAATGTAATGCGACAATGTCTGCCGCCTGTGGTGCCGCCAAAGCCGTCGAGGAAGTGGAAGTAGTACTGGCAGTCGAAGCGGTCAGCGGTGCGCTGGATAACACCAGATGCGTAGCACTCTCTGCCGCACTCACCGCAACCTTCGCCGGCATAGCCGAGGGTTTTACCGGCAATTTGGATGCAACAACAGAGGCACTAGCCGACATTGGAGTCACGTTCTTTCCGATCTGGCTATGGCCGGACAGCCAACGCGTTGCCTGAGAAGCCGCCAGAGCATGCACTTCCGCCATACTCGGTACCCTCAGCATACTGCCCGCGTACAAGACTCCGGGATTACTGTTTTGAAATGCCTGTGGATTCGCTTTTACCAAAGCGGCCATCACCTGATCCAGCGTCACCGCATTGCTACCGGTAATAGCTCTTGCAACATCATAAAGAGAACCATTTGTCGGGACTGGACCATAGCGGGTAACGCGAGACCATCCATAATGGAGTTGAGCTGGCGAAGAAACAGGTGGCGGCGTAGACGTTGCTGACGGGTAAGATGCGGTCACCCTAGGTTGACTGGATATCGCGGAAGGAGACAACGACGCGGGGGTGCCGCGTGCCGAGTACTCGCGAACTAACTGTCCACCGGACCAATTTAATTGAACCAGAAAATGAAGATCCGGTTGGCTGACGGGTAACGGACTGGATATCAGAATAACCGGTTGATCGCCACGCCGCACCGAAAAATGCCAATGTTGCAAAGTCGCCGCTTGGGGCAGATCAATCATCGCAAAAGCACTGGCAGGTGCCAGATTAGCACTCAAACTGGATGCGCTCTGGGGAGTAACTGACTGAATAACAATCTCTGCGCGGAAAGGTTCACCCGGTGCGGAAAGCACATGCAATGCTCCCAACCCTAGCGCCTGCGCTACACCCGGCAGGAGTAAACCCATCCCGGCCATAGCCCACAACCAGTTCTTTCTCTCCATTTTATTTTTCCTCAATTTGTGTAGCACCAACATATCGCGACTGGCAACGTCACCCATAACGCTCCTATAAATAGTCGCGAATCAGCAACTCTGCAATCTGCACGCTATTTAATGCGGCCCCTTTACGGATATTATCGGACACCACCCAAAAATTGATCCCTCTTTCGTGGGAGCAATCACCGCGAATGCGTCCGACATAGGTCGTATCCTGACCCGCAGCATCCAGAGCCGAAGGCCACAATGCCTTATCGGGATTATCCACCACCGTAATTCCTGCAGATTTTGCCAACAAGGCGCGCACCGCTTCCGGGCTGATCGGTTCGCGAGTAACCACATTGATCGCCTCAGAGTGTCCATAAAATACGGGCACGCGCACACAAGTGGCCGTCAATGCTATATCAGGAATTTCGAGAATTTTTCGAGTCTCCCAAAGCATTTTCATCTCTTCTTTGGTGTAGCCATTGTCCTGAAACACATCAATTTGTGGCAGACAGTTAAAGGCAATACGCTTTGGGAAGACCTCGGTCACCGCCTCTTCGTGGCGGAATAAGGCCATGGTTTGTTGACCCAGCTCTTCAATAGCGCGTCGACCAGCACCACTAACCGCCTGATAGGTAGCTACCACCACCCGCTCGATACCCACCGCATCCGCGATAGGTTTCAACGCGAGCAGCATTTGAATGGTCGAACAATTGGGGTTGGCAATAATACCGTGGCGCTGATAATCGGCAATACGGTGAGGATTCACTTCCGGCACCACCAGAGGAATCTCCTCGTCGTAGCGAAACTGTGAGGTATTATCAATGACCACACAGTCCGCCGCTGCCGCTTTGGGCGCATATTCCGCGCTGATTTTAGCGCCGGCGGAAAAAAGCCCGATATCGGCCTGCGACCAATCAAAATTTGCCGCATCCTGCACCAAAATCTGCTGATTGCGAAAGGGCAACCGTCCGCCTGCAGAGCGACTACTGGCGAGTAAAAAAAGCTTATCCACCGGAAATTGGCGCTGCTCCAGAATTTGCAGCATGGCTTCGCCGACAGCTCCCGTTGCACCCAAAATAGCCACATTATAACTGACTTTTTTCATAGGGAATCAGTCCTTCATCTGCAGAGCTTCGACCACAGCAGCACCCATCGCTTTGGTGCCAATAACCGGCTCTCCAGAAGCGGCAATATCAGCGGTGCGCAAGCCTTGATCGAGCACTTTCTGAACAGCCGCTTCGATGCGCTGCGCCCAGATTTCGGCATTGAGTGAGTGACGCAATAGCATCGCGACCGAAAGAATAGTGGCTAGTGGATTGGCTTTGTCCTGACCGGCAATATCCGGTGCGGAACCATGAATGGGTTCGTACATCCCCCGCCCCTGACCCAGCGAAGCCGAAGGTAACATGCCGATGGACCCGGTCAGTTGACTGGCCTCATCCGAAAGAATGTCGCCAAACATATTACCCGTCAGCAATACGTCAAACTGGGCGGGAGCGCGAATGAGCTGCATGGCCGCATTGTCGACATACATATGACTGAGATTCACCTCAGGATATTCCGCAGCCACCTCCGTCACTACTTCCCGCCAGAGGCGCGTGGTTTCGAGGACGTTCGCCTTATCCACTGAGCACAACTGCTTGCGCCGACCTTGTGCTGCCTGAAAAGCCACATGCGCAATGCGGCGAATTTCGTCCTCATCGTAGACCATGGTGTTATGGCCACGGCGCTTGCCGTCGACGATTTCCACGCCACGCGGCTGACCAAAATAAATATCCCCCGTCAGCTCACGCACCACCAGAATATCTACGTTCCGTACCAGTTCTGGACGCAGCGGCGAGGCATCTAGCAACTGCGGAAAAATCTGCGCCGGACGCAGGTTCGCAAAGAGGTCCAAGCCCTTGCGCAAGCGCAGCAAGCCCTGCTCCGGTCTTTTGGCGGGTGGGTAACTATCCCAGCGTGGGCCACCGACCGCACCGAGAATGACGGCATCGGCTTCCATCGCCAGTCGTAATGAGGCTTCCGGTAAAGGATCATCACTGGCGTCGAGCGCCGCCCCTCCCACCAAACCCTCCGTGCACTGCAAACCCAAGCCCGCCGCACGATCCACCGCATCGAGCACCAGGCGGGCCGCATCCACAATTTCCGGTCCGATGCCATCACCGGGGAAAACAGCTATTTTCTTCATATCAGATCCTTTTTCATAACAATTCGAATAATAAAGGGGTTTTCCCTACCCGGATGGGGATTTTGGGGAATATGCGTAAAGGGGTAAATACCAGCGCCCAGGCCATGATCATTCGCAACAACAATTGCGCGATCTTCCGTTGTGGCTTTTTCAGGATCACGCAAAGTAAATTGCAAACCTGCTCCGCCTTCGCGCTGACGCGCAGAATCGACGTACATGCGACGGGTGATTTCGCTGTGCAACACTTTAAAAAACTGCACCACCGTTTCCAGTTCCAATCCGAAGCGCGCCTGAAGCGCTGACTTTTCTTCCAGTTGACGGGCACTCACTCGGGGCAAATCCCGCAAAAAATCCGCGTTCCGCGCCGTATCTAAAAGTAAATGGCGCAATTCGGCATTTTCCGGAAATGCCCCGAACCCATTGTAATGCAAAATAAACAGTGGTTCCGGCAAGGGCAACTCCGCCACGCGTTCCTGATTGGGAATACCTGCGTCAATGACGACTCCACGCGGCGGAGCCACTGGCTCGGCCTTGCCTCGCAACCAATCCCACATAACCACTCCGGGTTTTACTCCATGAAGAATTGTGGAAGGATAGCATAGGCTTTAGCAGCAAGGCACCGGCACATGCAAACGAATCCCCTCCCCCTAAATCCGCTGCCCGTGAGCGGCATCATTCTCGCCGGTGGTGCCGGGCGGCGCATGGGCGGAATCGACAAGGGCTGGCTGATCTGGCAAGACGCCCCACTGATTACTCAGGCCATCTCCGTTTTGCAGCAAGACTGCCAAGAAATCTTCATTAGTGCCAATCGTCACCTAGAGGATTATCGCGCGCTGGGTTATCCCGTGATTACTGATCAACAGTCGGGATATGAGGGGCCACTAATGGGCCTTCAGGCCGGACTCGCAGCCGCCACTCAGGAATGGGTAGCCAGTATTCCCGTCGACAGCCCTTTACTGCCGCACGATATTGTCCGGCAAATGTGGGCTGCAAAAGGGCCAAGCGACCTCGTCGTAGTACGCAGCGCCGATCACTGGCACGCGGTGATTCTACTGTGTCGCCGCACCCTCTCGGCACATCTCCAACAATATCTCGATTCCGGTGAACGGCGCGCGCGGGGCTGGTTCCAAGGATTGAATTTTACAACCCTCGATTTGGACGAGACATGCCTACGCAATGCCAACAAGCCCGGAGATCTGCCATGCACACGTTAGGTGTGATAGGATACAGCGGAAGCGGCAAAACCACATTGCTCTGCGCACTGATTCCATTGTTGCGTACCGCCGGTCTGAGCGTTGCGGTCGTGAAATCTACCCATCATGATGTCGAATGGGACACCCCCGGCAAGGACAGTTATCGCCTGCGGGAGGCGGGTGCGGACATGCTGATTTTACAGGGACCAAAACGCTGGTTCATGACGCGTCCAGCACCTAGCCAGTTTTCCTTGGCGGAGCTCCGCGCAAATTTGCAGCCGCCACCGGATTTACTACTCATGGAGGGCAACAAGGCACTGCCCATCGCCAAAATAGAAGTACACCGACCGCAACTGGGGCACCCCTTGCTGGCCGTCGCTGACACGCAGATCATAGCGGTAGCCAGCGATCAGGCTCTGGAATCGCCCTGCGCGGTTCTCGACCTCAACGCACCAGAAAGTATTGCACAATTTATTATGTCTTGGATGAACAAGGAAAGCTAAATGGCACACTGCTGCAGTGATAATGAACATGATCCTTTGGCTAAAAGCGTAGAAGAAGCCCGCACAGCGATTCTGGCTGCCAGTCCGGCAGTAGTGGCCATCGAAATCATCCATCTCAGTGCGGCTGCGGGACGCGTCATGGCGCAAGACGTTCTCGCGCCCAGCGATGTCCCCGCTTGGCCCAATTCGGCTATGGATGGTTACGCCCTCCGCAGTAGCGATAGCGATCAGCCTCGCAAACTCATTGGCGCCTGCTTTGCCGGACACCCTTTTCCGGGCATTGTCGGCCCCGGCGAATGTGTGCGTATCATGACCGGTGCCGTACTACCCACAGGCGCTGATGCGGTGTTGGTTCAGGAAAAGGCCACCGTGACCAACGAAGAAGTGACTGCGCAGGTGGAGATTAAAGCTGGTGCCAACATTCGTCAGGCCGGAGAAGACCTGCGGGCAGGAACCCCGGCATTGGCGGCGGGAACCTTGCTGCGACCTGCGCATATCGGCCTGCTTGCCAGCCTAGGGTTCGCCGAAATTGCGGTTTTTCGCCGCTTACGGGTGGCTTTTTTTTCCACCGGCGACGAACTGCGCGCACTGGGTAGCGTCTTGGCACCAGGGCAAATCTATGACAGTAATCGCTACGCCCTGGGGAGCATGCTCGAACGTTTGGGTTGTACGATCATTGATCTGGGTCGTATCCCTGACGACCCCGCACGCCTAGAAGCGGCCTTGCACAGCGCTTCCGAAATAGCCGATATGGTCATAAGCACCGGAGGGGTATCTGTGGGTGATGCCGATTATATCGCCGAGTTATTAGGGCGTCTTGGGAGCATTCACTTTTGGAAAATGAACATGAAACCGGGTCGTCCTTTGGCTTTCGGAAAACTGGGTCAGGCCACATTTTTCGGCTTGCCCGGCAACCCCGTATCCACCATGGTGACTTTTTATCAATTTGTTCGCCCCAGCATCCTCAAACGCATGGGTAAAACCGCTCCATGGACGGCGACAACAGTGCAGTTACCGCTCACCAGTGCGCTCAAAAAGAAAGCCGGACGTACGGATTTCCAACGTGGCGTTTTAGTACAAGGGGAAAACGGCCTGCAGGTTGCCGGGGTCGGACAGCAAGCCTCGCATATCATGAGCGGAATGGCGCACGCCGACTGCCTCATCATACTCGCCGCCGAAGCAGAGGATGCTCCAGCGGGGAGCTTGGTAGACGTACAGTTACTGGAGGGCTTGGTCTAAATGCCCACGCAGCCATCAAATTCAATCGCGCCCATGGCGGGGCTGATAAGCCGTGGAGTGACTGAGATGAAAGCGAAAATTATCCGCATAAAGCTTTTGTAGAACAGGATTATCGCGAAAGATCAATAAATTTTCCGCATTAGCCTGTTCTGCCGCCTTGCTGAAATTAAAACTACCGGTGATGAGCGTTCCCGAATCAATGACCATGACTTTGTTATGGGCAATAGCATGTTGATCGTCGATATATACGGGCACCCCTTGGTTGGCGAAAAAATCGGCTACGGAATACTTTTGGGTACGCTGACTTTTATCCAAAACCACCTGCACATTTACGCCCCGACGCGCAGCCGCCAGCACTGCTTTAGCGATTGGCGCACTGGTGAAGCTGTAAGCCTGTATCCAGACCCGCTGTCGAGCCTCCCCGAGCGCACGCACTATGGCCGCTGTTGCCCCGCCCGGCGGAGAAAAGGCCACTTCAATACTGCCTTGGGCTGGCACTGTGATGGGAGTGCGCGGCATCGTGGCTGTCGCCGAAGACCACTGCTGCACACCCCAGTTTTTCAAGGCTTGCCACGTTGTAGCACTATTCTCGGCTTGTGCCACCGTGTTTACATTGAAAAACAAAATGATAAAGGCAGTTCCTGTAATTTTTATGAAAGTCATTTCCGCTCCCGATTCAGGATAAAAACCGAGGGCTGATTCTAGCACTGAGATTGCCTGATGAAGAACTGATGAAACATTTCACTGATCTATCGCACAGAAAACTCTGGATAAAGATTTATCTGCTTGTCATCAGGGTAACAACTTCAGATACGCTTTAATTACAGAACTCTGCAAACGCTTTTGCACCGCGCCCAGATCCGTGCTCATCTGATTCAATATATTTATGGCCTGTTCCGTGATAACCATAGCCTTTTGTGCGCCCCAGCTCGTTCCTAAGTTCAGATCACTAACCCGACTTTCCTGTAGTCCTGTAGCTGTCGCTTTGAACCCTAACTTACTACCATTCTTAATAGAATATGAGGCGCTTGAAGCAAATTGTACTGCTCCCTGAAAACATACATTACTAGTACCACTCGTTAAAGGTATTGATCATTGCCTGAATGACTGTTTTTTGCCGCTCGAGTGGCAAAAAACTGCCGCGTGCGAATGCTGCTCCTTGTCATTACTCATTCAGATAGAATCAACTACGCATATTTGTGGTTTTACTGAGCATCATCCGCAATCCCCTTTCTCCATAAATCTTGGACTCTCAAAGGAGTCCTTGGATCATCACCAGCTTCCCCAATATCAAGGCAGTATATAGCAAAAACAGGTAAGAGATGGAGTAAGCGAACATGCTGCGGGCGTATTGATCCATTTCCGAGCCTTCGGGCAGTGCCTTGAGATGTAGGGCCATGCCCACAAACCAAGCGCCGGATAACCAAGCAATACCG
>JBAYRF010000027.1:0-26564 GCA_041676785.1 Acidithiobacillus sp. | reverse complement strand
GCGTTGCCACTTTCTGCATTCTGAATATCCCCACCTTATCGCTTAATGACCAATCCCCCATCGCCATCCCACCGCTCAACGGGGAGATGGCGGCGAAGGAGAGATGGAGGAGCGGCAGGAGTTGCTGCTTATATGCTCCTAATCAGCGCTGTTTGACCCTCAATAAGTCGTCACTCAGTGCGCAAGCGGCTGATAGACCGCAGCAGCAAACAGAAAACCACCGATCGTCAATGTAAAAAACGCGGATAAAAAATATATTAGGGGATGGATATCGTTTCCAGGCTGCTCCCGTTGCAGTTTGCCAGCCAGCCAAAAGAGCGATGTACTGACCCAGATAGAGGCACCCAGCGCTGGAAGTAGCCATCCCATTTCCGGATAGCGCCGATAAGCCAACATCGCGGTCAGGATAACCAGACTGATACCCAAAAAGGTGGTGGCTAACACCCATCCAGTACAGGAAGAAGTTTTGTTCGTCGTCATAAAAAACCTCCAAGATTTTTTCAGCCTCAACCCGGCGTCGAGGACAATTACAAATTACCACACCGATTTTGGAGAAATTTCGCGCGGTTTTTTCTCAAATCACAGCGCCTTGAAGATTCCCACGCATAACCTGCAAAAATGACGCGGTAATCACGCACGCACAGCCCCTCTCGCGGCATACCATACCTACATTGCATTGATCAGGGAGTAGCACCTGAAGATTTTCCTGTCCGGATAGGACCGCTTACGAGGGCGATATGCTCGATGACCTGCTTCACCAATGCGTGAAGTTATTAAACGGACAGAGTCCGTCATCTCGACGGGGAACCCGCCGAAACCGAAAACGCCAGCCCGCTGGCCAGAAAACCGACGAGCATGACTCGTCTCAGGAGATGAAGATGATTACGCAGTACTCGAAGTGGACGATAAAACGCGATATCCCGCGTGCCGTGCGCACGCAAAGTGACGCCAAGGAAAACAGGGCTCAAATGCAGCGCTTATCTGGTCGCAAGACCAAACGCGCAAAATGTCACCGCATTCTGCAGTCAAGAATGCCCATGCAACCCACGCCAGAGGACCGGCGCGATAACGGATTTTTAATCGGAAAGGCCAAGGGCCTCAAGGACGCAACTACGCATACGAATCATCACTAACGAGTACCCCCTCACCGGGGTAAGGGTGTTCCGCGTAAGCGGCGTACGGACCACGGTCTGCTACGTCACCCTCCAAAACTCACCGGATTCATTCGGCGGGCGTGATGATTCAGGCTGAGCGCATCGGAAGGTGCGGGTAGTGCGTTCTCTAATACACATGCAATCCACCTCAGCCTACTGCTCGCCCGCCGTTATGTTTTTTAAGTGTGCTTTTAATAGGGAGAAGCGTTATGTCGTTACAAAATGAAATGTTACGCACGGCACGCAACGCCGGCGGTGCACTGCGCACGCGAGAGCATCGGGAACGGGTCGTTAAAGCGTTTTGTCGGTACCTACGGCAACAGAATATCCAGACCCGTCATATTGAAGATATCAAGGTAAGGCAGATCAAAGGCTACATAGACGCACTCGGTCAGCGAAACCTCGGACTAAGAACCCGGCAAAATACCATGGCGGCGCTCCGAACGGTGCTGACTGCCGCCGGGCGGGGCCCCTTTGCCGAACATCGAGATTTGAGCAATGCCGCGCTCGGCCTGTCGGGCGCCTCCCGGGATGGAACTCATGAAGCCATTGATGACGCTCATTACCAAGAGGCATGGGCGCAGGTGCTGCAACTGGACCCTACCGGCGGTGTGGCTGCCGTGATGACCCTGCAAAGGAAGCTCGGACTTCGGGCATTGGAGGCATTACGCCCCAGAGCAGATACTCTCATCCGCTGGGAGCAAGAAGTGCTGAAAGAAAGCGCCATCCACGTCATCGAGGGGACCAAGGGGGGCCGACCTCGAAAACAGCATGTGATAAATGAAGAAAGCGCCCTAGAATCTATCCGCTTTGCACAACAAGTGCTGAACCAGAATCAGGCCAGTTACCTCATCAACGGCAACAGCGGCACGCTGAAGTCGGCCTATGACCGATATCACCGCATGTTGCGCAAGGTTGGACTCAGGGGGGCGAAAGCCTCTCATGCGCTTCGTTATGCTTGGGCCAATCAGGCCATGACCTTTTACCGGGAGAGCGGCTATGGCCTGCGGGAAGCCCTCGTCCTCGTTGCCTAGGATCTTGGTCATGGTGACGGGCGAGGGCGCTATGTGGCGCAGGTTTATTATGGGCGTGGTAAAGCGTAAGAGTGAACCGCAGTTCTTTCGCTTCCCATGTTCTTCACACGGGCCGCGCCTAAGAATAAGTTCCGCCTTGTATAGCCCATTGACCGTCTCGGCTAGGGCGTTGCCATCGTCGTCGTCCTTGCTGCTAACGGAGAGTGCAACATTCGCTTTGGCGAGACGCTCGCTGTTTTATAGCAGTTTGGACAAAAATTGCACTGGTCAACTTCAGAATTTCATTGGCACGGCACAAGTTATTGATTTTACGTTTCATGAACTTTAATACTTTTATATGCTTTGCTGCTAGTACCGTCTCGCAATCCGGTATCGACATCAATCCCACATAACTCATTGATGCAATCTGAAGAGCGAGCAGCCGATTTTAGGTGTAAAAGGCCTCCTCAAAATCAGCGGCAGTTCAATTCTGCTTAGAAAATAATGGTTCGCTTATACAGTGCTCAATCCACGTATCCGACAATCTGGCCAGTGGGCCGGGAAAAGCCCTATTGCGAAGATCGGCAATGTGCTCCTGCGAAATGCTGTGTACATGTCGGTGCTCACCGCCAAACGCTACAATCCGGTAATTATGGCTTTCCGCCACCGCTTGCTCGACTGAGGTAAGCGCCCTATGCAGGTGGTTATTGCTGTCATGCGTAAGATCCTTCATATCGCCTATGTGGGTCTGAAATCTGGACACTCATTCGATCCTAGAAAAGCTCTTGCATAGGCTTTAAACGGTATCTACCCTGACAGGCATCATAACTGAAGAGACTAATCATCATCAATATATGGCACAAAATATGCTTTACGTTGTTGAGGTCAAAAAATGCTATGGATTGCACAATCATAGGTAGTTGCTACAGCTTCAGAAGTTCTGAATCAAAGTTCTATGAATAACTTATTAATTTACATAGGATTACTGCATGATACGGATGGTGGATTGCTTCATCCCACGGGATGCTCTAGAAAAAATAACATATAAAATTGAGTGCTTATACGTATTGCCAGATAAGAATGTGACGAACGTAAAGCTTCATTAACTATGTTTAATTTTAGTAATGATTTAAAATTGATATTTAATACATCAATGAGGGACATAATGAACACAGTCAGCATGCTAAGAATTGGGGTTTATCAATGTAGTCCTGGAGAACCAGATGTGACCAAAAATATCAATAAAATGCGAAATGTAGTAAGAATCGCAAAGTCTAATAATTTGGATATTCTGATTTTTCCAGAGATGTATCTTACCGGCTACGTGTTGGGTTCAAATCTGACTCACAGCCTTGCAGAAGCTTACGATGGAAATTCTGCGCAGGCTATTTCACGGATCGCTCTTGAAAATGGACTTACGATTGTTTATGGGTATCCTGAATCAGACGGGTCAGGTCATTGTTACAATGCAGTAAATTGTATTGGTGCTAGGGGTGATATCCTTATTACCTACCGCAAGGTAAATTTGTTTGGTAATGTAGACCGTGAACAGTTTTCAGCAGGACATCATTTGAGTCCATTAATTAATATAAAGGGCTTTGCAATTTCATTTGCGATTTGTTATGACATCGAATTTCCAGAGGTAGCACGAGCCTTAACCTTAGCTGGCGCTGAATTGATTATAGTCCCTACAGCCAATATGACACCTTATGAGTCGGTATCGGAAAGGTTGGTGCCCGCCCGCGCACAGGAAAATACTGTTTATGTGGCTTATGCCAATTATATAGGTCATGATAGTCTTTTCAATTATTTTGGGAAAAGCTGTATATGTGATCCATTAGGAAATGATGTGAGTAGGCTGCAGAATGAAGAACATCTAATGTATGCTGATTTGTTTAAGGAGGCAGTGGTGCAGGCGCGCCAAACAAATCATTATCTTGAAGATTTAAATATAATAAAAGAGTAAGTATTCATAGGAGATTAAACTTATGGCAGCAAGAATTGAGAAGGTAGATTTCAACTCAGGCTTGAGAAAAAATAACTTTCTTATGTTATTGAATGATTATGCCTATCATCCGATGGGCCAAAATAAGAGATTGTCAGATTCTCAGCAGAAAAAACTCTGGTCTGAATTAGCGGAGAGGCCTTGGATACATGCTTTTCTAGCTTATCTGGATAATGAAGAGGCAGTTGGAGTTAGTGTTTTCTTAGAAGGGTTTTCCACTTTTCAATGTGCACCATTATTAAATATACACGACCTTTATGTGGCTGATAAATATCAGAGGCGGGGGGTGGGTCGAGCCTTGATCGAGAGTATTAGTGCAGAAGCGGTGCGGATGGGTTGCTGTAAGGTTACTCTGGAGGTGCTGCAATACAATCACTCAGCCAAGTCGCTCTATTCCAATGCAGGCTTTACGCCTTATAGCAATCCAGAAGCAGGCGCAGCTGAGTTCTGGCATAAGAAGCTGATCTGATGAAATGCAGTATTCATGCACAAAATTGGGGCGTGGAGGCTGTTTTCTCCCTAACATAGTGCATGCGTGCATGCGTGCATGCGTGCAGGTGGCAGTGATAACTACTCGAACCAATATACTGGTTTTGGCCGGATGATCAGGAATGTCAAAGCCTGACATGTGATCATCGCAAAAAGTTTTAATTAATTATAATTAGTTACTTAACTGCTGTATATTTATTTCTGCATTATAAACTGATGTGTTCTCATTTATCATAGATAGATTGCGGCACAATGTTTGCTTGTAAGATTGAATAACCGGTGCGGACGTGACTATGGAATTAAGAACTATATGGCTCAGAGCAGTAAAGAAGGGCGCGCTCAAGAATGACTAATGGGATGAACGTCCCCTTTCTTCATCTGCGGTCCGATGCCACGATGGGAGCTCAGTGAACAAGGCGGTTTGCCCCATTAGTTCGGAATTGAAACCGCCCTATAAATCAGGTAATCTTTGGAGAGTGATGCTACGATGCCCTTAAATACTTATAATGCCATCAATACTTTTATGCGCTGTGATAGTGAGCTTGTTGGTAAGCCTGACGTGGTTATTAGTGGTATTCCCTTCGATTTGGCTACCACTTATAGACCTGGAGCGCGTTTTGGTCCGGCTGCTATCAGGACAGCTAGTGCGCAATTGGGTCGACGTAAACTATTTCCTTGGGGTTTTACGCCTCTTGAACGAATTCAGGTGGTAGACCGTGGTGATTTGCAATTAGATGCTCATAATCCGTTAAATATTAGCAATGCAATTGTAGAGCATGCTCAAAATATTCTTTATGAAGGATGTAAAATGCTTAGCTTTGGTGGCTCATTATGTGACCTATCCGTTGCTTATTGCTCACGCAGAGTACTATAAGCGGCCATTGAGTTTGCTTCATTTTGATGCCCATAGTGATACTTGGCCAGATCTTAGCTGGGATAGTATTGATCATGGTACAATGTTCTACAAAGCTATTAAAGATGGTCTTATAGATGTCGATAAATCGGTTCAAATTGGTATCCGAACATGGAATGAAGACACGATGGGTGTTCATCAGATTACTGCTCCGGAAGTGCACGAGTTGACAGTTGCTGAAGTGGTCACGCGCATCCGTGAAATTATTGGAGACCAACCGGTATATTTAACATTTGATATTGATTGTCTGGATCCCTCGGCAGCTCCTGGTACGGGAACTCCAGTGATCGGCGGATTAAGTAATGCGCAAGCCTTAGCCATTTTGCGTGGTCTGAATGGGATTCAGCTTATTGGAGCGGACGTGGTTGAAGTGGCACCGCACTATGATCATTCTGAAATCACGGCGATTTCAGGCGCCCATCTGGCTGCAGAAATGCTTTGCATGTTTAGTGCGATACGGTCGGACTTGGTCTGAGAATGAGTAGTTGGTCCGGCACCTTATCGCTTTCTTTTGATTGTGTACAAGGTGACACGGTGTTGCGGCGACAAGAGGCCTCCTTGCCGCTGGCTTTTCAGAAGCCCTTGTATCCAGAGGGTCCGAGGCACTGCCACGGCGTGATTCTTCATCCACCGGGCGGCGTTGCTAATGACGACAAACTGCATGTGATGGTGGACTTGCGTGAAAACGCTCAGGTTCTGCTCACGAGTCCTGGAGCTACAAAAATATACCGGAGTGCGACGCATGCGAGCCAACGTGTGGAGTTGTGTTTAGCAGAGGGTGCATATCTGGAATGGTTGCCCCAAGAAGTCATTGTCTTTAATGGTGCGAATTGGTGTCAGCATTCCCGGGTTGATCTGGCCTCTAACGCGCATTGGCTAGGCTGGGATATCGTGCGTTTCGGTAGAACCGCTGCTGGGGAGCGCTTTTCAGAGGGACACTGGCAATCGGCAACAGAAGTGTGGAGAGGTGATAAACCGCTTTGGATTGATCGTCAGCAGCTTCAGGGTGGTTGCGCCCTGCTGGATTCGCAACTCGGGCTCCGGGGCGAAGCAGTTATCGGCACGCTGGTCTGGATCGGTCTGACGGTGACACGAGAATTACTTGAGGATTGTTGCCAGTGGTGGCAGTCTCAGAGTCGTCAGGGAGAGATGGGCATCAGTCGTTTGCCGGAGGGGTTGGTGGCACGTTATCGAGGATCGTCTACGGCCGAAGCCCGTTCCTGCTTTATCGCGATCTGGCAGCGTTTACGTCAGCATGCGTGGCAAAGACCTGTCTGTTTGCCCAGAGTCTGGAATACATGACATTGAGGAAATTATGCATTTGACCCCCCAAGAAAAGGATAAGCTACTGATTTTTACAGCAGCTCTGGTGGCAGAGAGGCGCAAAGCTCGGGGTTTGCAGCTCAATTATCCGGAAGCGGTTGCCTATATTTCTGCGGCGATTCTGGAAGGTGCTAGAGACGGGAAATCGGTCAGCCAGTTGATGAGTGAAGGCAGCCAGATCCTTCACCGCGACGAGGTGATGGAAGGTGTGCCTGAAATGATCGCCGACGTGCAGGTCGAAGCTACATTCCCAGATGGTACCAAACTGGTCACGGTACATAACCCGATCCGCTGAATAGGCGATTACAAGGAGCAGTGTCATGATTCCGGGAGAAGTGTTTCCTGCAGAAGGTGTTATAACGCTCAATGCTGGTCGGGAAGTCATTGCCGTGGCGGTGACCAATGTGGCTGATCGTCCGATACAAGTCGGTTCCCATTTTCATTTTTACGAAGTGAACAGCGCCTTGCAATTTCCCCGCAAACAAGCGTATGGAATGCGACTGGATATTCCTGCGGGCACGGCGATGCGTTTTGAACCGGGAGACAGTCGTACAGTGATGTTGATCCCTTATTCCGGTGAAAGACAGGTTTTCGGATTTAATGGGCTGGTGGAAGGCCCACTCGGGGAGCACTGAAGACTATGGCACAAATGGACAGGGGTGCTTATGCGGAGCACTACGGGCCGACAACCGGAGATCGCCTGCGCTTGGCGGATACGGCTTTGCTGATTCAGATCGAGCGGGATCTGACCCAATATGGTGATGAGGTCAAATTTGGGGGAGGTAAGGTGATTCGCGACGGCATGGGTCAGTCGCCCATTACCCAAGCGGAAGGCGCCATGGACTTGGTTATCACCAATGCGGTCATTATCGACTGGTGGGGAATTATTAAGGCCGATATTGGCGTACGCTTGGGAAGAATTGCCGCTATCGGTAAAGCGGGTAACCCCTATACCCAAACTGGTGTGGATATCATCATTGGGCCGGGGACGGAAATCATTGCGGGTGAGGGGATGATTGTTACGGCAGGGGGTATTGACTCTCATATTCATTTTATATGCCCGCAACTGATTGAAACGGCACTCGCATCCGGCGTAACCACGATGTTGGGAGGGGGAACGGGCCCTGCTGCTGGGACTAATGCCACGACTTGTACACCTGGTCCTTGGTACCTACAACAAATGCTGATGGCTGCCGAGGCTTTTCCCATGAATCTGGGTTTTCTGGGTAAAGGAAATTCGGCAAAACCAGAAGCCCTGCAGGAGCAGGTTGAAGCGGGGGCCATTGGTCTTAAGCTCCATGAAGACTGGGGAACAACGCCTGCTGCCATTGATTGCTGCCTAGGTGTGGCGGATGCCTACGATGTGCAAGTAGCCATCCACACGGACACCTTGAACGAAGCGGGGTTTGTGGAAAACACCATTCGTGCTTTTAAAGGGCGGACAATTCATAGTTATCATACGGAAGGGGCAGGTGGGGGGCATGCGCCGGACATCATCAAAGTCTGCGGGGAGGCCAATGTGCTTCCTTCTTCGACTAATCCGACGCGACCTTACACGGTCAACACCATTGAAGAGCACTTGGATATGCTCATGGTTTGTCATCACTTGGACCCTGGCATCGCTGAAGATCTGGCTTTTGCAGAGTCCCGTATCCGACGTGAGACCATTGCGGCTGAAGATATTCTCCATGATCTTGGCGCGATTTCTATGATGGCTTCGGATGCACAGGCGATGGGCCGAGTAGGAGAAGTCCTTCTAAGGACTTGGCAAACCGCTCATAAAATGAAAATCCAGCGTGGAAGTTTACCGGGAGATCCGGCGGAGCAGGATAATGGCCGGGTGAAGCGCTACATTGCCAAATATACGATCAATCCCGCCATCACCCACGGTATAGCCGCGCATGTGGGATCTGTCGAAGTGGGCAAGTTAGCGGATCTGGTTCTTTGGCGCCCCGCCTTTTTTGGAGTAAAACCCGATTTAGTGCTGAAAAGCGGTATGATTGCATGGGCACAAATGGGGGATGCCAATGCGAGCATCCCCACCCCCCAGCCGGTATATGGTCGCCCTATGTTTGCTGCCTTTGGTGCTGCGCAACAGCAAACATCCATGACGTTCGTTTCACGGTTTGCCTGGGAGCAAGGCATTGCGGGTCGATTGGGTCTGCAACGTCGGGTTTTGCCCGTCGAAAACACCCGTGGCCTAGGAAAAAAAGACATGAAAAACAATGATTACTTGCCAAATATGGAAGTAGATTCCCAAAGCTATGAGGTGCGTGCCGATGGCGTGGTGCTGCGTTGTGAACCCGCTCAAGATCTTCCGTTAACGCAACGCTATTTTCTGTTCTGAATATGATCATAATTACGAGCCGGACACGTTCGCCAGTCGCAGGTAGTGATGAGGCGATAAACTATGCCATGACTGCTGAGATGCGGGAAAAGGCCCGTCAACAGTTCACCTTGCCGGATGGTCGAGGTATTCATCTGCAGTTACCTAGAGGCAGCGTGCTGTATCCAGGAGATGTTTTGCTGACTGAAAAGGGCGAGGCTATCATCCGGGTGATTGCGGAACCGGAAGCGGTTTATACGATTCGCGCCAATCATCCTTTGGCGTTACTGCGCGCAGCATATCATCTAGGCAATCGCCATGTAGCGATGGAGGTCACCGAACAATATTTGCGTATTAAGCCTGATCATGTCCTGCTGCATCTCATTGAGCAATTAGGTAGCTTGTGTATTACGGAAGAGCATAGTCCATTCCTACCAGATGCCGGCGCGTATGTGCATCACCATCACTAACTGATATGGCGCTTGATGCGCAGGCCTTGGGACGATTGCTACAAATCAGTAGCGCGTCTTTACCGGTAGGGGCATTTGCTTATTCCGAGGGGCTGGAATATTTGGTCGCTGAGAACCGTATCAATGACCAGGCTAGCCTAGGAGCGTGGTTAAGTAGTCTTTTGCAGTTTGGTCCGATCCGTATAGATGCCGCCATTATTTATCGCATCATGATGGCGGTATCTTGTGACGATCTCGGAGCGATCTACAGATGGGATGCCTGGTTAGTCGCCAGTCGGGAGAGTGAGGAGTTGCGAGAGCAGGGTAAAATGATGGCACGAGCATTGTGGCGTCTTTCGCAAGCTTTAGAGAACCCCTTGCGCTTGCCACAGCCACCGGACCAATATGTCAGCGTTTACGCAGCCCTTGCCGCACACTGGCAATTGCCAATTTTTGAAGCGATTTATGCATATATTCATAGTTGGCTCAGTAATCTCGTTACGGCGGGTGTCAAACTGATTCCTTTGGGGCAATTACAAGGACAACAATTGATTGCGGCACTGCATGAGCCTATTCATAGTGCCACCAATTTCGCCATACAGGTCCGCAATGAGGACTTATATTGCTGGACGGCAGGTCAGTCATTGGCGTCTATGGGACACGAAACACAATATAGCCGTCTGTATCGAAGCTAAAATATCAAGGAGTGAAGAGATGGATGCGTTGCGAATCGGAATTGCCGGGCCGGTGGGCTCAGGAAAGACGGCATTGGTCGAAGCACTTTGTAAAGCGTTACGTGGCCAATATGATATCGCCGTAGTGACTAATGATATTTATACCCGGGAAGACGCCGAATTTTTGGTACGCAGCGGTGCGTTGGAAGCCGAACGTATAGTCGGCGTCGAAACAGGTGGTTGCCCACATACCGCCATACGCGAAGACGCTTCTATGAATCTCGCCGCTTTAGAAGATCTGGAAATTCGTTTTCCAATGGTGCAATTATTATTTGTAGAAAGTGGCGGTGATAATTTGGCAGCTATGTTTAGTCCTGAGCTAGTCGATCTCAGTATTTATGTGATAGATGTATCTGCGGGCGATAAAATTCCCCGCAAAGGCGGGCCAGGTATTACCCGGTCAGACTTGTTAGTGATCAACAAAATGGACCTCGCCCCATATGTGGGAGCGAGTCTGAAGGTCATGGAACAGGACACTCAAAAAATGCGTGAAGGACGCCCGTTTGTGTTCACCAACCTGAAAACTGGCGAGGGTCTTGAGCAGGTGGTGAACTTTGTGACTTCTACGCTATAAATACGGAAAAGGATTAAAACCAGAAACCGGTTTCCAGAATATCCCGAATCTGATCAGGGCTGTTGTTGCTACCAAAACCGTTTGTATAATTTGTGAGCCGAACATAAGACAGTTCATCACGAATGAAATAACCATCATCGGTATAGGTAGGGGTGATCATAAGGCCTAAAGCGCTGGAGCCTGGGCCATATCCAAAGTAGCCGTTGGTTGCCGCAGATCCCTCCCCACCATTGCTCGCGCTTTCAT
This sequence comes from Acidithiobacillus sp., assembly GCA_041676785.1. Taxonomy (GTDB): domain Bacteria; phylum Pseudomonadota; class Gammaproteobacteria; order Acidithiobacillales; family Acidithiobacillaceae; genus Acidithiobacillus. Next base: position 15,338 of record JBAYRF010000027.1, on the reverse strand, counting down.
AATCAACACCACCCGCAATGGACCAGTTGGCATTGAGGTAGTAAGCCCCGTGAATCATAGCGCTAATATTGTATGAACTTTGAGTGGTACCAAATGCAGAATTGGTGGGAGTATACATGTACTGAACTTCTGGAGTAATTGTGAAATTGCTACCACTATACGTGTAATAGAGGCCGAACAGATCACTATTGTCATATACGAGGGAGCTGTCTACATATCCATTTTTAGAAAATGCCAAAGAAGATAGGTCGCTGACGGTCCCGGTATGTCCCAAGTTGCCAGCGGCATAAAAGGAGAGTGCGTTTTCAGAATTGATCGTGTAGGTAAGAAGACCAGACAATACATTATATCTATTGGAAAAATATCCATCATTCCACGACAAGGAAGCTGAAACGGGGCCTGTAGAATAATTAACTTGAACGCCGCGACTATAAGAGGGTTGAATGGTCCATGGGAAACCACCTTCGATGTTCATGCGGTTAAAATCTAGGGTTCCCGTATAACCCAAAAGGGTCGGGAGTTGTCCGGCACTAATGGAGAAGTTGGCACTTGGAACAATGGAAATATAGGCTTCAGGCAGAGCGGTAAAATCATTAATGGCGCTACTTGCCGACGCAAAAGGTTGTCCGAGGTTGGGGAAGTTGTAAGCACCGGCAATCAGGTTGAATTGCACCAAGCCGGTAGACTTGTTAATCATTATGAGTCCATTGCTGATGGCGGCCCCAAAATTTTTACTGTTAAGTCCATTACCCGGAGCAGAAGGATTGGTCTGTGCGAATCCGATTGCTGAGGCCACACCTTGAACATTGAGCTCACCCAGTGGACCCGCATTGAATTTAAGGGGTGGCGGGATAGAAAAGCCGCTAGCCATTGCTGTTCCATTCAAACCTATGACCCCCATCATTGCTAAACTAATGAATATGACAGTTGATTTGATACGCATTATACGGTGCTCCTTAAAAGGTGTGTGGTAATAATGTAAAGCAATACTTATGCCAACTTGCCACAAAGCTGTTGTACATCGACAACTACTAGCTATAATCGATTTTTACGCGCCAAGCCCTCTGTCATTATTACCCACTACAAGCACCAAATTGGTGCGGTAATTGCCATTATGGTGCACAGATTGATGGGATGAACACTTCCTATGATGTTGTAATGCCAATATGAAGCAGTATTTATGGGTGGCATGAAAACTGCTTTGTTAATTCCCGAAAACTACTTTGGTTGGATACTAAGGAGAAACCATATGGCAAGTACAACCAGTACCGGAGCAAAAAAAAGATTTTTTGGAAGTTTGGTAAACAACCCTGTTCTTGAGGATTATTCTTTACGTTACGCGCCTTCTAGTTTTCGCAAGTGGTCAGAATATGCGGTAGCTATGGCTGCACTAGGAGGTATCGCATATTTGGCAGATCTTGCCATCGGAGGTTCTCTAGCTATTCAGTATGGATTTCAAAATGCTTTCTGGGGAATCCTGACTGCGGCTTTGATTATTTTTCTTACGGGCATACCCATTGCCTATTATTCCTCTAAATACAATGTTGATGTCGATTTGCTAACGCGTGGTGCAGGATTCGGCTACCTAGGATCAACGATTACTTCTGTAATCTATGCTTCTTTCACGTTTATTTTCTTTGCATTAGAAGGTTCGGTAATGTCTCAGGCCTTCACTTTATTTTTTGGAATACCCATTGCAATTTCCTACGTCATATCATCGTTGATTATTATTCCATTAGTCGTCTTTGGTATGACGGCTCTATCCGTGCTGCAGAAATGGACAAATCCCATATGGATCAGCATGTTTGTTATTCCGGTTGTTGCGATCTTAGTGGGAGATCCTTCTGCAGTAGGTAAATGGGTAAGTTTTGCGGGTGAATCAACCAGTGGAAGTCACTTTAATCCGCTCCTATGGGGAAGTGCAGCGGGCATCGCGTTGTCTCTTATCGCGCAGATTGGAGAGCAGGCTGATTACCTTCGATTTATGCCTAAAGAACGGAAAAATAAGAAGTGGGTGTGGTGGGCAGCGGTGCTGATTGCCGGACCTGGTTGGGTTGTTCTTGGGGCTACAAAACAGCTGATGGGATCATTCTTGGCCTCGGTGGCAGTTTCTCATGGCACTCCGATGGCTAATGCAAATCAACCCATCCACATGTACATTACAGGATTTGGTTATGCTTTTCCGGCTGTTGCCTTAATTCTGGCAGCTATTTTCGTTTTTATGTCGCAGATTAAAATTAATGTTACAAATGCCTATTCTGGTTCGCTTTCATGGTCAAACTTCTTTTCTAGGTTAATACACAAACATCCTGGAAGAGTGTTTTATATTTTCCTAAATGTGGGTATATCGTTAGCACTCATGGAAGGAAATATGTTTTCTATTTTGGGAAGCATATTGGGATTCTATTCTAATATCGCTGTAGCATGGATTGGTGCAGTAGTTGCGGATCTTGTTATTAACAAGCCATTGCTTAAGCTAAGTCCCTCTTATGTGGAATTCAAGCGGGCACATTTATATAATTTTAACCCTGTAGGTTTTGGTGCAATGGTAATAGCTTCGATCATTTCTGTTGCAGCATTTTTTGGGGCATTTGGACCATGGGGTGAATCGTTCAGTGCCTTTATTGCATTGTTTGTGGCGTTTGCTTTGTCACCGATTATAGCAATCTTAACAAAGGGTAAATACTACATAGCGAGAGATCCACATTATCATGCGGGTACTCATCATGACATCTTAACCTGCACAACTTGTGGATTTGAATATGAAAAAGAAGATATGGCTTGTTGTCCACACCATGATGGACCCATATGCTCTCTTTGCTGCAGTCTTGATTCGATGTGTGGAGATATTTGTAAGTCCGAGATTAAGGGTGTTCCAGTAAAATCTGTCTCTTGTTGATCATTCATTAATTATGGGGAGTTCTATTTATGCCTGATACGCTCATTAAGGTTGATTTATCGCAGTCACCCTATGAAAATGCACAGATTCACAATCGTTGGCATCCAGATATCCCGATGGCGGTTTGGGTAAAACCAGGAGATGATTTTATTCTAGAGACATATGATTGGACTGGTGGGTATATCAAAAATGACGATTGTGCCGATGATGTACGTGATATTGATCTGAGCACCGTGCATTTTTTGTCGGGACCAGTAGGCATTGAAGGGGCTGAGCCTGGTGATCTTTTAGTGGTGGACTTGTTAGATATTGGTACGAAAGCAGAGAGTCTTTGGGGTTTTAATGGTTTCTTCAGTAAAAATAATGGAGGCGGTTTCCTGACGGAACACTTTCCTAATGCACAAAAATCGATCTGGGATTTTCATGGTATGTTTACTAGTTCACGTCATATTCCTGGAGTTAATTTCGCTGGCCTGATTCATCCAGGATTGATCGGTTGCCTGCCCGATCAAGCAACGCTAGACAAGTGGAACGCCCGCGAGATCGATTTTATTGCTACTGATCCAGGTAGAGTTCCTCCGTTGGCAAATCCCCCGTTTGCCAAAACTGCGCATATGGGCAAGCTCACAGGTGATGCTCTGGCAAAGGCTGCAGCCGAAGGAGCGCGTACAGTGCCGCCGCGTGAACACGGAGGAAACTGCGACATCAAAGATTTGTCACGAGGATCTCAGATTTTCTTTCCAGTATATGTGGATGGTGCAGGTTTATCTGTTGGGGATCTGCATTTCAGTCAAGGCGACGGCGAAATCACCTTTTGTGGTGCCATAGAAATGGCTGGTTGGGTTCATATGCGTGTTAGCCTTGTCAAGGAAGGAATGACAAAGTATGGAATTAAAAATCCAATTTTCAAACCTAGCCCAATCACTCCAAATTACAAAGATTATCTGATATTTGAAGGTATTTCAGTGGATGAGAAAGAACAGCAGCATTATCTGGATGTTCAGGTGGCTTATCGACAAGCCTGTCTCAATGCTATTGAATATCTAAAAAAATTTGGATATTCGGGTGCACAAGCCTATTCTATTCTTGGGACTGCGCCTGTTCAAGGTCATATCAGTGGAGTAGTAGATATACCCAATGCTTGTGCAACCCTATGGTTGCCTACTGAAATATTTGATTTTGACATAAACCCTTCAGCAAGTGGCCCTATTCAGTATATTTCTAGCGGGATTGATTTACCGCTTTCATTAGGTTGATTAAATCGAGTACAGGAGCGATTGTTTCATATTCTGTACTCATTATTATCGAGGTAATTATGCCTACATACGATTATAGTTGTTCTAGGTGCGGTATTTTTAGTGCGTTGCGTGCAATGAAATACCGTGACGAAAGTTGTTCTTGTCCATCATGTGGACAGGAAGCTCTTCGTGTCCTAGTTAGTGCCCCAGCACTATCCTTAATGTCAGCTCGTAGTCGCTTTGCATCTGCGACCAATGAACGTTCTTCACATTCACCTATTACCAGTGACGAATATACAGCACGGAAGCATCCGTACGGTTGTAGCTGTTGCACTGGTAAAGTCATTTCGCGCGCTAATGATGATCATAAATCTTTTCCTGATAAACGTCCATGGATGATTAGCCACTAAGTTTTTATGTCATGGATTTATAGAGGTGCGTGTATTTATGTTTGGGATATAAATTATGAAATTACTCCAAGACTGGTATTTATCGTTTTAATTTTTTCATCAATAACCGAGGGTTATGATATGCATCATGGTGATATATCATCCAGCAATGATACAGTAGGAGTGGCTGTTGTTAATTACAAAATGCCTCGTTTGCATAACGAATCTCAAATTCTGGAGAATGCCCGCAAGATTGCAGATATGGTGCTTGGTATAAAGAAGGGGCTCCCGGGCATGGATCTCATTATTTTCCCAGAATACAGCACTCACGGTATAATGTACGATCAGAAGGAAATGTATGAAACAGCAGTGACTGTTCCGGGCGAGGTAACTGAGATATTTTCTGCCGCCTGCCGTAAAGCCAAGACTTGGGGTGTATTCTCGCTGACTGGCGAGCGTCATGAGGAGCACCCTCAAAAGGCTCCTTACAATACTTTGATTCTAGTTAATGATAAAGGTGAAATTGTACAGAAGTATCGGAAGATCGTTCCTTGGTGCCCTATCGAAGGCTGGTATCCAGGCAGTAAGACTTATGTGTGCGAAGGGCCTAAAGGGATGATGGTCAGTTTAATCATCTGTGATGACGGCAACTACCCTGAAATTTGGCGAGACTGCGCCATGAAAGGTGCGGAGTTGATTGTTCGTTGCCAAGGCTATATGTATCCAGCCAAGGACCAGCAGGTCATGGTCGCAAAAGCCATGGCCTGGATGAACAACACCTATGTTGCTGTGGCCAATGCTACGGGCTTCGATGGCGTGTATTCCTATTTCGGCCATTCGGCCATCGTCGGGTTCGACGGTCGCACACTCGGCGAATGCGGTGAAGAAGAATATGGTATTCAGTACGCTGAATTGTCGGTATCACAGATTCGTGATGCCCGCAAAAATTGGCAGAGCCAGAATCACCTCTACAAGCTTCTTCATCGAGGTTACACGGGCATGATCAATTCCGGCGATGGCATCAATGGCGCGGCTGAGTGTCCGTTTGAATTTTATAAAACTTGGGTCACAGACCCAATCAAAGCGCGTGAGAATGTTGAAAAATTTACGCGTACAACACCAGGTACGGGCGAATGTCCCATCTATGGCATTCCGCATGACGTAGCGGAAAAGTGAAAAGTTTAATCTGAAGTCACGTATCATACTGCGGTGCTTCAGATCTCAGCTGCAACGAGCGCGGGCCTTGAACCTTAAGCTTATATAATTATGCGCGCATCGTAACAGAGTGTTGTTAAGGCTGGAAAGTGCTGGTCGATTTATGAAATAGCTGGTGCCTAGGAGTTGTTTTTGTCCACAGAGATCCGTCAGGCGCTGCACAAGACCTTTCATCTTATTGACTTGTCGAGCCTATCCATATCTAGTGTGGGTCCCATCTTCAGCGTGGCGGCCGCAGGTTCGGCCATGGTCCACGTAGCAGGTGCAGAGGTGCCTATTGCGATCGCGCTGATCGCCATTCCCTTTATTCTATGTTCCTGGGTATTCCTGTCGCTCAATCAGCATTTTCCAAACGCCGGCGCCTCCTATCACTGGTCTCGTCGGATCATGGGTATTGATTATTCGAATTTTCAGGCGTGGATTGTGATTATGGCCTACTTCTGGTCGATCCCACCGATTCTTATCCCGGCGGCACGGTTCACTCTGGGGGCAATGGTAGTACCGCACCCCGGGACTGGATTGCAGATCGTAGTGGCCACGTTCTGGGCACTGTTCGCTGCAGGCGTTTTGTTGTTCGGTGCGCGTATCACTGCTAAGGTCACCCAGATATTTTTATTCATTGAGATGGTTTCTGTCGCCTTCATGGCCATTGTTGGTTACTCTCACTGGGGGCCAGCGGTAGCTGGAGAGGGCTCTTTCTCTCTCCGACATATTCACTGGGCTGGTGTCATCGTCTGTATGGTAGTGGCTGCCACCATCGTGGATGGGTGGGAAATAGACTCCTATGCTTCGGAAGAGTCCAGAAATCCGCGCCTTACCCCAGGATGGGGTGGTGTTATCGGAGCCATTAGTGTTGTTCTTTATTACCTGTTGATCTGGCCCTTGCTCCTGCATCAAGTGCCTCTCGAACAGTTACAAAACAGCCGTGATACCCTGAGTCTTTGGGCGGCAACGGTGTCCCCGCAATTTCTCCCATGGATGCGCATAGCGATTATCGCCTCGACCGCCGGTGGTCTCTGGCTCACCACCTTTATTCTTTCCCGCGCTCTTTTTGCCATGTCCAGAGATGGAGTGATGCCGGAGTGGTTGGGTCGACTGAATCGCAGACATGTGCCGGTCTGGTCCATCATCTTGCCCATCCTGTTGGCTCTGGCCGTCGTCCTCATGCAAGTTTTCTTCCCCAATATGCGGGACCTGTTCAACCTGGTGCTGAGCGCGGCGGGATTCTTTCTGGTGGCGGAGTTTTTGCTGGACGGGATCAACATGATGCGTTTTTTATTGCTGCAGCATCGCTCCGTCCGGCACCATTTCAGGGCGCATCATCATGCCGGCCTCCTGCTCGGATCGCTGGTCGTGATCATCAGCCTTTCCGCCGTGGAGCTGCTGTTCCTCATCTATGGACCCGAATATATTGCGGCTGGGATCGATCAGACTGTTGGGGTATTTTTGCTGCTGGGTGTCTTTTATGTGCTCTGGTTGCGCTGGCGGAAGACCGGGCAGCGCATTTACCTCTTCGATGAGGTGGAGTTGTAAGAGTGTGTTAGGCCCTTGATGGGGCTAGGTAGGGAGTTTTTCGAGGTAACTGGAAGACAAAAAGCGACAAGGAAACATTTAAAAATCCGGCCACCTGATAGATTGGCCGGTAGATTCGTCCATTGGGAAGCGCTTAGAATTCTAAATCTCTGGGATATGCGATGCGCAGATGTGGGGACTGCAGGGGATCTTGCATTCGTTGCCGACGGGATTCCGAATCAGGTGCGGTGAGAAGGTAAAGATAGTTGTGCAACCGAACATCATTGCGCGCATGCCATAGTACCCGAATGATTTCTCGATCCATCGCGAGCATGAATTGGTCATTCAAATCGACGACTCGCTGAGTATCAGAAGATTTGAAGGGTAGCCTTAAAAAAGAAATGGCATGCTGTTGAATAGGGCATCATGTCGCTGGTCAAGGATACCTGAATAACAAGTGGCAGAGTTCGCTTGTCAGTACGTGGTCCGGACATCTACAATAAGGATCTCAAAATCATTCTGGAGGAGTACCATGAGCACCCTGAATTTTTCCAAGACCGAACGCATTGATGTTCGTGCCAGCTCGCCGGTCAAACAGTTGCTGCAAGAGGCCGCACGCGCCTGCCACAAGAACGTTAGTGAGTTCCTGCTCGACGCGGGCGTGACGGCGGCCGCGCAGACGCTGGCGGATCGTCGCCAGTTTGTGTTCGACGACACGCAGTGGCAAGCCTTCCAGGAAGCGCTGGATCGACCGGTACGTAGTAAACCGCGTCTGAAGAAATTGCTGCGCGAACGTGGAATGCTGGATTGAGCAATGGCTACTCATTCGTCCGCAAGCTGCTGGCGACGGATCAGGTTGATGCTTTTGATTGCGGCCAGGCCGATCTCAACCAGTTCCTACAGCGCTACGCGCTCGTCAACCAGAAAGCGAACAGCGCGCAGACCTACGTCTGCTGCGAGGATGATGCCGTAGTCGGTTTCTACAGCCTAGCGGTCGGCAGCGTCGACCTAGAAGCCGTGCCATCAAGAGTGATGAAGGGACTGGCGCGTCACCCAGTACCCGTCATGATCCTGGCGCGACTCGCGGTAGACACAGCGCATCAGCGCAAAGGTCTGGGCCAGGCATTGCTCAAGGATGCACTGCTGCGCACTGCTCAAGCCGCCGATATCGCCGGTATTCGTTGCCTTCTGGTCCATGCCAAAGACGATGCGGCGCGGGAGTGGTACCAATCGTGGGAATTCGAGCCTAGCCCGACTGACCCGTACCATCTGTTCCTGATGCTCAAGGATCTTAAGAGCATGTTGCGTTGAAAGCGGACGCGCTGACCGCCACCAGTTCAAATTTCAAAATTGGTTAACATAGTAGTGGTTGACGAATTTGTATTTCCCATCACCGCGAACGAACTAACACAGTTCTCTATGGGCTTGGAAACAGAATCATCGCTCGTCGCCCCCCGTGAACGACGGAAGACAAAAAGCGACAAGGAAAAATTAAAAATCCGGCCACATGATGGGGTGGCCGGTAGATTCTTACATTGGGAAGCGCTTAGAATTCTAAATCTCTGGGATATGCGATGCGCAGATGTGGGGACTGCAGGGGATCATGCATCCGCTGCCGACGGGATTCCGAATCAGGTGCGGCGAGAAGGTAAAGATAATTGTGCAGCCGAACATCATTGCGCGCATGCCATAGTACCCGAATGATTTCTCGATCCATCGCGAGCATGAATTGGTCATTTAAATCGACGACTCGCTGAATATCAGAAGATTTGAAGGGTGAGGCCAATTGAGCAACGAGGATCGGAAGACCGGTATCATTTTCGTCCTCTTCGTCCCAGAGCTTGAGATAAGAAGGGATCGGCGCATGTGGCAAGGTAAAGAAAAAATCTGGGTCTGCCGCAGCTAAATCTAGCAGGCTAGCGAGTGGGGGTTCAGCGCTCCGCCATTTCTGCGTATGGCAATGGATGGCGGTTTTCAGGAAGGATAAAGAAATTTTACTGTAATAAAACTGCCCCGACGCCGTGGCGGCAATACAGAGCACCTTATCATATAACAAGACAAAGCCAAAAAAGCGCCATTGTGAAATGGTGTGGCAATAGCCGATCGTATCTTTCAGAACCCACTGTGAGAAATTCTGCTGACGGAAACGATTTACCGTCGAAAGATCAGAAAAGGGTGGTAAAGACGAATATATTTGGGAATGCGATATCATGGTATAACCCTCTTGGTTGCTTGTGAAATACTCACAATTCCAGATTACCACACGAATTTTTACGCTAAGAAAATTACTACGGAACGCTTTCCAAAGACGTTCGAAGTTTTTACCGGGATGTCTACGCGAAAAAATTGAGTGCTTACGGGTACAGTAGCGGTACACCGGTACTGCCAGCGATACTTGGGTCTAAACAATAAAAACCAAATCAAAATAAATGGATAAAACAATTGTACCCAAATCCAGACAACCTGAAACAACGTAAGTCGTTGATAAATAAGGAACTCATAATCCCTTGGTCCACGGTTCGAGTCCGTGCGGGCCCACCAAATAAATCAAGTAGTTATATTTTCACCATTGACAATCCTCTGCTCCTCAGGTGCTGATTTGGTGCACTGATGAATCTGGACAGAGGAATTGCTTGAGGGCAAGTCTTGTCAAGAATCCGTCCGGTACTTGGGAATCCTTCATTCGCCAGCAAGGCTGGCTGACCGTGGCCAAAACCTTTCGTACCTGTCGTGATGCGGTCTAGAAAGCAGGTGGACGTAATATGGAATGAAAGGTAACCTATTCTGAAAGCTCATCAAATTTCGCCTTCATGGTTGGATTTTCTTTAGTGAGACGTTTAATGGTCACATTCTGCGCCTTATCGTTAGCGAGGCGCAGGTTACGGTCAGCACCCAAAAGAGCCTCCTTGGTCTTTTGCAGGTGATCAATGGACTTGTCAATTTCATCGATGGCCGTTTGAAAGCGACGCGCAGCAAGGTCGTAATTTTTGGCGAAAGCGTCCTTAAAGCCTTCGAGTTCGGCCTCAAAGTGGGTGATATCGATATTTTGGGCTTTGACCAAGGCAAGTTCCTGCCGGTAGCGCAAGCTGTTCAGAGCGGCGTTGCGCAGCAGGGTAATCATGGGTAGAAAAAACTGCGGACGGATGACGTACATCTTGGGATACCGATGCGAGACGTCGACAATGCCGGTATTGTAGAGCTCACTGTCGGACTCCAGCAGCGACACCAGCACCGCGTACTCACAGCCTTTTTCGGTGCGATCTTTGTCGAGTTCTTTGAAGAAGTCCTCGTTGCGCTTCTTGGTGGCTGTGGTGTCGGCCTCATTCTTCATCTCGAACATGATCGAGACAATCTCGATGGGTTTGTTGGATTCTGAAGCCTCAAAATCGCGGAATATATAATCGCCCTTACTGCCGGTGCGCGCATCGGTATCCTTCTCGAAGTAGGCATTCGGAAAAGCGGTGGCGCGGATCTGGTTGAAAGTCACTTCGCAATGCTGCTCCAGAGTTTCGCCCAGCATTTTGGTGGAGAGCCGGGCCTTCAAGTCACGCAGGCGCTCAATGGCTTCGTCGCGATCACGGATTTGGGTCTGATACTTCTCTGTCAGGGCTTTTTCAGCCAATGCCTTTTCTAAGGCCGCCTGGTTTAGGGATGCGCGCAACGCATCGCGTTCCCGTTGAACCGTTTCGATGGATTCGCGGATGGCTAGGGCCTTGCTGGTATCGTGAGACTGGACCTGGGTCTGCAGCGCTTGTATCTGAGCGTCTTTTTCGGCCGCAACTCGCTGGAGTTGGTTCAACAGTTTGGCCTCGGAGAGTTCCGAGAATGAGGTGATTTGCGCATGGAGCTTGGTAATCTCCGCATTTTTATCGGCTAGGGATTGCTGGCTTTGCTGCTCAAGCTGCGCGCGTGCAAGCTGTAACGCCGTTTCCTTATCGCGCTCCGCGAGGGCTAGGCGTTCGGCAATCTGCTTGTTGAATTCCTTATCGCGAACCTGACGTAATATCTCCGTATAGCCAGATTCATCGACTTGAAAAGCAGTGTGGCAGTGGGGGCAGATAATCTCGGACATAGCAGAATTCCTTTGCGCGCTTGATTGAAATATGGATTCATTACCACGGATCTTTTCTGTGTTGTTTCCTTACGTTAATTACTCGGTCTGATAGCTTTTGTAGTAACAGGTTACCATAACTCATCGCATCCGAAGGGATTCATAAAGCCCCGCATTATTAAGCAGGCTATCCTTCAGCACCGCACAGTATCAAAGGGCTTCTGGTGTTAGGCGTCATGCAGTTCCGCGAGAAAATCCACTGTTCAGACAATGGAATTGGTTTTACCGGAACCGGCGGTCATCGACTTAGCTGCTCGGACATCGCAACGACTTCTCCTGCATTTAAGCGATCGAATTGATCGGGAAAGGTAAAAAGATTCTTGTCTAGCCCGAGCGTGTGCGGCTTATTGGCGCGTGTTTCTAATGCCACCAAACGCGCCACCGGCTTTCCCGCACGGGCAATCACAATCTCCTCACCCTCTTCAGCCTGATCGATAAAACGAGAGAATTGGGTCTTGGCTTCATGGATGTTGACAGTTTGCATGGCGCACTCCACTTCAATTTGTTGGACTCAGAATCAATAAACCGCATCATGGTCGCTCACATTGATGGGAATAATTTGCCCATCCTCAATCAGCAGCTCTAGCGTGATGCGATACGACAAATTGATCGACACCGAATGCAGACCTTTATGCTTGCCACGCAAGGGATGCAACCGCAGCGCGGGAGCGAAGGGATCAAGCGCGAGCAGTTGCAGTGTTTTGAAGTACGGCTTTTTGAGCTCAGGATGCCGCTTCAGAAAATAGGCAGCGCGTTTTGCATATTGCTCGGTAAAAATTAACCGATAGCTCATGGGGCGGATGTTACACGCGCCACATGGGCTTCTGCCGACTCCTCTACAAAGTGGCCGGCCGCCAGATCAGCGCGCGTTTGTGCCAGTGCTGCATCCAGCTCGCATTCGCGCAGATAGTGATAATGCGCCAGATCCATCACCACAAATTTATCCTTACCGCGTACTGACACAATGGCTTCCGGCGCATCGCTCAAGGCCAGTTCGATAGCCGAGATACCCTTGGTTTTAAGATCATTGGCGCTGATGTGGGACATGCAGCCTCCTAAATAAGCGGTCATTCGTCCCTCAAAGCATACGATCAATCGCACGATCAAGCCAGCGGTTCGTGTGGGTGCACATCCATTTGCCCCGTCACGGCGGCGGCAATCAGTGCGCTGCGGCGTTCTTGCAGGAGGTCGATGGCGCGTTGGGCTTCGGTGGTTAGTGTGTCGAATTCGTCCAGCTTTTCATCCAAAAAACGTACTATCGCTGCTTGCTCGGTGCGAGGCGGCACCAACATCGGCAGATTATTCATTTTACCTAACGACAGCGCTGGCTGGGCTGTGGCGTTGACGATGTCTTCCATGACCCCAATTTCTTTGAGGTTGGCCAAGTGCCAATTGACGAACTTCACAAGGCAAAATTTCATATTGACTTTCAACTTCAATGAGTTGCCAGACACCACGGCGGGCTTGTCGAGAGTAGGAAGTATGGAAGCTTTGCCACACTGCGCCCCAATTTTAGCGATGATGATGTCGCCACCCTTCGTTTCACTGCGGCGTCGGCGCGTGATCGTCACGGATTGACTATTCCTACCGCGATAGTCTTGTCGATGATGCGCAGCTCTCGGGCTGACTGCCGTAAAACACCAAACGCAGAGTGGAGAAACAGCACGGCGATGAGAGTGCCGACTATGACGTCCGGCCAACGCGAAGAGAGCTGGTAGCTTCCTCCAGCAGCTAACAGGACCCCTACATTAGTGATCAAGTCGTTGCGAGAGCATAACCAGGTCGAACTCATATTGAGGTTATCGCTACGGTGCCGGTATAGAAGGAAAAAGCAGACAAGATTGGCGGCCAACGCCAGCGTGCCGATTATCCCCATCATTTCGGTACCGGGCATGATGGGATTGATTATCTTGTAACCTGCTTCTCCAAGAACCCCAAGACCAAAGGCTAGCATGAGGCTGCCCTTCACCACGGCTGCCATTGCCTGCCACCGCGTCGAACGTGCTAGGACAAAAAGGCTAAAGCCATATACCAGTGAGTCACCCAGCATATCCAGAGCGTCGGCAAGCAACGAAGTCGAGTGGGCTTGGAGTCCTGCTCCGCCTTCCACAAAAAACATGGCGGCATTAATTGCAAGCACGATCCACAGTACGCGACTGTGGCTTTGGCGCATGGCGGTTAACTCACAACTTTTATTTTCGCAACAACTGGTCATTTTTCGTCCTCGCATGGGCATGTAAGGCAGAAATCCGCCCTGATTCTTGCCAATTTGACACCCTATAGTTACTATATGGTCAAGTGCGAATGCAGATGAGGTGATACTGTCCGCATGCTCAACAGATTGAAGATTGGCGAACTGGCAAGAATGACGGGGTGTCAGGTGGTAACCATCCGTTACTATGAGCGGGAAGGCTTGCTGCCGAAACCGGCCCGCTCGGACGGCAACTACCGTTTATATACCAGTGAGCACCTCGAACAGCTTCATTTCATTCGCCATTGCCGATCAATGGAGATGACGCTCGATGACATCCGACTGCTACTCAAATTCCGAGACACGCCGGAGGAAAGCTGCCGCGAAGTAGACGCTTTACTTGATCAGCATATCTGTGATGTGGCTGACCGGATCACGCAACTCAAATCACTGGAAAGTCAGTTGAGAGGCTTACGCGGCCAATGCTGCAGCGCTCGAGCCGCCAAGGATTGCAGAATTCTACTGAGCCTGCATTCCGAAACAGAAGGGAAAACGCAACGATAAGCTTAACAACCCGAGTTTAAAATTGGCCCGATCAACATTTCATTGAGATCACTCAGAACTAACTGAAATTGATCAGGTTGTCCCGTTAGAGGACACGGTAATAAGAAAACACTGTACGTTAGCTTCTACTACGGCCCAACTAATCACAGCAGTCACCCAGAATTATGGTGAACCTGAACGTAGCGCTGTTAGTGTTCGACTGAGCTATAACCTCAAGCGGACAAGGGTGCCGTCGGTTGCAGTTAATCTGAGCACACCGTTTTCGATTGCAAGCAGTTACACCTAGCGACATGACTTCGCGTACTGGGTCGACCGGTACATAGTAAATCGCGTCTGAAGAAATTGCTGCGCGAACCTGGAATGCTGGATTGAGCAATGGCTACTCATCCGTCCGCAAACTGCTTGCGACGGATCAGGCCGATACTTTCGATTGCGGCCAGGCCGCTCTAAACCAGTTCCTACAGCGCTGAGATGTTTTGCTTTTGTAAGTGATCGTGGATAGATGCCATAGCTTGCTGTACGGCGTAGCGATGTATGCTCAGTTCTTCGGAACTATGGGGGCGCGAAATACAAGCATGATATTTTTGATGCGCAAGGGCCAGAGGGGTCTCCTCCAGTTCATGACTATCTAGGTATTTGCCTAAACGACAGCGATGGGCATCATCCAGATGTGGTAGTTGTCCCAGTATGGCTGGAGCAAGTTGGTATAGGCTGTCGAATTGCAGATGTGATGCGTAGGCTCCCAGCAAGGTGCTAGGCTGATTATTTTGAGGTTGTGGGTGCCAAGATTGTAGCCACGGGAGTAGCTCGGATTCGGGCATAGGACGCGCAATGGCATATCCTTGTACACAGTCGACGCCGATGACTGCAAGCGCATCGAGTATTTCTGGCGTTTCAACACCTTCGACGACATAGCGCGCCTCCATCGACATGGCCAGCGCCGCAACACTTCCAACAAAAATGAGATCAGAAGGGCGATTGGCAATTTCACGAACGAGCCCTTGATCAAGTTTTACTTCATCGACAGCGAGCTCTCTAAGGCGCAACAGAGAAGCGTAGGCACTGCCTACATCGTCTAAGGCAATTCGTACTCCGAGTGTAAGCGTCTAAGCAACCCACCCTCACGGATTGGCGCCAATCAGGGTAATGCGGTTTTTTTCCAGTTCCACGGCAAGAGTTCGTGGAGCCGCTTGTTGGGCCAGGTGGGGAGCTTTTCGAG
>JBAYRF010000026.1:0-29599 GCA_041676785.1 Acidithiobacillus sp. | reverse complement strand
CGGTATTGCTTGGTTATCCGGCGCTTGGTTTGTGGGCATGGCCCTACATCTCAAGGCACTGCCCGAAGGCTCGGAAATGGATCAATACGCCCGCAGCATGTTCGCTTACTCCATCTCTTACCTATTTTTGCTATATACTGCCTTGATACTGGGCAAATTGGTGATGGGATATGGCTTCATCTGAAAAAGCGCATGGACGGGTTAAAGGCCCGCCCATGAGCTCGTTGGAAAAACGGGCCGTTAGCGGCCTGAGCTTTATTTATGTCGCGCGTATGCTCGGTCTATTTATGCTCATGCCGGTGTTGGCCCTAGATAATCACTTGTTGCGGTACAGCACGCCCTTGCTGCTGGGCTTAGCCATTGGCATTTACGGGCTCGCTCAAGCAGCCCTACAATTTCCCTTTGGCGTTGCCTCAGATCGCTTTGGACGTAAGCCGGTTTTGGTTGTCGGCATTATCCTCTTTATTCTCGGATCCTTGCTGGGTGCGCTCACGCACAATATATACGGTATTATTCTGGCCCGACTGTTACAGGGCGCCGGAGCCGTATCTTCGGTACTACTCGCTACTGCTGGCGATCTTACCAGCGATCAGCATCGCACCAAAGCTATGGCGGCTATCGGTGGAAGTATTGCCGTTGCCTATGTGTTGGGCATTGCGGTTGGTCCTGTATTCTATGGCGTATGGGGCTTGACGGGGGTGTTTCTTGTTGCCGCTGCACTTGGCGTACTGGCGATGTACCCACTCTGGAAAGTGATTCCACCCATCGCTCACGATCAGCAGAATCGTATGGGAAGCTGGGGGGATGCTATGCGTATGTTCCGGCATCCCGCAGTACTTACCGCCAGTGTGGGTATTTTTATCTTGCAAATGGTCTTAGGAGCGAGCTTTGTGGTGCTTTCTCCAGAATTAGTCAATGCCATGCATATCCCCGATAGTGACGTCTGGCAAGTGTATCTGCCGGTGATGGTGGTTTCTGTGATGTTAATGCTGTATCCCGTGATTTATGCGGAAAAAAATAAAAAGCATGGACAGATGCTTGTCATTAGTGGTGTCGCCATTGCTTTGGGTGCGCTCATTATGGGATTAATGGATCGGGAATTCTGGCCGGTGGCCGTCGGCGCCGTAATATTTTTTGCGGGTTACAACATCGCCTCGGCCATTTTGCCGTCCTTGATGAGTCGCAGTACGCTCCCTGAACAGCGCGGTGCGGCGAGTGGTGTGTATTCCATGATGCAGTTTTTAGGAATTTTTGTGGGCGGTGTTATTGGCGGATGGGGATTGAGTTTGGCAGGAGATAAGGGGGTATTTTATATTCTTGCTGTGGTGGGTGTGGCGCTTGCTGTTCAAAGCTGGAGCGGCAAGCGCACGGCCCGGTTACTTTCCCCTGATAATCCTCTTCCTGATAGGTAAAATTAACCACCGATAAGTAGCGCGAGTGCCCCAAAGCCAATGCAATAAATGCCGAAGGGGCGCAGGGCGGTGACTTCATGTTTGTGAAAGTAATGCATCAAAAACCAAACAGAACCCCATGCGCAAAGACCCGCGAGCGCCCCTGCCAAGAAGATCGTGCCCATCAGTCCATGAGGCATATGGGCATGAAAAAGCTTGGGTACTTCAAGAATACCTGCGGCTGCAATGATCGGCGTGGCCAGTAAAAAGGAAAACTTTGCCGAGTTTTCGTAATCCAAGCCGACACCAATTCCTGCTACCAGCGTAGCACCGGAGCGCGAAAAACCGGGAATGAGCGCCATAGATTGCGCAAAACCGATAATAATAGCCCGCATCCAACTCAGGTTGTCTAATGAATGGCTGGGGTCGCGGGAGCGCAGCCGATCACCCCAAATCAACATGACGCCATTGATCATGAGGGCTACCGCCGCGAAACTGAAACCGCCAAAGAGCGCCTTAATTTTGTGGGCCAAGGCCAAGCCCAAGAGGCCGGCTGGAATAGAGGCAATAAAAAGAATCCACAGCAGCCGAGAGTGCGGATTGCCACTGGGTCTACCTTTTGCGCGCACAAAACCACCAATCAGAGCGGCCCAGTCCCGCCAGAAGAATAGTAACAGAGCGGCTGCGGTAGCGAGATGGAGTACGACGACAAAAGGCAGAAACCATTCCGCCTCACGATTGATGGGCCAGTGCAACAAAGCGGGCACCAGAATGATGTGACCGAGGCTCGAAATTGGGAAAAGCTCCGTAATACCCTGCAGCATCGCTAAAAAAAGAAGATAGATGTGATGAATCACGAGGTTTCCTCTGGTGAGTTATTCATAGCCGATGGTTTTTTGCAGGCACCATGATGGTTTGATTCTGCCCAGTCGTGCGCTATCGAGAAGTGGTTAGGGTTTTTAGCCTTTGGAACTAGAGAACGCGGGGCTTTGATTATTCGTAACGGACGGCAAGGATGGTATATTCTCGGTTGCCACCCGGTGCACGCACTTCTACTACATCGTCTACATGTTTGCCGATCAGGGCACGAGCGATCGGTGAACTGATGGAAATTTTATTTTCCTTGATATCCGCCTCGGCATCACCCACGATCTGATAGGTGATTTCTTGACCTTCTGCATCTTCCAGATCCACAGTGGCGGCAAAAACAATTCTGCCACCGGTATTCAGGGTCTTGGGGTCAATGACTTGGGCGCGAGCGATGAAATCCTCAACCTCGCGGATTCTTCCTTCAATAAAGGCTTGCTGTTCCTTGGCGGCGTCATATTCCGCATTTTCGGAGAGATCACCCTTAGCTCGTGCCTCGGCGATGGCTTCAATGACTGCTGGCCGTTCTACGGATTTCAGTCGCTGCAACTCGTCACGCAAACGTTGTGCGCCGACCACGGTCATGGGAACTTTATCGCTCATATTTACCTCGTACTTATCAGTTTTGGTTCAAATCTTGAAGACGAAGAATACTGCGTTCCTCCGTCATCAGGGCGTGAATGGCTTCGGCACCGGCAATGGCACCCGCCAGGGTCGTATAATAAGTCAAACCCATTTGTAGGGCAGCGCGTCGGATACTAAATGAATCTCGTACCGACTGGCGCTCGTCTACGGTGTTAATGATGATTTGTACTTTACCATTTTTAATGGCATCGACAATGTGCGGACGCCCTTCTGTTACTTTGTTAACGGCGGTGACTTCCAGTCCGTGATCACTGAGAAAAGCGGCCGTACCCTTGGTGGCCATAAGATGAAAACCGAGGCTTGCCAGCGTTCGGGCCGCAGGAACTAATTTCGTCTTATCGGCATCGCGAACGCTGAGAAATACGGTTCCTGAATCCGGAAAGTGTTCCCCCGCACCAATTTGTGCTTTGAGAAAAGCCTCGCCAAAGCTTGCACCGATCCCCATTACTTCACCGGTAGACTTCATTTCTGGCCCCAGCAGCACATCCACACCAGGGAATTTGATGAAAGGAAATACGGCTTCCTTGACGCTGAAATGAGAAGGATTGGGAATTTGCGGTATGCCTTGCGTGGCCAGAGTCTGCCCAGTCATACAACGTGATGCGATTTTCGCTAACGGCCAGCCGGTTGCCTTGGATACAAAAGGTACGGTGCGTGATGCACGGGGATTGACCTCCAACACATAAATCCGGTCTTCCTGAACGGCAAATTGACAGTTCATGAGGCCCACCACACCCAGTGCCAAGGCGAGCTCAACGGTTTGGCGGCGCAATTCTGCTTGCACTTCAATCGACAGAGAGTAGGGCGGCAGGCAGCAGGCGGAGTCACCACTATGTACGCCCGCCTGCTCAATATGTTCCATGATTCCTGCCACCACCACTTGTTGGTCCTTATCGGCAACGGCATCAATGTCCACTTCGAGTGCATCATTGAGGAAACGGTCAAGCAGGATGGGCTGATCATTGGAAATGCGTACCGCTTCTTCCATGTAACGTTGCAGGTCTTCTTCCGCATAGACGATGCGCATAGCGCGTCCACCCAGCACATACGAAGGCCGCACCACCAAGGGATAGCCTAGTTCCTGGGCTTTACTCAGTGCTTCTGCGGCGCTACGGGCTATGGCGTTTTCTGGTTGCCGCAAACCCAGTTGCTGCAAGAGTTGCTGAAAACGCTCGCGGTCCTCAGCAAGATCAATGGAGTCTGGGGTGGTGCCGATAATCGGCACTCCGGCAGCTTCGAGATCATTGGCAAGCTTGAGCGGCGTCTGACCACCAAACTGGACGATGACCCCCTGGGGCTTTTCTACCGCCACTATTTCCAGCACGTCCTCTAAGGTCAAGGGCTCAAAATATAGGCGGTCAGAAGTATCGTAGTCTGTTGAGACAGTCTCGGGATTACAATTGACCATGATGGTCTCAAAACCATCTTCATGAAGCGCCATAGCCGCATGAACGCAGCAGTAATCAAACTCTATACCCTGACCGATCCGGTTTGGGCCGCCACCCAGTATCATGATTTTCGGTTTGGTAGTGGGTTCAGCTTCACATTCCATTTCGTAAGTGGAATATAAGTAAGGCGTCGGCGATTGAAACTCAGCAGCGCAGGTATCTACGCGTTTGTAGACGGGACGAATACCGAGCTTTTGCCGATGCACACGCAATACCGACTCTTGGCATCCCAGCAGGTGGGCTAAGCGGCGATCAGCAAAGCCCATGCTCTTGAGTTCCCGCAAGCGTTGCGCATCGAGGTTCGCCAACGCTATCCCGCGTAGACTTTCTTCAGTTTCGATAATTTCAAAAATCTGATCTAGGAACCAAGGGTCAATATGCGTGATGTGTTGCAGAGTATCGTGATCCCAGCCGCGCCGGATGGCATCCGCCAAGTACCAGAGGCGATCTGGTCCGGGTACTCTCAGTTCTTGTTCGAGTTTTTGCAATGTTTCCGGACTATTACCGATGAGCTTTTCATCCAGTCCATCGACTCCGGTTTCCAGTCCGCGCAGCGCTTTTTGCAAAGACTCCTGAAAACTGCGACCGATGGCCATGACTTCGCCCACAGACTTCATTTGGGTGGTCAGGTGGGCGTCGGCCTCTGGAAATTTCTCGAAGGCAAAGCGGGGGATTTTGGTGACAACATAATCAATGGTCGGCTCAAAACTGGCCGGTGTCGCCTGAGTAATATCGTTGCGGAGTTCGTCTAGGGTAAAACCCAGTGCAAGTTTGGCGGCGATTCTGGCGATGGGGAAGCCGGTTGCTTTGGAAGCCAGCGCGGAGGAACGGGATACGCGTGGATTCATTTCAATGATGATCAGGCGTCCATCCTCGGGATTGACGGCGAACTGCACATTAGAACCGCCCGTATCGACGCCGATCCGCCGCAAGACAGCAATAGATGCGTCGCGCATGCGCTGGTATTCACGATCAGTCAGAGTCTGCGCAGGTGCAACGGTAATGGAGTCGCCGGTATGGATGCCCATAGGGTCCAGGTTTTCGATGGAGCAGACGATAATGCAGTTGTCTGCCTGATCGCGAACTACTTCCATTTCAAACTCTTTCCAACCGATGATGGATTCTTCAATCAGGATTTCGTGGGTAGGACTGGCTTCGAGCCCGCG
This sequence comes from Acidithiobacillus sp., assembly GCA_041676785.1. Lineage (GTDB taxonomy): Bacteria > Pseudomonadota > Gammaproteobacteria > Acidithiobacillales > Acidithiobacillaceae > Acidithiobacillus. Next base: position 24,082 of record JBAYRF010000026.1, on the reverse strand, counting down.
CGAAGCAATATCCTCAAACTCTTCGCGATTATAGGCGATGCCACCACCCGTACCGCCTAAGGTGAAGGACGGTCGAATAATAACGGGGAATCCGATATCTTCGGCAATTTGGCGGGCGCCATCCATGTCGTGTCCGAAAGCGGAACGCGCGACCTCCAGACCAATTTCCTGCATAGCTTTTTTGAAAAGGCCTCGGTCTTCGGCTTCACGAATAGCCTCTACAGAGGCGCCAATCAGACGCACACCGTACTTTTGCAAAATACCTTCACGGTGCAGGTCTAATGCGCAGTTCAGCGCAGTCTGCCCACCCATGGTCGGCAGAATGGCGTCGGGACGTTCCATTTCGATAATGCGTGCCACCGTGCGCCATTCTACCGGTTCAATATAAGTAGCATCGGCAGTTTGCGCGTCGGTCATGATGGTCGCAGGATTGGAGTTGACCAGAATGACCCGGCAGCCTTCTTCGCGCAGTGCCTTGCAGGCCTGAACCCCCGAATAGTCGAACTCACAAGCCTGACCGATGATGATCGGACCGGCGCCAATCAACAGGACGGATTTGATGTCTTGATGTTTAGGCATGCGGGCGTGCTCCATATTGAGTCATGGCCTGCACAAAATCATCAAAAATAATGCTGGCGTCATGAGGTCCTGGCCCGGCTTCCGGATGTCCCTGAAAAGAAAATACGGGCAGTTCTTTATGGGCCATGCCTTGCAAGCTGCCGTCAAAAAGTGAGCTGTGGGTAACCATTACGGAATCGGGTAACGTGTTTTCGTCTACGGCAAAGCCATGATTCTGACTGGTAATCAGTACCCGACCACTGCGCAGATCTTTGACGGGATGATTGGCACCGTGATGGCCAAATTTCATTTTGATGGTTTTGGCACCGAGGGCAATGCCGAGCAACTGATGCCCCAGACACAGTCCGAAAGTAGGGATGCGCGCGGCAATGATTTCGCGCATGGCTTGTTGTGCATAGTCGAGGGCATCTGGATCGCCAGGACCATTAGAAAACAGCACGCCATCGGGGTGCAGGGCGATCACTTCGGTGACGGGCGTACGCGGGGGAACAACGCTGACGCGGCAGAAACGGTCTGCCAACAAGCGCAGAATGTTACGCTTGCTGCCAAAATCATACACTACAACATGATATTTCGTCTGATCGACGTTCTGAGCGCGATAGCCTTGCTCTGGTTGACCGGTGGCCAGTGTCCATTCGAAGTCGGTGCTACTGGCCACATCCTGTACAAGATCTCGTCCCAACAGGCCCGGAAAGCTGCGGGCAGCCGCTAATGCTTCGGTATCGCTGACGGTATCGCCAACCAGTACCGCCGCATTTTGGGCACCACCATCGCGCAGGCGGCGAGTGAGTGCGCGGGTATCGACTCCTGCAATAGCCGGAATACCGTGGTCGACCAGAAAGCTACAGAGATCCTGCGTACTGCGCCAATTGCTGGGACGGCGAGGCAAATTACGAACCACCAGCGCTGAAGCGTATATTTGCGCGCCTTCCATATCGTTGGGATTCATCCCGGTATTGCCAATGTGCGGATAGGTGAGCGTGACGATTTGCCCTCGATAGGAGGGGTCCGTCAGAATTTCCTGGTATCCCGTCATTGCAGTGTTGAAACAGATTTCGCCAACGGCCAAGCCGGCACTGCCAAAGCCCGTGCCGCGATAAATACTGCCGTCTGCCAATGCCAAGACCGCCTGCACTTTCTTACCTCGCCTACCAAGAAGATGCAAAAAAAGGAGGGTGCCCCCTCCCGCGTAGATTGCCCATATTCTAGGGGCATGATGGACAATGGTCAACGCGTACCAGCCAATCAGATGCGTGATACTGAATGATTGTTGCTTGATTGTGTGATATCCGGTGTTAAGCTTGCTGTTAGAATTTTATACCAAAAAGCTAAGGAGTATTTATGGGTTGGCTGCAAAAATCATTATTGGCTGCGGGCGTTTTGCTGGCTTTATCAGGTTGCGGTACGGCTACCAGTAATGGTTTGGCACCACAGGCACAAAATGCTTATCCGGTGCCGTCGGCGGTTTCCTTGCCGCAGAATAATCTGGCATCTGTTCCTGCGCCAGCGACACCGATAGCAGCGGCTCCGACGCTGGCTGCGCCCGCAGTACCGACAGCACCTCGCGTGAGTTACTCGTCTTCGGCCTTGCCGCTGACGCCGCTTTCCGGAGAAGTACCTTCGACTGCCAGTGTCACGCAACCCGCTAACCAAGCACTCAACAGCATAAAAACCTCTGCTCATCAGTCGCTCAGTAGTGCTCAGTCAGCGATGACGCAAGGTGTAGCCAGTGCTAAATCTTCTTTTTCGGGAGCATGGCAGGGGGATATGGTGAAGGCGCGTCAGGAGAGTGCCAAATGTGCAGCGCTGAGCGGAACAGCGCAGAGTGCTTGTTGGCAAGGCGTTTCTACTTGGGCCAAAACCCGTGCTACGGCTTATCGCGCGATGAGTACCGCAGCAACGGGTGCGTCGTCACAGCAGATGCAATCTGCCGCTAAATTTTTTGGCGTCACCGGCGAGTGGGCCAGCGCTTGCAGCTCTCTGAGTCCACAATCCTGCGCGGAGTCGCCACTTATTGGCCAGATGCAGCAGTGGAAGGCTTCAGTGGGTATACCAGGAACGAGTGCGACGGGCGGACAATGAACCAGATTGCGGTTTTAGTACCACAGTCGTCGCAGCTTAGAATGTCACTATCGTCAAGCATCCCATATCACCGGCTCCAAAAGCTCATCCGCTTTGATCGCGACGAGGTCATGGCATTGGCACAGCGTTGTTGCAGAACACCAAAGAATTGGGTATCGACGTGATGACCGCCCCGGGCGGCCAGTACAGAACGTTGCAGTAGGCCCTCGCATCGCTGCCGGGTTGACTGACGCTTGTGGCTCCGGCTACAGATCCGCCAATTCGTAGCCGGTACTTCGTCCGCCGCCGGGGGATTTCTTCAGCACGCTCAAGTCCAGCAACTGCGTGATGTCACGCAGTGCAGTGTCGGGCGAGCATTTGGCGATGGCGGCCCACTTGCTGCTGGTGAGCTTGCCCTCGAAGCCATCAAGCAAGTGGTTGAGCAACTTAACCTGCCGCTCGTTCAGTGATGTGCCCGCCCAGCTCTGCCAGAAGCGCGCCTTGATCAGGACGGCATCCAGCGTGGTTTGCGCGCTGAAAACAGCGCGTCCGAGCGTGCCGAGGAACCACAACAGCCAGCATGTGACGTCGAGCGTGCCTTTCTGCGTGCGTTCCAGGATGTCGTAATAGTCCCGGCGCTCCCGCTGGATCTGCGCCGACAGGCTGTAGAAGCGCTGCGGACTGCCATCGGCGCGTGCCAGAAACAGATCGCCCACAGCGCGTGCAATGCGCCCGTTGCCGTCGTCAAAGGGGTGGAGTGTCACAAACCACAGATGTGCCAGCCCTGCCTTGACGAGCGCAGGCTCGCCGGTTTCCTCATTCGCCCACGCCAGAAAGCGTGCCGTCTCTGCAGCCAACACATCCGCTGGCGGCGCCTGGAAATGAATCTTGCGCCGACCCATCGACCCGGAAATGACCTGCATCGGGCCATCGGCATCAACTCGCCACTGGCCTACAGCGATCCTACTCATGCCCGAGTATCCGGTCGGGAACAGCGCCGCGTGCCAGCCAAATAAGCGCTCGGCAGTCAGCGCTTCGGCGCTACGCGAAGTGGCGTCGAGAACCATCTCAACGACCCCGTCCACATGTCGATTCACTGGGGCAAGCCCAGCGATGTCCACGCCCAGTTTTCGAGCGATGGATGACCGCACGGATTCCACGTTCAGCAATTCGCCTTCGATTTCGCTGGTCTTGACTACGTCTTCGGTCAAGGCCGCAAGGCTGGCCTGATCGCGCAGTGTCATCCCAACGTCTGCCAAGCGACCGAGTAGCAAGCCCTGAACACGGCTCACGTCAGCGAGCGGTCCCGCTAGAATTGACAGGTCGTAGCGCCAATGTGGCCAATCGTCAGTCTGCCAAATGTAGAGTTCTTTTCCACTATCCATGCGGAGATTAAATACCCAATTCGCCGCAATGGCAAGCTATTCTCCGCGTACTTTGCGGCAAATAGGATGAGTAATCTCCGCATGAGGTAGCCTCAAACAACGCTTCGAGACCCGCGCCTAGACAGGATCGGCCATTCGCGAGTACATCGAAATTTTTTACAACCGCCAACGCCTTCATTCAAGAGTTGGCTACCTGACCCCCCGCTGCGTTCACACAGTTTTTCACACGGTTGGCCGCTTGAAACGGGACTGTCTACTATTGCTAGGGTACCTCAATTTGGTGGAGCGGAGGAGGATCGAACTCCCGACCTTCGCATTGCGAACGCGACGCTCTCCCAGCTGAGCTACCGCCCCATTGCCGCGTAGGATAAAGACAACGCGGCATTATTGCAATAATACAATGATGCCTTCGGGCGAGCGCGCTTAGGATCAGACGCGACCAACCACCACCACATCCGAGCCGAAGGGATGAATTTCGGGTTGTAGCCCAGCGTCCTGTAAGGCTTTGGCAATTTCTTCGGGGTGTAGAAAATGATTACCTTGTACGTGTTCCGTGAGATTCTGAAATGCCATGCCACGTAACGCGGGTGTGTTCAATGCGCGATGATCTTCTGGCCAGGCGGGCTCCCAGATAACAATAGCGCCTTGGGGCTTTAGTTGCGCACGTAAGCGGTCAAATATCGCGCCGCGTGTTTCCCAGACATGATGTAAAGCGCGGTTCATGGCGATGAGATCGGCAGCTTCTGGCAGTTGGAATTGATGGATGTCGCCAGATGCAAATTGTAGCCGTTCGCCGAGACCTTCCTCCACGGCTTTGTGGGTGGCCTGCCGGATATTTTCTGCAAATCCGTCAAGTCCCAATCCGCGCAGATTTCCACAGCGCTGTGCTAAGGCTCGCAGATACCAACCATTTCCGCATCCGAGATCCACCGCAAGACCGCCTCGGGCATCTACTTCGGCAAATAGGGGCACCTTGGGACAAATTTTTTCTTCAAAGGTTTTTCGGAAGTTGCTTTCCAGCATAGTGCCAAACCAAGGCAAAATGGTTTCCCGTTCGGCGAGTACCTGTTCTCCCGGTCGTTCACCCGTGCGCATGAGTCCTGCGGCTCTTTCCGCCATGTGCGCCGAAAGAACCGAGCCTATTGCTGTGGCCATACGACTGTCTTTTGCTTCGGGCCGCATGCTGTCGCCATCTTCGCTGAGTTGCCAGCGATTTTCGGCATTTAGTTCTAGCCAGCCAAAAGCATAGGCGGCATCACACCAACGCAGAACATAGCCTTCATCCATGCCCGCTGCTGAGGCCAAAGCTGTGGAATCAGCACTACCTAGTCGGTGCAGTGTACTAAATAGGCCATTGACGACTCCGATAAAGGCAATGTTTAGAGAAAGTGCACCCTGTGCTTGTTGTTTCAGTTCATCCATACTGCGCATCATAATTTTTACGCTCCCAGGTTAGATGAGGTATTTGAGACCAACGACGGTCAATAACGCCAGCGTACCCAGTAAAAAAGCCCGCTGATTGATTCGCATGTGCAAGCGATTACCCGCCCAGAGGCCGATGAGTACGGGTGGGATCAGCATGAGGAAGCCGATGGCCAACTGCCAAGTCAATAACGCCAGAGCAACGTACATAAAACCGCGCAGAACATTGTCCGTAAGCGCTATGCCCTGAAAGGTGGCGCGAAAAGCGCGTTTATCCAAATGACGCATTTGGAGGTAGGCCACGATAGGTGGTCCGCCGCCACCGTAGAGACTCCCGACGATGCCACCGAAAATACCCAAGGGCATTCCCCATGGCAGGCTGACCCGAGGGAGGCGCTCAGGTTTCATAATCAGGGCATAGATGACATAGGCCAAAATAAAAACCCCCAGAAAGCGGGTCAAATTCTGGGCATTGGTATCTGCGAGGATAAACGAACCAATGGCCAGGCCGAGAATGCTGCCAGGAATGAGCCAACGCAATTCGGGCCAGTGCATTTCTTTGAAATCGTAGGCGCCCAGTAAAACGGAGCCCAATAAATCTAGGAGCAGAACCACCGGCACGACTTCCTTGATAGGAAAAATAAGGGTGAGCAGAGCGACTGAGATGAGTCCAGAACCAAAGCCGATGACTGCCCGGACATAGAAAGCCACCAAAACAATGAGTCCGGCGAGTCCCCAGAGTAATGGTAAATGTGCAAGCGTGGCGTAAGAGAGAGAGGCGTGTAATATCATACCGACCAGTCTATCGGTTTTGTATTTGGGCATCCAGATTGTTCATCACACACTCATGGGGCATCGTTATCAGAATATAGGCAAGCCATCAGAAATAGCCTAATATCCCATCATCCTGAGAAAATGCTTTAACCTTTTGCTCCTGCTGATGCGGGGAGGTGCGACCATGCTGGCTTCTGTTTCTGAAATCGCTTGTCCTTCATCTAGACTTGTATTGCTGCAAAAAATGGCTTGGATCAGCCTGTATGTGCTGGGATGGACCTTGTTGCTGGGGATATCTTCTGCGCAGGCGAATGACAACAGCGGATTACCGCCTATTGATGCGCGCGCTTATATTCTGATGAATGCCAATACGGGTGCCATTATTGCGGCTAAAAACGCTTATCAGCCCTACGCTATTGCCAGCATCACCAAATTGATGACGCTTTACCTGCTGTTCAAGGACGTTAGTCGCGGCAAAATCGCGCTGAACCAGAACTTTGTGCCGTGCCAAGCCGCGTTGCAGACCGGAGGCTCCAGCATGTTCATGCATCCCGGTTTGCCCTTTACGGTGCGTCAGATGATTTTGGGAATGACCGTGCCGTCGGGTAATGATGCAGCAGTCGAAGCAGCGCACCTAGTGGCCGGTAGTGTGCCGGCATTTGTTCGGGAAATGAATCAGACAGCCCGTAAAATTGGCATGTTGTCGACTACTTATTACGATCCCGATGGTTTGCCTCATCCTAACAACATGGCGAGTCCCTACGATGTTGCTGTACTGACTCGGCGCATCATGACGGACTTCCCGCAGTACATGCATTTTTTTAACCACGAAAACTTTACCTATGCGGGTATCACCAGTCCCAACCCAAACCTTCTGGTGGGTCGCGTTCCATTCATTACCGGCATGAAAAGCGGCTATACCGACGCCGCAGGACATTGCTTGGTGGCAACAGGTACGCAAAATGGCGTACAACTCATCGCTGTGATACTGGGAGTGCCCTCGTTCACCGACGAAAATCGAGGTTTCTGGAAAGCTTCTTGGCAGAGTTTGAAACTGCTGGACTGGGGTTTTGCGCGAACGCTTTGGCTACCTACGTCGCCGCATTTAGAAAAAACGGCCGCACCTTAACCACTATTCGCTGATATTTGGCGAGGACGGCGGCGTATGGTTATCAGGGGCCGGTTTTTTGAGGAACAGAATTAAGGGGATCATTACCAAAAAACCGTAAACCACGAGAACAAAAGCATCCAAAGTGCCCCGCATGTTCGCTTGGCTGTAAAGTACCACGTTGCCCAATACTTGCCAGGTTGTAGGATTCTGAGTCATTCCAGCAGCCGCCAAATACTGATGTAAGGCCGGATTGAAGGGATTGATGAATTTGCTCATCTGATTCCATCCGACCTGAGTCTCCTGACTCATAACGGTGGACACCACAGCAATGCCGATGCTGCCACCTAGGGTCCGCATCAGGTTAAAAATTCCCGATCCTTCGGCCTGCTGGGATTTTTTCAGGGTGGTAAAAGCCAGGGTGAATAAAGGGATGGTCACGAGTCCAAAACCAATTCCACGAATAAAGCTGGGCCAAATCACCCACGCCATATTGATATTCAGGTTATAGAGCGTGGTCAGGTAGGTACCAAAGGTGCCGAAGACAATACCGACTAGGACAATGTTGCGTGGATTCACGCCTCGCCCCAGCAAACGTCCGGCCAACATCATGGCGATCATGGCACCAATACCTTGGGGAGCCATGACCAGTCCGGCCGTGAATGCCTCATAGTGCATCAACGTTTCCAGCATAATCGGCAAGATGACCATTGTCCCAAATAAAGCTAATCCAAATATACCGATACCCATGCTGCCAATGGCGAGATTTCGATCTTTGAGTAAGCGCAGGTCGACCACCGGATGCTTGACCGACAAGGACCGCCAGACAAAAAACAGCAGTCCAAGTATCATAATCAGGGTCAGGATGATGATAGTTTTTGAGGAAAACCAGTCATCTTGATCCCCAAGGCTGAGTACCCCCTGTAAGCTGCCTAGACCGAGAGCCATCAGCCCAAAGCCTGTCCAGTCCACAGGCCGGGGGTTGGCGCTTTTGCCGCCATCGGGAACACTCTGCATGAGCAGAAAAGCGAGAATGCCAAAGGGAATGTTCACATAAAACACCCAGCGCCAACTCAGGGTGTCCGTGAGATAACCGCCCAGGGTGGGCCCCAGGATGGGCCCAAGCATGATGCCCATACCCAAAATCGCCATAGCCTGCCCGCGTTTATTAGAAGGATAGGCACCGAGCATGATGGTTTGCCCAACGGGGGCTAAAGAGGCTCCAAATATACCTTGCAGAAAACGCCAGAGGACAATCTCGGTCAAGCTGTGTGATTGACCGCAGAGCGCGGAAGAAATGACAAAACCAACCACGCTCCAGAGCATGATGTTGCGTTGGCCATAGCGTTCTACCAGCAGCCCAGTCAGTGGCAGGACAATAACATTGGCCACCATGTAGGCGGTCAGGACCCAGGTAATCTGATCGCTATTGGCCTGCAGAGAGCCGCGCATGTAGGTCAGCGCTACGTTGACGATGGTCAAGTCAAGCACTTGCATCACCACGGCAAGCATAACCGCAATCGTAATCATGATTCGGGAAGTGGACTGCTCTTGCGCCACGAACAAGGCTCCTTTCTGTGACGAACCAGCCGAAAATAAATATCCGGCGACGCTCTGGGTTGCAACGTTTAGCGCAGAATGAGGTAAATACGCAGCAAAGCGGTATCGACCGAACGGTCAGTATAAAGTGGGGGCGACGTGCTGGCAAGATTCGTGAGTTTCAGCGCGTAAAAAAACCGGCCCCAAAGGACCGGTCAATTAGTGGGTTCACCCTCCGAGCTCAAGGCTCGGCGGAGTTCAGGCCGCACGCAACACGGCGAGATCGCGAAGATCCTGATTATTCAGAAAAGCCTGGCGCAATTCTTCATCGGAAACATCTGCGAAACAATAACCCGCTTCTTCCAAGGTATAAATGAGGCCAACAAAGGAAAATTCTTGTTCCATTTCCATAAGATATTCTCCATCATCAAATAACGTATATCTAATATATAACATACTTATGGGCATGTCAATACAATAAATGTCTAATATACCGAGCTTCGCAATTGCTTTTCTTCCCTAGGGCTCAGCCAGCGCCACTGTCCAGAGGGTAACTCGCCCAGCGCCAATTCACCGATGGCGACGCGAAGCAGGCGCAAGACGGTTACATCCGCTTGTTGCAGGACGCGGCGGATCTGACGGTTGCGTCCTTCTTGGAGAATAAATTCCAGCCACTGCGTTTTTCCACCACAGCGTAATTCCCGAACCTGCATGGGCAAACAGACTTCACCGTCCAGAACGGAATGGGTTGCGAGTTGTTCCAGCGCTGGTGCAGACAAGGGCGGACGAATCTGAACGTGGTAGGTTTTAGAAACGTGTTGTTCAGGATCTAGTAATTGCTGCGCCCATTCTGGATCGTTGCTAAATAGTAATAATCCTGAGCTGGCCTGATCTAGTCTTCCGACCGGTGCCAACCAGATATCAGCGGGTAGTAAATCATAAACGGTCGCACGGTTTTTCTCGTCAGCGCGGGTGGTGATGTATCCTCGGGGTTTATGGAGCATGAGCACCAAGCGTTCACCACGCTGCAGGATTTTATCGTCCACTTTTATTTCAGCATGATGGAGTGAAAAACGTGCTTCTGGGTTACGAATAACCTGATTATTCACGGACACTCTTCCGGCTCGAATCCAGTCATTGGCGATGCTTCGGGAACACAGCCCCGCCTTGGACAGAATCCGTGCCAGACCGTGCAGTGGATCTTTTTGGTCTTGCCGAATCTTTGGGCTATGCTTGAGTGGATGTTTCATCTAAATTTTGAAAGGATCTGATTATGGCACATGAAACGATGCATGAATCCCTTGAATCTTTGACTCCTGAAACGCTCGATATTCACCGGGCAATTTCCTCCTTGATGGAAGAATTTGAAGCGGTGGATTGGTACCAGCAGCGTGCTGACGCTTGTAAAGATAAAGAACTCAAAAAAGTCCTAGAGCACAATCGTGATGAAGAGATTGAACATGCGGCGATGGTATTGGAATGGCTGCGCCGAAAAATGCCGCGTCTCGACAAGGAATTGCGTGAGTATTTGTTCAGTGAAGGCTCCATTACCGGCCGTGAAGCCGAAAGTCATGAGGGATAGGTAGGGTGTCTGTCAAGGAATGAAGCGCGCACAGAGATCATTATAGAAGTTGATACCCAGAGGCGTGGGTTTGACGACTTCTTGGTGGAGGGTGAGCAATCCGTCTCGTTGCGCTCGACGCAGTTGCGGTTCAATGAGCACAGTGGATAGACCCGTTCGTTCAAGGAAGAGGGCGAGCGGAAATCCTTCGGTGAGGCGCAGGGCGTTTAACATGAACTCAAAAGGACGATCTTTGGGGGCAATGAATTCGCGGCTGCCTAATGAATCTACCGTACTGAGGGCGTCGTTCATATAGCTTTCTGGGCGGCTGGGTTTGCGGCTGCGCCAGATGCCTTCGGGCAAGGTTATTTTGCCATGAGCGCCGGCGCCAATGCCGACATAGTCCCCATAAAGCCAATAGTTACGGTTGTGTTGGCATTGTTCTGCAGGGCGGGCATGGGCGGAAACCTCGTAGCGAGATAATCCGCCCGCTTCGAGTTGCGTGCGGAGATCGGTCTCCATATCTGCGGCTTGATCGCTGTCCGGCAGATGCTGGGGTGGATGGCTGGCAAAGGGGGTTCCGGCTTCTAGCGTGAGTTGATAGAGGGAAAGGTGGGGCGGTTGATAGCGCAGTGCGGCCTGCAGATCGGATTGTGCATCAAGGCGACTTTGTCCAGGGAGGGCGAACATGAGGTCCAGATTGAAGCTGGTAAATTCAGCGGCAATCGCTCTTTCAATAGCGCGATGCGCGGATATTGCATCGTGAATGCGCCCCAATCTTTGCAGAAATATATCATTGAAAGACTGGATGCCTAACGAAAGCCGGGTGATCCCAGCCCCACGAAAGTCCCGGAATGCTGCGGCCTCAATAGCGCCTGGGTTAGCTTCCATGGTGACTTCTATGGCCGAAAGCGGCTGGATACGCGCCCGTATCTCTGAAAGTAAATGCTCTATGACAGAGGGCGGAAAAAGGCTTGGGGTGCCGCCACCGATAAAAATACTTTGCAATCGGCGACCCCAGATGTGCGGTAGTTCCCGATCTAAGTCTGCAATCAGCGCTTGGGCATATCGTTCGGCGGGGATTTGCTCGGCTGCGTGAGAATTGAAGTCACAATAGGGACATTTGGCTTTACACCAAGGCAAATGTATATATAGAGAAATTGAGGATGATGGTTTCAGGTTGGAATTCATGAATGCTCGTGAAAGGAACAGCAAAGTGACGGATACGGAAGAAACCCCCCTATTTTTACTCCGAACAGTGCTTTTCCCCAAGGCTTTATTAGGACTACGCGTTTTTGAGCCGCGTTATCTCGATATGGTCAGCAGCTCTTTACGCAAAAACCGCGATTTTGGCATCTGTCTGATGCACACCCGTGGCGATGGTCATGCCGAACCAGAGTTGGTCGGCACTCTGGCGCATATCGTCAATTGGGGGGGTGAGGCTGGGGTTCTGCAGATCCAGGTTCAGGGACAGCAGCGCTTTACCATTCAGGATTGGCACTATGCGGGTTCTTTAGCGGTGGCCAGCGTGCATCCCTGGGCTGAGGAGCCTGTGGTACCCATGCGCAGAGAAGACGAAATGCTGCGTGCTATTCTGGAAGAGCTGGTCGGTAAGGAAGACGCGGCTGAACTGGACGCCAGTACGGCCGGTATGATTTTATCTCAGGCACTACCCGCTTCGCCGGAGGAAAAGCAGCAGCTACTTTTGCTGCAAGATCCGCTGGAGCGACTACGCCGCATCCACGACCTGCTTAACCAGCGGGGAAGCGCTTAATGTTTGCCCTTGCCGTAAATGTAGGTGGAAAAATCGGTATAGTTTTGAGATAAATTGCGAAACAGATGATCAAGACTGATGATGGCTTGTTCGAGAATATTTGTGGTTATGTAAGGCTTTTCAACTTTTAATCGTTGATAGCGGGCGCGGGTCAGAACCAGCACCTGAGTATCCTCACTTTTTGCCAGAATGCGTGCGCTGCGGGGTTGGCGATCAAAAAATGACATTTCTCCAGCCATTTCGCCATCTCGTACACGTACCACCTCCAGTTCATCACCATCGGCAGTATGGTGGATAATGGCCATTTCTCCCTTAACGCAAAAAAACAGGGCTTCACCTAAGGACCCCCATTCTGCGATAACTTGATCCAGATGAAACTGAGCGTGGGTGACGTACTCGGCAAGCGTTTGTATCTCGGCAATGGTCAGCGATTGAGCGAGATGATGCTGTTTCAGAAACTGGGTGATTTCGACATGAGCAGCAGCAGGCATCGCGAGATCCTCGACAAAGGAGACATAAGCTTATTATAGGGGGTTATGATGAAAGAAGGACAGGGTTACAATATAAAACCTTCTCTCCTGATTTTGTGAGCCCCTTCAAGATGATTCGTCCCAGTCAAAGAATGCCTGATGTCCTCCGCCCTGTGCAGATCACCCGTAATTTTACCAAACACGCTGAAGGCTCTGTACTGATTGCCTGTGGAGACACCAAAGTGCTTTGTACAGCCAGTATTGAAGAAAAGGTGCCACCGTTTTTGCGGGGTGCTGGTAAAGGGTGGGTGACTGCCGAATACAGTATGCTTCCGCGTGCTACGCAAGAGCGGGTTCCGCGCGAGTCGGCAAAAGGTAAAGTCGGTGGTCGAACCCACGAAATTCAACGTCTGATTGGGCGTAGTCTGCGTGCTGCGGTCGACTTGCAGGCGTTGGGCGAGCGCACTATCTGGGTGGATTGTGATGTCTTGCAGGCCGATGGCGGGACACGTACCGCGAGTATTACCGGTGCTTGTTTGGCAGTGGCGGATGCGCTGCAGGGTCTCCGCCGAAAAGGAAAAATTCAAAGTAATCCATTGCGTGACTGGGTGGCTGCCATCTCTGTTGGCATCTATCAGGGGCAGGTAGTGCTTGATCTGGATTATGCAGAAGATAGCAAAGCTGAAGTCGATATGAATGTGGTGATGACCGGTGCCGGGGCTTTCGTGGAGGTACAGGGTACCGCTGAAGGCGCTGTTTTCAGTGATGCGCAGATGACTGCGATGCTGGCTCTGGCGAAACAAGGAATCAGTGAATTGGTATTACGCCAGCGTCAAGAAATTCCGGAAGCTTTGCCATGATTCCTGTGCTTCTGGCTACTGCAAACGCGGGCAAGGTTCGGGAAATGCAGGCGATTTGGTCTGCTCAGGGATATCAACTCCGTGGACAAGGTGAGCTCGGGATTGAAAGTGTTGCAGAGACCGGTCTTACTTTTGTTGAAAACGCCTTGCTCAAAGCGCGCCACGGAGCGTCCCAAAGTGGTATGGCAGCGTTAGCGGAAGATTCTGGGCTGTGTGTACCCGCGTTACATGGTGCGCCGGGACTTTATTCAGCCCGTTATGCTGGTGAGAATGCCAGTGATTCAGAAAATAACACGTTGCTTTTGCAAACAATGGCCGCTTTTCAAGGGCAAGCGCGAGCTGCCTATTATGTAACCTGTATGGTTTTTCTGGACTCCGCAGAGGATTCCTCGCCATTGGTGGCCCAAGGTTTTTGGTCGGGGCATATTGGTGTCGCCCCACAGGGTGAGGGTGGATTTGGTTATGATCCACTCTTCTGGCCGTTGGGTAGTGAGCGCAGTGCGGCGCAGTGGAGTGTTGCGGAAAAAAATCAGGTGAGCCATCGCGCCTTGGCTACGCGCCGGTTGCTGCAATTGTTGGCGGAACGTCAAGCACCCCAGCCACTATCCGAGAGCGACTGACGTAATCGTGTCAGCGCGCGGACCTGCAGTTGACGAACGGCTTCGCGACTGACGCCCATACGTTCGGCCACTGCTTCTAGGGTCATGGGTGCGTCGCCATGGATTCCATAACGAAAGATCATGACTTCTCTCTGTTTGTCATTCAGTTCGGCAAGATGTTCGCGGAGCGCTTTGCAAATGGAATCGCGATCATAGTCCGCGTCTGGACCCGACGAATCGCCAGGAATTTGCTCCACCCGACTGGGTCCATCCTGAAATTCTTCATCCAGAGAAAAAACGCGAATATCAGCAAAGTCCAAGGCGCGCATGGTGCTTTCACGAACACCAAGCGCTTCGCGGCGCTGTTCGCGCTTGTCATCCGCATTACTATTTTCATGTTCTTCGTCACTACGTTGCAGATAGGCGTGTAGCGACTTGGCAAGGTAGTCGGGTAAGCGGATAAATCGGGAACGGATTAATGCGCGTTGCATGGCTTCGCGAATCCACCAGGTCGCATAACTCGAGAATCGTGTGCCGAGACCTTCACGAAAGCGGTCGGCAGCCCGCAATAAGCCCATGTAGCCTTCTTGAAACAAGTCTTCCTGATTCAGTCCTTTGTTGCGATAGCCGCGAGCAACGGCTTTAACGAGCGGCATGTGTGCCGAAATCAGCGTCGCACGGGCGCAATCGTCCCCCTGACGAAGTCGGCGAATCAGCTGTAATTCTTTTTTTTGACTGAGAAAAGGTCCGCTGTTGTGGTCATCCTCCATAAAGTCCTCCATCGGAGGAGGATTGATGGCCGGCGAGACGTCCGGTATTTCTTCAGCTAAGTGTCTGGCTTCCGTTTGCATGAATGAACCTTCCCGCTTCGAGGGCTATTACTATAACATGTTAGTCTAATATTTTATTTTCAAAGGTATTTTACCTTTTTATATATTAGTATTCTTTTTCAACCTCGTGTCAAGTAGATGCAACGTATTGTATTGCGCTTTTTACAACGCGCAATCAGGAAGAAGTTTTTTGACTCAGGGCCTTGATCTCCCTATAATCTGCCCCTTTCTCGTTAACCTTTTAATTTGAATGAGGTCCGAAACCTTCTATGCCAACTGTTCGCGTCAAAGAGAATGAGCCCTTCGAAGTTGCGCTGCGGCGCTTCAAACGTTCCTGTGAAAAAGCCGGTGTCCTGACCGAGGTGCGCCGCCGTGAGTTTTACGAAAAGCCTACGGAAGAGCGGAAGCGCAAGGCTGCTGCAGCCCGCAAGCGGGCGTTGAAGCGGATGCGTCGACAATCCATGCGCTTGGTTCGGTTGTACTAGCAATGTCCTTACGCGAACGTCTTCAGGAAGATATGAAGGCGGCAATGCGCGCTCGGGAATCTGAGCGACTTATCACGATTCGCATGCTTCAGGCGGCCATCAAACAGCGCGAAGTAGATGAGCGACGTGAGCTTGACGATACCGAAATGTTGAATATCGTCGATAAGCTGATCAAACAGCGCAAGGATTCCGCCACTCAGTTCAGAGCGGGAAACCGCCCTGATCTTGCGGACAAAGAGGATGCAGAGATTGTTATTCTCTCCGCTTATCTCCCTGAACCGCTGAGTACCGAAGAAGTCGACGTGCTGATTGCGAATGCCTTGACGGCGACAAATGCCAGTGGTCCCAAGGAGATGGGTAAAGTACTGACCGCGCTGCGGCCGCAGCTTCAAGGTCGGGCGGACATGGCGCAAGTTGCCGAAAAAGTGAAGGCGCTTCTGAATAAGAAATGAGCGCAGTGAAAGCTATGGGAGAGGCGTCTCTCTGGCAAAACAATTTCTGGAAAGCCCTAGATGCGGAAGACATTCGGGCAGCTTGGTTGCAAAAATGCGCCCATGGTTACGGTCGTAATTATGTCGAAGCCCTTTCCCCTTGGGCTTCTTGGGTGGAAATTCAAGAACGTCTGAACGGGTCTCTGTGGGTGGCGCAACGCCAGGAAGAAGGGTTTTTCCTGCCGAGTACAGATTTACCAGAAATCACCCCCCTATTGAACCTTGCTGAAAGACCGGGTGCGGTCCTGAGTGGTAGGGATTTGCGCGACGTTTTGTGGGTGTTGCGGGCGCAAAAAGCTTATTCATCGGCCTTGCGTGAATGTCAGGACCCTTTGACGGATCTTGCTGCGCAACTGGAACCCCCGGCGGGGTTACACCGACGGCTGCAGCAATCCTTAGATGAGGATGGCGAGCTCCTTGATGCTGCCAGTCCTGAGCTTTCCGAAGTTCGTCATCGACTGCGAAATAGCCGCGTAGATCTCCAACGCTTTATGCAGGGATTTTTGCGTAATCCCAATTGGCAGGATTTTTGGCAAGACCAGATTATCGTGCAGCGCAATGAACGCTTTGTGTTGCCGCTCAAAGCCAGTCACAAGGGTCGAATCAAAGCGATTGTGCATGATCGTTCGGCCAGCGGTGAAACCCTTTTTGTGGAGCCTCTGGCGGCGGTGGATTTGAATAATCAACTGATTCAGGATCGCCATGCCGAGCTGCAGGAACAGGAAAAAGTACTGCGTGCTTTGAGTGCCGTGCTGCGTATGGAAGTTCCGGGAATTCTTCAAGCGCTAAAACACCTTGGACGGTTGGACGGCGTACGTGCGGGTATTGAATTGGGTAAAGGGTATCAGGGTAGTTTGGCCGTGGTAGATAGTCATCCCTCATTTGACCTGAATAATCTCCGCCATCCCTTACTCTGTTTACAACATCCTGGTCAAGTCGTGGGTAATACGCTGGCGCTGGGCAAGGCCTTTCATCAACTCGTGATTACCGGTCCGAATACGGGTGGTAAAACGGCTATCCTCAAAGCACTAGGATTAAACCATTTGATGGCATATATGGGGCTTCCAGTAGCTGCTGAAGGTCGCTTTGGTCATTTCCTTCAAGGATTTGCCGTAATCGGTGATGCTCAGGATATTCATGCGGATCTCTCCACATTTTCGGCGCAGGTGCGACGCTTGAAAATGCTTCTGGAGCAAGCCGACGGGCATTCCCTAGTACTTCTGGACGAGCTTGGAAATGGTACAGATCCTCGGGAAGGTGGAGCGCTTGCGCAGGCGGTGGCGGAATCCCTGCTGAGTGCAAAAGCGTGCACGTTGGTAACTAGTCATCTTGAAATCATGAAGCGCTACGCTCTTAGTCATGATGGCGTAGTGCTGGCGGGTATGGGCTTTGATGCGGAGCGTTTAGCACCCACTTATCAGTTACTTTGGGGCGTGGGTGGTGCGAGTCAGGGATTGGCTATTGCGCGTCGAGTAGGAATGCCGGAAGCGTTGATGCTGCGCGCTGCGGCCTTGTATGCCGATGATCGAGAAGACTGGGAACGTTGGGAAATGCGCCGCGAAGGATTGTTGCAGGAGGCGCAGCAAGCAAGAGATGAAGCGACGCAGGCGCGTGCCGAGGCGGATCGTGCTGCCCGGCGGTTGGCGCGCGAATTGGAAGTGGCGCGACAAGAGCGGGAGCAGGCGGCGAGTTCGGCCCGGAAGGAGTGGGCGCAGGTTCTTGCAAACGCCCGAGTTGAAGTGCATAAAACAATTGCCCATCTCAAGGCTGGACGCGACACCCAGGCAGCCACCGTCACTTTGGAGCAGTTAGGTTCCCCTTTCAAAGTTTTGACCAATAATCAATCGCTCTTGCCAGTCATTGGCAGCAGAGGTCTTTTTTTGCCGCTCCGCCAGGTGACGCAAGTGCTACGCGTGGATGAGACTCAGCAACGCGTACAGATAGCCTTGCGCGGTAAGCAGCTCTGGATACCGGCCGCTCAATTTTTGGTCGATGCGACGGTGCAGATGCCGGTAGAGAAGGGCAGTACACAATTTTCGTCTCCTGAAAGTCATCCTTGGCGTCTCGATCTGCGCGGTCAGTTGCGGGACGATGCTTGGCAGTCTTTATGTCGACATGTGGATGGGGCTATTGCCGCCGGTCGCCAACAGGTTGAAATTTTGCACGGTAAAGGGAACGGTGTTTTAGCGGAAATGGTGCGGGAATTTGCTGCGCAGGACGCGCGCGTCAGCCAGTGGCGCATGGCGCGTCCCGAGCAAGGTGGTGGTGGTGTCAGTGAGTTGGAGCTACGCTGAGGTATGGCGACTTTCTCTCCGGCTTTCATCGATGCCGTACTTGAGCATACGGATTTGGTCCGCTTGGTGGATGCGCGGGTGCGTCTCAAAAAGAAAGGCAAAGATTTTTGGGCTTGCTGTCCTTTTCATCAGGAAAAAAGCGCTTCTTTTTCGGTGAGCCCAGATAAGCAGATTTATTACTGCTTTGGATGCCATGCACACGGTAACGCTATTGGCTTTTTAATGGCGCATGATCGTTTGTCTTTTCCCGAAGCGGTTACCGTGCTGGCGGAAGATGCGGGTATGTCTTTACCGGAAGAATCGACGGGTAAAAGTGAGCAGGAAGATCTGCGACCTTTACGGAAAGCCCTTGAGGATGCGGTAAGGCTTTATCAGTCGGCGTTGCGTGAAAACCGAGGCGCTCAGGAATACTTGGAAGGACGAGGCCTTACCGCTCAGACGATTACGCACTTTGAGCTGGGTTATGCGCCTTCGGCTGCGCAGTTTCTCACCCAACGTCTGGGCAAAAATGCGCAGCACGCACTGCTAGGTGCGGGATTGGTTAGTAGTCGCGAGGACGGTAGTGTTTATGACCGTTTTCGAGACCGGATTATCTTCCCAATTCGCGACGGACGTGGGCAATTGGTGGGTCTGGGGGGGCGTAGTCTGGATGGGCGTGAACCCAAATATCTGAACTCTCCCGAGGGTGCTTTGTATCACAAGGGTCGCGTACTGTATGGTCTGCATCAGGCTCGGGATGGAGTACGGCGAGCTAATCGCGTGCTGTTGGTAGAAGGGTATTTGGATGTGATCACGCTGCATCAGGCGGGTATGGACTATGCGGTCGCCGCCAGTGGTACAGCATTGGGTGAAGGTCAACTACAGATGCTTTTTCGTACGGCGTCCGAGACCTTACTCTGTTTTGACGGTGATAGCGCCGGACGTAAAGCGGCTTGGCGCGCAGTGCAGATGGCCCCGGAGCAGCTTCGAGAAGGACGCCTACTGCGTGTGCTGTTTATGCCGGATGGTCAAGATCCGGACTCTCTGGTGCGTGGTCAAGGAGCCGGGGCCTTAGAGTCTTTGCTGCCCGTAGCCCGTCCTGCCGTGGATTTTTTTCTGGACGAATTGCAAAGACGCTACAACATTGCCGCAGAAGATGAAAAAGCTCAATTTTTGCGTGAAGCTCGGGATTTTTTGAAGCGCGTCAATGACGCGACATTGCGTGAGGTATATACGCAAAAACTTCAGGATATTTGTGGACTGGTGTTGCCGATCGTTGAAAATCGTCGCAAACCGACACGGGAATCCACCATGCCGCGCCGAATCGTCGCTCAAGGTGGTCCGTCGCTTTTTAAAACGGCTTTACGCCTGTTGTTGAGTCATCCCGAGGATCCCGGCTGGCAGTCTCTTAACAAAGACTTATTGCCTTTTGCCTTTGATGACGATCCCATGGCAAAAAATTTGAACGCAGCCCTTGATATTTTGCCGAAAATGACCCATCTAACTTCTCACGAGCTATTGGCAAAATTGGCCGACTCGGAATTTGCGGCGGCTTGTTATGCTTTGGTGATGGCGGAGCCCAACGATTCTGAACAAGTGGCATTGCAGCACAGTGAGGTTGCTGACTGCGTACAGGGTATGAATCGTCGTCTCCATCGTGCGCGGAGCCGTTTTATTGGGCGCACCGCAGACCAAGTCGGATTGGGTGCTCTGTCCCCTCAAGAGCGGGCGGAGATGTTGCGTCCAACGCGTCGAGACGATGAAAAAAATCGGTAATGGCGTAAGCCGATGAAAGGCTAGTGCCACCCGAAAAAAGTAATAAATGTCTTCCCTATGGGGGAGTTTTTCTTATATAATGTGCGGCTTTCCGCGAGTGCAGGATGGTTATGAGAGACGGTGAGAGTGTAGTGGATAATGAATCTCAGCGGTCCGAGCTGAAGCGCCTTATTGCGCGTGGAAAAGAGCAGGGATACCTGACTTATCGCGAGATAAATGACCATTTGCCCGAAGAGGTCTTTGATCCCGAGCAGATGGAAAATGTGATTTCCATGATTAATGATATGGGGATCGAGGTTTTCGAAGAAGCGCCTGACGGAGATACTCTTCTTGATGGTGAGGGTAATAGCGGCGTTGCGGCTCAGGAAGCTGAAGAAGCAGCCGAAGAAGCCCTCGCTGTAGTCGAAGCAGATATTGGCCGAACCAGTGATCCGGTACGTATGTACATGCGGGAGATGGGGAGCGTCGAACTGTTGACCCGCGAAGGTGAAATCGAAATCGCACGGCGCATCGAAGATGGACTGATGCAGGTTTTACGAGCGGTTTCTACCTGCCCAACTACCATTTCACTGTTGCTAGACGCCGCTGACCGGGTCGAGCGCGGCGAGACCCGTCTGGACGAAGTGGTCGATGCTTTTATTGACCCGAATGCATTAGATGCTGAAACGGTTCCTGAGGATGAAGAGACTCTTCATCTTGAGGGGGACGAAGTTGACTCTGAAGATGAAGACGATGAGTCTGAAGAGGCTGAAATTGAAGCAGATAAAGGGCCGCAACTGGAAGAGGCGCTGGAGCGTTTTGCGGTAATTCGTACGGCTTATCTGGAGCTACTTGCCAGTCATGCCGATGGTGAAATGCGCGATGAAAGTTATCAGCAGAAGCGGCGAGAACTTGCGGAACGCTTTCTTGAAATCAAGCTGAATGTGCGCCAGATTGACGTCATGACCGAAGCCCTGCGAGGACTGACGGAAGAGGTGCGGCAGTGTGAAAGAGAGTTGATGGAATTATGCATAGAACGTGCTCGTTTTCCGCGTAAGGATTTTGTGCGTAGTTATCCTGGTCATGAAAGTGATCTGCAATGGATTGATCAGCAGATTGACGGCGGTTTTTCCTATAGTGCTCGACTGGTCGAATATCGAGACGATATTTATGCCATTATGAAGCGTCTAGCGGAAATAGAAAAACGCGGTGGTTTGCCGGTTGCGGAAATTAAGGAAGCCAGTCGTTTGATGTCCATTGGTGAGGCGAAGGCGCGTCGTGCCAAGAAGGAAATGGTCGAGGCCAACTTGCGTCTGGTTATTTCTATTGCTAAAAAGTATACGAATCGTGGCTTACAATTCCTAGATTTAATTCAGGAAGGCAATATAGGTCTGATGAAAGCGGTAGATAAGTTTGAATACCGTCGTGGGTACAAGTTCTCGACCTATGCCACCTGGTGGATTCGTCAGGCTATTACGCGCAGCATTGCCGACCAGGCACGTACTATTCGTATTCCGGTACATATGATTGAGACGATCAATAAGCTGAATCGTATCAGTCGCCAGATGCTGCAAGAAATGGGTCGCGAACCTATGCCCGAAGAATTGGCTGAGCGTATGGAAATGCCCGAAGACAAGATTCGGAAAGTATTAAAAATTGCGAAAGAGCCTATCTCTATGGAGACTCCTATTGGTGACGATGAAGACTCGCACCTAGGCGACTTTATCGAAGATCGCAATGTTACGGCACCTGCTGATTCCGCAGTAAATGCGGCTATTCGGGAGGTGGTGGAAGAATTGCTCGATAACGGCCTGACGGCACGCGAAGCAAAAGTACTGCGAATGCGCTTTGGAATCGGGATGAATACGGATCATACCTTAGAAGAGGTTGGGAAACAGTTTGATGTTACGCGCGAGCGTATCCGGCAGATTGAGGCGAAAGCATTGCGTAAGTTGCGCCATCCGTCACGGTCGGAGCGGTTGCGAAGCTTCGTGGATGGAGAAGTCACTATTTCGTCCTGATGTGTTAGTGTTACCAATTTAAGGCGCGTGATATTTATTTCGCGTCTTTACTTCAGGGCCTGTAGCTCAGTTGGTTAGAGCAGGGGACTCATAATCCCTTGGTCCACGGTTCGAGTCCGTGCGGGCCCACCAAATAAATCAATAAGTTATGATTTAGCTATTGACAATCCTCTGCTCCACAGGTACAGATTCGGTACAGTCACGAATCTGGCAGAGAGGTTTTGTCTCATGGCAACCATCGTCAAGAACCCGTCCGGTACCTGGAAATCCGTCATTCGCAAGCAAGGCTGGCCGACCGTGGCCAAAACCTTTCGTACCCGTCGTGACGCCGAAGATTGGGGCCGACAAACCGAAGACGAAATGGTCCGTGGAGTACACATACAACGCGCACCAGCCCAAAAACTGACGGTTGCCGTCGCCCTGGATCGCTATCTACGGGAAATCACCCCCTCCAAAAAAGCCGGCGGCTCGCAACGGCGGGACCTGACCAGCTCTAAACCGTTACGCGAACGCCTTGGCGCCTATGCGCTCGCCGCCTTATCCGCAGAAATCATCGGACGCTACCGCGATGAACGATTAGCCGAAGGCAAATCCGGCTCTACCGTGCGTCTGGAACTCGCTTTGCTTTCCCATCTCTACACCGTGGCGCTACAAGAATGGGGCGTGGGCATGCCCGCCAATCCGGTATTACTGGTCCGTAAGCCCAGAGTCGTAGCTCGTGACCGACGCCTACAGGGGGATGAAGAAGTGCGCCTCCTGCGGAGCGTCCAAGCGCATAGCAATCCCATATTGGCTTGGATAACACTACTGGCGTTAGAAACTGCCGCCCGAGAAATGGAAATTCTGACCCTGCGTGTTTCGGATGTTTTTATCGACCGGCGCATTGCCATCTTCCGAGACACCAAAAACGGCGAAACCCGAACTATTCCCCTCACGCGGACTGCTCAAGAAGTACTTCGTGAAGCCATCACTCACTATCCTCGGGAAGGTACCGACCTGATTTTCCCCGGTGAGCCCGGTCGCGACGGCAAACGCCGCCCTTATACCCTTGGTAAAGTCTGGCAGGATGCCGTCAAACGTGCGGGATTAACTGGACTGCGATTTCATGACTTACGCCACGAAGCCACCAGTCGTCTGGTCGAGCGCGGGTTATCCGACACCAAAACCCGGCAGATTACCGGTCACAAAAGTGCCCAGATGCTGTATCGCTATGCCCACCTGCGCAGCGAAGACCTCGTAGCCGATCTGGATGCAACCTCTCGCCCCACGACCTATGCGCAGGCACCACAGAAAAGCGCTCGCCCGCATCCCACTCCAGTGGATACGGGGAAAAACAACGAAAAATGCGCAAAAAACGCAAAAATCGTGCGTTTATTCGACCATAAAGCGCGTTGAAGTCCAATAGAGTATCTCCATGGACTGTTATGAGATGGAGTACCCATGGAATCAACACCGGCATCACCGCAACTTTTAACGTCCGCAGAGGCCGCTTTGCAGCTGCGGAAAACCCCCCTGGCCTTCAGGGATGCGATTTGTCGCAGCAAGGCACCCTGGGCACACTGGCTGGCAACTCGCCGAATCTGGCTCGGTCGCCGCTATTATTTACGCCGGGAAGATGTGGAAGCGGTGAGTCTTTACGGCGACGCCGTGGCTGATTTTCAGGCTTCGCGCCGAATGGCGCAGGGAATCTATCCGTTGCACGCAAGCCCTGAATCGTCGACCAAGGATCATAATGATCCTTGGACATCGCAACCGTCACCGAAAAAATAGAGAAACCGTGTGGCTAGCCCACATTTCGTGCAGGTTGTGCGCGAGAGCGCACCCTGTTTAACATCAGACTCATTTCATAATTGGAAGAGGCTGGCTGTCGTACTTTTCTCACACTTATATCACACTTTATGCCCCGGTGCGAATCCCAAATCTGGCGTTGTCGCACTTTTGTCGCACTTCAAGGTGCCGATAACGGACGGCTGCGTTGCCACTTTCTGCATTCTGAATATCCCCACCTTATCGCTTAATGACCAATCCCCCATCGCCATCCCACCGCTCAACGGGGAGATGGCGGCGAAGGAGAGATGGAGGAGCGGCAGGAGTT
>JBAYRF010000025.1:0-32808 GCA_041676785.1 Acidithiobacillus sp. | reverse complement strand
TCGAGAACCCGCTCGTAAGCTGGCAAGGGCAGTTTGGCCTTTAGGAGTGTTCGACAATCTTCTTCGGCGCGATCAAAACGCTGAAAAAGATCGGCTACGGGTGCCAGTTCAAAATTGTAGCGGGATTGTTCTACCTCATTTTGATGAAATACATCTCCATACCGCACACCGGGTGTCCAAACCAGGTCGTAAACGCTCTCCACACCTTGCAGATACATAGCCAAACGTTCTAAACCGTAAGTCACCTCGCCCATGACGGGATGACAATCAAGACCACCGACTTGCTGGAAGTAGGTAAATTGTGTGACTTCCATACCATTCAGCCATACCTCCCAACCGAGTCCCCAAGCACCCAGCGTGGGGGATTCCCAGTCATCTTCCACAAAGCGGACATCGTGCACTTTTGGATCAATTCCGAGCGCCACCAGGGAGTCCAGATAGAGGTCTTGTAAGTTAGAAGGATTGGGTTTCAGTACCGCCTGAAACTGATAGTAGTGCTGGAGACGGTTGGGATTTTCGCCATAGCGCCCGTCCGTAGGGCGACGGGAGGGTTGAACATAAGCGGCACGCCATGGTTCCGGCCCGATTGCCCGGAGAAATGTCGCAGGGTGAAAAGTGCCGGCGCCGACCGGCATATCCATAGGTTGCAGTAGTATGCAGCCTTGATCTGCCCAGAAGCTCTGCAGCCGCTGAATGATTTCCTGAAAAGTCATGGTCGTCCCAAATGGAGGTTTGGCGCATTATGACCCAAGGAAGCTGATCCTGTGAAGTTGCCCGTTGCGGGGCCGGAAAAATAGCCGTTCGCCGGTCACAGCAGTTCGGCAATACCGCTGGAGGCTCGTTTGGCATCCAGAAAAACGAGTCCTAACTTGGCTTCTTTGCGAGCAATGATGGTGAGTACGGCGTCGGGCCCGGCGTGAATAAGCAGAACATAGCCATTGTCGCCTTTGATCATAACCTGCTCCAGTTCACCACGAGCTAATTCGGCAGCCGTGCGATCTCCCAAAGAAAGCATGGCTGCAGCCATGGCGCCGACGCGATCTTCATCCATAGTGGAAGACAGTAGAGAAGCGATGGTCAGACCATCGGTGGAGATAACTGCAGAGGCCTCTATGTCGGCAGAGGAGCCGTTGAGGTCGCTGAGGATGGATTTGAGCATTTCTTCGCGCATGGTGGTTCTCCTAGGTACAAGGTTAATATTTCACGTTGAAGGTTTGGTTGTCTTTAGTGGTAGCGTGTGTCGAGAGCTTGCACCAACGTTACAAAAGACTGATCTTGAAGGCGTGGGGTGCCACTCACGACCAGCATAAAGCGCTGTGATCCGATGAAAATGGGCCAAAAACCCAGTTCCGAGCGTCCCGAAGGGTCCAAAAGACCCCAGCTTTCGGTGTTTATCCGCAAATTATTTTTAAGTAAGCGACTGTGTCGTGATTGCAGAGAAAGCAAGTCGGCCGAAAGTCCAGCCAACTCCTCGGCTGCCTCATGCGCAAACCCTGCCGCAGCAAGGT
The DNA here is from genome assembly GCA_041676785.1 of Acidithiobacillus sp. GTDB lineage: Bacteria > Pseudomonadota > Gammaproteobacteria > Acidithiobacillales > Acidithiobacillaceae > Acidithiobacillus. Next base: position 31,300 of record JBAYRF010000025.1, on the reverse strand, counting down.
AAAAACCGTTTTCATCGGCAAGTAGCGTCTTTTGAACATCGGACAAGCGCGCCAGCAAAGGCGGTAGGGAGTCTTCGAGACGTTGTTCACTTCTTGGACGGGGCTGATCGGTTCCGCGCAGCAGACCGAGGCGTTGTAAGCGAAATATACTGCGCAAAGCGGCTTCACTATCGGCGGTACCCGCCCACTGACAAGCCACTTCCTTGCTAAAAGGAGCGCGGTCGCCTTCTCTGAGCACACGGAGAAGCATGGCGCGATTACCCTCCTGATCTGAACTCGAAGTCGCAAAAAAAGCGCCTGCAGGCGTGACTTCACCATAAAGTTGTGACGCGGTGGCAACCAGCTCTATGCTCATAAGACATCCCCAATTCCGGGATCAATCGAATAGAGAAGAGCCATTACCAGATTTTTAATATCCTCTCTTCGGCGGCCGTCAATTTCAAAAATTGGCGGAATCGGATTGAGCATTTTAAGATCGGCAGTCACCTCCGAGAGCATGTCGGTATAATCTGATGGCTTGGGATTGCGTTGCACGTCGGTTTTGGAAATGCCAATCACTACTGGAACATTAACGATATAATCCTTGAAAGCATGCAGAAAAAAATGTAAGTCCTTCCTGGGGTTAGGGCGTGTATTGTCGAGCATGAGTACCAAGCCGAGCCCCCCTGTGGTTAGAATATCCCACATAAAATCAAATCGTTCTTGTCCTGGCGTGCCATATAAATGAATTTTGGTATTTTGATCCAGTTTAAGGGTGCCATAGTCCATGGCGACTGTGGTATGTCCCTTGCGATTTAAAGTCATATCCGATGCCTGGGCATCGGTAGAAATGATCGGCGTATCGGACAGAACAGATATAGCTGTTGTTTTTCCTGCCCCGACGGGGCCAGTAAAAACGATTTTATTGTCTTCTCTCACTGGGTGGCTCCTTAGAATATCGTTGCTATCAGAATCGCTATTTTCACAAGCTTTAGAGACCTGCTATGCGTTTCAGGAGACGTCCCAGAAAGCTTCTCTTGGCGGTGGGAACTTCTATCTGTGTAGATGTTGAATTTCCATCGGTTCGGATAATGCTCTCGGGATTCTCCAGCGTGTTGTAGCGCAATAAGCCCAGACTGTCCGCTGCTGCTATAAAATTAAATAAATCATAAGGCTCAACGCGTAACATTTTGACGGTCAGCGCTGGCGAAGCCGGAGATCGGGCCAGAAAGGCAGCCAGTCTGAGTGCATCCGGAAGCATGCAAAGACGGGTCAAATTGGGCCACTGTTTTAATTGTACCGGTGCCTGAACCTGAAGATGTTGACCGAGGCGACCATTAGCGGTCCATGCGCCCACCTGCCACAGCAACTCTTGCAGAGATAGATGTCTTACATTGCTGTCAGGTTGGGGATCGTTTTCCCGAGGCGCACGCATTTGTAAGACGGGTTGAGCAGATCGTGCCAAGACTTTCAGTCTCTCGTTGTCAATCAGTAGGAGTGCTTGGTCGGTTGCGGGGTCGAGACGTAAAATAATTTGCTGATCGACATCAACGATCACTGCAGGGCTTCTGTCTCGTTGGGCAACCTGCAAGAGTCCTAGTAACCCCTCTTGAGGATTAAAATATTGCACCGTTTCTGGGCGCAAGATGGGTGCTGGTTTTACAGGCGCTGACGCTGTTACCTGTGCTGAACTAGGTGATTCCGTCGGCGTTGCGTCACTGGGCGCAGGCCTAGCCCGATTGTCGGAAGAGGGAAGGGTAATTTCCGGACGGATAGGCGTGACCTTAGTGATAATTTTTTCAGGCGTATTTTGGGGTTTAAGTAAAAGAGCTTCGAGGGCGGGAAACAGGGTTTCCATACGTACGGGCTTCTGAAGTATGGGGAAGACGCTGTCGGGTGGGGGTGATACGGTGGTTACCAAAATACGCTGTTCTGGCGTGCTCTGGTGTAATTTTTCGGCAATGACTGTCCCGTCAGGTCCATCAATGTCGATGATAGTTAATGCTGCAACCCGAGTGTCTCCTGGCTCAAGGAGACAGTATTGACGTTTGGTGAACATTTTGAAAGCCATGCGGAAAACGGCTTCCTTACGGTTGTCCATGCCGATGCTGCGAACGAAGATGGTATTATTGTCGGTAGAAATATTCGTCATGATCAAATCCTAAATGACCTGTCGTTGCGGCTGGTTTTGCAAGCGTTCAGCAAGGGTAAACATTTGGCGCATGATGTCTTCATCCGGTTGTATATCCATGCTCAGAACAGATTTGATAAAATTGGAGAAGCGCTCATATGCGCGCATACGTTCGTACATTTCGAGTAAGGGTCCGTAATAAGTTTTGTGATCAGGCTGGGCCAAAATAGCTTTTTCCAAAAGTTCGACTGCTTCTTCAACCTGACCATATTCCAGCAGGCTGTCAAATTCTTCGAGAACACTATCACCACTATGGCTGGGAGTGATTTGATAATCGCTACGGATTTTTTCAGTAATAAGCGGCAGGCTGATAAGAGGAATGGCAGTTAGCGGCAAATATAATCCATATTCTTCGGCTAGTTCAGCCAGCAGATTTTTTTGACGATCACTAGCAGCGAGTTGGCTCCAGAGGGGATGTTCTCCAAGTTGTTGGCCATAACGAAGCAGTCGGTTGCGCAATGCAGTACCTGCACCCCAAAGGCTGATGTGAAGCTGTAACAAAGCTTCAGCATAGCTATCGCAGCGTAGTTGCTTATAGAGTAAGTCGAGTAGGGCAACGTGAAGGACGAGCTTGCGCGAATCAAAAACTAGACTTCTGCGTAGCAGTTGTTCGGCTTCTCGAGTTTGTCCTGCAGCAGCAAGTTGTCGCGTCGACTCTAGGGGGGAAACGAGTGACGCAGCTACCGTATATTCCTCAGTAGCAATTTTTTGAGGCGCCTCTGAGCTAATGAGCAGTACATGGTGCTCAGTAGAAACAGGGGCGGAGGGGATCGCGGATGTCAACGATAATTCGGGTTTTTCTGAGAAACCACTGAGATCTAAATCCATGGGTTCAGGATTGATGAGGGCCTGCTGTAACTCCTTTTGGGCGCTACTCAGTTTAGAGGAAGGAATGTTTTGATCACTGCTCATGGTCGCAGTGGTCAGTGTAGCTAGCTGCGCATTACTGATATTTAAGTTTTCGGCGAGAACGCGCAGTTGGAGGTTAAGCGGTGTGGCTTGCAGGCCAGCTAAAACTAGGCTTTGCGCTTCAGTACCTATGATACGCTTTGATTCGCATAAGGATTCAAGGAGCTCAGAAAATCGGTCTATATCCGGGAGTTCTAAGTACAGAGTAAGTAATCGCCGAGCCTGTGGTAAATCATTTGGATTATGAGCAACGTACCAGCTCAGTGAGGTAGCTGCTTGCTCTTGATGCCCATACGACAGATAGATTTCTACCTCGTCAAGAATACTGGTTTCATCGACTTCGACAGGTATTGTGTTCACTGGTAAGGCGGGAGTGGGCGTGAGCACGGCTGTGTCGGATGCGGAAAGAGACGTTTTTGGGGGAAGGACGGTCTTCACTTTGGAGCTTTTCGCTTCTTTCAGAAGCCGTTTTCTGCTCAATAGTTTCCAGAGCCCTGCAGAAATCACGAGGGCTAACAAGAAGACTATAATAATCAAGCTGCTTAGGGGTAAATCCATGCTCAAGGCTCACTTCTGATCATGCTTGTCCATAAAACCGTCAATTTTGGACTCTATGAGGTCTTAGTTAGGCGTGTTAAGTGTGCTGTCAATGTGCAAACAATTCAGCCAAAGTTTTTAATCGTTGGGTGCTGGCCCTTTTATTTGCGGACGAAGCTTCGGCCGCCGCAGCATAACCCGCAAAAAAATTCGGCAATGCATTGATGATGATGGGTAAGCGCTCGCGACTGACGGTGGCAAGCGGCCACTCAGCACGCCAGCCAAAAACCGGGTGCTGGGTGCAAACCGCAACGCCCCAACCCCTTTGTTCCAAGGACCAGTGATGATCAGCCACAACCAAAATATGCTGTTTCGGAGCATGATTGAGCCCGACATAGGGGCCCGGATATACCATGCCGATATCTGCCGCGAGATCGGCCAGCATATGGTCGACGCGATGAAGAGCATCGCGGAGAGCCTCTGTCGACGCCGGTTGTCCATGTGCTGAATTTTTCAAGAAGATCAGGTGTGGTGATTCCATATAAGGCTCCTTTTCTTTATGATTATGACGTTTATAAAGAACGCTGCCAACGCATGTTATGCGCGATGGTCGCGTGGTGGGATAACGTATTTGCCGCAAACAGGATGAATAATGAAGCGAAAACAATGGAGTGTATGGCTGCTGGCAGCGTTGTTGAGTAGTGTTGGAGTCAGTGCAGAGGCGAGCGTGTTTGCGTTACCCGCGCATGGGAATGTCGTTGGAGCCCTACGAGCCGTCACGACGCACAGTGACGATACCCTCCTAGATATCGGGCGTTTTTATGATTTGGGGTATAACCAGGTCACGCATGCTAATCCTGGCGTTAATCCTTGGCTACCGGGACAGGCTAGCAAGGTGGTGATTCCCGCCCAGTATGTGCTTCCGCCAAAGCCTTGGACGGGTATTGTGGTGGATATTCCAGCACGTCGGCTTTACTATTTTCCCAGTAATGACCCTGTGGTTTATACCTATCCGGTGGGTGTATTTTTGCCAGGATGGAAAGAGCACCTGACGACCACGCAGATTATTGCCAAATTCAAAATGCCAGCTTGGAATGTCCCCAAAAACATTCATGCTTGGTTTGAAAAAAAGTTTCACATGGATATTCCTTGGTATTGGCCGCCAGGCGCTGAGAATCCCATGGGTGAACTCGCGATGGAAACGGGGCTTTCCGGCATTTTCATTCATGGTACTTATCATCCTTGGGGTGTGGGTATGCGTGCCAGTCAAGGTTGTTTTCAGATGTATCCGGAGAATGTTGCGCAGTTGTTTCCAATGGTGCCTGTAGGTACGCCAGTACGTATTATTGATATGCCGAACTTGGTGGGCGTGCGCGACGGGGAAGTTTATTTGCAATCGTACAAACCCATGAATACCTACCATAAAGGTGTTCCAGATTTGCAGCGAGCGGTTGTGCGGATTAAGTCTTTTATGGCCTACAATCACATCCATCAAGAGATTGACTGGAGTAAAGTGCGACGCATCGTTGCGGAGCAAAACACCGTGGCCTTACCCATTGGCGTCAATGCGCCGAGTTATGAAACGCTGACGGCAGCTTTGCCCGCCAAACCTTATGCCTACGCACCTTATGGTCCCTCTGCGAATGGTGCTGCGGTGCCGCCGCCTTTACCCTTGGCCAAGGCAACGGATCAGGAACATCTGCATGTGCAAGTCAGTTTCCCTGACCGAAAAACTCAATGAGCCTTTCGGCACGGAATCTCAGTCACCGCCGCTGAGCCCTTGCTTCTGAATCCATAACCACAGCAGCCCGAGGTATTCGTGACAGGCCTCGCTGCTGATTTCCATGAAAATAGCGCGAGGTAACCAGCTTTCCAGCTTGAAACCGTTGACGCGATTCAGGCGATAGTCGGTGGGAACCGGTATGACTGTCAGGTGTGCGTGGTGAAACCAAGCCACGGCTCTGGGCATATGTAGGGCGGATGTGACCAAGTAAATGAAGTGGATATGGTGCTCGGCCAACAATGTGCTGCAGTCCGCTGCATTGGCGGCCGTATTGTAAGAATGGGTTTCAGGCCATATGGGGCTCGTGATTTGGAAGTCTTGGCGGAGAATCTGGGCCATAGTGGTGGCTTCTGGCGCAGCCCCGAACCTGGGGGCGCCACCACTGGGTACGAGGGGTAGTCCCGTTTTGCGCGCAAGGCGAGCGGCTGCCATCAGACGTACCAGGGTGCGCGCGTTTACAGTTTCTTGATCACTGTGAGGGCGCGCCATGATTTCTCCACCACCGAGGACCACAATGGCTGATGGCGCCGACGCTCCGGACAATATGGCATGGAGGGGTGGATAGCGATCTTCCAGAGGAATCAGCAGGAGCCGGGCGCCGCTTGCCGTGGAAAAAAAATACAACGCAACCAGTGCGGCCCATATCAAGGTTCGGCCAAAGTAGCGCCAGCTCAGGATTTCAGCCAGCCAACCCAAGGCCGCAAGCAGCAATAACAGGCCCGGGGGCTGGAGTAGTGCTGAGGCCAAAGTGAGCACCGTGGTGTAGCGCAGCAGCATAAACCCGGCTCCGTTCAGTCTCCAGTCATTTCCTGAAAGCTGCGTTCGGCGTGATAGGAAGAGCGTACCAGCGGACCACTCGCCACATGGCGAAATCCCATAGCCATACCGTCTTGTCGAAGGATCTCAAACTCCTCAGGAGGAACGTAACGCTCGACGGGCAGGTGATGTCGAGAGGGCGAGAGGTATTGACCCAGAGTCAATAATTCACAACCCGCTTGACGAAGGTCTTGCATGACTATTCGGATTTCATCTAATTCTTCGCCCAAGCCAAGCATCAGACCTGATTTAGTGGGAACCTCGGGATGCTGGGTTTTGAAAGCCTTTAATAACTCTAGAGAATGCTGATAATCGGCTCCAGGGCGCGCTTTAAGATAGAGGCGCGGAACCGTCTCTAAATTGTGATTAAATACATCGGGAGGGGTTTCCCGCAAAGCGGCCAAGGCTTTGGTCACGCGTCCGCGAAAGTCGGGTACCAGAACTTCTATGTGGAGTTCCGGACAATGGTTGCGTAAGGCACTAATGACTTGGGCAAAATGCTGCGCACCACCATCCCGTAGATCATCGCGGTCAACCGAAGTGATCACCACAAAACGTAAGCCCATGGCCGATACCGTTTGGGCCAGATGTGCAGGTTCTTGGGCATCGGGGGCTTGGGGGCGACCATGGGCGACGTCACAAAACGGACAGCGTCTGGTGCAGACATCCCCGAGAATCATGAAGGTAGCCGTTCCGCCCCCAAAGCACTCGCCGAGATTGGGGCAGGAAGCTTCCTCGCAGACGGTATGCAAATGGGCTTCGCGGAGAATTTTCTTGAGACGATCTACTTCGGGAGAGAGCGGTGAGCGGACCCTAAGCCACTGCGGCTTGGGTTGGCGAATACTTTCTACGGGAATGATGGGTATGGGATTACGGGCGGTTTTTTCTGCACCTCGTCCGGTCTTTTTATCGGGCATTATTTCCAAAATTAGGCACCTCCCTTTTTCAGCGGACGCTGCAGGCTGGTGGCGAGCTCGCTGAGTAGTGTTTCGGCGACGTCGCGACTGGGCCATTCCGGACAAACATCATGCACTTGGGTCACCGTAAGATGGGGCATGCCGCAGGGGTGGATACGTTGAAAAGGCGTCAAGTCCATTTCAGTATTCAGACTCAGCCCGTGATAACTGCAACCGCGTTGCACGCGCAACCCCAAAGAAGCAATTTTTGCTTCGCCCACATAAACCCCAGGAGCGTCACGACGCGCGTGGGCACTCACGCCATGCTTGGCTAGGGTCTGGATCACGGCCTGCTCCATGGCCGTGGTAAGTTGTCTGACATTGATGCCCATGCGGGGGAGATCTATGAGCAGGTAGACAATCCATTGTCCTGGACCATGATAAGTGACCTTGCCACCTCGGTCACTGCGGATAACAGGGATTGAGCCGGGATCGAGGACATCTGCCGGGTCTGCAGTGCGACCTAGCGTAAATACGGGCGGGTGTTGTAATAGCCATATTTGATCGGACGCATCAGGTTCGCGTTGCGCGGTGAATTCGCGCATGGCGTCGAGAACAGTAAAATAGGGCAGGAGTCCGGGCCAGCAGCGTACCAGTATGGGTGAACTGTTCATAAGCAAAGGATCACTCCATCAACGGATTTTACCGCGCTGTAAATAGCCAGCAGATGCGCCTCGCTGTGTACCTCCAAGGATACCGTTACCGCTTGATAACGGCCTTGGTTGCTGGGTCGCAAAGAAAAGGCGGTTTCTGGCAGTTCGGGGGCGTGTGCGGCTACTGCCACGCGCACAGCCGCCAGTAAATCAGCATGCTGACCTATGGCTTTGACATGATGCAGATGGGGAAAGCTTTCTGCCGTTTTGGTGTCGATAGTCATTCGGGCTCCTCATCCCTTTGATTTTTTGCGCCACCCATGTGTTTATGAGGGCTGCAGGGTTTCGCCAGCGCGTCCGGGATCAGGCGGTGCTCTCACCCCCTGCTTCAGATGGCATCGCTGATTTTATGAAACATCCGTGCAAGCCAGCCCGCTTTCTCCACAGGAACTTGGGTGACCACGGGAACGGTCTTCAGTATTTTTCCATCCAGTCGAAAAACCAACTGGCCTACAACCGTATCTTTTTTCAGTGGGGCCTGCAAATTCGGGTTTACCATGATGACGCGCTGCAGGTCGACGAAGTGGCCTTTGGGGACGGTGATGGTGACTTTTTGCGTCACGCCGACGGGAATATGCATGGGTGAAAAATTGCTGTGGTTGATTTCTCCGACTTTATCGCTCGCTTGATACAGCGGATGATTGACAAAAAAACGATAGCCATAATCCAATAACGACTCGACGGCGTTAGTGCTTGCGACCCAGTTAGGTCCACCGAGTACGACCGCAATCAAGCGTCGACCGCCGCGTTTTGCCGTCGCGTCAATACAGTATCCAGAAGCATCGGTCAGACCTGTTTTGAGGCCGTCCACACTGGGATCTCGAAAAAGCACTGGATTCCAGCTACGTTGGGTAATTTTGTTGTAAGTGTATGTTTTTTCTTTGGTGACTTGTAGAACTTGCGGGTACTGCTGGATCAGCATTTGCGACAACCGGGCGACATCTTCTGCTGTAGTATAGAGATTATTATCGGGCAAACCGTCTACATTGTTGTAATGGGTATTCTGCAATCCGATGCGCTGAGCCATTTCGTTCATCAGGGTAACAAAACCCGACTGGCTGCCCGCTACGGTTTCAGCTAGAGCAACAGCGGCGTCGTTCCCTGAATCAATCAATAATCCATGCAGGAGTTGGTCGACGTTTACCGCTAGGCCAGGCTGGATAAACATGCTGGAACCGCCTGTTTTCCAAGCAGTATTTGAAATCTGGATGTTCTCCTGCAGGTTGAGGGTGCCGTTGTGGATGGCTTGATAGGTCAAATAAGCCGTCATGAGCTTGGTCAGGCTCGCCGGTGCGCGACGTAGATTTTCACTTTTAGCAGCAATGATTTGCCCGGTGTCATAATCCATTAGCACATAACTGACAATGCTGGGTAAGGCCGGAGCCGGTGGCGTGGGCAGCATCGGCGTAGGTACCACCGCAAAAGCAGCTGGGGCAAGTAAGAGTCCAAAAAACAGCAAAAATACTTTTTTTATCAAGGCAGTGCTGGCAATCATCGGGGCCTCAGTGCTAAGAGCGCATTGGAATTTTAAGGAACGGGCGTATCTCGAGAATTATAATGATGCCCAGCAAGAAAGCTATGTCCAAAAGCGGTTTATTCGTGTGTGCGTGGATGGGCATGCACGGACATCAGGATGCCCAAGCCGATCATGAAGGTCAGCATGGCGGTACCACCGTAACTGATCAGAGGGAGTGGAACTCCGACTACGGGTAAAATCCCCGTAGTCATCCCCATGTTAATAAAGATGTAGAGAAAGAATGTCAGGCTGAGGGTGCCCGCGATGAGTCGTCCGAAAGCGTCCCGACTTTCGTAGGCAATGACGAGTCCTCGTAACACGATCAATAGGTAGGTTGAAATCAAGATGATGACGCCAAAGAGTCCAAACTCCTCTGCAAATCCCGCGAATACAAAGTCGGTCTGTGCTTCCGGGAGAAAATCGAGATTGACCTGTGTGCCATTAAACCAGCCTTTTCCCCAGAACCCACCCGAGCCTACGGCGATCATGCTCTGGATGATATGATAACCCGCTCCGAGAGGATCGCGTTGCGGATCTAAAAAGGTCAGAATACGCTCCTTTTGATAACCGTGCAGGAAGTGCCAGAGCACAGGCCCGCTCACCGCCACGATAATCAGTAAACCTATAAACCATCGGCGCCTAACGCCGGCCAGCCACATCATGAATATTCCGGCGGCCCCGATTTGCGCAGCCGTCCCTAAATCAGGTTCTTTGGCGATGAGCAGAAACGGTATGGCAATCAGGACGAATCCGGTTACTGCCGCGCGCCAGCGTCGGACATTTTCCTGCTGAGAGTAATAGTAGGCGAGGAGGAGTGGCAACGCTAACTTCATCAACTCCGACGGCTGAAAAGTCAGAGGCCCTATGCCGAGCCAGCGCCGTGCCCCTAGATTTGTTTTGCCCGCCACTAGGGTGAGTGCGAGCAGGATGATGCCAATGGCGTAAAGCGCGGGTGCCCAGGCACGAAAGCGTTCTGGTGGCGTGTTGGCCACGGTAATAAGTACAGCGAAGCCAATGGCAAAGCGCAGCAGCTGGGCGAGAACCACGCGAATGCTCTCTTGGCTGCCGCTGTAGAGAACCACTAGGCTGATGAACATTAAAATGATAATGCCGGTGAGTAAAGCCGGGTCAAGTTTTTGTAGGGGGCGGAGTAGCCGCTGGCCTGTGTTCAAGAGACTTGTCCCTTCAATAAGAGGCGCAAGTGGTCTAAAACAAAAGTGAACAACGGCCAAAGCAGCGCCCCAATCAATGGCGCAATCAGTAGTGAGAAATGCCAAGTAATTGGGCCAGACCAGGCTTGCCAAAACCAGGTGATCAAGCGCTGCCCCAGCAACAGGAGAAAAATAAAAAACAATTGCTCCCAAAACGAAAGTCGGCGTACCCGGCCCAGTCCGTTATAAAGGGCATAGATCATGATGACAGCGGCAACCGCCCGACCACCCAGCACGTCCCCCAAAACTGTATCTTGGAGCAACCCGATCAACCATACCACGGTAAAACTCAGTTCTGAACTGCTGCTGATGGCCCAATATAGCAGCAGCAGTGCCACAAAATCGGGATGAATGATCGCGTAAAGTGGTCCAAATGGTAGGCTTCCAGCCGCCAGTGCAAGGAGAAAACCGATAACCAAAGCGATGGCCATCATGGCTTCCTCTCCTGAGGATCGGCTGTTTCTTTCCAGAGAACTAGCACAGTATTCAGTTGTCCCAGCCGCACTGCAGGGCGGACCAGAATTTGGGCAAAGGGTTCATCACCATTATGGATAACGGCAGAAATAGTGCCAATATTTAATCCTGGCGGGTAGCGACCGCCCAACCCTGAAGTGACCAAGCGGTCACCTTGCTTCAATGCCGTGTTACGAGCCTGAAACGGGACAATCAACTGATGTATGTTTCCCTTTCCATTGACGAGCAGCGGGATGTTGGTGCCAGCTATTTGAGCGGGAACGCTGCTGTCGAGGTCGGAGAGCAAGGCGACTTGACTACTCATGGCGGATACGCTGATAACCTGACCGGCTACACCCCCATCGGCAAGGACCGGTTGCCCCACAAATACGCCCGCCTGGCTTCCTATGTTGACAGTAACAAGCTGGCTGCCCGGTGATAAATTTTGACTGATGACCTCTGCCACTTTTACCCTACCAGGTGGTCGAGGAATACTATCCAATAGTGCCAGCAGTTGACGATTTTCATTGCGGAGTATCTCGCCTTCCAAAAGACGTGGCTGCAAGTCCTGTAGTTCGCGATGCAGCTTCTCGTCTTCTCGGAGGAGCGCGTTGCGATCTTGAAGGTAATTTTCAGTATCCTGCCAGATATGAACTATCTGCGTATTGATCCACAGCACAGGGTAGCTGAGGGTTCCCGCCCAACCTTGTAACCTAGGGTTTTTTTGACTGTATGCCGTAATCAGGACACTCAGTACTACAAAAACCGCTACGCGAAGAAGCGGCGGGTAGCGGCGAGGGAAAAACAGCGTTGGCATGATGAGGCTTGGAGTCTTGCCGATTAGTCGTCGGCAAATACCTCGCCTAACAGTTCTAACTCTTCGAGCGCGCGTCCACTTCCTCGCGCCACACAGGTAAGCGGATCTTCGGCGACGATTACCGGCAAGGAGGTTTCTTCCATGATCAGGCGATCTAAGTCGCGCAGCAACGCACCACCTCCAGTCAGAACCATGCCACGCTCGGCAATATCTCCAGCCAATTCTGGAGGCGTTTGCTCCAGCGCGAGTTTGATGGCACCGACGATGGCGCCTAGCGGCTCCTGCAACGCTTCCAGAATTTCATTGCTGCTGATGGTAAAGGTTCTGGGAACGCCCTCTGCCAGATTGCGGCCCCTTACTTCAATGCTGATCACTTCCTGTCCAGGGTAAGCGCAGCCGACTTTTTTCTTGATTTCTTCGGCGGTGCTCTCGCCAATCAACATACCGTAATTGCGGCGAATATAGTTGACTATGGCTTCATCCATTTTGTCACCACCCACGCGCACACTTTGTGAGTAGACAACGCCACCCAAGGCAATGACACCGACTTCGGTAGTGCCACCGCCGATGTCGACTACCATGGAACCGGTCGGTTCTGCGACGGGCATGCCCGCACCGATGGCAGCGGCCATCGGCTCTTCAATCAAATGTACTTCCCGGGCACCGGCGCTCATGGCGGATTCGCGGATGGCGCGGCGTTCCACTTGGGTGGCACCATAAGGCACACAAACAATAATACGGGGACTAGGGCTCAGGAAACGTTGATGATGCACGCGCTTGATGAAATGTTTGAGCATCGCCTCCGTAATCTCGAAGTCCGCTATGACGCCGTCTTTCAGTGGCCGTATGGCGGTAATATTGGCGGGGGTTCGCCCTAGCATGCGCTTGGCTTCCTCTCCAACATGCAAACGGCGGCTACCACCTCGTTTACCGGTATGGATGGCTACTACAGAGGGTTCAGAAAGTACAATGCCTTTTCCGCGGACGTAAATCAAGGTGTTGGCGGTTCCCAAATCGACGGCAAGGTCCGTCGAAAAAAGTCCAAGTATACGTTTCCAGATCATTTGATTGCAGGCCTTTTGTGCAGTGAGTTGGCGCTTCTGGGAAGTGGCAGGAAAGACGGCTTCCGAGGCGCAAAAAATCAGAGCGCAGTCTAGCATGCAGGATGACAGAGACAAAGTGCTCTAAATTGGGGCGATTTAGCTACAGTGCTTTCAGGGTGGGCTCCCATGCAAATGCCGGCAAGAAATGCCGGCAAGTGTTGCCCGCTGTCGTTGAAAGGTTAGAGGTCGTAAGTCTTCGGAAACGCAATGCCGTGATTATTGGCCATATCCTTATTCAGCACCGGCAAGTCGGTCTTATCCACGCGTACATGTTTCTTGGACTGCAGCCAAGTGGCAAAGACGTCCCAAACGGGTTTTCCTTCCACGGGTTGCATGGCCGCCCAACCGGCCACCTTGTATTTTTTGGTGGCGGACATGGCCTTACCACCCACTCGCAAATTGCTGCAACGGTGATATATTTTTTCATCCGGATTGAAATCATATTGGATGTTGCCCACCCGAATCATATCCCCACCTTGTTGATAATAAGGGTTCGGATTGAAAATATTATCGGCTACCTGCTCCATAATATTTTTGATTTGTTCGCCGGTGTAGGTATTGACGGTCACCTGTGGATAAGTAATCGCGGTTTGCCCCATGACGTCTTCCATCGTGATGGTTTCGCCCGGCAGTTTGCAGTAACCCCAGCGAAATCCGGGGGAGAACGAAATTTCACTATCCATTTCGTCGCGTAGTGCATCACATAGGAGTTGATCAAAAGTGCCGTTAAAGTTGTCGCGCCGATACAGCAGGCTCTCGGTGGTGGCGAGGGGCTGTGCCAGCTTTTCTTGGTAGGGTTTACGTACTTTGGTAATGTAATCAGCCATTTCCGGATCTTCGTGAATCAGATTGGAGAAAACCGGTAAATAATGGAAACGCCAGCCATTGAGCTTACCTTTGCCCACATCCAAATCAAAACGCGCTAGAACCTTGCCATTAGTGCTGGTGTTGATGATGAGCGTCTTGCCCACCATAAAAGGTTTGGGCCCCATAATGTCATGGGTATGTCCACCCAGAATGATGTCAATACCTTTGACGAGCGCAGCCATTTTCTTGTCGACATCGGCACCATTATGGGACAGTACCACCACGAGATCCGCATGCTGCTGTTCGCGGCACTCGGTGACCATTTTCTGCATATGCTCGGTATGAATGCCGAAACCCCAATCAGGAATCATATAGCCGGGATTGGCGATGGGTGTAAAAGGAAAAGCTTGACCGATGACCGCGATTTTACGGCCACTGACTTCGTGAATGTGGTAGGGCTTGAAAACCAATTCCTGCCAAGTATTACTGAACACATTTTGGGCAAGAAAGTTGGCTTTAAGCTGGGTTTTTACTAGATGTTGTACCTGTTCTTGGCCATAAGTAAATTCCCAATGACCGACGAAGTCGTCAATACCTAAAAGGTTTTGTGCGCCGACCATGTCTGCACCTTTAGTCCATAGGCTGGTGGCCGATCCTTGCCATGAGTCTCCACCATCCAGCAGCAGTAGTTTGTCACCACGCTGTTCGCGATAGCGTTTCACCAAGCTGGCAATATGCGCATAACCGCCGATCTTGCCATATTTGTGGGCGAGCGTATCGAAATCGAGGCAGGAGTAGGCATATTTATGAGAAGGTGGTGTAGCCACGCCATAATAATCCAACATCCATTGACCACAAAGGTGGGGAACCTGATTCAATACTGATCCGACACCAATATTGGTGTCCGGCTCACGCCACCATACGGGTAGCAACTGGGCATGAGAATCGGTCATGTGAAGTAAAGTGACATTTCCATAATCTGGAATTTCATAGGGATCAGCGTCTGCACCCCAAGCCGACTGAATGGCACCTGAAGTCAAAAAACTGCCTGCTCCAGCAATACCCATTAACTGCATAAAATCACGTCTGGTTAAATTCATGTAATCCTCCGTTACGGTCTAAAGCCCGCCAGCAGCGGCTTGCTTCATCACGGTGATAATCTGACGATCCAGTTCCTTGGCCACTTTGGCGGACTCCGGATTTTTCGGGAAATATTTCAAAGCGAAAGTAGGGAGGTATGTCATTAATTTTAACTGACCACCTTGTTCATACATGACAATTTTACAGGGAGCAAAAGCTCCAAATTCAGGCGTGCTTTTGAGTATCTTGGCACCCAAAACCAAATTGCAAACTTCATATATGACATAGGGCTGAGAACTTTTGATACCCCGCTCCTGCAATCCTTTTTGAACATCTAGGGTGCCGACTACATTCATATTTTCGGCTTCCGCACCACTTTGAATACCCATCTTTATTTGTGCAGTAGTCACGCCTTTTTGGACATTGATAACGTAAAGTGGACTGGAGGTGTTAATTGCGGGCATTCCCTTCACTGGCGAAGGTATTTCTGCAGCCAATGCGGTGTTACTCAAACCGAATCCAGCGCAGATCATGGTGCATGTCAGCGCCGGTATTATTTTGCGTATTTTCATGATGTTTCCTCATGTGAACTAATTGATACATACAGAGGGTGGTGGATTTTAGTACCGCCATCCTTTAGAGAATACTTATGGTCGATAACCCGGAACATTGATTTTAATACCATTACTCAAGTAACTCATGAAATATTCGAGATGACGATAATCAGTGCTTTCCAATGCTTGCGGTACTGCGCCTACTTTCTTATCACAACCTTCCATACGCTTTTGCAGCGTATTTACGGCAGACCAGGCTGCCCGGTACGTAGGGAAATGGGCGCTTTGACCGACGACGGGCGAGATGATTTGAGCGCGTAAGTATTTGCCCGCATAAGCTACATGGCAGGTTGCGCAAGAGAAGTTGAGTTGGCCGCGTTTCATAAAAAAGTAGGCTTTGCCTTCCTCAAAAGCTTTGATGGCAGCAGGACCTTTGACCTGAACATCGACAGGCATTCCGTTGGAAAGAGAGGCAAGGTAAGTCTGTAAGGCAATCATATCGCTACTACCATATTTCAGCGTGGGTTGGCCGTTGGCGACCCGGCAGGCGTTCAGGCTAGTCCCTATGGTGCCAATAGTATGGGTTTTTTCATTAAAAATCGGATAATGCGCCGCGACACCTTTGCCGGCATCGGGATAACAACTGGCATAGGTTTTTCCATTCGGAAAGGGTTTGTTCCAGAGGGCTTTTCCTTGTGACAAGGTGAGATCGCCCGGATTAAACTGAATGGCTTCCTGATACTGACTATACATTTCCGGACTAAACGCGTAGGAGCCCAATGCATACTTGGTCAAAGGCATGTTAGGATTATGTTCTTTGAAATAGTTGTGGAACTGTTTGAGCGTCTTAGCTGGGCCGACCTGGGTGTTTCCAAGGTCCCACCAGTTGACCGCTTGAGCGGCGCCACTGACGCCAGCAAGGCTGGCTATTGAAAGCGCAATCAGCAACCGCTTCATGGTTCTCTCCTTTTGTAACAGGGGCGATTCTCGCCCCAATGAAGTATCAAGCCACAGTCAGTTTGGAGTCTGCACTCCAGTGGCCGCCAGTGTTGTCTTTCCATGCCATTTTCAGAGTTCCACTGCTTTCTGCACGCATTTTGAATGCGAGATAGGGATTGGCGCTGACCGCAGTACTCCAGTCAATATCCAGCAACGGCTTATCGTTAAATGTGATAGTTACCGTTTGAATAAAGTGTGCAGGAATTAGTTTTCCGGCTTTGTCTTTTGCCAAGCCCGTAGTCATGGGATTCATGATTAATGAACGTACTTCTACGAGTGCCCCTTTTTTGGCACTGCTGGCCATGCGGATCATGGGATTTCCGATATTGTCTGCCATAAATTTGCCCTCTCAAAATTGCCTTGAAAATAAATACATTAACCGCCACAACCGCCGATGGTGACTTTGACCTCGCGAGGTGCTGAGGCCATCAAAACGCCTTTATTTGTTTTGGCGATAACCCGAACATTATCGGTTGTGGCCATCTTGATCCGCTCCTGAATATAAGCCTGACCGCAAGCGGGTGTGAACGTAAACTGGCTGGCCAATGGAGTGGGATTATGGTCCACGAAAAGATACACGCTAGCGATATAATCATCCGCAGTCATTGGCGAATCTACCTCAATAGTGACGGGAACCGCGCGACCGTTTTCGGCGATGGTGGGTGCCGTTAATTTCACCTTGGAAGATACCGGAATGCTGGTTTTCCTTAGTGCATCGGTCATGGCATTCTTGAGCACTTTGGCATCAAAAGCTTTTGCTGGCCAACCAGCCACGTCATCTGCAAACGCCATTTTTGGTTTAAGTAAGCCCATACCGGCTGCAGTTGCAACGGCACCAGTGGCAATAGTAGTGCCTAAAAACTGGCGCCGATGAATGGTTTTTTTTAACATTACATTCTCCTTAATAGTTTTTGGAACTGTGTGATTACTTCAAAGACCACAAGTAGTCTGCTACTTGTTCGAGCTCGGTATGTGTAAGTACCTTATTTTTGCCAAATTCTGGCATATTGGCATAAGGAAAAAGTTTTTCCGGATCGTCTAAAAAGGCCACTAATTTTTCCTTAGTTTGAAACATTTGCTGGAAAGTGACGTCCTTCATGGGTAAAGCGGGGCCTACATTGCCCGCCATGTTACCGCCCGGTAATGCGTGACAAGCTAGGCAGTTACCTTTTGCGCGATTAAACGCGATGGCACGACCTGCTTCGATATTATTTATACCTGCGGGCGCATCTGCGGCAGTTGCAATGGGCAGGGTACAAAAACACGTAATAAGTAAGCTCAGAGAGGTGAGCGGTTTAGACATGTGCTTCATAAAATGCTCCTTTGACGCTGCGCATCCCACGCGCGCCGCGAAATTTAGTTAGCAGCTTTCATGCCATCAATACAAAAATGATTTTAAAGCAACAAAACATTATATAGTGTAGTAATGTTTATATTTTGTTGGCTATTCACGATGTTCCGTATAGCCTGCAAAGTCATCCAAAAATTGGACAGTTAGCGAATGTGCCGGCAAGATTACGGGGATGGGCATTGATGTCAGGATTGTCGTGACAGTCAAATGTGCGATGCGAGGAGAGCATTAAGAAGCGGGTGTGTGTGCCAAACGGACCATGCCAAGTGGCCCGTGACGTTCAGAAGAATTCAATGGTCGCTGTTGTCCTCTTCGGGTTCTTGATCTTCCCCGAGCAGACCCATATTTTTCATTTTAGTACGCAGTTGTTTACGACTGATTCCCAGCAACAGGGCGGCCTGGCTTTGATTGAAACGCGTTTTTTCCAGTGCGCCGAGTACCGTTTGTTTTTCCAGCGCAGGTAGGTCGAAGGGGCTAGCATTACCGGATCCGTTGCCGCCCAGCGCACGATGGACCATTTCTGGTGGAAGATCGTTATATTGAAGGTGGCCGAGGCGGTTGAGTACGACCATGCGTTCCAGCAGGTTTTCCAGTTGGCGAATGTTGCCTGGCCAGTCATAAGCCTCAATTGCAGCCAAAGTTTCCGGGGCAATGGTGACGACCGGCTGGCGGCCGATGATCCGGCAAATTTGCTCAAGAAAGTGATGTACAAGAGGGTTGATGTCGGAGCGACGCTCGCGTAAAGGCGGAATATGGAGAGGAATGACATTGAGACGATAGTATAAGTCTTCGCGGAAGCGTCCTTCGCTCACGGCTTTGGCTAGGTCAATATGCGTAGCAGCAACGATCCGCGCCATAAGGCGCACGGGTTGATGGGTTCCTAGGCGGGTAAATTCGCGCTCCTGCAAGGCGCGGAGTAGTTTGACCTGCATAGCGAGCGGCATATCGCCGACTTCGTCCAGAAAAAGTGTACCGCCGCCCGCCATTTCCAGCTTGCCCGCTTGGGTGCGGGTAGCTCCGGTGAATGCGCCTTTTTCAAAGCCAAAAATTTCACTTTCGACCAGCTCTAGGGGAATGGCGCCGCAGTTGAAAGCAATAAAAGGTTGGTCTGCGCGGGGAGACGCCTGATGTAAGGCGCGTGCCACTAATTCTTTGCCGGTCCCAGACTCTCCCGTGATCAACACATTGGAAGGTGCGGGTGCCACCAGATCAATGGTTTCCAAGAGGGTTTCAATAGCTCGGCTGACTCCAATCAAACCATGTCGACGTGGTTCCTGACGCAAAGGTGGTAGGACTTTTCCATGTCGCCCGAGTGCTTGACGAATCAGGGCGATTAACTCTCCTTCGTCAACCGGTTTGGTTAAGTAGTGTTCAGCTCCGGCTTTAATAGCTTCCACCGCCTGCTCAATTTCTCCGTAAGCGGTGGTAATAATGACGGGGATTTCTGGGTATAGCTGCTTCATTTTACGGAGTAATTCGGTTCCAGATAGGCCTGGTAAACGCTGATCAGTGAGCACTAAGGCAGGCTGCGTACTTTCCAGCAACGCGAGCGCCTGTTCACCATCGCCCGCTTCAAGGGCACTGAATCCTTCGGCGTTAAGGACGGCGGCGAGGACGCAGCGCAGATTTTTCTCATCTTCTACGATCAAAATTGAAGTTGGCATGGACTACTCGGTGAGTTTCTTGGAGGATGTTACGGTAATTTCATTTTTCTCAAGCGGCGGGCGCAAGGGAAGATAAAGAACAAAATCGGCGCCGGGATGCGCATCGTGAAGTTCCACCCCACCATCATGGACCATCATGATTTTTGTTACAACAGCTAACCCTAAGCCGCTGCCTTTGGTTTTGGTTGTGACATACGGTTTAAATATGGTGGCCAATTTATCGGATGCTATCCCAGGTCCATTGTCACGAACGCCAATATGCAGTTGATCGGATGTAATGCATTCGGCATGGATCCCTATTCTTCCGCTCTGAGCGGGTAGGGCATCTATAGCGTTTAGAATCAAATTGCTGAGAGCCTGCTCAATGAGTGAGGGGTCCAATGCCGCATGCAATAATTCCGAACATTCTATCGTGACGACAATCGCTTTGGCTTCTAGGTCTGCAGTATGGCGTCGTACACTACGTTCCAGCAGAGAGCGAATTCCGGTATCAATGGGGATGGCAGCGTAGGGTCTGCCGAAGTCCAGAAACCCTTGAGTCATGTCATAAAGCCGCTGCACTTCCTCTTCAATGATACGAATAAAGTCTCCTTGGTTTTCCGTATTTCCGTAACGCACTAGGTAACGTGCAGCACCGCGTAGTGATGACAAGGCGTTACGTATTTCATGAGCTACCTGCGCCGACATTTCGCCAATGGTTGCCATGCATTGCATGGCTTGTTGTCGATTGTGGAGTTGCTGCAATTCTGTGAGGTGGCCTTTCAGTTTTTGTTCGGTCAAAATAAAAGCGCGTTCTAAACGATGTAATTCATCGCCGGAGAGCGGTTCCCGAGCAGCTATCGTTTTTTCTTCTAACCCGAGCCGACTTTCCATATTTTCAATGTCGTTCAGTAATCGTAAAACCGGACGGGTAATAGCCAAGCTGACCAAATAGGCGCCCAGTAAACCCAACAAAGCTGTAATCAAGCCAAGCACGAGCAAGCGGCTCGTGGTTCGATTCAGGCGCTGGTTCACCAATTGCGCAATTTGCTGTTGATTGCCCTGCAGCATCACGAATCCCAGATGATGGCCGCCGGCAATAATGGGTGCAAAAAAGTGGTCGGCCTGGTGTTGGGCTTGATCGGATGAGAAGGGCCGAATGGTCTGACCAAGCTGCGAAATATCTGGGCTGGCAACAATGACGTTTTGCGTATTGGCGATAACGACCGACGCCACCAGCGGATTATGTAAGCGCGCGATTTTTCCGAGCTTGCCACCGTCCTTAAGCAAAAGAGGATCGGCTGCATCACCGGCCAGATTGGTGGTCAGTCGCATCAATTCAGTTTGTACCTGGCTCGTCAAATCGTTACGTACAGAAGTGTACAGAAAGATAGAAATAAGCATATAAATTAATGCAACGAGTAAAAGTACGAAGACCATGCTCTTAGCTCGCCACGTCATGTTTTGCCAGAAACGGTAGACTGGATACGTCAGCGAAGCTGGCAGATTGCCGAAAATGCGAGGTGCACGTCTCGTCTGAGTTGCGGTAGCCGCGTTTAAAGAATTTTTCGGAGTTTCCTGATGCGTGGGATCTTTCGCCGAACTAGCCATTGGCGATAGCGTTAAAACGCATGAATCCAGCACTACCCATCGTGTTCAGCGGCAATTTTAGAACGTTTTGGCGAGCTTGTGCACGTATTGCGGGATTGATCTGGCGATTCGCGGTCAGTGTCCAAGCGGGTGCTGCTCCGGCACTGGTCAAAATCGACCAGGTACCAGGTAACTCTTTTTCGAGCGCCTTGACCGTTGCCGTGCGAACAACGCCGAGCGTTGCCCGCCCATCTGCCAACGCCGTAAAAACCGCTCGTTCAGAACCATCAGCAACCCAAGTGAGCTGGTGTCCTGTCGCCAGCCGGTGCAGAGTTTTTTCCGCAATGATGCGACCACTGCAGTAGGGGCTTGCAAAAGCAACGGTTAGAGGATTACTAGATAGTTTGAAGCTGTGAGCCATGTTGCCTCGATAGACAATGGCTAAGCCGGGTATGTGCCGGCTGGGCACGGATTTAGCGATTGCAACCATTGTTCGAGTCTCCATGGGCACCATTCTGGGCGTTAGCAGGGCGAAGTCAAACAACCCGCTACGACCATCGGCTACGAAGGCCGCCTCATCATGAGGGATAACAAGATGTATCGGATAACCCGTCGCTTTGCTCAGCACCTTTTGTAGGGGCGCAAAAATACGATAGGCAGCAATCGGCGTAAAAGCCGGTGGAATACCCAAGGTCATCGCCTTATCAGAAATTCTAGGCGCCAGATTGGTTCCATGAATATCTTTGTAAAGACTCCGAAGCACGTTGTAATCACCGTCGCTGACAGGCTTGAATCCCACGGCTAGAGCCCCAAGCGCGGCAATACTGGCCGGATCCCGTTGTTGCGCAGACAAGAGCGCAGCAGTTAACTTCGCTCTTTGGACGGCAGGGATTTCTCCGGATGCGGCCAACAAGTCTCCGGGTCCTACTTCGGCATGGGCGATCACCCGCAGGCTTCCTGCCCGAATGTAGGGTTCGGCCACATTTTCGGCAACTGCGGTCGCATCGTAAAAGCGTGCTGCTACATCCATGAGTGCGCTTTGATCGGAACCGCTTTGTCGAAAAGCACTAAAGCTTTTCGGACTCATGCCGATTTCCTGGAATAGCGACAGCGGGATGAGCGATGAGGCGGCACAGGCGGGGTCACCCATGACGAAACTTCGGTTGCGTAACTGTAGGATGTTGTGGATGGGACTATTATGGCGCACGACGATGACGCTGTGATTACCCCCAGGAGACGGAATAACCCCAGCCAGTGGGTAGTAAGGCTGTTGATGCGCACTGCGTATATAGGCAATTGGGCAAAAAAGGACGATCTGGGCACTGCGTTTTTCCGCCGCATTGTAAAAGCTTTCAAGATTTCCGCTGAAACGAAGAGTAACGGTTTGCCCGATGGACTGGCTGAGATATTTCGCAAGTGGCGTAAATGCTGCGTACATGACGGCCGGGCTGCTGACCGGCGGCAAAAGAAAGCGCAGATCCGCTTGCGCAGGGATCGCGAAACAACAGAGAATCACCCAAAGATACTTCCACGCGTTCATACAAAAATCCTAGTTTATTCGGGTCGCAAGTTTTTAAGCAAAAGAGGTGCCAGATCCATGTCAGATTCTGAACAGTTAAATCATTTTAACGCTGCAGGCGACGCGCACATGATAGATGTCGGCGCAAAAGTGGTATCCATGCGCATTGCCCTTGCTGAGGGCGACATCAAAATGGAAGATGCTACGCTGACACGCATTCTTGCCGGTCAGATTGGTAAGGGGGATGTCTTGGGTATCGCCCGGATCGCCGCCATTCAGGCCACAAAAAGAACTGCAGACCTGATCCCTTTGGCACACCCCTTGTTGCTTACCGGGGTGGATGTTGAGCTTATCCCGGAAATCGCCACGGGGCGAGTGATTTGTCGCGTAGAAGTCCGTTGTACGGGCCAAACTGGTGTGGAAATGGAAGCGCTCACCGCAGTATCTGTCGGTCTACTGACTATTTATGATATGTGTAAAGCGATGGATCGGGGAATGGTGCTAGGTAGTATCCGTCTGCTCAAGAAAGGCGGCGGTAAGACGGGGCTCTGGCAAAGGAGCCCCGTCTTATGACTGGTCAGGTTATTTGCCGCGATGCGGGCTAGAACTGAAGCGCATCATCACGTCGGTATCCTTCCAGCTTGATTCCTTGAGGATTTCATCGGGAATCATGAAGCGATCCTGGGGTGCGACATCCTGAAACTTCACCACGCGCAATACGTCGCTGTAAGCCAACTTACGCAGCAGGCCATCTTTATCGGTGGCGCGCACGATCAAGGCGTCCTTGAGAAGCGCGTAAACATAAAAATTTCCGGGCCGCAGCTTTCCTTCCTTATCCTTCCAGGTCACGGTAATGCGTGAATGTTCTTTGAAATCGTTGCGAATCATGAATGCATCTCCTTGGACTAAGCGCTAATAAACTAAACATCGTAGCGGATACAAAGCAAATAAGGACTACTTATTACAAAATCAAAAACGCTGACTTGCTTTATCAGGTGCGCTCCGCCAACATCTTGCCGATAACGGGATTTCCCCGATTTGGTGCAGCCGGACGCGAGGTACAATGAGTATGGCGACTGTCATGGAATTTGAAGACCACAGCAAACAGGAGATTAAATACTCCACCTGCTACATGTGTGCATGCCGTTGTGGAATCAAGGTTACGGTAGAGGATAATAAGGTACGTTTTATTCAGGGTAACCGCAACCATCCTATTAATCAGGGTGTGCTCTGTGCCAAGGGTTCGGCGGGCATCATGAAGCAATATTCCCCAGGAAAGCTCCGCAATCCTTTACGCCGCAAGCCGGGTACGGAACGCGGTGCAGGTGAGTTCGAGGAAATCTCATGGGATGAGGCCATTGATACGCTGACCGAGCGGCTCGCGCACATCCGCGCTACCGATCCCAACAAGCTCGCTTATTTTACGGGGCGCGATCAGATGCAAGCATTGACCGGGCTCTGGGCGCAGCAGTTTGGAACCCTGAATTGGTCAGCCCATGGTGGATTTTGTTCGGTGAATATGGCGACGGCGGGCCTCTATATGTTGGGCCACGCATTTTGGGAGTTCGGTGATCCTGACTGGGATCGCACCAAGTACTTCATGCTCTGGGGTGTGGCCGAAGACCACTCCTCCAATCCCCTGAAGATCGGATTGGAGAAGCTGAAGCGTCATGGTGGCAAGTTTGTCGGTATCAATCCGGCGCGCACAGGATACCAAGCCATTGCCGATGAGTGGGTACCCATTAAGCCCGGTACCGATGGCATGTTGGCTTTGTCTATGGTTCATGTACTGCTGCAGAATGAACAGTTTGACTGGGATTTTTTGCTGCGTTACACCAATGCCGCCTTCTTGGTCGTCAACACGCCCGGCAAAATGGGGGATGGCTTAATTCTCCGTGATGCCGAAGGGCATCCCATGATTTGGGATATTCAGAAAGAAAGTTTTGCCAATGGTATGGAAGCAGGTTCCACGGGCGCATTGTTCGGAGAGTATACCGCGCCCGACGGTCGTCCGGTGCGGACCGTCATGTCGGTATTGGCTGAGCGCTATCTCAGCGATGAATTTTCACCGCAAAACGCCAGCAAAATTACCGGTATTCCCGCTGAAACCATTGAGCGCTTGGCTCTCGAAATGGCTCACGTCGCTTTCAAGGAAAGCATAGAAATCGAAGTGGAGTGGACCGATTGGGCCGGCCGGAAACACGATAAATTCATCGGACGTCCGGTTTCCATGCATGCCATGCGCGGTATTTCAGCACATTCCAACGGCATGCAATCAGCGCGTGCGATTCACTTGTTGCAAGTGCTGCTCGGTACCATTGACTGTCCGGGAGGCTTCCGCTCCAAGGCGCCCTATCCCAAACCGGTTCCGCCGCCAGTCAAGCCCGCTCAGCATAGCGCCCCCAATACGCCGCTGAAATCCTCACCGCTCGGCTTCCCCACGGCACCCGAAGACTTGGTGATTGATGAAAATGGTCAGCCCAAGCGGATCGACAAGGCGTATTCTTGGGAGGCGCCCATTGCCAACCATGGCTTGATGCATATGGTGGTGACCAACGCTGTAAACAAAGATCCGTATGCTATTGATACTCTGATTTTTTTTATGGCCAACATGAGTTGGAATTCCACCATGAATACGGCCAATGTTCAGGATATGCTCAGGTCTAAAGATGAGACGGGTGAGTACAATATTCCCTTCCTAGTCGTTGTGGATGCTTTCCATTCAGAAATGGTCAACTTTGGCGATTTGATTCTGCCGGATACGACCTATCTGGAGCGTTATGATGCTATTTCGTTGCTGGATCGACCGATTTCCGAACCGGACGCTATTTGTGATTCCATCCGCCATCCCATTCTCCAGCCAGACCGCAATGTGCGGCCATGGCAAGAAGTCATGGTAGATATTGCGGGTCGCCTGAAACTGCCTGCCTTTACCAAAGAAAATGGGGAACCTCGTTTTTCGGGTTACAAGGATTTTATCACCAACTATGAGCGTGCTCCGGGCATCGGTTTTCTGGCGGGATGGCGTGGTAAAGATGGCGAAACCCATTTGCGCGGCGAACCTAATCCCAATCAATGGGATCGTTACATCGAAAATCAGGGATTTTTCAAGTACCACTTACCTGAATCCATGGCCTTTTATCGCTTTGCTAACAAAGAGTATCTAGAATTGGCCCAGCGTGTTGGCTTTAATCCTACCGCTGATCCCATCATTATCGAACTTTATTCGGAGACTTTTCAGCGCTTTCGTCTGGCGGGCCAAGGTCTATATGATGGTCCGCAACCTAAGGACCCCGTAGATCGTGAACGCCTAGCGACGTACTTTGATCCTTTGCCAGCCTTCTACGTTCCCCTAGAACAACAGCGCGTAGATATGAAGGAGTATCCCTTCTATGCGGTCAATCAACGGCCGATGATGATGTACCACTCCTGGGATAGCCAGAATGCGTGGCTGCGTCAGATCTTGGCGCAGAACTACCTGTACATGAACCGCCAACGCGGTGAGCAGATGGGTATCGTCGACAAGAGCTGGGTCTGGGTGGAAAGTCACAATGGCAAAATCCGGGTGCAGGTCAAACTCATTGAGGGTTGTCAGGAAGATACGGTCTGGACTTGGAACGCCATTGGTAAACAGTCCGGCGCCTGGGGCCTTAAGCCGGATGCCGCAGAAGCGACCCGGGGATTCTTGATGAATCATCTCATTTCGGAGTTGTTGCCCGCGAAACAGGGTGAGCGGCGTCTGACCAATTCGGATCCGATTACCGGTCAGGCTGCTTGGTATGATCTGATGGTCAAAATCTATCCGGCAGCTCCCGGTGAAGAAGGTACCTGGCCGGTATTCCCAACCATGAAACCGCTTCCAGGAGACAAGCCTGCTCCAGACGTGCTGCGCTATCACACCCACACGCCTGTCAATCTGAAATCCTGACACGCCAAGGAGAATGTAATGAGACTCGGTTTGGTTATTGATTTGGATACCTGCGTGGGATGTCATGCCTGCGCCGTAGCCTGCAAAGAATGGAATACCAGCGGCACCACGGCGCCACTGACTGATTATAATCCCTACGGAGCAAAGCCCTCGGGCGTTTGGTTCAACCGGATTCGTCATTTTGAGATTGGCGATTATCCGTACAATAAGACGGTCAACTTCCCCATGTCTTGCATGCACTGCGAAAATGCAGAGTGTGTGACCGTTTGCCCCACGGGTGCCTCTTACAAGCGCGCTGAGGATGGCATTGTGTTGGTCGACCAGAATAAGTGCATGGGCTGTAATTATTGCTCTTGGGCTTGCCCTTATGGCGCCCGTGAGCTCGACCGGGTCTCTGGAACCATGAAAAAATGCACTCTGTGCATTGACCGTATTTACGATATGGAAGTCCCAGAAGAAGAACGGCAACCCGCCTGCGTTATGACCTGCCCAGCGCATGCGCGAATGTTTGGCGACATCGACGATCCAGAAAGTCCGGTGAGTCGCGCCGTGCGCGATCGCGGTGGCTATCAGTTAATGCCCGAACTGAATTACAACCCTACCAATCATTATTTGCCGCCCCGTGTACATGCCCCGATTCCCACTGAAGAACTGAAGAAAAAAGCAGTTCGCAAAGTTAAGGAATGGGTCAATCGCGTTGTCGAGCGCTAAGGAGAAACCATGCACCCCGCACTCGCCGTTATATTTCTGACCCTCTTTTCTGGTGGTGGATTTGGTATCATGGCACTCACCGCGATCATCAACGATTTTCAGATTGATGGGGGTCTGAATCCGCTTCAGACCATGATAGCCGTCATTCTATCGCTGGTTTTTGTTAGTATCGGCATGCTGTCCTCGACGGCGCATTTGGCAAATCCAAAGAACGCCTGGCGGGCCTTTACGCGTTGGCGGACCTCTTGGCTGGCGCGCGAAGGAGTATTTGCGGTTCTTTATTACCCATTTGCATTCGCCTATCTGGTCTGGGTATTTTTTACGGCTGGCACCCAAGATGTTGTGGGCTTGATTCTGGTTAATTTGGCAGGATTGATTGGGCTCATTACCATTTTTTGCCAAGGCATGATTTATGCCGTATTGCGAACCATTCGTCAGTGGAATACCGCACTGGTACCCGCTAATTTTTACGCGATGGGTCTGGCGATCGGCGCAACCATTCTTGCAGCAGAAAGAATGATCATGGGCCAACCTGCACTGACTCTTGTGGGAATAGCCTTAGCCTTGTTGGCTGCTTCCGCCGTGTTGAAAGGAATCTATTATTTCTGGATCAGTCGACCCGGTGGCCCATCTATCCGAACAGCGACTGGCTTCAATCGTTCCACCGTGCGGATTCTTGAGCAGGGCCACACATTTGGCACCTTCCTGACGGAAGAGTTTGGTCACACGATTCCAGATGCTAAGGCCCGTAGTATCAAGCTGATGATGTATATATTTGCTTTTATTATCCCGATAGCAGCACTGGTTATTGGAATACTGACGACTCAGGTGGCTTTCGCATGGATTGCCGTATTCTCAGTAGTGTTTGGCATTGGCGTCGAACGTTGGTTGTTTTTTGTGGAAGCCCAGCATGTCGTCAATCTGTACCATGGGCGTCAACAATGTTGAACTCAGTCTCAAAAGAGGTCTAGTATAGTTCTCTCGGATTTCAAAATAAGGTGTATTCGATGGCGCAGGGAATGCTGGCAATACCGATAACGGAAACCGCTTTGGCGGATCGTTTCGGGCGCCGTATTTCCTACCTGCGGATTTCAGTGACAGAACACTGCAACTTTCGTTGCTCTTATTGTTCACCGGCAGAAGGTACGCCTTATTTTTCCCGTAAAGATCACCTGAAGCCGGAAGAATACGATCGCCTCATTGGTATTTTCAAGAACATGGGTGTTCGTCATGTACGTTTTACGGGTGGTGAACCGCTCATTCACCCACATATCAATACGTTGATAAACTCGGCATCGCGTCACGGCATTGGTAAAATCAGTGTTAGTACCAATGGGTTACTCCTAGGACGCAAGGCACCCGGGTTGCGGGAGTCTGGACTCAATAATCTCAATGTGAGTCTGGACAGTCTTGAGCCTGACATTTTTGAAAAAGTTACCCGGGGTGGAGATCTCCAGCGTGTGTTGGAAGGTATTGATGCGGCGATTGCTGCGGGTATCTCGCGTATCAAGCTGAATGTGGTCCTCCTCCGTCAAGAAAACGGACATGGATTGCCTGAACTCGTGCGATATGCCCTGAATCGTCGTATAGATATACGATTTATTGAAACAATGCCGTTGGGCTCAGCCGGAACAGAAGCTCAGCACGGTCAGTATCTCAGTGCTAGCGAAGCACAATCGCTGATTGAAGCGGCTCTCGGCAAGCTGTATCCAACTACTCGGTCTACTGATAATGGTCCGGCTCGGCTTTATCACCTTGCAGGCAACACTACTACCCAAATTGGATTTATTACGCCGATCAGTGATAATTTCTGTGCGACCTGTAATCGAGTGCGCCTTACGGCCACGGGCCGATTAGTTTATTGTCTGGGTCAAGAAAGTGGCATGGATTTACTACCGCTTATACGCAGTACCTACCATGACGCTGAAATTGCCGAATTGATCAGTAGGGGTATTTGGCAGGACAAGCCTGAGCGCCACGAGTTTGTGAACGATCCAGAGCGATCCTCGCGCATTTTCATGATGCGTCTTGGTGGGTAGGGCCTACACGACGATCAAGACTTAGTGTAAGCTCAGAAGATAATGTTAATTTACTAATTAGCGAGTGGCTTATGTACGGATTTCAAGAAATCACAGCAGACCAGCTCAAGGCGTTAGCCGATGCGGGCGATGAATTTATTTTGGTGGACGTTCGCTCACCAGGAGAAGTGGCGCGCGGAATTATCGAGGGTGCTCAGCACTTACCGCTCCATATGTTACCCATGTCGCTGCAGCAGATGGATAAAACGAAGACCGTAGTTTTCTACTGCTTGAGTGGTGGCCGATCAGCCCAAGCTGCGGCTTTTGCGGCTGCTCAAGGCTTTGGTCAAGTGCTTAATTTACGGGGTGGTATTTCCGCTTGGGCGAATCGCGGATTACCCATCGGGCAGCTTCCTACTTAATAAGCATATTCTAAAATAGGAGTGCTTAATCATCAAATCAAAATAATTGCCTTGCTGTTCGGGCTTTTCCTGATAGAGTCTTGCAGGTAGTTTTCAGACATCAATAACCTTAGGAGGTTAACCCATGGTACAAGAAGACCAAATTCTCGACGCACGCGGCCTGAACTGCCCCTTGCCCATTCTGCGCACCAAAAAGGCCCTCGGCGAACTAACCTCTGGGCAGGTTCTGAAGATTGTGGCCACCGATCCTGGTGCAGTAAAAGATTTTGAAGCCTTTGCCAAGCAAACCAAAAACCCGCTGCTGGAGCATGCCGAAGCTGCTGGCGAGTTTATCTTCTTTATTCAGAAGGCCTAATTTGACAGTGCCGGGCCTTCAGGTCCGGCCGGGAGTACAAGATAATGGACGAGAAAAAATTAGCGATTGTTGCTACCAAAGGTACGCTAGACTGGGGTTATCCTCCATTCATTTTGGCGTCGACGGCGGCGGCATTAGGTTACGGCGTAGAAATATTTTTCACTTTCTATGGCCTGCAGTTGCTGAAAAAAGATTTGAGTCATTTGCGCGTTAGCCCGCTGGGTAATCCCGCTATGCCGATGCCAGTACCTATGCCCACCCTGATGATGGTCCTCCCAGGTATGGAAGGTATGGCCACCTCCATGATGAAAAGCAAAATGAAAGCCAAGGGAGTTGCCAGCCTCGAAGAATTGCGTGAACTTTGCGTTGAAGCAGAAGTGCGCATGGTCGCCTGTCAGATGACGGTGGATTTGTTTGAATTTGATACCGCAGACTTTATCGAAGGTATTGAATTAGGTGGCGCGGCTGCTTTTTTTGAGTTTGCTGGCGAGTCTGATATTACGTTGTTTATTTGAACCAATGATCTGCGCTGCGGGTCGAACAGGCATGATGTATTAAATTACTAGCGAGGAGCGAGTAGATGGCGACTTACGCTGAAATGAAAGAGATGTTTGACGAGATCCGGGCGGATTTTCGTTATGACCACGAACTCAATGGTTGTTTGAATTGTGGCATATGTACAGCCACCTGCCCGTCGGCGCAGTTCTATGATTATAGTCCCCGTGAGATCGTTCAATTGTTATGGACGGAAAACGTGGAGCAAATTTATGACGCGATGCAGGAAAAAATCTGGGCTTGTGCCCAGTGCATGACCTGCGCTGCGCGTTGTCCCTTCAAGAATTCCCCCGGCGGATTGGTCATGATCATGCGCGAAGTATCTATTCGTCATGGCATGCAGTCTGCTAAAGATGTGTTGCGTCCTTTCGGGCGTGTGATGCTCAAGTTGATAACGACTGGTAATCAGCTTTCGCCGGATATGATTCAACCTGACCATTTTCCAGATTGGGGCCCCAACATCCAGAAAGTGGAGGGGGATTTGCGCGTTCTCCGTAAAGCAATTCCGGTGAGAACCTTGCAGACCGTTGAAACTGCATGGGAAGTATCTCTTAAGACTTCCGTTGAAATGTACACAATCTGGGAGATGACAGGCGTTCTCAAGTCCTTGGAAACTATGGACGAGAATCTCTTCGACGTAATTGAAGATTTCATCGATGAGAAACGAGAAGACTACGAAGATTGGCTCGAGAGCCAAGAAGACAAGGACTAGGAGATCGTTATGAGCGACAACAGCACGCAGCAAGGTGTAGCGGGACACGGCGCATTTTTTCAAGACACCAACTTATCGGCCAACGAAGCGGAAGCGGCCACGGCATGGGTACGTAGTCACGTCGATCGCCGC
>JBAYRF010000024.1:0-33728 GCA_041676785.1 Acidithiobacillus sp. | reverse complement strand
TATTCTTTTCCACGGCGTACTCCTTACGTTGCTTACTTGGTCTGCAAACCCTTTGTAGCAACAGTACGCCACCTTACTCAAGTCAGTTGTAATCCGCCCGTACACCACTTTCGATCATAGTTCCTGCGCTCGGGCACCGCGCAACGTCTGGTTCCTCTGTTGTGCCGCATGACGCCGGTAACCCGATGGGGCAATCTGCAAGACTCGGCAGATCGGCTCGACCCCGAAGCGGTCCCGGTATTGATCGGTGAAACGCCTCAATGCTTCAAACGGCGGTCGAGCTCCGCCTGGGCGAAAAACGCGCTGGCCAGCTTCAGAATTTCATTCGCGCGCTGTAGTTCCTTGACCTCACGTTCCAGCTCCTTGATGCGCTGGGCTTCCGCAGTGCTCATGCCGGGACGTTGACCGGCATCTATTTCTGCCCGCTTCACCCAGGCCAGCAGGGTAGACGGCACACAGCCAATCTTGGGGGCTATAGACTCGGCAGCGGCCCAAAGGGAAGGATATTCACCGCGATGTTCTTGTACTAGGCGAACAGCGCGCTCGCGGACTTCAGACGAAAACTGCTTGGACTTATTCATGGCTCCATTCTCTCAAAGGTTGGAGCCTCCACCAAACCCGGGGCGGTTCAATAGACTCGTTTTCAAATAATCAGGAATATCCTCAGATGTTGTGCATTCAGAATCCTCTACGGTCGCCTCTTCCTTTAAGCTTCGCCCTTTCTTACACTGTGCGCTACGCCCTTTTCTGAGAATTCCATGCGCGCCAGCCAGATTTTTATCCCTACCCTCAAAGAAACCCCTGCCGAGGCCGAACTTGTCAGTCATCAATTACTGTTGCGCGGGGGATATATCCGCCGCCTGGCGTCGGGGCTGTATACCTGGATGCCCCTGGGCTTGCGGGTGTTACGCAAGGTGGAGCAGATTGTCCGTGAAGAAATGGATCGCAGCGGCGCTCAAGAAGTGTTGATGCCGGTGGTGCAACCGGCGGAGCTCTGGCAGGAGTCTGGACGCTGGGAAAAATACGGCCCCGAGTTGTTGCGTCTCAAAGATCGTCATCACCGCGAATTTTGTCTGGGACCGACCCACGAAGAAGTCATCAGCGATCTGGCCCGCCGAGAAATCCATTCTTATCGTCAGCTTCCTGTCAATTTTTATCAGATTCAGACTAAATTCCGGGATGAAATCCGCCCCCGCTTTGGTTTGATGCGCAGCCGTGAGTTCATCATGAAAGATGCTTATTCTTTTCATATGGATCATGCCTCGCTGGAAATCACCTATCAGAGCATGTACGACGCGTACCAACGCATCTTCACTCGGTTAGGGCTCAACTTTCGGGCGGTAGAGGCGGATAACGGCGCCATTGGCGGCAAGCGTTCCCATGAGTTTCATGTGCTGGCAGACTCGGGCGAAGATGCCATTGTTTCCTGCGATCATTGTGATTATGCGGCTAATATGGAAAAAGCCACGAGCCGCCCCGCTGCTCCTGAGAGCGAGGCGCTGCGGGCAGCCGAACAGGTACAGACGCCCAATATTCGCACGGTAGCCGAACAAGCCGCGCAATTGGGCATCCCTACCGCCAAAATCGTCAAAACGGTGGTGGTGATAGCCGATGCTCAGGCGGTCATGCTGCTTTTGTGCGGGGACGATGAACTGAATCTGATCAAAGCAGCCCATGCCTTAAATGTGGATGCTGTCACTTTGGCGAGTCCGGAAGAAGCCGTTGCGGCGGTGGGTGCCCCTCTGGGTTTTATGGGTCCGAAAGATCCGCCCCTGCCCATCCCCATCATCGCCGACCAGCGCGCACTGACCCTTGCCAACTTTAGTACGGGGGCCAACGCGCCTGACCAGCATTGGTTGAATCTCAACTGGGACCGTGACCTGCCGCGTCCGCCGAGTGCGGATTTGCGCGATGTGCGGGCCGGTGACCCTTGTCCCCATTGCCAGGCGGGGACTCTGGGTATCCGTCGCGGTATTGAGGTCGGGCATGTGTTTCAGTTGGGCGATGTCTACAGCAAAAGTATGAACCTCACGGTTCTCGATGAAACCGGACGCGATGCCACGGTCACCATGGGCTGTTATGGTATTGGCGTATCGCGGGTCGTCGCGGCAGCGGTGGAGCAGCATTTTGATGAGCGCGGCATTACCTGGCCCATGGCCCTGTCGCCTTTTGCCGTGGGGGTAGTGGCCATCAATGCTCGCAAGTCTCCGGAAGTGGCGGCGGCGGCTCAGGCACTGCACGACCGTCTGGAGGCCGCCGGTTATAGTGTTTTGCTGGACGACCGGGATGAGCGGCCCGGCGTGCAGTTTGCCACCATGGATCTGATTGGTTTGCCGCATCGGGTAGTCGTCAGTGATAAAGTGTTGGCGCAGGGGGTTTGGGAATACCGGGCCCGCAGCGCCCGCGACAATGAATTGCTGGACGAAAGCACACTCATGAAGCGTTTGCGCGAGGAAACAATCCGTGAATAATTTTTCGGTAAAAAAAGTGCTGGTGGCGGTAGATTTTTCACCGATGGCTGCGGTTACTGCCGAAGCGGCTGCTGGCGAAGCGGCGCTGCATGGTGCCGCCCTCACCGTGCTGCATGTGTTCAATCCGCAAATGCTCAACTTGCAGATGCCCGAAGAGATTCTGCCACCGACGCTGGACCTGCGCGACAAACTCTTGCAGTTGGCCCATGCCGAAATGGACAAATTGCGGCAGTCCTTGGCCGCTGGCGGGGTTCAGGCAGAAATAGTTCTGGAGGAAAGCGGCGAGAACATCGGTAAGGCCGTCGCGGCTTACGCCAAAGCCCATCAAATAGATCTACTGGTAGTGGGCAGCCACGGACATAGCGGTTTAGGCCGCTTGCTACTAGGCTCCGTCGCCAACGACGTCGTCAATCACGCAGGCTGCCCCGTACTGGTGATGAAACACACTGAACACAAAGCCGACGCTTAGCGGCGGCCACCATCTGAGCCAGACTAAGACGGGCATTGACGATGCCCATTGAGCGCACCGGGCTACTGCACGACCGCTGCCGTCCAGTGGCGCACCGCGCTGACAAAATGCGTGGTGGCTATGGCCATCGCGGCCGCGCCACCCGCCGCCGAAGCCTGCACCAGCGGTGCCGAATATTGAAAATGCTGTTGGGCAACCACCTGAGAATTCGCGTTGCTGAGGAGGGTTGCCGTCCCCGCAATAACGGCGGTACCGCTGGTGGGGGTCGAAAACCGCACGACAAAGCGATTCAGATGCACTTGCAGCACCCAAGATGCCGCCCCACTGGACGATGCGGAGAGTACTGCGCGCCACTGCCCACTGTTCTGCAACTGTTGCTGCAGTTGATTCTGCAGCATGGCTGCCGGAGTACCGACCCAGCGGGCATCCCGATAAACCAGCAAACGCTGCGGGTCTTGATACAACAATCGGTACTGATAATTTTGGGTCGCCAGCCACTGCGTCGTGCTGACCGTCGCCAGACGCAAGACTTTGTGCCCGGTCGGCTTTATGGGCGTAACGGCCGCAGCATGGGTTGGATTGATACTGTAGGGCACCATCCAGGTTGCGGGGGTAGCCGCGCACCCGGCAGCTAACAACACCGTCGCCAAGCATCCTAGGCGAGCAGCCATCCCCATGTGGTGGCGATATGTACGGTTCATGCGCTCAGTGTTCTCCTGCTGAAAAACCGGCTTCACCCGGTCCAGGTGGCGGCCCTTGGGTACCATATAACAAGGATTGCGGTGAACGTTTGAGGGACTGGCTAAGAGCATTCAGTGCGGCGCTGCTGCGCATCAAGCTCCGCGTCAATTGATTCACCTGGGGTAAGGTTTGCTCATTCAGCGTGTTGATCGCCTGCGTACCCGCTTGGCTGAGCTTTTGAAAAGATTGAGCAGCGTTAGCGGTATCCGCCAGAGGCGCTTGCGCGGCGACCGCTAGTTGGTCTAGGTGCAGAATCAGTTGGTGACTCGCGACCATGGTGGACTGGGTAGCCGCAACCATGCTAGGTAGCGCCTTCAGTGCGGGCAGCAGGGCAGACTCCATCTGTACGAGGTTTTGGGTAGCCTGATCGACATGATCGAGCGTTTCACTGAAATGCTGGCGATTCTGATCACTAAGCAGCGCGCTCAGGCGACTGGCGAGTTCGTTACTGCGATTCACCAAAGATTCACCGTTACGGGATAACACCTCAAAAAAACTGGGATGCATGGGAATTTCGGCAATTTGCCCCGGTTTGTGGGCCAAGGGCGCAAAATCCGTTCCCTTATCGGTCAAGGACAAATAACTGAGCCCTGTCACCCCCTGCGGCGCAAGTTCTGCAAAAGTGGCTTGGGTAATGGGCGTGGCTTTATCCACCGTAATACGCACCCGAATCATCCGCGAATCAGCGGGATCAAGACCAATAGCCGTCACTTCACCTACCCGGACCCCCTTGAAACGCACCGGAGCCTGCAAAGTCAGACCACTGACGCTGTAGGGTGAGATTACGTCATAGGGAATACCGGGCTTCTGACCGTGGTGCATCCATAGCCCCACGATAACCACAGCCACCCCTAAAACGATCAGAAAAATCACGGCAACCAGCGCGTGCGCACGGCTTTCCAAGGGGAACTCCTTTAGAATGAACAAGGCTATTGGAGCACAGGACAGCCGCCAAGCCAATCTCTAATAACTACCGGATGCAGCACAGGATTGAAGAGGCTATGGATTGACTTGATTCGGCGCCCATGACTAAATGACCAAAACTTAACGGAAGCCTTGGACTTTATGGACTTTGACACCCTCCGCCGTACCATGATTGATACCCAAATCCGCACTTGGGATGTACTGGACCCGCGCGTACTGGCCACTGTGGCGGAGGTGCGGCGCGAGTTGTTCGTACCTACACCCTACCGGCATTTAGCCTTCGCGGATTACGCCCTGCCCCTCCCCCATGGTGAAGTGATGTGGACCCCTAAAATGGAAGCGCGGGTGCTGCAGGAGCTGGATTTACGGGAGCAAGATCGGGTTTTGGAAATCGGCACGGGCAGTGGCTATATGACGGCTTTGTTGGCGCGCATGGCGGCGATGGTGCATAGCGTGGAAGATCGCAACGAGTTGTCTCAAAGCGCCGAAGGTCATCTGCGCGTACAGGGTGTACACAATGTGCACCTGCATGGTGGTGATGGTGCTGCTGGCTGGGCGGCGCACGCACCCTACGATGCCATTTGCATCACCGGTTCCCTGCCCACACTGCCCGCCGCATTCAAAGAACAACTCGCGGTTGGCGGTCGCCTGATTGCCATTCTCGGCACCGGGCACGCGATGCGCGTGCGGCGCATCACCCGCTCGCAACCGGATGTTTTTGAGAGCGTCGAGCTTTTCGAAACCGAAATTCCGCCACTCCGTCACCAGGCTCCGGCCAGTCGCTTTGTTTTTTGAACGATGAGCGACGCGATCCATTATCAGATTACTGTTGCGCCCTCATCACATCGCTTCAAAATCACCCTGCACATCGCCGATCCCGATGCGGATGGACAAATACTGGCCTTACCGGCTTGGGTTCCAGGAAGTTATATGGTCCGCGATCTCGCCCGCCATGTGGTCGAAATCCGCGCGCATCAGCAGGGAGCCCCTGTAACGCTGCGCAAAATTGCCAAAAATCGCTGGCGCGTGGATGCCGTTTCAGGCCCCCTGCAGGTAGAATATACGGTTTTTGCTTTTGACCGCTCGGTGCGCACGGCCTTTCTGGACGATCAAGGCGGCTTTTTTAATGGTCCGGCCGTTTTTTTACGCGTCGTTGGTCAGGAAGATCGCAGCCATAGCCTGACCTTGCATGGTCCAGAACCATGGCAAGTGGCCACCGCCATGCCGCGCACTTCGGGCACAACCTGGGGCTGGGGGACTTTTAGCGAAGGCCATTATCGAGCATTCATAGATCATCCAGTGCTGATGGGTACCCTCACTTTGCTGAATGTTGAGGCGGGACGCAGGCCACATCATCTCCTGATTCAGGGCCATCATTCGGCGAATCTGCAGCGCCTCGGGAAGGATCTTGCCCGCATTTGTGACTGGCAACAGCAGTTTTGGGGCGACGCGGCCTTTTCGGAATACCACTTTCTTTGCATGACCAGCAGCGATCAGTATGGCGGATTGGAGCATCGTGCCTCCAGCGCCCTGATCTGCGCCCGAGATGATCTCAGTGGGCGCAACGAAGATCACTACCAGCGATTTCTTGGCCTCGCCAGCCATGAATATTTTCATAGTTGGTTAGTGCAGGCGATTCGCCCGGCCGTTTTCAGCGCCAGCGATCTGGACGATGCTGTGCTTTCTAAGGATCTCTGGGTGTTTGAGGGCATCACTTCTTATTACGATGACCTCTGCCTGCGACGCGCTGGACTGATCCCCCCTGAGCAATATCTCAAAGGCATGGGCCAGGAACTCACGCGCCTGCTCCGACGTCCGGGACGTTTACTGCAGAGTCTTGCGGAATCCAGCGAGGACGCTTGGATCAAGCTCTATCATTCCCACGCCAATAGCGCCAACTTTGAGATCAGTTACTACAACAAAGGAGCGCTTTTGGCCTTGTGTCTGGATCTGACTCTGCGCCTGGAAAGTGATGGCGCCCTCAGCCTGGATCACGTTCTTGCCCGCCTCTGGCAGGATTATGGTCGGAGCGGTAAGGCGCTCCCGGAAGGCGATTGCGTGACTCTGGTCGGTGATATGACGAACCGGGCCACTGCCGAACGCCTGCACACTTGGATTATGGAAAAAGCGGATCTGCCCCTCGAACCACTACTCGCGCAAATGGGTATCCATCTGCATCGACGCGCTGCCACCGACCTCAAAGATATGGGCGGTGAGCCAGCCAGCCAGTGTCCGGATGCGTGGATTGGCGCGCAGTGGCGCGTCCATGATTTAGGGCTGGAGTTGCGTTATGTACAGGCAGACGGACCCGTCGAACAGGCGGGACTCTCCACGGGGGACATTCTTGTCGCCATAGAAGGGCTGCGAGCCACTCAAGCGCAGTTTACACAGCAAATCGCCGCTGCCATCCCCGGTGTCCGACTGCGCATTCAGTATTTCCGCGATGACATCTTCTGCGAGACCCACATCGTGCCCGTTGCCGCCCCTCAGGACACAGTCTGGCTCGAATTACTGACGGATGTGGATGATGTGGTCCGTGCCCGGCGCGAGGCTTGGCTGGGGGATACGCTCCATACTACTGGCACGAAACGATAAACACGCATTTTCGGTACAGACGATATTGAGGGGAATATCCCAGGGTTCACGCGGGACTCGGGTCACCTGCTGGAAAGCATGACCGACTCCCAACAGGCGAGGACGCCGCCAGCGTTGACGGTGAGAGAGGTGCGCCAGACTGCGGTCGTAAAAACCGCCCCCCATGCCTAAGCGGAACCCTTCGGCATCAAAGGCCACCAGCGGCATGATGAGCAAATCCAAGTCGGCGGCCGATCGCCATTGATTCGGTGGCACTTGCGGCTCGGGAATACGAAACCGATTAACCCGCCAATCTTCTTTTCCGGTAAAAGGGGCAAAGCGCAAGCTGCGCGCAAAATTCCCGCAAAGAATGGGTAGATAGAAGTGCTTATGAACCGCTCTGGGATGCTGCATGATGCCCAACGGACTGATTTCGCCGTGCATGGGCCAGTACAAACCCACATGAAGCGCGCGCTGGAAAGACCGCAGTTGCAAAATTTGCCGCTCCAGACCCGCAGCCGCTTTCTGAAGCACATCGTGAGATAGGGCGCGTCGCTGACGCCGCATCTGTTGACGCAAGGCCTGCTTGGATGACGCCACATCCTGCTCTGTAAACAAAAAACCTCCCGCGATGGTCGTGCGGCCCGCTACCCCCAGAACCTGATGAACAGGTGGGAATCCACACACCGTTTTAGGCTACTCCACAAGGGAGCTGCACACCACGGTGATGACTGGGGATTCCCTGGATAGACAGTATTGGTTCAGGAATCGTCTCGGCCACTCGTGCCTCGCAGGAGGCACGTTCCAAGCTACTCCGCGCCTCTTGCCCTGTCAACTAATTGCTGCAGGCGTTGCTCTACCCTCTCGAGTTCGGCTTCACGCGCCCGCAATGCCTGACGAGTCCGCTGCAGGTCGGCGGCCAGATTGACGGCCACCATGAGGGTCGCACGCTCTTTACTAACGACTTTACTGCGATTCCGGGCCGCCTCTAATTGCGCGTTCAGCAGACCGACGGCTTCGAGCAGAAGGGTCTGTTCTTCGGGTGGGCAAGGCACCTGATACGGTTGACCGAGCAAGGTAATATTGACTTGATGCACAGCATGCGGGGTATTCAATTCAGGCACGGACTTCTCCATCGTGATTTTATAGTTCGTTTTCCCAGCAACTCACCTGGGCGAGCAGCTCGCTGAGACGCAGGCAGACGACTTCCTGACGTTCGCGCAATACGTTATTTTCCGCATTGAGTTTATGTATTTGTGCGTGCAGCGCGGGCAAGGCGTTTTTGTTCTGGCCACTGCCTTCCCGTTGACGAAGCAATCCGCGATAATCCGTGATAGCATTTTCCAGTTCTGTAAACAGGGACTCAAAACGGGATTCCATCACTGCGCCACCTACCCTTCGCCAAATATCTTTCGCCTGAGTGTACGAAGCGCTTTCATCATTTGCAAATTCAAGCAGGTTCATTGTTCTCATGCCCTTATCCGAATCCCAGAAACGTACACGCAACTTTCGTTTCCGCTTGGCGGTCGCCGCTGCGTTGATGCTCATCGCGGTGCTGGGAGTGATTTTGCGGGTGATTGATTTGCAAGTTTTGCATTTTTCTAAATTTCGGACGCTGGCTTATGACAATCATGTTGCACTCGTGCCCGTAGCCCCCCCGCGCGGCCTTGTGCTGGCAGATCACGGTGAAGTGCTGGCCGAAAACCTGCCCACTTATGCGTTGGAGATCACCCCGGATCAGGTTCCTCATCTGCAACAAAACCTACAGTATTTGCAAAAGCTTTTGCACCTGAGCGCGGAGGATCTTCAGCAATTTGCTCTGCGGCGGCAAGGTAAGCCTGATTTTGATCCCATTATCCTCAAAGCAGCCCTGACCCCGCCCCAAATCGCCGCAGTGTCCGTGCGGGCCTTGGAGCTTCCTGGGGTTCGCATCGTCGCCATGCTGCATCGTCACTATCCTTACGACGCCCTTTTTTCGCATGTGGTCGGTTATGTCGGGCCTATTACCGCAGCAGATCTAAAAACCTTTCGTGCCAGTCACTATGTAGGTCGGAATTACGTTGGCAAAAACGGCCTGGAACGCTATTACGAACGCGATCTGCGCGGGAAAATGGGATACGACATCAAAGACATCAATGCCCGGGGACTACAGGTGGGAACACTCCGCCAGATCCGCGCGCATCCCGGCGACAATTTGATCACGCATCTGCGTCTGCGGGTTCAGGAGGCGGGTGCACAGGCCTTACAGGGCAAGGGTTATCGGGGCGCGGTGGTGGCCATGAATCCGCAAAATGGCGGCATTCTCGCCATGGTGACCAGTCCCAGCTTCAATGCCAATTGGTTTGTGGATGGCATCAGTAGCGCCCACTGGAAAAGTCTGCTCACCAACCCCGGCCGACCCTTGATGAACCGTGCGGATAATGGTCTTTATCCGCCGGGATCTTGTTCCAAGCCTTTTTATACGATTCAGGCCGTGCAGGATCAAATCATCGCCCCCGATTTTCATACGTTTTGTCCGGGGAATTATCAATTGGGTGGGCATACCTACTGGGACTGGAACCGAGCGGGTTTCGGTAATACTGGCATCACCAAAGCGCTCGCCTGGTCAGTGGATGTGTTCTATTACAAACTGGCGGTAAAAATGGGTATTCAGCTTCAGGATAAAACCTTGTGGCGATTTGGATTCGGCAGCAAACCGCCTATTGATCTACCGGGTGGCGCTAGCGGTCTAGTGCCGACACCCGCCTGGAAACAAGCCCATCTGCATGAATCTTGGTATACCGGCGATTCGGTGATTCTTGGAATCGGCCAAGGCTACCTGCTCGAAACCCCCTTACAGATGGTGCGCGCGGTCGCGGCATTGGCCAATGGGGGCTATCTGGTACAACCGCAAGTGGCCAAAGCCCTGGTGAATCCGCAGACCGGCAAAACCACGCCTATTCCCACAGCGGCACCCGTAAATCTGCATATTTCCGCCGAGGCCATGCACGCCGTGCATCTGGGTATGGAAGCCTGCGTCAATACCGGCACTTGTCACACGGCCAGCATTCCCGGGATCACCATGGCCGGGAAAACCGGCACGGCACAAGTCCCGATGGGTTATAAAAATGGTCGGACCATTTACAACAATGATTCTCTGTTTATCGGTTGGGCACCCCTAGATCATCCTAAAATCGCCGTGGCGGTTGTGGTGGAGAATGGGGGTTACAATGCCTGGCAAGCCTTGCCGGTGGCGCGCGCCGTCATCAAAGCCTATTTGCAGCCAGAGGCTACAGCACCTAATAAGACGACTCCAAAACTTGCCGAAACCACCGCAGCCCATTATGATGCGCCCCTGACCAATGGGGAGAAAGGTTCTGTCAACCCTCGCCCCGCTCAACTCATGACCCAATAAGGAGTCCAAAAAATGACAGATTTTGCAATTGCGGCCGAGCCGCGTGAAGAAAACGGCCGCCGCGCCAGCCGTCGCTTGCGTCGTACCGGCATGGTACCCGCCATACTGTATGGGGATAACAAAGCCTCTATCGGTTTGAGCATTGAGGCACGTCTGCTGCGCAAGTTGCTGGCTGATGAACGCGCTTATACCCACGTCATCACCCTCGAATTCCCCAAAAGCAAAGAAACCGCCCTGATTCGCGATATTCAGATGCATCCTTACAAAGAAGAAGTCCTGCATATGGATTTTATGCGGGTTCACGCCGGCGAAAAAGTGCGTCTGCATGTACCTATTCATTTGCTGCATGAAACCACCTGTGTGGGCATCAAAAGCGGCGGCGTTTTACATCGCGCGCTTACCGACGTTGAAGTAGAAGCGCCCGTGGATCGCCTTCCCGAAGCCATTGAAGTCGATATTGCCAATCTGGGTAAGGGAGAAAGCCTGCATCTCTCACAAATCAAGGTGCCCGCAGGTGTCACCCTGATTCCCTTGCATCACGACGACGACAAGGAAATCGTTTCCATCCACAATCCTCGTACCGGAGCTGAAGCGGAAGAAGCGCCGGAAGCTACTGCCTGAGGACTTATGGACTGGTTGTTGGCGGGACTGGGTAATCCCGGAGCAGAATACGCTCGTACTCGCCATAATGCCGGTTTCTGGACGCTCCAGACTTTTGCAGACAGGTCTGGAGCGTCTTTGCGTATGGAAAAGCGCTGGCATTGTCTGGCATCGACGACGCGTGATGCTGGACAGGAATTGGGGCTTTGCATGCCCCAAGACTTCATGAATCGCAGTGGTGCTCCGGTACAGTCCATGGCTGCTTTTTACAAGATTCCTGCCGCGCGAATCCTGGTCATTCATGATGAACTCGATTTGCCACCCGGCACCGCCCGAATGAAATTTGGCGGCGGACATGGTGGTCATAACGGTCTGCGCGAC
The DNA here is from genome assembly GCA_041676785.1 of Acidithiobacillus sp. GTDB lineage: Bacteria > Pseudomonadota > Gammaproteobacteria > Acidithiobacillales > Acidithiobacillaceae > Acidithiobacillus. Next base: position 22,174 of record JBAYRF010000024.1, on the reverse strand, counting down.
CTGGACCGCGCCTTAGGAACACGAGATTACTGGCGTCTGCGTATTGGTATCGGCCACCCCGGCCATAAAGATGCCGTAGTCCACTATGTGTTGGGCGCACCCACGGCGGCGGATCAGGATTTGATAGAGGCTTCTATCAACCGTAGCCTCAGCGTTCTGCCTGACTTTTTGAACGGGCGCAGTGATGCCGCCCAGAAAACCCTGCACAGTGATTAGGAGAATTTTATGGCCTTGGCCTGCGGTATCGTTGGTCTCCCCAATGTAGGTAAATCCACGCTCTTCAATGCCATCACCAAGGCGGGAATTGCGGCGGAAAATTATCCCTTTTGCACCATTGAACCGAATGTCGGCCTGGTGAGCGTGCCTGATCCGCGTTTGCAGGCACTGACCGATATCGTCCATCCCCAGAATGTAGTGCCTGCCACCATGGAGTTTGTAGACATCGCGGGACTCGTTGCCGGGGCCGCCCAAGGCGAAGGGTTGGGCAACCAGTTTCTCGCCCACATCCGGGAAACAGATGCCATTGCGCTCGTGACCCGGTGTTTTGAAGATCCCAACGTGATACATGTCAGCGGTCAAGTCGATCCGCTAGCGGATCTTGAAACCGTACTTACTGAACTAATTCTGGCCGATATCAGTACCGTCGAAAAAGCGCAGGCCCGGGTTGCACGTCAAGCCAAGGGTGGCAACAAGGATGCGGTCGCAGAGGTTGCCGCCATGACCCGCCTACTGCCCCACCTCAATGCGGGCAAGCCAGCCGCCAGCCTGAATCTCAGTGAAGATGAAAAAATCCATCTGCGCGGACTGTTTCTGCTGACCATGAAGCCGATGATGGTCATCGCCAATGTCGCCGAAAACGCGTTGCAGGATGGTTCCTGGCGCGCACCGCTGGAAGCTTGGGCGAAGGAGCGACAAGCGAGCGTCGTTCCGGTCTGCGCGGCCATCGAGTCCGAACTGGCCGAGCTGGAACCGGAGGAACAAAATGCGTTCCTTCAGGATCTCGGGCTGGAAGAACCGGGTCTTAACCGCATCATCCGGGCCGCTTATCGTTTACTTGGGCTACAAACCTACTTCACCTCTGGCGTGAAAGAAGTCCGCGCCTGGACCATTCCGGTGGGGGCCACGGCGCCGCAGGCGGCGGGGGTGATTCACAGCGATTTCGAGCGGGGATTCATCCGCGCCCAAACCATCGCTTATGACGATTTTATCTGCTTCAAAGGCGAACATGGCGCCAAAGAAGCCGGGAAAATGCGCGCTGAAGGCAAAGAATATATCGTACACGATGGAGATGTACTGAATTTTCTATTTAATGTTTGATCCTGAGTCGCAAGTGCCTGCTGATGACGACTTGTTGAGCCAAGGCATTAACCTGCTGAAGGGGAAACTTTTCGGCTAGGTACAGGATCTTCCATGGGGGGTGGGCCCATATTGATCAAGGGCGCCAGCTCCCGCAATGCCTGCCAATACACACGACGTTTGAAGGCGATAATTTCGTTGACGGGCATCCAATAATCCACCCAGCGCCAAGTCTCAAATTCGGGATGCTGGGTGGTTAGGGTGTTAATCTCCGCTTCATCACCCTCAAAACGCAGTAAAAACCAGATCTGTTTTTGTCCTCGATAACGTCGCCGCGCGGCACGATGCCGTGAACACGGCACCTCGTAACGCAACCAGCCCTGCGTACGCCCAATAATGCAAACCTTGGCGGTACCCACCTCTTCTTCAAGCTCCCGAAACATGGCCTGCTCTGGCGTTTCAGCCCGGTCAATACCCCCTTGCGGAAACTGCCAGGCATTCTCTCCCCGGCGTTTTGCCCACAACACCTGATTCTGTTCGTTACATATAATCATGCCCACATTCGGGCGATAGCCGTCTGCGTCTATCATCTTCATCGTCTCTACCGATGCCTTTTGCACCAATATAGCACGCGGCGGCGCCAACGTCAGTCTGTCAGGCTATGTAAAATGTCGAGGGGATAGCGCTTTTTTGCCTGATAGTCGTTGATACAGCGCTGTACCATCACATTGCGATGCTGCGGAGTTTGCGCAACGACCTCCTCTGCAGTCATCCATACCGGCCCGATAATGCCCTCATCTAGTGGATAGTTTGGACGTTGTGCGCCAACACTACCACCAAAACTAAAACGCAAATAAGTGAGTTCTTTGCCGGGATGCTCCCAGTGGTACACGCCGATGAGGTAATCGGGCCGAAAGTCATAACCCGTTTCCTCCAAGGTTTCCCGCACTACTGCATCCAGCAAGGTTTCGCCGGGTTCCCAGTGTCCTGCCGGTTGGTTATAACAACGCCGCCCTTCGACGACTTCTTCTACCAGCAAAAAGCGGCCCGCCTGCTCGACGACCGACGCGACCGTAACATGGGGTTTCCAGACCATCAGGGCTTCTCCTGCAAATATTCCGACTCGACCAACTCCCGCCATTGACCCGGAGCCAGATCACCCAGATCAAAGGGACCATAGGCTTCTCGATGCAAAGTCAACACCAGATTATCCAGCGCCGCGAACATACGCCGCACTTCGTGATACCGCCCCTCCCACAGCGTTAGCAGGCATTCTGTCTCGCTGACGGGGATGAGTTCTGCGGGACGGCAGGGACGTTCCTCACCTTCGAGCAGCAACTGCCCGGAAGCCAGGATTTCGGCAGCATCATCCCGTAGGGGGGACTGCAATGTCACGCGATAACGACGCGGAATTTCATATCGCGGGCTGGTCCAGCGATGCAACCAGTCCCCATCATCGGTGAGCAACAAAACCCCACTGGTCTCGCGATCCAACCGCCCCACACTGCTCAATATCGGTCGACGGTAGCGCCAACGCGGTGGAAAATCCTGATAAATCGCCCGAGGATCATCATGGGCACACACTTTTCCCAGAGGCTTATGGTAGAGCACATACAGCGAATGCGGGTGATCAATGGCTTCTTCATCAACCCGGATCAGCGCCGGATCAACCTTGACCGAGGATTTCCGCAGCGGCTCACCACCCATATCCACACGCCCCTCTCGGAGTAAGTCACGCACTTCAGAACGGCTGCAATAACCGAGGCGGGAGAGCAAATGGTCGATACGTTCGTGATTATTAGGCATGCGAACAGTTTATCCATGTGCAGGGCTGACGAGAAGCCCTGAATTGCCTATGATGACCAGATGACTTTCAGCATGGAGCAGCCGATGCGCAGCGAATTTCTCTTGCCCGCCGAATGGGCCCCGCAATGGGGCGTACAACTCACCTGGCCGCACCCGGAAAGTGACTGGGCACTGCGACTCGATAAAGTCTTGCCCGTGTTTACGCGCATCGCCGTGGAAATCAGCCGACACGAGCATGTAGTCATTGCTTGTCACGATGTGGACAGTATGCGTCACTGCGAAAAGCAGTTACGGGACGGACCAGCAGAACTAGAACGTTGTCATCTCTATGTCGTGCCCAGCAATGACTCTTGGGCACGAGATCACGGACCCATCACCCTGCAAAACCGTTCTGGCAAACGCAAACTGATGGACTTTGCTTTTAATGCTTGGGGTCTGAAGTTTCAGGCGGATCTCGACAATCAAATCACGCGTCACCTCCACGCACAGCAAGCCTACGGTAATATTCCTTTGGAAATATCGGGTATGGTTTTGGAGGGTGGCAGCATTGAAAGCGACGGTCATGGCACTATTTTGACCACCAGCGCCTGCCTGCTTTCTCCTAATCGTAATCCGCAGTGGACAATTTCTGAAATTGAAACAGCACTTTTGGAGCAATTAGGCATGGAGCGCGTTCTTTGGCTGCATAGCGGTCATCTGGAGGGCGACGATACGGATGCTCACATTGATACTTTGGCGCGCTTCTGTAGCCCCCACAGCATCGCCTACCAAAGCTGTGATGACCCCAACGACAGCCACTTCGCGGCTCTACAGCAGATGGCCGCTGAGCTCAGCGCCTTTCGTGATTATCGTGGCGATCCTTATCATCTGATCCCCCTGCCCTGGCCCCAAGCGCAATGGGACGAGGAGGACCAACGTTTACCACTGACTTATGCGAATTTTCTGATTCTCAATGCGGCTGTTCTGGTACCCGTATATGATGATCCCGCCGACACCATCGCCCTAGAGCGCTTACAAGAAGCGTTTCCGAATCGACAGATCATTCCCATCCCCTGCCTAGAACTGGCACGTCAGCATGGCAGCCTGCACTGTGTGACCATGCAGGTCCCCGCATAATGGGCTTATTGCCAAAACAATCCCGGTGAAATGGTGTTTTTCACAGCCGGGAGGGAAATAGCGCAGTGAGGATTCATGGCGTTGCCTTTTCCCGCTTTGCAAGGGAGCTTATAAGCTTGAATGGGTAGCGGATAGGTTAACGCGGTATGACAGCGATCTTGGTCTTTGCCCGGACACAGTTGGTTGAAACCGAGAATACTGGCGGCGGTCCAAGACTGAATTGCTGGTAAATTTGGTGCTAAAACCGCAGGATCTCGGACAAATACCGCCATTTTGGAATCCGGGATTAAAGAAAACTCCTTGGCGTTTTTTGGCATCGACAAATAGACCATATCGGCCAGACCCACTAATTGCACTACCCCTTGACGATTGACAATAACCAGCGATTGCACCTGCGCATTATGGGGTTGAAAACCCCAAATCAGCACATTACCACCCGGGAGCCCTACCTGCGGCAGCGGGTACATATCCATGCCCTGTTCCAGCCGCTGCAACAGTGCAACAGACCGCTTCTCCTCTTTAATATGAGCGCTGCCGATGAAGCGCTTTAGTGCGCCTTCGGCTAAAGGGGGATGCAATTGGTTTCGATAATGGAACAATGTGCCCGCCCAATCTCGCATCACCTTGAGCACACAATCGCCATTACTCTCACAATGTTGAAGTTTTTTCTCGTATTCCTGGTGATCTTTCAATAATCCTTTGCATTGGGGGGTGTCCACACCAGCAGAGCGCAGAGCGCGAACATAACCAACACCTACAGTGGAGTCTAATAACCAAAGATTGTCTGTCCACACCCTAGGCTTATAATTACAAATGGCGGACTGTAATGGCGAAAGAGGTGAATTACATCCCTTTGCATAATTGTCTGATGTGCTCGCAGCTATGGCCGGACAGTTAAAAGAAGGTTCAGCCGCATAAACTTCATGACCAAACCCAAAAAGCAAGCAGGCTACCAAACTGAAAATAAATTTTCTTTGCATGTTAAAATGCCTGTACGATAAAAGCGCACATCATCATACCCACCTAGAGCAGGCGCTGATTTTCCTGCCATAAGAAACGATGGAAGGCCACCGAAACATTGACGGACGCCGGACGCACATACTTCATTGCCAAAACAGCCCCGGTGAAATGGTGTTTTTCACAGCCGGCAGAGGAATAGCGCACTGCGGATTCATAGCGTTGCCTCTTCCTGCTTTGCAGGGAAGCTTGTACGCCTGAATGGGTAGCGGGTAGGTTAACGCGGTGTGACAACGATCTTGGTCTTTACCCGGACACAGTTGGTTGAAACCGAGAATACTGGCGGCGGTCCAGGACCGAATTGCTGGTAAATTTGGTGCTAACACCGCAGGGTCTCTGACGAATACCGCCACTTTGGAATCCGGGATTAAAGAAAACTCCTTGGCGTTTTTCGGCATCGACAAATAGACCATATCGGCCAGACCCACTAATTGCACTACCCCTTGACGATTGACAATAACCAGCGATTGCACCTGCGCATTATGGGGTTGAAAACCCCAAATCAGCACATTGCCACCCGTGAGCCCTACCTGCGGCAGCGGGTACATATCCATGCCCTGTTCCAGCCGCTGCAACAGTGCAACAGACCGCTTCTCCTCTTTAACATGAGCGCCGCCGATGAAGCGCTTTAGTGCGCCTTCGGCTAAAGGGGGATGCAATTGGTCTCGATAATGGGACATGACCTTCCCCCAATGATCCATTTCCTTGAGCACACAATCACCATTACTTCCACAATGTTGAAGTTTTTTCTCGTATTCCTGATGATCTTTCAATAATCCTTTGCACTGGGGGGTATCTACGCCAGCAGAGCGTAGAGCGAGGACGTAATCAACGCCATAAGTAGAATCCAACAATAAAAGATTGTCTGTCCATACCCTTGGTTTATAATGGCAGATAGCAGACTGTAATGGCGTAAGTGATGAATTACAGCTTTTGGCATATTTATAGGGCGTAATTGCAGCAATAGCCGGACAGTTAAAAGAAGGTTCAGCCGCATAAACTTCATGACCAAACCCAAAAAGCAAGCAGGCTACCAAACTGAAAATAAATTTTCTTTGCATCTTAAAACTCCTGAATAATTAATATATATGTCATCATGCCCACCAAAACCGACGCTGATTTACCCACCCGAACGAACGCTGGAAGGCCACCGGTATTTTAGCGGGGGCACAAGGATCTCCGCTTGCGGGTAACGAATGATAAACAATAGCATCGCGCAACATCTGCGCGCGTTGCTGGAAACGGGATTTATATTGAACGTAACGTCCCGTAGACAACCGTTCAAACTCGGAGGCAGCTCCCTGCCAATCAGCCGCATAGTAATATTTAGCAACACTTAGAACATACGAGTGATAACTCATATCGGTCAGAGTGGTTTGCACCGCACTCGGCAAAGCCCAGAAATTCATTTTTTCTTTATTATTTTTATTAAATTTTTGCGCAACATCTTCGGCGTATCCGTGCCGAACGGCAGAAGAAATAAAATCTGCTTCTTTTGGTTCAAGCTTTGGATAAGATTTTTTTAAATTGTAATAATTATTAAGTTCATTTATAGCCGCATCACTTTTTTTGCCAACAAATGGATGAGCTATAGCTAATATATTCTCAATATCTACACCTTCAGGTTTCCCATACTTATTCTGCTCAATCTCCATATAGTGTCTCAGGCTAGCCATCGTTTGCTGCCCGAGATCAACGCCCTCACCCAAAGTCACCCCACTTGCGCCCATAGCTTTTTGTTCTAACTGTCCCGTACTTTTATTTTTCTTATATATTGGTCCTTCGTTTTTTCCCGTTTTTACATTGGCACGGAAAGCACCGGGAATATAAAATTCGAGCATGGAACCTTCGTTTTTCTTGATAAAATCATAATCCACACGATCCATAGGTGAACATTCTGGCGCTTCTGCTACCGCCATCGCCTTATCCGACCGAAAACAGCCGTTCAGTGCGTCGACTCGACTGGCATAAACATCAGTGAGACAAAATACATCTGTACCGCATTTGTCTCTATTTGCATACCATCTTTTCTGTGAATCATTCACATAAGCGAGCGCTTTGGTATAATTTCCCGCTTTTGCCAAAGTGGCAGTCAGTTGGTTGTAATCATGGGATATTTTTTTATCCATATCGGCCAGTATTGCGTTCCCGCAGACCACGCGAGCGGCTTCGGTACTGGCTGTCGTACAGTTAAAAGAGGTCGAATACTGGATGGCGCTGGCGCTCAGGGGAACCACAAGCCCCATCAACAAGCAGCCCGATAAATAGTTTCGGGTATCACTCCAGGTGCGCCCGTATGCACGTCCATTTTGTACTGATGCTCTTTCTGTATGCATATCAATTACCCGCATTGCATATATGATTCGGCGATGACGTGGCTATGTCATCACTTGGAAGCGTGGCGAGATCGCTGGGTGGTGTGGGCAATGGTTCTAGCTTGGGAGACTCCGGAGAGGAGGTCGCGCCCTGCTCCACGCTGACCTGCATCGGCAATCCTTCAGCCAGCACTGGACTTTGCATACGCATTACCGCCTCGGCTTGCAGGGGAATGCCCCAACGGGTCTGACCATCCATACCGATGACCGGACTCAGATGTACCCCGAAAAAACGGGGAATGCCCAGATTCCCAAGGCTTTGATCGAGCCAATAAAGCCCACGACCGAGCTGATCGATAAAGGGCACCACCAGCGGTTGCACGGCGGTGATTTGTATTTTCAGCAAAGTGGCGTCTTGTACCGACAGCTTACTGGCACCACCAACACGCGTCTGACGATAACCCAGATGATCCACTGGAATAGCCCGAGCCCAAGCACCCGTACTGTCGCGAGTCATTTCGGCAAAATCATCAAAGGCTTCACGCGTGGGACTCAGAATGCGAATGGTCGCTTGCCCTGCGGCCACTTTGGCTGCGGCGTAACCGCGTACCAGCGCTGCCAGATTTTGATCATGGGTATAAAGCGGTGTAAGTCCACGGGCGAGGGCGTCGCGTATGAATTCGATACGCGCGCCATGAAGCGTGCCTGCCCGCACAGCTTCCTGAGTGGCAACTTCAAACTGCATACGTGCCTGATAAAGGAGTGCTGCCTGAAAAATTCCGAGCAGCGCCAATAAAACGGCCGGAGCAGCAATGACAAACTCCAGCGCACTGGCTCCCTGCTCTTTTGCAGCAATTACTTCAGGCGGATCATACTGATGAATGGTATGCACTCGATTTCTCATAGATCTTGCTCAGTCCTTCTTTAAACGACAGTAAATTCGTCTAGGGATCGAGTGTGCAAGGCCTGGATTCAGAGCCGCAACCGATCAGCTCCGCATATAATAACGCCTTTTTAAATATATAGTTACATGTTCACTAATCACACATTAACTTATTCATACATCTGTTTTTTAAGTTTTAATTTTTTTATTTATAAATACCGTGAAATATCGCTCATTTTATAATGACCTCTATAGATTATCCTCGTTATTTCGCCACGAGAATACTACAGGGCAACTCTCGTAACAGCGCTTTGGCGACTGATCCCTGCAGCCAGTGCCCCAATGAAAATTGGGGAATATGTCCGATCACCAGCAAGTCCGTTTTAATCTGTCGCGCGTAATAGGCGATCGCTGCAGCAGGTTGGCCTTCTACAGCGTCGACCATGACGCTCAGCCCCTCCGCCCGAAGCGGCTCAGAGACAGCCGCCAGTTGCGCGCGGATCATTTCGCCTTCCCGTCCCAGCACATCTTCCGCACCAGCGGCCTGGCCAATGGCCATTCCCCCAGAGTTGACGATCACGCCGAACAGATGCAGCTCTGAACGCATCAGACGGGTAAGCTCTATGGCTTGTCGTAATGCCACATTGCTGGATGTACTCCCGTCAAAAGCCACCATAATTTTCTGAAACATAGGTTTTTCTCCTCTAATCCATGGTCAGTTCTGGCGTTGGATTGAGCGACTTCCGCTTGGGTGACCGAATCAATAACAGCAGCGGGAAAACAGCCAGAGTCATCATCAGCATCAACCAAAAATCATTAATATAGGCAATCATACTGGCTTGACGCGTAATTTCTGTATTCAGCAACAATTGTCCCAGAGCAGAGTGCGGGTTATAGGTACTGACGACCGCCGGATTCTGATAAGCAGGATTTCGATCATCAATGTGTGCGGCCAGAGCCAGATGCGCCACTTGCGTATTGCGCGTCAGCAGTGTTTCTACGAGAGAAATTCCGAGGCTGCTCCCAACATTACGCACCAAGCTATAAATAGCGGTGCCATTCGCGCGCATTTCTGGGGCAAGCGTTGCAAAGGTAGCCGTACTGAGCGGCACAAACACCAATCCAATGCCCAAGCCCTGCCAAACACCGGGCCAAATCACGTCGCTTTCACTAATGACCAGACTATAACTCTGCATTTCCCATAGTGAAAAGGCGGTAATGCCAAAACCCATAGCCAGCAACAAACGCAAATCCACTTTGCCGACCAGCCTGCCCACAATGAGCATTGCCAGCATCGTACCGAGGCCGCTTGGAGCAGTGACCCAACCGGCTGCTTCGGCGGTATAGCCCATCAAATCCTGGAGCATGGTCGGAATCAGGGCACGGGAAGCGAATAGGACCAGACCAACAATAAAAATGAATAGCAACCCCGTGACATAGTTCCGGTTGAGAATAAGTCGGTAGTCGAAAAAAGAGTGCTCCGGCGGTGTCCGCCAGGTATGCCAAATAAAATACAGCGCCGCAAAGCCAGCGAGATAAGCCTCAACCCATATCTCTATCGCACTAAACCAGTTGAGCTGCTGCCCCCGATCCAGCATCAACTGAAGCGCGCCAATGGCCAGACTCAAGCTGATAAACCCCGCCATATCAAAGCGCATGCGCCGTCCTGGCGTGTCGGCGGGGAAGGATTTCCAAATTCCCCAAAGGGCTACCATCCCCACCGGCACATTAATAAAAAACACCCAGCGCCAGCCCATACTGTCGGTCAGCCAGCCGCCCAGAGTGGGACCGACGATAGGACCGACCATCACCCCCATGCCCCAGAGTGCCATGGCCGAACCTTGCTTTTCACGAGGGTTGATATCCAGCAGCGTGGTTTGTGACAAGGGCACCAAGGCTGCGCCAAACACGCCCTGAAATACTCGGGCAAGAACGATCTCGGCAAGAGAGGTCGAAATGCCGCACCACATAGAGGCCAGCGTAAAACCCGCTACCGAGGCCAAGAAAATATTGCGCTGTCCGAAGCGGTCCACCAGCCAGCCGGTCAAGGGTGTGGCAATGGCGGTGGCCACAATATAAGAAGTCAGCACCCAACCAATCTGATTGAGCGAAACGGACAGGCTACCCTGCATGTGCGGCAGCGCCACGTTGGCGATGGTGCTGTCCAAGGTTTGCATAATTGTCGCCAACATAATGGCGAGGGTGATGAGCGGGCGGTTCAGGCCCGGAGACTCCGCTCCGGCAGGTGCAATACTCATAGGAGCGTTTCTTCCTATCTAATCAATATTAAAAAATGCTTGGATTCACCGGGGAAATGCCTTGCGGCACCCCCCTAGACGTATTAGCCGATTTTCTGTCCTTCGATTTCTACACGGATATGGATAGTATCTGAAAGTCCTTCGGGCAGATACGCTTTCAGTTATTTCAGAAAAGTAGGTACTAAAAAGTAACCTACGGCGACGGAGCATCTTGACAGAATGCGGATGGTCGGCCATGGTGGCGAAAATTTGTGAGGACATCCATGCTGCATTTTCCCGATATCAATACCGTGGGTTTTCCCCTGGGTCCCATCACCATCCATTGGTACGGGCTCCTTGAAATCATCAGTTTTGTCATTGCCACGGTTTGGCTGATCCGACGCGGACGACTGGCACACTGGCACTGGAACAAGGAACAAGTGGTTGACCTAGAGTTTTATGTGGCGGTAGGGGCCATTGTGGGCGGGCGCGTCGGTTATGTGATTTGGTACAATCTCCCCTACTATCTCAGCGACCCCATCAAAATGCTCTACATTTGGGACGGTGGCATGTCTTTTCATGGCGGTCTGCTGGGCGTGGTGCTGGCGTGCTGGCTGTTTGCCAAGATGCATGCCGATCACAGTTTTCTTCCCACACTGGATTTTATCGCTCCGGCCGTGCCCATTGGTCTGGGTCTTGGGCGCCTCGCCAATTTTGTGAATGATCAGCTCTTTGGGCGGGTCAGTCATCTGCCTTGGGCCATGGTCTTTCCAGCAGGAGGCCCACAACCGCGCCAGCCCTCGCAGATTTATGAGTTTCTGCTCGAGGGGGTGTTGCTGTTCCTGATTTTAGCTATTTATAGCCGCAAGGCCCGACCAGCAGGTGCCGTTGGCGGCATGTTTGTGCTTTTCTACGGTATTTTTCGTTTTATCGCGGAATTTGCACGTCAACCCGACATTCAGCTTGGCTTTGTTTTCGGACCCTACACCATGGGACAAGTGCTCTCCGTACCGATGATCATCCTCGGTCCGGTGGTGATCTGGTGGGCTTACCGGGGTGGCTTCGCCGAATCTCCACCGCATTCTGCGGTAAGCGAGCACTAATCAGCCTTCTTGCGGAGTGGGGTTGACGACCCATGGCTGAACTCAATGCACCACAGCAAGAAGCGGTACGCCATGTTCACGGTCCGCTGCTGGTGCTCGCCGGAGCCGGATCGGGAAAAACCCGAGTTATCACTCAAAAAATGGTGCACCTGATTCGGGAGCAGCAGATAGCGCCCAAGCATATCTGCGCCGTCACCTTTACCAATAAGGCGGCGCGCGAAATGAAAAGCCGGGTCAATGAGGCCCTCCAGGGACACAATAGTCGCGGTCTGATCGTCTCCACCTTTCATCGTTTGGGTCTGGAGATTCTCCGCAAAGACATTGAACGTCTGGGCTATCGCGAAAATTTCAGCGTCATTGACCCCGGCGACAGTCTCAGCATGGTGCGCAATTTGCTGCGGGATGCCCAAGGCCCGAGTGATCTGGCGGAGGTCATACAAGCCCGCATTTCCCGCTTCAAAAATGACGGATTCTTACCCCAGGAAGCCCACGCAGAGGATCGTCTGAGTCAGGAGGCAGCGACGATTTATGCGCCCTATCAGCGCGCACTGCACGCTTGTAATGCGGTCGATCTCGATGACCTTATCCTACTTCCTACCCGTCTCCTGCAGGAGGATACCGAGGCCCGCCTGAGCTGGCAGGACCGCATTCGTTACCTGTTGGTAGACGAGTATCAAGATAGCAATGGTGCCCAATATCGGCTGATCCAAAATTTGCTGGGTCAGCGCCAGAATCTGACGGCTGTGGGTGATGATGATCAGAGCATCTATTCCTGGCGGGGGGCCTCAGTCGACAACCTCCAGCGTCTGGCTCAAGATTTTCCGAACCTGAAACTCATTAAACTTGAACAGAATTATCGTTCTACGGGTCGCATTTTACACGCAGCCAATGCGGTCATTGCGCAAAACCCGCACGTCTTTGAAAAAAAACTGTGGAGCACCTTAGGAGATGGGCACGCGCTCCGCGCCCTGCGCTGCAACGACGAAACCGATGAGGCGGAACAAGTGGTGAACGCTATTCTCAGAGATCGTTTTCAGCGCCAGGGTGAATACCGCGACTATGCCATCCTCTACCGCAGCAATCACCAGGCGCGCCCCTTTGAAGCAGCGTTGCGTAATGCCCGGATTCCCTATCAAATCTCCGGCGGACTGTCTTTTTTTGAGCGCAGCGAAATCAAGGATTTTCTCGCTTACCTCCGTCTGCTCAACAATCCGGATGACGACCCGGCTTTTTTACGCGCCGTCAACACGCCGCGTCGTGGTATCGGCAGCAGCACGCTGGAAGGTCTTGGCGCGTTTGCCAAAGCGCAGCGATGCTCTCTTTTTGCCGCGCTGTGGGAAGATGCGCTGGATATTCCCGATAAGGGACGCAGCGCGTTACGCAGTTTTGCTGGCTGGGTCAATCTCAAAGCCGATGAAATCCGCAAAGCTGAGCTGATTCCGGCGCTGCAAAGTCTGCCCGATGACATCGGCTATCGCCAATATCTTCAAAATGAGGGTGACGAAAAAGATGCCGGACGGCGCTGGGAAAATATCCAGGAACTCCTCAACTGGATGCAGCGCTTGCAAGAACAAGAAGATGGCCCGCAAACGCTGGGAGAAATTTTGAATCGTCTGATGCTCTTCAATGTGTTGGAAAGAGAAGAAGATGACGACCGCGACCTGCTCCGTCTCTCAACGCTGCACGCGGCAAAAGGACTGGAGTTTCCCCAGGTATTTTTGGTGGGCGCCGAAGAAGAACTGCTCCCCCACCGCAACAGCGAAACCCCAGAACAACTTGCCGAAGAGCGTCGTCTGTTTTATGTGGGCATGACGCGGGCACGCTTCCGATTGACCCTGAGCCTGTGTCGCAAACGACGCCGCTACGGGCAGGAAGTGAATCCAGAACCTTCGCGCTTTCTCCAGGAAATTCCGAAAGAACACTTGGAATGGCAAGGTGACAGTCACACAGAAGCCGAAATGGACCCTGCCACCGCTTTTGCCCGACTTCGGGAGATGCTCGGCAAAACCTGAGATGAAAATCCATTAACAAAAAGGCCACCCTTGCAAGGGTGGCCTTTTTACTTTGTAACAACGACCGCCGCAATCAGTGCGCGGGGTTACCCATGGCTTTAACGCGTGCAGATAAGCGACTCTTGGTGCGTGATGCCACATTACGATGAACCACACCCTTGCCCACGGTCTTGTCGATCACAGACTCAGCGGAACGCAATGCCGTGCGAGCCTGTTCCTGATCTCCGGCGTGAACGGCTTTGAGGACGCCCTTCACGTAAGTGCGCAAGCGTGAACGCAAGCTGGCATTGCGCAAGCGATGGTTTTCATTCTGTAATACGCGCTTACGCGCCTGAGCCGTGTTCGCCAAGTTTTACTCTCCGTATCTGCTGCATGCTGCATGAAATTTAAGTTGCGCATTCTGGCCTCTTCCCGAAGTACTGTCAATGGATTAGGTCGTGATCATATGCACATGCCGAGGAAAAACATGCATGAACACTTCGGCCCCGACCGCGAGCCGCAGTGTTTCAGCCTGCCCTCTGGGAATCAGCACTTCGAGGGACGCCACGCCATCCACATATACTCGCAGGTTGAGTCCTTCTCGACGGATTTGCCGGACCCGCCCGCGCAGGGCATTACCATGATCCCTATCCGGATCTAGACCCAGAGATAAATCCTCCGCACGTAAAACCAGATGCACTCGCATCCCCAGAGACAGGCCCGGTTGCAGTATCGCCTGCAATTGCCAGCCCAGGCCGCACACCAAAGCGTGTTGCGCATCCATCGTCGTGATCTGGCCCGTCAGAAAATTGCGATAGCCCAACAATCTGGCGACATCCATCGTCAGGGGAGAGGCGAAAACCTGGGCTGGAGGACCTTCTTGGGCAATACGTCCGTGCCGAAGTATCGCCATATGATCCGCCAATAGGGCGAGGTGCGGATCATGGCTAACCGCCAGCACCGGAATACCAAATTCGTGAACTTCTCTCACCAGCTCATCCAGAACTTCATCGCGGGTAGCCATGTCCAGAGCCGAGGTGGGCTCGTCGAGCAGCAGCAATTCCGGCTTTCTCGCCAAAGCACGAGCCAGAGCCACCCGCTGCCGCTGCCCCCCCGACAACTCCGACGGGAAACGTTCTGCCAAGTCCTGCAAACCCACACGACCTAATAAACGCAGCGCTTCATCACGGCGCTTCGGCCCTCGGGACAGCGGAAATGCGACATTTTCCCAAGCCCGCAAATGGGGGAAAAGTGCATAGCCTTGCGGCAAATAACCGATGGGACGACGCTCCACGGCAAGCTCCCCAAAGGGACTGACCTGTGCGGGCAAAAGCCCGGAAATCGCTTTGAGCAGGGATGTTTTCCCTTCCCCCGACAAGCCGAGCAACACCGTAAAATCCCGAACCTGCATCTGGAGGTCCAACAAGATCGGCTGACTGAGTTGGCAGTGGATTTTCATACGCCTAGCGAACCAACCTCAAAATAAACCGTGCTTGCGAGCACGCAAACCCAGCCATACAGGCAATGGTACCGCCACCAGAAAAAAGACCCAGAGCAGCGGATAGACGGCGCTTAAGCCAATATCCTCCAGATTCACCCACAATTTGACGGGAATACCTTGGGGGAAGTAAGCCACAATAAGCACAATACCAAACTCACCCATAGCGCGCACCCAGGCCAACGCCACTCCCGCCGACAGGCCCAGCCGCGCTAATGGCAGGGTAACCAGCCAAAAAGTCTGCAAACGGTTACGGCCCAGCGTTCTACTGATTTGCTCCAACTCTGGAGGTACGCCTTCAAATGCCGCCCGCGCTGCGAGTACAAAGTAAGGCATGGCCCCATAAATCTGGGCCAGCACAAAAGCCGGTGCGGTATTGGTGAGGTAAATTCCCGCCTGACTGAAAAGGCTGCCTACCGGTGAATAAGGGCCATAAAAAGAGCTTAATAAAATACCCAGAGCCAGTGGCGGAGTGAGCAAAGGTAACATCAACAGCGCATCCACCAACCATTTACCGCGAAATTGCGCATGCGCGAGCCACCAGGCCAAGGGCGCTCCGGCCAGCACCGACAATACCAGAGCAACACCACTGTAGATGAGTGAGGTGCGGATCGCCGTCATATCTCCATCCGCAAAATGAAAATGCTGCCAGTCGGTCGCGGCAATCAGCGCCGCAAAAGGGGCCAACAGAAAAATCATTACGGCCAGCGCCAACGCATTTCCGGTCCAAGTTGTGGGATTCAACGAACGGATAGGGGCAAATAGAGATTTCACGGGGTCTCTCAATCGGCTAACGCAAGCGTTTATTTGGACGATGCGTTATTCTCCATAAAATATATCCAAAGACTTATATCTAGGCCACTGCTGTGGGTCAAGCAAAAAAATAACACCATCTCCCGTAGTATCGTAAATTTATGCTATGCTAGTTAAGGAAGTGGAACACTTGTTAAAGCAATGGAACGTTTGGGTCTGTAGAGCATGAAATCGGCAGTTAATTAAAATTCATACGATAAATTTGATGAGCGAAAGCGCAATGCACTGGACTATTCTCCTGAAATCTCACCCCGAAGCACAGGGCAATCCTGTACTGCAAGGGCTACGTTTAGCCGCTGCTGCACTTGCGGATGGCGTGGAAATCAGTATTTTTCTTTCTGAGCAGGCGATGGCTCTGGCATTTCAGGAAGATTCACCCACCGAGAAGCAGCATGCGCATCATGATTTACTCCACGAAATTCATGAAATGGGTGCCCGTATCCATGTTGTCGGTATGGAATGGTTACACCAATCCGAGCAACGATTGCTAAATCCCTGCGTAGAGGTCGCCAGCATGAAAACGCTGGTGCGCCAAATGAAAAACTCTGATCAGGTCATTACCCTCTAAACCATGACCGCCGTCTATGCGTTTGGCGACCTTCAGGGATGCCGTGTGCCCTTCAATACCCTGCTGGCGCAAATCCATTTTGACGCCCGCAGCGATCAACTCTGGTTGGCTGGGGATATTCTGAATCGTGGGCCGGATAGCAAAAATCTACTTAGTGATCTCTTTGCTCATCAAGACCATCTGAACATCGTATTAGGTAACCATGATTTTTATGCGATTGCGCGCTGGGCGGGTATCGTTACTGCCAAAAAAAGTGACACGCTCAGCGAGCTACTCAGCGATAAACACGCTGGCGACTGGCTGGACTGGCTACGCCAGAGGCCCGTGATGCATCAGGACGACCGCCTCGGCTGGGCCATGGTTCACGCGGCCATCCATCCAGATTGGGACCTAGCCAGCGCTGCGGATCATGCCGCACAAATAGAAATAGCGCTCAGAAGCCGTAGCTGGAAACGCTTTTTAAAATCCCTGTGGGCTGCACCCGCGCCCAATCGCTGGGAAGATTGTCATAACGAAGAAGAAGCCCAGCGCTTTCGGGTGGCCGTTTTTACTCGTGCGCGTTACGCTACCGCAGAAGGCTATTTCAGTTGGACCAATACACCGCCTAAAGAAGCCGAATCCTCTTATGCACCTTGGCATCAATGGTTTTTTATGAAGCAGCCCCGTGGCGCGATCATCTGCGGTCATTGGGCCACTCAGGGTCTACTGGTGAAACCGCGCCTGCTGGCCCTGGATAGCGGTTGCGTCTGGGGACGCAAACTCACAGCCGCGCGCATTGATCAAAGCGAACCCATTATTTATCAGGTCAACTGCCCGCAATATGCGCAGCCGAGTACCAAGAACTGAATGGCTTTAGCCCTCGAAATACTGCGTCAAACCTTCGGCTACGAAGCTTTTCGAGCACCCCAGCAAGAAGTCATTGAAACACTACTCCAGCAACAAGATGCCCTCGTCCTCATGCCTACTGGGGGCGGAAAATCACTCTGCTATCAGATTCCTGCCATGGCCCAACCCGGCACTGGGGTGGTAGTCTCGCCGCTGATTGCGCTCATGGAAGATCAGGTCAACGCTTTACGGCAGGCGGGGGTAGCGGCTGCCGCACTCAACTCCAGCGTCAGTCTGACCGAAGTGCGCGATACCGAAGATGCGCTGCTCAACGACCGGCTGGATCTGTTGTACATTGCTCCGGAACGGCTTTTGCAGGAGCGCACCCTACGTCTGCTCCAAAAAGCTACCGTCAATCTTTTTGCCATAGACGAAGCCCACTGCGTTTCTCAGTGGGGCCATGATTTTCGTCCGGAATATCTGCAATTACGGATTCTGCATGAACGCTTTCCGAAGGTGCCGCGCATTGCGCTGACCGCTACGGCTGATCCTAAAACCCGGATCGAAATCAGCGAAAGGCTGGTGCTACAAAATGCGCGCGTATTCACCCGCTCCTTTGATCGACCCAACATTCGTTACCATCTCCACAGCAACAACCAGAACACCCGCAGTGCCCTACTGCGCTTTATCCGCGACGAGCATGACGGCGAATCTGGCATCATTTATTGTCTGTCGCGCAAGCGTGTCGAAGAAATTGCCGAGTGGCTGCAGGGCGAAGGCCTAGATGCCCTGCCCTATCATGCGGGCCTCAGTGCCGATGAAAGACGCCGTCATCAACAACGTTTTCAGCGCGACGAGGGCGTGATTATTGTCGCGACCATCGCCTTCGGGATGGGTATCGACAAACCCAACGTGCGTTTTGTCGCGCACCTCAATCTACCCAAAAGTATGGAGGCTTATTACCAAGAAACCGGTCGCGCTGGTCGCGATGGACTCCCCGCTGATGCCTGGATGCACTACAGCCTGCAGGATGTCGTCCAGTTACGGCAGATGATCCAGCAATCCGAAGCGGACCCACCACGTAAACACATGGAAGGTCACAAGCTGGATGCCATGCTTGGCCTCTGCGAAACCACCGATTGCCGCCGCCAAACCTTGCTGGCCTATTTTGGGGAAACGCTCCCTGAACCCTGCGGTAATTGCGATAACTGTTTGAGTCCACCGGTTACCTGGGATGCCACCGTCGCGGCACAAAAAGCGCTTTCGACCGTGCATCGCACCGGCCAGCGCTTTGGCGTGCAGTACCTAGTAGACATTCTCCTCGCCCGAGATGAACCTCGCATTCGCCAATGGGGACACCATCAGCTCAGTGTTTATGGAATTGGCAAAGAACTTTCGGCCAATGCTTGGCGCGCGCTCTTCCGTCATTTGCTCCTGCGCGGTTTGGTTGAGGTGGACAGCGAAGGACATGGTGGCCTGCGCCTGAGTGCGCGTAGCCGCCCGTTATTACGCGGCGAAGAAAAACTGACCCTGCGCCAGCACGACCACGCGCTCCGGCAACCCCCAAATACCCGCCGGGAGGTGCTGCCAGCGGATGGTCCACTCTGGGAGGCGCTCCGCGCGCATCGCCGGGAACTGGCCCAATCGCAAGGTGTACCACCCTATGTGATTTTTCATGACGCGACCTTGATGGAAATGCTCAAGCATCGGCCTCGGGATCTGCGTAGTCTCGGAACCCTCCCCGGTATCGGTGAGCGCAAACTCGCTGCCTATGGAGCCTCTTTTTTGAAAATATTACAAGACCATGTACCACAAACCTGAGTGCCTCGAAACGGGTCTATAAATTTCGCGGCTTGCCCTGCAGCCAGCCAAGTCTCATCATAGGCGTAATTTCGAGGAAATTGCTGATGAACGAAAAAAGTTTCGCCGTCGCCGTAGAAAACACCCTTACCGAGCTGATGACCCGCATTGAGGAAGTCGTGCCGGATGTGGAATGTGACCTAGTAGATAGCGTACTCACCCTGCTCCTCCCAGACGGCAGTCAAATTATTATCAACCGCCAGGAGGCCGTGCAGCAAATCTGGCTCGCCTGTAGTGATGGACCGGCCCGCTTTTCGGCAGAAGCCGACGAATGGCGAGACAGCCAGAGCGGTGAAACCCTGCCCAAGGCCGTGGGTCGCCTGCTCAGCCTGCGCCTGGATCACCCGGTAGTTCTGGACTGAAACCATGGCATACTGGCTGATGAAAACCGAACCCGAGGCTTTTTCGTTAGAAGATTTGCGCGCGCGGGGTCAGGAACCTTGGGACGGCATCCGGAACTATCAGGCCCGTAATTTTTTGCGCAGTATGCAGCTGGGCGACGGCATACTCATTTATCACTCTCGAGTCGCCGTTCCCGGTATCGTCGGTACCGCAGAAGTGGTCAGCAACGCGCATCCTGATCCGACGCAGTTTGACCCGCAAAGCCATTATTATGACCCCGCTTCGACTCCCGAAAAGCCGCGCTGGGACTTGGTCGATGTGGCTTATCGAAGTACTTTTTCCGAAAGCCTCTCTTTGGAAAGCCTGCGCCATATGCCGGAATTCAGCGACAGCCCTCTGGTCCGCAAGGGGAATCGCTTGTCCATAGTGCCTATCAGCCCACCACAATGGCAGCATGTGCTGGCTATTGCGGACAAAAGTCACGCATGACCGACGAGTCCATACCAGAAATTCGACTGTATCACCGCTGGTCTTCATCGAGCGGGCAAATGCTCCGTATGGTCCTCAGTGCCAAAGGCTTGCACTGGAATGATCAACCTTGTGCGCTCCGCGATCAGGAGACCGCTTTTGATTTGGGTTACGCAGACCTCCCCGTTTTAGTCCATGCGAATGGTCACAAACAACAAGGGTCTCTTGCCGAACTCGCGGCGCTAGATCCGCATTATCCAGAGACGCCAGCCCTACAGAGCGGCATCGCAGAAAACGAATGGAACGCCTTTTGCGCATGGCGCAAGCAACTCACCGCGCTGGTTGAGCGATTAGTCGCTCCGGTTTTACCGGCTTATGACGAAATCGGTCACGATGATGAGGATATGGTCTTTTATCGGAACGAATGCGAGCGCCGTTTTCAGCAATCTATCGAAGCATTAGCAAATGATCGCTACGGTGGCTATCAACAACTGGAAAGTCGTGGTCGCCTGCGTGAACTCGGTAAACTCCTGGCTCGACAACGTTTCTATACGGGCCAGCTCTCGCTGATTGACATCGTCCTCACCGCCGACCTGCATTTGTTACGACTGCTCGATGGCGTGACCATCCCCCTTGATCTGCAATATTATTTTCAACGTGTCGCCGAAGCTTGCCACATTTCGCTCAACGACGGCATGACCCGCTCTCTCTGATCTTCTGGAGTTAACCCATGACTTATCAAGAACTCGTAACCTTTTTGAATCAGCATCTCGGCTACCCATTCCTGGGTGAGCACGACCCTGAAGCCGCGCTCAAAGCGGCCCAGGACGACGCCCTTGGTGATCCACTCAATACAGAAGTTTTGCTTTCGCTTTATCAGGGCAATCAATGTCAGGCGCTCACGGACAACGTCGATCGCGCCCATAGCTTTGATGGTCTGGCACGTTTGCGACTCCGCGCCCAAGCCGACGACGCCGACCCCATCATTTTTCGCAAAGTGCTCAAACTCTCCCAAGAACTCGACAATGCCTTTGATCAGGAACTCATTCAGCAACGTAAAGATGCTGCTTCCTAAGCAACCGCACCCTCGCAGACATCCATGGATGCTTCAATCCATGGGCTTCGTTCTGTTTGCGCCTCGGTTATCAGCGCTTTAATCCGAGTTTTTCTCGGATAATTGCGCGTAACTCACCCAAAATTGGGATCTGCTCGCCTTGCTGCGCTTGGCTGCGTATAGAGCCTCATCGGCGTGGCGCAACAAAGCATCGGGGCCTGATGAATCATCGGGAAATACCGTAATACCGGCGCTGCAGCCGACAGCAACCTGAAGCGCATCGCCGATGTTGACTGGCATTTCCACCGCGTTGCGAATATTCGTCAGCACCGGCGGGAGATCTTCCATGCCGTGTAATCCTTCCAGAAGCACAACAAATTCATCGCCCCCCAAACGCACCAAAAAATCCGTATTGCGTATACATTGTTGCAAGGTTTTAGCGATGGCTTTCAGAAGCAGATCTCCGGCCTCATGACCATAAGTATCATTAATCGGCTTGAAATCATCCAGATCTAAAATCACTGCCACCAATAGCGTCTGATTACGTTGTGCGCGGAGTATGGCTTGGCCAAAATAAACATCGAGTCCGCGCCGGTTATTTAACCCGGTCAGAGGATCATGAGTGGCGAGCCAAGCTTGGCGAGACTGTTCTACAAAAAGCTGTTCTTTAAGATCCAGTTCATCCAGCCCACGTCCCAACAAGGAGACAATACGCTGCAGCAAACCCAGCACATCCGCACTCAAGTGATCGGCTGTTCGACTTTTCACCACCAATACAGCCCACAATTTTTCACCACGGAGAATCGGCAACAAAGCCAAAGCGGGCGAGTGGATACCATTCTTCTGGGCATCAACACTTTCGTAAGCGTCTAAGCAACCCACCCTCACGGATTGGCGCCAATCAGGGTAATGCGGTTTTTTTCCAGTTCCACGGCAAGAGTTCGTGGAGCCGCTTGTTGGGCCAGGTGGGGAGCTTTTCGAG
>JBAYRF010000023.1:0-38294 GCA_041676785.1 Acidithiobacillus sp. | reverse complement strand
TGCTCGAAAAGCTCCCCACCTGGCCCAACAAGCGGCTCCACGAACTCTTGCCGTGGAACTGGAAAAAAACCGCATTACCCTGATTGGCGCCAATCCGTGAGGGTGGGTTGCTTAGACGCTTACCGTGAGGCGACTGTACTGTTGGTGCTCTGCGACAATCAGGAAGGCAACCGAATTGCAAGCTTTCTGCTTGCACAGGCTGTCCGAAACTAGTGTCTTCTAACGCCTCAATCAGCCGACGCAATAGCGATCGGCTGGATTAAGTTGTTATGGGATTTATTCAATTCTGTTCGGATTATCTTTGCTGAACGTAGCGGAAATGATTGCGTAGAGAAAAACATAGCCATTCCCACAAAGAATGCGCTCATACCATATAGTGTTAGAGTCTGAATAACGAAAATCGGCTTTATAAATGAAGGCATCATAAACATCGCTAAGCCGATAAACCCAAAAAATATTGCGACTACTGAGTTAATAAAGCTAAAAATATTATCGAGCATAGAAATTTCTACAGACAATACTTCATCTTTGTATCTCAAGTAGCTAGAGGCACGCCGAAAATGAAAAAAAGGCAGATTACCATTCGCATTTTTATAAACATGGAACAACTTGTCTCTATACGGTTTTTCTGCAGAGATTTTCGCAATATATAGGAAATATTGCCTTTGTATCTCATGAGACAAAAATTCTTTGAAGCTTTTATCAAGAAGGTCGCAATTTGATGCTTCGATGAGTTTCGAGATTTGTGCCTTCTTGCGGCTTTCAAAGAACTCTACAATTTTTGATGTTTTCATTGCAAGTGCAACAGCAGCAATTACTGCTAACCAAAGGATATTTCCCGACTGGATCATCTCAGCAATTTTATTTGCCAACTCAACCATCAATGCATACCTCCTTTCTCATTACTTTAATTCTGCTGCAAAAATAGCGCAGGAATAAGATTCCTGTACCATTCTCAATTCACAAGCAGCTCTTCTTGTGGATACTACTCATCCGAAGCAATATGGAAAGGTCCGCTTACGCTGCACTACGGATATTCCAGCTATGGGCCTACCATAAGCGCGAGCCGAGTTTTTACCTTTCGTCATCCAATGGCATAACCCATTTACTCCCAGCTCAACGCCCCACCGGTTTGATACTCAGTAACGCGGGTTTCAAAAAAGTTTTTCTCTTTCTTGAGATCCATCATTTCGCTCATCCACGGGAAGGGGTTCTGGATGCCGGGATACTGTTGGGGTAGGCCGAGTTGGACGAGACGGCGGTTGCCGATGAACTTGACATAGTCCTTGAAAATAGGCGCATTTAGGCCGAGAACGCCGCGTGGCATGGTGTCGTCGGCGTAGGCGCATTCTAGTTCGACACCACGACGAATAAGATCGATGATTTCCTGTTGAAAGGTGTCCGTCCAAAGTTGCGGGTTTTCCACCTTGATTTGGTTGGCTAGATCAATGCCGAAATTACAGTGCATGGATTCGTCGCGAAGAATGTACTGGTACTGCTCGGCCGCACCCACCATTTTGTTCTGCCGACCCATCGCCAAAATCTGGCTAAAGCCAACATAAAAGAACATGCCCTCCATAATCGCGGCAAAAACAATCAGGGAGCGCAATAACTTCTGATCGGTTTCTAAGGTGCCGGTTTTAAAATTGGGGTCGGCCAGAATATCGATGAAAGGCATTAAAAACTGGTCTTTGTCCCGTACTGAGGGTACCTCATGGTACATGTTAAAAATTTCGCCCTCATCCAAGCCGATGGATTCTACGATGTACTGATAGGCATGGGTGTGGATGGCTTCTTCAAAAGCCTGACGCAGCATATATTGGCGGCATTCGGGCGCGGTAATGTGCCGATAGGTACCGAGGACGATATTGTTGGCGGCGAGACTGTCAGCCGTCACAAAAAAGCCGAGATTACGCTTCACGATGCGGCGCTCGTCGTCGGTGAGACCCTTGGGGTCTTTCCACAGCGCAATATCCCGAGACATCTGAATTTCTTGGGGCATCCAGTGGTTAGCGCAAGCTGCGAGATATTTGTCCCAGGCCCACTGGTACTTAAAAGGCACCAATTGATTGACGTCAGCATGACCATTGATGATGCGCTTGTCCTCGGCGCGAACCCGGGCAAAGTGTGTGGTATTTTCTGCCATCGTATCGTCCTCGGCAAAGGGCGTCGCAGAACCGTTCGCCATATTGTTGCGGAGGGGCTCCATGCGGATATTCTCTTCAAAATTTAACATGCTGGTAATTTCTCCTCTGCGTTATTGGCAGGCTTCACAGGTGGGGTCATCAATGGCACAGGCTTTCGGTTGATGGCCCGTCACGGCGTTTAATGTGCCGGTTTGTACGGTAGATTTTTCTGCCGCAGTAGCGCCCAGTGAGCGCAGATAGTAGGTAGTTTTGAGGCCGCGCTTCCAAGCGAGGCGATAGACTTCATCAATTTTTTTGCCGGAAGCTTCGCCAAAGTACAAGTTGAGGCTCTGGGCCTGATCCAGCCATTTCTGCCGGCGCGCGGCCGCTTCCACGAGCCATTTCGGGTCGGTTTCGAAGGCGTTGGCGTAGAGCGGTTTCAGGTTGGCGGGAATGCGATCTACCGGCATGACGGAACCGTCAAAGTACTTGAGGTCATTGACCATGACTTCATCCCAAAGCTCTAGGCGTTTGAGGTCGTGTACCAGATAACTGTTCACCACCGTAAATTCGCCGGAGAGGTTTGATTTGACATAGAGATTCTGGTAGATCGGCTCGATCCCCTGACTGACGCCGACGATGTTGGAGATGGTGGCCGTCGGTGCAATAGCCAGACAGTTGCTGTTGCGGATACCGCCGCGCACCTTGTTACGCAGGGTAGCCCACTCTAGGTGTTGGTTGCGGTCTACATCCACCCCCTGTTCCCGACTGGCGGCTAATGTCTCAATGCTATCAATAGGAAGCACGCCCTGACTCCAGAGGGAGCCTTGGAAAGTGGGGTAGCTGCCCCGCTCTCGGGCAAGGTCGGCAGAAGCGTCAATGGCGTGATAGGAAATGACCTCTTGGCTGATATCGGCGAAAGCTACGGCCGCCGGGGAGGCATAGGGAATCCGCATTTCCAGTAGGGCGTCCGAAAAGCCCATCAACCCCAAACCCACTGGCCGATGCCGCAGGTTACTGTTGCGCGCTTTGGTCACGGCGTAGTAGTTCATATCAATGACGTTATCCAGCATACGCATGGCGACGCGGATGGTGCGACTGAGCTTGTCGGTATCCATCAGGGCGAGTAATTCTTCGGGGGTGCTGTTTTCACGCAGGGGAGAAGCTTCTGCACTTCCCGCCGGTATTTTCAGGTGTGAAACCAGATTGACGGAACCCAGATTACAGACCGCAATTTCTTTGCCATTGGTGTTGAGGGTGATTTCCGTGCAGAGATTGGAGCTATGCACCACTCCAACGTGTTGCTGCGGGCTGCGCAAATTGCAGGGATCTTTGAAGGTGATCCACGGGTGCCCGGTTTCAAAGAGCATAGTCAGCATTTTGCGCCAGAGCTGAATGGCGGGGATTTTTTTGAACAGTTCGATTTCTCCCGCTTCTGCCATGCGCTCATAATGCGTGTAACGCTCGCGGAAAGCCGATCCGGTGAGGTCATGCAGGTCGGGTGTTTCGTTGGGGCTGAATAGCGTCCATGAGGCATTACTTTCTACCCGTTCCATAAATAGATCGGGAATCCAGTTGGCGGTGTTCATGTCGTGGGTACGACGACGGTCGTCGCCCGTATTTTTACGCAATTCCAGAAATTCTTCGATATCCATGTGCCAGGTTTCCAGATAGGCACAGACGGCACCTTTGCGTTTACCGCCCTGATTAACGGCAACGGCCGTATCGTTGACCACTTTCAGAAAAGGCACGACGCCCTGCGATTTGCCGTTGGTACCCTTGATATACGAACCGAGGGCGCGTACCGGTGTCCAGTCGTTACCGAGGCCGCCGCTAAACTTGGAAAGCAGGGCGTTCTCTTTGATGGCTTCATAAATATCATCCAAATCATCGCCAACGGTGGTCAGAAAGCAACTGGATAACTGCGGCCGTAAGGTGCCTGAATTGAAGAGCGTCGGGGTGGAGCTCACAAAATCGAAGCTCGATAGCACTTCATAAAAAGCAATGGCGTGCTCTTCGCGATCCACCTCGTCCACAGCCAAGCCCATGGCGACGCGCATCCAGAAAGATTGGGGTAGCTCGATATGACGCTCACGGACATGCAGGAAATAGCGATCGTAAAGAATTTGCAGGCCGAGGTACTGAAAGTTGAGATCCCGTTCCGGCTTGAGCGCGGCGGTAATGCGGTTGAGATCGTATTGTGCCAGACGCGGATCAATCAGCTCATGGGTAATGCCGGTTTGCAGGTAATCGCGGAAATATTCGGGATAACGAACCGCCATTTCCGCCTGCGTTGCCGCCTCGCCCAATACTTCCCAGCGCACCCGATCCAGAAGCAGGCGCGCGGAAACATACGCGTAGGCGGGGTCGCGTTCGATCATCACGCGGCTGGCCAGAATGGGTGCCTGAAACAGCTCATCTTCGCTGATGCCGTCGTAAAGGTTCTTGACGGTATTGGCGAGTAGCGTATCCACGGATACCGCATGACCCAGACCGCTGCAGGCTTCTTCGATGACCGCGCGCAGGCGCGCCATATCCAGAGGGCGTTGGCTGCCGTTGGGATGTTTCACCTGTATTTCTGGACTATCCACTTTGCTGGTCTGTGCTGCCTGTTGACGGCGCTCCCGGGCGCGATCTTCACGATACAAAACATAAGCGCGAGCTACCTCGTGTTCGCCCGCACGCATCAACCCCAGTTCGACTTGGTCCTGAATATCTTCGATGTGGAAAGTGCCGCCGCCCGGCTGACGTCGTTTCAAAGCCTCAATGACCTGCTCGGTCAAACGATTGACGAGGTCGCGTACCCGTGCGCTCGCCGCCCCGCTTCCGCCTTCCACGGCCAGAAATGCTTTGGTCATGGCAATGTGAATTTTGCTGGCGTCAAAAGTGACCATCGCGTTATTGCGACGGATCACTTTGTAATGACTGGCTTCTGAGGGGTCATAGGCGGGATTGCTGACGATGGTTTGAGCGGCGGGATTAGACATTTGGGCGACTCCGGAGCAGGGCAATGGGCATCAAAGAGCTGGGCACGATAACGCGCGCAGGGTAGCCGGATAATGTGTTCACAAACCGGACACCACAATCACTAAATATAGCTTTGTTTGCGCTGTTGTCAACTACATATTGTGGATGAGGCTGTGGATAACCCGCATACAACTTGGGGATAAAAACCCAGTATCATCATTCCAAAGCGATTTTTTAACTTCGGCGGGGCATTCTGCTCCTCCGAGTTTGGACTTGTTCTAAACCGCTTCCTGGGCGCATACTGTCCGCGTTGAACTTTAGGGAAGGATTGTGATGACTGCTTCAGCTTTGGACATAGCCCGTGCCACCTTGTTTACACCCGGAGGGATTAGCGAGGGAGCGCTGGAAAAAGTCTTTGGCCGACTCTCCCACCGCGCTTTGGATGATGCGGACCTGTATTTTCAATATAGTCGTAGTGAGGGGTTTAGTCTTGAAGAAGGCGTCGTCAAGTCCGGGAGTCACTCCATTGAGCAGGGTGTGGGGGTGCGCGCCATCAGTGGCGAGCGCCAAGGGCTGGCCTACTCGGACGAGATTGGCGTAGAGGCTTTGTTGACCGCCGCCGATGCGGCGCGCGCCATTGTTCACCACGCGGGCGAGCAGAAAGGACTGGTCTGGCAGCGCCGTCAGGGTTTGTCTCTGTATCAGCCAGCTGACCCTTTATCGTCTATTTCCAACCACGAAAAAATTGCGTTGCTGGAGCGCGTGGAGCAGGCCGCCCGAGCGGTGGACCCCCGCATCGTACAGGTGATGGCTAGTCTGAGCGCCAAATTTGAAGCGGTGCTGGTTGCCCGTCTGGATGGAACCATGGCGGCTGATGTGCGTCCCTTGGTGCGACTGCATGTTTCGGCCATTGCCGAGCAGGATGGGCGGCGTGAACAGGGTAGTGCTGGTGGCGGTGGCCGCTTTGATTATCAGACTTTTTTGCAGGGGCAAATGGCAGAAGATTTTGCCCGTGAAGCTTCTCGACAGGCACTGATAAACCTCGATGCAGAAGCGGCTCCGGCGGGGAGCATGGATGTCGTACTCGGTCCGGGCTGGCCGGGTATTTTGTTGCATGAAGCCATTGGTCATGGTCTTGAAGGAGATTTTAACCGCAAGGGTACCAGCGCGTTCAGCGGTCGAGTGGGTGAGCGGGTGGCGGCACCCGGCGTAACAGTGGTGGATGATGGGACGCTCGAAAATCGGCGCGGTAGCCTCAATGTCGATGACGAAGGCACAGAAACCCAATGTACGACGCTGATCGAAGACGGTATTTTGAAGGGCTATTTGCAAGATACCTTGAATGCCCGCCTGACCAACACCCGCTCTACGGGTAATGGTCGTCGCGAATCTTATGCGCATCTGCCCATGCCACGGATGACCAACACCTACATGCGCGCTGGAGACCGCGATCCGCAAGAAATCATTGCGAGCGTCAAACGTGGTCTTTATGCCGTGAATTTCGGTGGAGGGCAGGTGGATATTACCAATGGTAAATTCGTTTTTTCCGCATCAGAAGCTTATCTCATTGAAAATGGTAAGATTACTCGTCCGGTGAAGGGCGCAACACTCATCGGAAATGGTCCAGATGTGCTGACTAGGGTTGAAATGATCGGAAATGATCTCCAATTGGATACAGGGGTGGGTACTTGCGGCAAAGATGGTCAGAGTGTGCCGGTGGGTGTCGGTCAGCCGACCCTGAAAATTCGGGATTTGACGGTTGGAGGAACCCAAAGTTGAAAGGTTTTTTATTGTCAGTTGCTTTTCAGAGGGTTAATATCAAACGTTCAATTTGCCTTAAAATAGGCCTAAATTCTCCCTGTCGGGGGGTGTGCTAATGAATAATGTATTAAAAAACGTGCTGTTGTGGGTGGCGATTGGCGTCATCCTGATGTTGGTGTTTCAGAATCTTAATACAACGAGTTCGTCGAAACCCGCTCAGGCAATGGATTTCTCTACCTTCGTCAATAGCGTCAAACAGGGTCAAGTGGCTGACGTCACTATTGATTCTAATCATGTGACCGGTAGCTTGAGTTCCGGGCAGCAGTTTAGCGTCTACACGCCGGCGAATGATACACAACTGGTTCCGCAGCTGCTGGCGTCTGGCGTCAAAATCAACGTTAAGCCCCCGGCAGGCCAGTCCATTCTGCTGTCTATCCTAATTTCTTGGTTCCCCATGCTGTTACTCATCGGCGTCTGGATTTTCTTCATGCGGCAAATGGGTGGCGGCGGTGCGGGTGGTCGCGGCGCGATGACCTTTGGGCGTAGCAAGGCGCGCATGCTCACTGAAGAAAACAACAAGGTGACTTTTGCGGATGTGGCTGGTGTGGAAGAGGCCAAGGAAGAGCTTGCCGAGATCGTCGAGTTCTTGCGTGATCCCCAGAAGTTCCAGCGTCTCGGTGGCCGTATTCCCAAGGGTGTATTACTCATGGGTTCGCCTGGCGCGGGTAAGACCTTGCTGGCGCGAGCGATTGCGGGTGAGGCGAGGGTGCCTTTCTTCTCCATATCCGGTTCAGATTTTGTGGAAATGTTCGTCGGAGTGGGTGCCTCCCGCGTGCGCGATATGTTCGAGCAGGCTAAAAAGCATGCGCCATGCATTATTTTCATCGATGAAATTGATGCAGTTGGTCGCCAGCGCGGGGCGGGTTTAGGGGGTGGTAATGATGAGCGCGAGCAGACGCTTAACCAGTTGTTGGTAGAAATGGATGGTTTCGAGGGTACCGAGGGTATCATCGTGGTAGCCGCTACCAACCGTCCAGATGTGTTAGATCCTGCCTTGCTGCGCCCGGGTCGCTTTGATCGTCAGGTTACCGTACCTCTGCCAGATATTCGTGGTCGGGAACAAATTCTCCAGGTACACATGCGCAAAGTGCCCATCACCCCGGATGTGGACCCCAAAGTGATCGCTCGCGGCACGCCGGGTTTTTCAGGCGCGGATTTGGCCAATTTGGTGAATGAAGCGGCGTTGATGGCGGCGCGTAAGAGCAAGCGTCTGGTAGATATGCATGACTTTGAGGATGCCAAAGACAAGGTCATGATGGGGGCCGAGCGCAAGTCGGTGGTGATGAGCGACAAGCAGCGCGAGACCACGGCTTATCATGAGTCCGGTCACGCGGTGGTGGCTAAATTGTTGCCGGGCACGGACCCGGTCCATAAGGTCACCATCATTCCGCGTGGACGCGCTTTGGGTTTGACTATGCAGTTGCCCACAGAAGATCGCTTCAATTATGAGCGCCAGGAAATCCTCAGCAATATTTCCATTTTGATGGGTGGTCGTGTTGCCGAGGAGGTATTTCTGAATCAAATGACGACGGGTGCTGGCAACGACATTGAGCGTGCTACGGATCTGGCGCGCCGGATGGTAACCCAGTGGGGTATGTCAGGCATTGGGCCGATGGTTATTGGTGAGAAAGAAGAAGAAGTATTCATCGGTCGGGAGATGACGAAGCACAGTAATATCTCTGAGCAGACCGCCATGACGGTGGACGGCGAGATCCGTAACATTATTCGTGAACGTTATGATGTGGCGCGCAAGCTGATCGAAGAAAATCGCGACAAGGTGGAGGCTATGACTCAGGCCTTGTTGAAATACGAGACTCTCGATTCGAACCAGATCAGTGACATTATGGCGGGGCGTGATCCGCGTCCACCGGTGGATGGTGCGGGTAGTTATCCTTCGTCTTTACCACCGGATGGTAATGTGACTCCGAACACGGACAAGACCGACGGGCAGTCTCTGCCAGGTCTGAAACCTGGAGAACATCCCGTTTGACCTTAGTGTTGGATTGCAATGGGCGCCCGCTGGTTTTGGGGCGCCCTTGTGTTATGGGAATACTCAATGTTACGCCCGACTCGTTTTCTGATGGCGGGGCCTATACGAATCCCGTTCAAGCGGCAGCGCATGCTGTAAAATTATGGGAATCCGGCGCAGCAATTATTGATATTGGCGCCGAGTCTACCCGTCCAGGGGCCGCGCCTGTGTCTACAAAAGAGGAGTTGCGGCGCCTTCTGCCCATCGTCGAAGCAGTAGTAGCGGCAGTCCCGCTGCCGATATCTGTTGATACGCGTCGGGCCACGGTAATGCGCGCGGCTTGGACCCTGGGGGCAGGTTTCATGAATGACGTGACCGCCTTGCAAGGAGATCCTGATGCCTTGGGCACTTTGGCAGAGCTGGATATCCCCGTTTGTTTAATGCATATGCGCGGTACTCCACAAACGATGCAGGGCGATGCGCACTATGACCATGTGCTGCAGGAGGTAAACAACTACCTCTTGCAGCGTGTTGCAGATTGCGAGGCTGCGGGAATTCGTCGGGAACGATTACTGATTGATCCGGGGTTTGGATTTGCAAAAAACCTGCAGGATAATTGCCGATTGCTGTTTGCGCTTGAAGAGATGCAAAGTTTGGGGTTGCCCATTGTCGTGGGTGTATCGCGCAAACGCATGATCGGCGAGTTGACCGGGGTGGCCGATGCTGTTGCACGCACTGCCGGGAGCGTCGCGGCAGCGCTTTGGGCGGTTCAGCATGGTGCGGCGATGGTTCGCGTTCATGATGTGGCAGAGACCGTACAGGCCCTGAGGGTCTGGGAAGGTATTCAACAGTTCGGCGGACGATCGGCGCCAGAAGGAAAATAATATGACCAGAAAATGGTTTGGTACGGATGGTGTGCGCGGGCGCGTGGGGGACTCAGTTATTCATCCAGAATGGATACTGCGACTGGGCTGGGCAGCCGGTCATGTGCTGACTGTCGGTGCTTCGGGTCGCCCGCGCGTAGTGATCGGCAAAGATACTCGGCTGTCAGGCTATCTGCTGGAATCTGCTTTGGAATCCGGTCTCGCTGCTGCCGGAGTCGATGTGCTCTTGGTCGGCCCCTTGCCGACTCCCGCTATCGCCTATTTGACGCGAACCCTGCGGGCGGACGCTGGTATTGTCATTAGCGCCTCTCATAACCCTTATCCGGACAACGGCATCAAATTTTTTTCCGCAGATGGTTATAAATTGCCCGATGCCCAAGAAGAAGCTATCGAAGCATGGTTGGATCGACCCATGATCCTGTCCGCTTCAGAGCAATTAGGCAAGGCCCGTCGTGTTGATGATGCAGCGGGTCGCTATGTGGAATTTTGTAAAACCACCTTTCCGGCTGATTTGGATCTGCGCGGAATGCATCTGGTGCTGGATTGCGCGCATGGTGCCACCTATAAAGTTGGCCCCATGGTTTTTCGAGAATTAGGCGCAGAGTTGACACTTATAGGTATTGCGCCCGACGGTATCAATATTAACGCGGGCGTCGGTTCGACCTATCCTGCTGCTCTGCAGACGGCTGTTCGCGACGCCAAGGCTGATTTAGGTATTGCCTTTGATGGTGATGGGGACCGTTTGTTATTAGTGGATGCACAGGGTGATGTGCTGGACGGTGATGAATTGATTTGGTTGCTGGCCCAGGATCTTTTACAACAAGGTCACTTACCGGGTGTGGTGGGAACGGTTATGAGTAATTTGGCTTTGGAAAAGGGTCTTGAAGCGCTGGGGGTGCCTTTCGTGCGCAGTGCCGTGGGCGATCGTTATGTGCTGGAGGCGATGCGGGCCCACGGCTTCCCGCTGGGGGGTGAATCTTCTGGTCATATCATTACGCCCGCCAACACCACGGGAGATGGTATTCTCGCCGCGCTGCGGGTTTTGGCCATCCTGCGCAGGAGTGGTAAAACCTTAGCGGCCTTACGAGCGGGATATCAGCCTTATCCGCAGACGTTGATCGGGCTGCCGTTACGCAACGCGCGGAGTCTGTTGGCAGAGCCCGCCGCTCAACACTGTATTGCTGCAGCGGAGCAAAAACTGGCGGGTAAAGGTCGACTACTGGTCAGACCTTCCGGTACGGAGCCCTTGTTGCGGGTTATGGTGGAAGCGGCATCGGAAGATTTCGCGACCGAAATCGCAGAAACGCTGGCTGCAGATTTGGAGAGATTGGCTTCGGTATCCGTCCCTCTTTGAAAAGTTGAAAATTGACCGTTCAGAAGGGAGTCTTTACACTCGGGCGCACATCAGATAATTATGACATAGAAGCCGACTCCGAACGGAGTTCAGAAGTCGGACTAACTCTCTGCTGAATAAGGAAGATTTTATTTGCGTCCCATCATGGTAGCAGGAAACTGGAAGATGAACGGCCTCAGTGCGGATGCGGTTCACCTCACGCAGGCTATTCTCGATGCGGGTCTGGAGCAGATGCGCCCCGAAGTGGTGCTATTCCCGCCCTTCACTCTTTTGCACGCGGTTTCCCAAGAAGCGAAAGGAACGGCTTTGCGCTGGGGTGGTCAGAATCTTTTCTGGGAAGCCAATGGCGCCTATACCGGCGAAATCTCCGGCCCTATGCTGCGCGATATGGGTTGTCGATATGTGCTGGTAGGTCATTCCGAAAGGCGTCAGATTTTTGCAGAAAATGATGATCAGGTGGCTCACAAAGTCAAAGCTGCCTTGGCGTCCGGTTTGATTCCGGTGGTTTGTGTTGGCGAAAGTGAGACTGAGCGCAATCAGGGCGTGACCGAAGCGGTGCTGCGTCGTCAGATAGAGGCGATCCTGCCGTTATTAAACTCGGGAAGCAGCCAGCCCAATATGATTATTGCCTATGAACCGATCTGGGCGATTGGTACGGGGCTGAGCGCAACACCGGAGCAGGCCCAAGCTGTGCATGCGTTTATTCGGAATCTGGTTGCCGCACATTCGGAACCGCTCGCTAAGCGTCTGATATTGCTTTATGGCGGTAGCGTAAAAGGTAACAATGCCGCAGCACTGTTTGATCAGCCTGATATTGATGGGGCTTTGGTCGGTGGGGCATCCTTGGTTGCTGGAGAATTTGTCCAAATTTGTCGTGCCGCCGGACAGGCGGGGCGAGGAGGCTAACTCGATGTACACGTTGTTGCTCGTGTTTCAGGTGATCATCTGTGTGGTGCTGGTAGGACTCATTTTGATCCAGAAGGGGCAGGGAGCCGATATTGGTGCCGTATTCGGCGGTGGGGGATCACAGACGGTTTTCGGTGCTCGGGGTGCTGGCAATTTTTTGAGCCATACCACGGCAGTCATTGGCGCACTATTTTTTCTGAACAGCTTAGGTCTGGCCTATCTTTCCGATCATGCGGGTACGAGCATGGTTGCAGGGATTGCCTTGCCGAGTAAAGCACCAGTGGCCGCTGCCGCCCCGGTGCAACCCGTTGCAGCGGCACCTTCTACCTCATCAGTAGCTCCAACGGTCTCCTCTAAGGGAACTTTGGCAGCGCCAGTATCCACTGCAAAATCACCCGCAAAGCCTTGACGTAATGGGCGGGGCATGAGAAAGTTTTAAGACTTTAGCCGAAGTGGTGAAATTGGTAGACACACCGTCTTGAGGGGGCGGCGGCGCAAGCTGTACCGGTTCGAATCCGGTCTTCGGCACCAAATTGCAGCCTATAAGGCTGTTTTTTTGTCTCTGGAGTATACCAGGGCACTGATTTATAAATAAGAAAATTAATTTATAGCTGGTCTTGGGCGTGCAATTCCAAGTCCGTATTCTGGGTGGAGGGGTGTTGGGGATGTTGAACCACTATTTGCCTGTGCTCATCTTTATTGTGGTGGCGCTGGTGGTCGGTGTGGTCCCGCTATTGATGGGTGCCTCACTTGGACCGCATAAACCGGACAGCGAAAAGCTTTCGCCATACGAATGTGGCTTTGAAGCTTTCGAAGACGCACGCGTGAAATTCGACGTGCGTTATTATCTGGTGGCTATTCTCTTTATCCTCTTCGATCTGGAAATTGCTTTCCTTTTTCCGTGGGCGGTTGTTTTTGATCAAATCGGCATGATGGGCTTCTTGGCCATGATGATTTTTCTGGCCATCCTCGTGGTCGGTTTTGTCTACGAGTGGAAAAAAGGAGCCTTAGAATGGGAATAGAAGGTATTCTCGAAAAAGGCTTTGTCACCACCAGTATTGATACGGTGGTGAACTGGAGCCGAACGGGTTCCTTATGGCCCATGAC
The DNA here is from genome assembly GCA_041676785.1 of Acidithiobacillus sp. Taxonomy (GTDB): domain Bacteria; phylum Pseudomonadota; class Gammaproteobacteria; order Acidithiobacillales; family Acidithiobacillaceae; genus Acidithiobacillus. The sequence goes on along the minus strand of JBAYRF010000023.1, from coordinate 25,160 downwards.
TTTTGGGCTGGCCTGTTGTGCCGTAGAGATGATGCATGCTGGCGCTGCGCGTTATGATCTGGATCGCTTTGGCATTGTTTTTCGTCCCAGCCCCCGCCAATCGGACGTGATGATCGTCGCTGGCACCTTGGTCAATAAGATGGCTCCCGCCTTACGCAAGGTTTATGACCAGATGCCGGAACCGCGTTGGGTCGTGTCCATGGGTTCCTGCGCTAACGGCGGTGGTTATTATCACTACTCCTACAGCATTGTTCGGGGTTGTGACCGAATAGTACCCGTGGATATTTACGTTCCTGGCTGTCCGCCTACGGCTGAAGCGCTGCTTTTTGGGTTGATTCAGCTCCAGAAAAAAATCCGTCGCACGAATACAATAGCTAGGTGAGCCATGACTGACGCACTGGAAAACTTGCGCCAGATTCTGAGCGCAGAGTTGGGGGAGACCCTACTGAACATGGTTGTGGATCGTGACGAATTGACCGTAGAACTGACTGCGGAGAGTCTGCATAAGACCTGTCTGTGGTTGCGGGATGATCCTCAATGCGCTTTCGATCTACTGATCGACGTGTGCGGCGTGGACTATGCCGACTATGGCGAGGGGAGTTGGGAAGGTCCGCGATTTGCCGTGGTGTATCATTTGCTTTCCTTGCAGCACAAGCAACGGTTGCGTCTACGCGTTTATGCGGAAGAGGAGATGCCGCTAGTGCCTTCAGTGGTAGACATCTGGGCGGCGGCTAATTGGTTCGAAAGAGAAGCTTTTGATCTCTATGGTATTCTCTTTGACGGGCATCCCGATTTGCGACGTATTTTAACGGATTACGGTTTTGTAGGTTATCCGTTCCGTAAGGATTTTCCTTTGGTCGGTACGGTAGAAATGCGTTATGACGCGGATCAGGGCCGCGTCATTTATGAACCAACGCGCACCGAAGAGCGGGTTGTTGTTCCGCGTGTTATCCGGGCCGAAGAGATGGGGCGCTACAATGCCAGAAATTAATAATTTCACGATGAACTTCGGGCCTCAGCATCCTTCGGCGCACGGGGTGCTGCGACTAGTTCTGGAGCTGGATGGTGAGGTGATTGAGCGCGCAGATCCGCATATTGGATTGCTCCATCGTGCCACGGAAAAACTGGCAGAAAACAAGACCTATCTGCAAAACCTACCGTATATGGACCGTCTTGATTACGTGTCCATGATGTGCAACGAACATGCTTACTGTCAGGCGGTAGAAAAACTGCTCGGCTTAGAAGTTCCGATTCGGGCTCAGTATATTCGTACGCTTTTTGATGAAATTACCCGGGTGCTGAATCATTTGCTCTGGTTAGGTGCCTACGCCCTTGATGTGGGTGCTATGAGCGTTTTTCTGTATTGCTTTCGTGAACGAGAAGACCTTATGGACGTTTACGAGGCAGTTTCCGGCGCACGGATGCATGCCGCCTACTATCGTCCGGGTGGCGTATATCGCGATCTGCCCGCACAGATGCCGCAGTATGTCGCTTCACCCTATCGTGACGCCAAACGCCTAGACGAGCTTAATGCTAATCGTCAGGGGACGGTGCTGGATTTTATTGAAGACTTTACCCGTCGTTTCCCCGGTTATGTAGATGAATATGAAACGCTATTGACGGATAACCGCATCTGGAAGCAGCGTACAGTGGGCATTGGTGTGGTGAGCCCCGAGCGCGCTATTCAGTTGGGTTTTACGGGTCCTATGCTGCGCGCATCGGGTGTCGCTTGGGATTTGCGCCGGACGCAACCCTATGCGGCTTATGCAGATCTGGATTTTGATATTCCGATCGGCAAAACCGGAGACTGTTATGACCGTTATCTGGTGCGGGTCGCCGAGATGCGCCAGAGCAACCGGATTATCGCGCAGTGTGTGAACTGGTTGCGTAACCATCCTGGGCCAGTGATTACGGATGATTTCAAGGTGGCCGCACCCCCTCGGGAAGAAATGAAAAATAGCATGGAAGCCTTGATCCATCACTTCAAGCTGTTTTCTGAAGGGATGTCAGTGCCAGCGGGCGAAGTGTATACCGCCGTTGAGGCGCCCAAGGGTGAATTCGGTATTTATATGATCTCTGATGGGGCCAATAAGCCTTACCGGATGAAAATTCGTGCACCAGGCTTTTCTCATCTTGCAGCCATGGACGAAATGGCGCGAGGGCACATGATTGCGGATGTGGTCGCGATTCTTTCAACCATGGACATCGTTTTCGGCGAGATTGACAGGTAAAAACATGTTATCGGAAAAATCTCTGACAGCTATTGCCTTCGAGCGGACAAAGTATCCGCCAGAAGAGTCGCGTTCTGCGCTTCTTGCGGCGCTACGGATTGCTCAGGAAGAACACGGCTATCTTAGTGAAGAGCTTATGACGCACGTCGCAGACATTTTGGGCCTGCCATCGATTCAGGCTTTTGAAGTGGCGACGTTTTATACCATGTATGATCTGAAACCGGTCGGCAAACACAAGTTTTGCGTCTGCGGCAGTGTATCCTGTTTCCTCAATGGCTCGGATGCAATCATCCGGCACCTGAGTGAACGTTTGGGGATCGGCTTGGGCGAAACAACAGCAGACGGTCTGTTTACGCTGCACGAAGTAGAGTGTCTGGGCGCCTGTAAGGACGCACCGATGATGCAGTTGGGTGATGTTTATTACGAAAATCTGACGCCGGAAAATCTGGACCAGCTCATTGCCCAGTTGCGGGAGGGATCTGAAGATGTACGTTAATGGCGTTACTCTACAGAATCGAGGTCTTCCCGATTCTCATCGTCTCTCGGTGTATGCAGGTACCGGCGGTTATGAGGCCTTGCATAAGGTGCTCAAGGAGCCGATGGTTCCGGATCAGATCATTGCAGAAATGAAAAAATCGGCATTGCGGGGAAGGGGGGGCGCGGGTTTCCCGACAGGACTCAAGTGGAGTTTTATGCCCAAAGGCGTGACGGGCACCAAATATCTGCTGTGCAACGCGGACGAAGGAGAGCCCGGAACCTGCAAAGATCGAGATATTATGCGTTATGAGCCCCATCGTCTGATTGAAGGGATGATTATTGGTGCCTACGCCATGGGCGCTACAGCGGGCTATATTTTTATTCGTGGTGAGTTTATTGAACCCATTAATATCGTTGAGGAAGCTTTGGCAGAAGCTTATGCCCAAGGCTACCTCGGCAAAAATATCATGGGAACGCATTTCTCCTTTGATCTCTATGTCTATCGCGGAGCGGGGGCCTATATCTGTGGGGAAGAAACCGCGCTGATGGAGGCGCTCGAAGGCAAGAAGGGTCAACCCCGCTTCAAGCCCCCATTTCCGGCAAGTTATGGATTGTATGGTCGTCCCACGACTATCAATAATGTGGAAACCTTTGCCTCGGTACCGGACATTATCACTAAAGGGGGCGAATGGTTTTTGAATCTGGGAAAGCCTAATAACGGCGGTACCAAGATTTTTTCCGTAACCGGTCAGGTACAAAAGCCGGGTAATTACGAAGTGCCCATGGGGACCCCTTTTAAAGATCTTCTCGAAATGGCCGGGGGATTAAGGCCGGGCCGTAAGCTGAAAGCGGTTATTCCGGGGGGTACCAGCACTGCCATGGTGGCGGGCGAGGTCATGATGGATGTGACCATGGACTACGACGCTATTTCCAAGGCGGGGTCGGCTTTAGGCGCGGGCTCGGTCATTGTGATGGACGATAGTGTCTGCATGGTGCGTACCGTGGAGCGTATTGCCCGGTTTTATATGCATGAGTCCTGCGGTCAATGTACGCCTTGCCGGGAAGGCATGGGATGGTTGTGGCGCGTGATGCATCGACTCGAAAACGGTCAGGGCCGTGAGTCCGATCTGCAGCTTCTTTTGGATGTCGGGTCGCGCATTGAAGGGCGTACAATTTGTGCGCTCGCCGATGGCGGAGTGGCTCCGGTAGTGAGCTCCATCAAACTGTTTCGTCAGGAATATGAATATCATATCGAACACCAGCGTTGCCTGGTGAGTATGGGAGCTGCCTGATGCTACATATAGAAATCGACGGTCAGGCCGTTGAGGTGGAAGCAGGAACGACCATCATGGAAGCGGCCGAGACTCTAGGAATTTACATTCCTTTTTTCTGCTATCACCCGAAGCTTTCGGTGGCTGCCAATTGTCGAATGTGTCTTGTGGACGTAGAAAAAGCACCCAAGCCTTTACCCGCCTGCGCCACGCCGGTGGCCGATGGCATGAAAATCGCGACCAGTTCACGCAAGGCGAAAATGGCGCAACAGGGCGTTTTGGAATTTTTGCTGATTAATCATCCTCTCGACTGCCCTATTTGCGATCAAGGTGGGGAATGTCCTCTGCAGGATATCACCATGGGATTTGCCAATCCCCACAGTCACTATAGCGAAGAAAAACGCGTCGTGGAGGACAAAGACATTGGTCCGCTCATCTCGACAGAGATGACGCGTTGTATTCAGTGCACGCGCTGTGTCCGCTTTGGTCAGGAAATTGGTGGTATCAAAGAACTCGGTGCGACGGGGCGTGGCGAACATATGGCGATTGGGACTTATGTGGCCAAGGCTGTGCAATCTGAGCTTTCCGGCAACATGATTGATCTTTGTCCGGTTGGCGCATTGACCAGCAAACCCTTCCGCTACAAAGCGCGTTCCTGGGAGTTGAAGCATACGCCCGGAATCTGTCCGCATTGTTCCACGGGCTGCAATACGGATGTCCAAAGTCTGGGCAAGGAAGTTCTGCGTGTATTGCCGCGTACTCAGGAATCCATTAACGAGGAATGGATTTGTGACAAGGGCCGCTATGCGTATACCGGTTTGAATGCAGCGGATCGGGTAACTCGGCCGATGCTGCGCAACGAGGCCGGAGATTGGCGGGAAGCGTCTTGGTCCGAAGCTCTGGAAGTGAGTATGGGTGCTCTGGAGCGTTTGGTCGCTACCCACGGTGCGGATAAGCTGGCTGGATTGATCAGTCCGCAGTCTAGTAATGAAGAACTTTTTCTCTTTCAAGGGTTGTTGCGAGGACTGGGAAGTCCACATGTGGACCACCGTTTGCGTCAGCAGGATTTTCGCGCAGATGCCGCGATGCCCTTGTATCCGGCCTTGAATATGGCCTTGGATGAACTCGAAAGAGAACCACTCATCTTGCTGTGTCATGCTTATCCGCGCCAGCAGCAGCCGCTGACCAATCATCGTTTGCGTAAATCGGTGCTCAATGGTGGTCATGTGATTGCTATAGATAGTTTACGTCCGGACTTTAATTTTCCGGTGACGCAATGTGTGGCCGAAGCGGGTGGGGACTTGGCGATGTATCGGCGCCTTGCGGATCACTTGGCGCATTTGGCAGAAACCGCCTCAGAGGACCCTCTTTATTGGGCGGCAACGCAGCTTGCGGCAGCAGATAATCCCCTCATTCTGATTGGTGGTGCCTTATTGCACCATCCTCAAGCGGCGGAAATGTTGTCACTGGTGGAGACCGTTGCGGAGTTGGCGGGGGGGCGCATTGGTTGGCTTGCGGAGGATGCTAATAGTGCCGGCGCCTGGCTGAGTGGTTGTGTGCCACAACGAGAACCGGGTGGACATCAGGCACCGTCACCGGGAATGCCTGCCGATGCCCTGTGGGATGCCGAAATGAAGGGCTTCATCCTTTTTGGAGTAGAGCCGGAAGTGGATGCAATTCGGGGCAGACTGGCCCGTCAACGCCTACAGGATGCAGAATTTGTGCTCAGCATCGGGCATTTTACGGGCGAGGCCGCACAATATGCGGATGTCATTCTGCCCATGGCTGCTTTTGCCGAGGGTTCCGGGTCGTATGTGAATAATGAGGGACGTGTCCAATCCTTCCGGGCTGCCGTAAAGCTGCCGGGTGAAGCACGTCCTGGCTGGAAAATTCTGCGGGTGCTAGGTGATGGTCTCAAAGTGACAAATTTTCAATATAACGAATTGAGTGAAGTCACTGCCGCTTGGCAGCACGCTGTGGGTGATTATGGAATGGATATTCCGCCTTTTCATGCCTTTCCAGCAATAGCTGAATGTCCCGTCAGTGGAACCGGAGCGCTATTGCGTATTGGTGACTGGTCCATTTACCGAGGAGACCCTTTGGTGAGACGGGCGGAGCCTCTGGCGACGCCAGTACAGGCGAAAATGCATCCTGACCAGGCCCAGATTTCCAAAATCCAGGGTGACTCGGTAGAAATTGTCAGTGCATTCGGCCGGGTTTCCTTACCCTTGGCATTGGATACTCGAATACCTCTGGGCTGCATTTGGGTACCTATGGGTTATGCCGAAACCGCCCCCTTGGGCGCGCTCTACGCTTCCTGTTCGGTCGCCACCACTGCGGCGCTGCCGGCTTTGTCGGCCAGTGCTTAGGGAGCAGCGCTATGCATGAATTTCTGAATACGGCCTGGTGGGCGGTGCTGTGGTCGGTCATTAAAATCATCTTGGTGGTTGTGCCACTGCTGATTGGCGTGGCTTATTTGACCCTCGCGGAGCGTAAAGTCATCGGTTATATGCAGGTTCGTCTTGGTCCGAATCGGGTTGGGTTTCGCGGTTCTCTACAGCCGATTGCCGATGCGCTCAAGCTGATGTTCAAAGAAGTCATCATCCCCACCAACGCCAACCGCTTTTTGTTTCTAGCGGCGCCGGTGCTGGCCTTTGTGCCTGCCCTATTAGTTTGGGCGGCGGTGCCTTTCGGGCCCGATGTGGCGATTTCCAACATGAACGCGGGCTTGCTCTATGTGCTGGCGATTGCGGGTCTGGGGGTTTACGGGATTATCGTGGCGGGTTGGGCCTCAAACTCCAAATACGCTTTTCTGGGTGCCATGCGCGCCGCCGCGCAGTTAGTGGCTTATGAAATTGCGATGGGCTTTGCCCTGGTCGGTGTGCTGATGCTGGCCCAGACCCTGAATCTGACTAAAATTGTCGAAGCGCAGGCCGGTGGCGGATTCTGGTCCTGGTATTGGTTGCCGCTCTTCCCCTTCTTTTTGGTGTATTTCATTTCGGGTATCGCAGAAACCAATCGCGCCCCATTTGATGTGGCTGAAGGCGAGTCTGAAATTGTCGCCGGTTTTCATGTTGAATATTCGGGTATGGCCTTCGCGCTGTTTTTCTTGGCCGAATATGCCAACATGATTTTTGTGTCATTATTGACTACCGTGCTGTTTTTGGGCGGCTGGTATGCGCCGATTAATACTCCGGTGCTGACTTGGATTCCCGGACTAGTCTGGCTTCTGCTCAAGACGGCTTTTCTGCTCTATGTTTTTTTATGGATTCGTGCCACTTTTCCGCGTTATCGCTATGACCAGATTATGCGTCTGGGCTGGAAAGTATTCATCCCCGTGACAATCGCCTGGATTGTCGTGGTAGGAATCGCCCTGGAAACGCCTATGCGTGCCCTATTGCGCTGAGGAGCACCTGATGCAAATTCGCCCCAAGCAATGGTTCAAGACTTTTTTTCTGACGGAAATGCTGCGTGGTATGCAGCTTACTGGGCGCTATTTTTTCGCGCGTAAAATTACCGTCCAGTATCCAGAAGAGCAGACGCCACAGTCACCACGTTTTCGCGGCCTGCATGCTCTGCGTCGTTATGAAAATGGCGAAGAACGCTGCATTGCCTGCAAGCTCTGTGAGGCCGTATGTCCAGCGCTGGCGATTACCATAGAAAGTGAAGCGCGCAGCGATGGTACGCGCAGGACGACCCGTTACGATATTGATCTCAGTAAATGTATATTTTGCGGTCTTTGCGAAGAATCCTGTCCGGTGGATTCCATTGTTGAAAGTCGCGTGCTTTCTTATCACGGCGAAATTCGTGGCGATTTGATTTATACCAAAGACATGCTGTTAGCCAATGGGGACCGTTTGGAAGCTGAATTAGCAGCGGATCGGGATGCTGATCGTGCTTATCGTTGACAGGAAAATCAAAACATGTCCGTAACCACCATCCTCTTTTATATATTTTCGGTGATACTGCTGGGCTCGGCGACGGCGGTAATTACTGCGCGCAATCCGGTCTACGCCTCGCTGTATCTGGTTTTGGCATTTTTTAATGCGGCGGCTTTGTTTATTTTGCTGGGTGCTGAATTTTTAGGGCTGGTGCTGATTTTGGTGTATGTCGGTGCCGTTATGGTGCTCTTCCTTTTTGTGGTGATGATGCTGGATATCAATTTGACGCGTCTCCGGGAAGGTTTCTTGAGTTATTTGCCCCTCGGTCTGGCCATTGCGGTACTTGGGGTGTTAGAGCTGGCTGCTGTATTCTGGACTTCACCCTTAGGACATGTGCCCGCTCCCGCCGCTATTCCTGCAAATGCGGATAACACCCGGCAATTGGGGGTCTTGCTCTATACCCAATATTTATATCCCTTCGAAATTGCGGCCGTGATCCTGTTAGTGGCAATTATTGCCGCGATTGCGCTTACTTTACGTCGGCGCAAGGAAACGAAAACCCAGAACATTGACGAACAAATGGCGGTGCGTGCCAAAGATCGTCTGACCCTCGTTGATTTGCGGGAGAACAAACCATGAGCGGCGCACAACCCACATTGGCGGCTTATTTGATTCTTGGTGCCATACTTTTTTCAATCGGCGTGGTGGGTATTTTCCTGAATCGCAAGAATGTCATCATTCTGCTGATGGCTATTGAGTTGCTGCTGCTGGCGGTCAATATTAATTTGGTAGCGTTTTCTCGCTATCTTGGCAACCTTGAAGGGCAGGTTTTCGTATTTTTTATCCTGACCGTGGCGGCTGCCGAAGCAGCGATTGGTTTGGCTATCTTGGTGGTTTATTTCCGTAACCGCCGCAGCATCAATGTTGAAGATATTGACGAGTTGAGAGGCTGATATGTGGGTATTTGACTGGCTAAATGCCTTTCCTCCGCTCGCCGTGTACCTGGTGATTCCTTTGGCACCGCTGGCAGGTTCCTTGGTGGCGGGTTTTTGGGGCTGGAAGCTCCAAGAAAAGGCGCATTGGATACCGATCATCGGAGTAGCGGTATCATTTTATCTGGCCCTAGCCGTGCTTTGGCAAACGCTTCATGGTGTCACTTTTTACGGAAATATTTATACGTGGGCGGTGATGGGTCATCTTCCCGTGCCCATTGGTTTTGACATTGATAGTCTCACTGCGCTGATGCTAGTGGTGGTGACCTTCGTATCGCTTTGTGTGCATCTCTACACCATCGGTTATATGCACGGTGATCCCGGGTACGCCCGCTTTTTCAGCTATATCTCTCTATTTACCTTCAGCATGATCATGCTAGTAATGAGCAATAACTTTCTCCAACTTTTTTTTGGTTGGGAGGCTGTGGGTTTGGTTTCTTACCTGCTCATTGGCTTCTGGTTCCAGCGGGAAAGCGCCAATGTGGCAGCGTTGAAGGCGTTCATTGTGAATCGGGTAGGTGATTTTGGTTTTTTAATCGGTATTGCGGCCATTTATCATTACTGCGGCAGTCTTGATTATCGCACGGTGTTTGCGATGGTTCCGCACCTGGTGGGGAAGACGGTAGACATTATTCCCGGACATCCTTGGCATGTGCTGACCTGGATTGCTTTACTGCTTTTTATCGGCGCTATGGGCAAATCCGCGCAGGTGCCCTTGCATGTGTGGTTGCCTGAATCCATGGAAGGTCCAACCCCGATTTCTGCGCTGATCCACGCGGCGACCATGGTCACAGCGGGTATTTTTATGGTCGCCCGCATGTCCCCCATTTATGAGCAGTCCGCCACCGCCCTGACGGTGGTGCTGCTCATCGGGTCCATTACGGCACTGTTCATGGGACTGATTGGCTTGGTCCAAAATGACATTAAACGGATTATCGCTTATTCCACCTTGTCTCAGTTGGGTTATATGACGGCCGCACTGGGCGCTTCCGCATTTTCCGCAGCGATTTTTCACCTGATGACGCACGCTTTTTTCAAAGCGCTGCTGTTTTTGGCAGCGGGTTCGGTCATCCACGCCATGGCCAATGAACAAGATATTCGCAAAATGGGGGGGCTACGCAAGGCAATGCCCATCACCTATATCACCTTCTTGGTGGGTAGTCTGGCATTGTCCGGCATTCCGCCCTTCGCCGGATTTTTCAGCAAGGATCTGATTATTGAAGCGGTGGGTCTTTCCACGTTGCCGGGTGCGGGCTGGGCCGAGTTCATGCTCGTAGCCGGTGCTTTTGTAACTGCGTTGTATACCTTTCGGATGTTTTTCATGGTGTTCCACGGTGCGCCGCGTATGGATGCCCATACCCGCGATCATCTTCATGAGTCTCCTTGGGTAATCACCATCCCCCTGATTGCGCTAGCTATCCCTGCCGTATATGCGGGATGGGCTTATATCGGCCCCGTGGGTTTGGGACATTTTCTCGATTCCTCCCTGACTATTGCGCCACAGTTTAATACCATCGGTATTATTGCGGCGCATTGGCAAGGTGCCGGCGCGTTTCTGATAGAGGGCCTACAGGCTTGGCCGTTCTGGCTGGCGATTGCCGGTATTATGGTCGCCGTTTACTTCTATGTCTGGCATTCCGGTGTGAGTGAAGGATTCCGTCGTCTCCTCAGTCCAGCGGTCTGGGTGCTGCGCAGTAAATATGGGTTTGATGCTTTTAATAATGCGATCCTAGTCAGAGGTGTACTTCTGCTGGGACGGTTGTTCTGGCACATCGGTGACGAAAAGCTCATTGATGGATGGATGGTGAACGGTACGGCGTTTGGGATTGGTAAACTGGCATTATCTTGGCGTCGAGTACAAACAGGGTACATTTACCACTACGCTTTCGCGATGATTATTGGGTTGATTTTATTCATGACATATTTTGTGGTCTGGAAAGGGTAGGGCACGATGCATTCTTCCCTTCTCAGTTATTCCATCTGGGTGCCCATTGTGGGCGGTCTGCTCGTGCTGGCGGTGGGAGATCGACGTGCGGAGATGGCGCGTTGGTTGGCATTGATCGTGTCTGTCGTGGCTTTTGCGGTCACCATTCCACTATTTACGGGTTTTGACACGCACACATCAGCCATGCAGTTCAGTGAACGCGTTGCCTGGATTCCATCACTCAATATTTATTATCACCTAGGCATTGATGGCATCTCTCTGTGGTTTATTCTGCTGACCAGTTTTTTGACGGTGCTCGTAGTCATCAGTTCTTGGCGCAATGTGCAGGCCCGGGTGGCGCAGTTCATGGCCGCCTTTCTGATCATGGAAGGCATGATGATTGGTGTATTTTGCGCCCTCGACGCGATTCTGTTTTACGTGTTCTGGGAAGCGATGCTAATACCCATGTTCCTGATTATCGGAGTCTGGGGCGGGCCTCGACGGGTGTACGCGACCATCAAGTTTTTTCTGTATACCTTTCTGGGCTCGGTATTGATGCTGGTGGCTTTGCTTTACTTGTACTTCCATAGCGGCAACAGCTTCAGCTTGCTGGTCTATCAACAGACACCGCTGGGAATGACGGCGCAGATTCTTATTTTTATCGCATTTTTTGTGGCTTTTGCCGTGAAGATACCGATGTGGCCGGTACATACCTGGTTGCCCGATGCGCACGTCGAAGCCCCTACCGCCGGCTCGGTGGTGCTCGCTGCGATCATGCTGAAAATGGGCGCTTACGGTTTTCTCCGACTGAGTCTGCCCATTGTGCCCGATGCCAGCCACAAACTGGCCTGGTTAATGATTTTACTATCCCTGATTGCCATTATTTATGTGGCATTGGTGGCTATTGTGCAGGAGGATATGAAGAAGCTGGTCGCTTACTCCTCCATCGCCCACATGGGTTTTGTCACCTTGGGATTTTTTGTTTTTGACAGTGTGGCCATTGAGGGCAGCATCATTCAGATGCTCTCCCATGGTTTTATTAGTGCGGCCATGTTTCTTTGTATTGGTGTTCTTTATGACCGAATGCATACCCGCAACATCATGGCTTACGGAGGTGTCGCCAATGTCATGCCCATTTTTGCGGCGCTGATGATGCTCTTCGCTATGGGGAATGTGGGTTTGCCGGGGACCTCTGGTTTTGTCGGGGAATTTATGGTGGTTCTTGGAACGTATCAGGTGAATCCTTGGGCAGCTATTCTCGCGGCTACCGGTTTGATTACTGGGGCTAGTTATACTTTATGGCTTTTCAAACGGGCGATATTTGGTGGCATAGTGCGACCTGAAGTGGCTGCGCTAAAAGACCTCGATGGTCGGGAAATTTTGGTGTTGGGCACCTTGGCTGGCTTTACGCTGCTCTTGGGCGTCTGGCCCGCGCCTTTCCTCGATATCGTACATACTTCAGTGCAGCATCTGGTGGCTCAGGTGGCTGTTTCGAAAATTCCGGCGTAGAAGGACATTGCCTATGAATGCGTTTCTCATGCATTGGACTTTCGCCATACCGGAAATCTGGGTGCTGATTATGGCTTGCGTGGTGTTGCTGGCGGATCTTTACCTCGGTAAGCGCCTGCGGGATGTCGCGCCCGTGTTGACCCTCCTGACGCTGATCGGCGCGGCGGTGCTGACCTTTTTTGAGATCGGGCAGAGCGGGTCGGCTTTTGCCGGTTTGCTGATTGTGGACCCTTTCACCAACGTGGCGGAGTTGTTCAGCTATCTGGCGGTGCTGTTCGTAGTACTCTACTCGCGGCGCTATCTGCTCGACCGGCACATCTACCGGGGCGAAGTCTATGTCCTCCTGCTGTTCGCTTTGCTCGGTATCATGGTTATGATCTCCGGTGGCAGCCTGTTGAGTCTTTATCTCGGTCTCGAATTATTGGCATTGAGTCAGTACGCCTTGGTGGCTTTTAATCGGGACAGTTTGGTGGCCACCGAAGCCGGCCTCAAATACTTTGTTCTGGGCGCATTGGCTTCGGGATTTCTGCTCTACGGCATGTCTTTGCTGTATGGCTTGACGGGGACTCTGGATGTACGCCACATTGCGGCGGCGCTCGTCAATGTGACCAGTAGTAACCTGATATTAGTTTTTGCATGGGTATTTATTGTCGCCGGCATCGCCTTTAAGTTGGGGGCAGCGCCTTTTCACATGTGGCTGCCCGATGTTTATCAGGGCGCTCCGACGGTGATTACCAACTTTTTGGCGTCTGCGCCAAAAATCGGCGCTTTCGCTCTGGTTATACGCTTGCTCGTAGATGGTGGCTACGGAATGTTGGCTTCCTGGCAGCAAATATTTATCGCCTTGACCGTCATATCCTTGCTCGTCGGTAATCTGATTGCTATCGCGCAACAAAACATCAAACGTATGCTCGCCTATTCCACCGTGGGGCATGTAGGTTTCTTATCGTTGGGCATTGTTGCCGGGACGGAAGCGGGTTTCGCCAGCGCGTTTTTCTACACGATTGTGTATGTGCTGATGTCTCTGGCGGGATTCGGGATGATTCTGCTGCTGACCCGCGCGGGTTTCGAGGCAGAACGCATCGACGACTTTAAAGGACTGGCTCAGCGTAAGCCGTGGTATGCTTTTCTCATGCTGATTATTATGTTTTCCATGGCGGGAGTGCCGCCTACCGTCGGCTTTTACGCCAAGCTGGCCGTATTCCAGGCGGTGATTGCCGCAGGATATATCTGGCTGGCGGTGCTCGGCGTCCTGCTGGCGGTAATTGGTGCCTTTTATTATCTGCGGGTCGTAAAAGTGATGTATTTTGATGCCCCAGAACCAGATGCTGGAACCATCGTGCGCGATGATCTGGCAAGTACTACGCTCACCGTTAACAGCTTGGCCTTGCTGGTATTGGGAATCTTGCCAGGACCGCTGATGGCCTTCTGCTTCTACGCAATGCAGGGATTAATCTGATGGTTATGCAGGATTGGGCGCGGGCTTTTATCGCGCTGGCTTTTGTGGCAGCGAATTTGCCGTGGCTCAGTAGTCGTCTGTTTTTTGTGCGCCGTATATCGGGACAAAAATCTCTGCCTTGGTATCTCCTCGAATGGTTTGTGATGTATCTCGTGCTGGGCCTGATCGGGATGGGTATTGAAATCCATCTGGATGGTCAACTCCACGGCCAGGGCTGGGAATTTTATGTAATCGCCCTGTGTATGTTCGCGGTTTTTGCCATACCGGGCTTCATTTGGCGCTTTAATGTGCTGCCCATGTTACGAAGATCTTGACCGCAGAGCCCTGAGTCGGTACATTTGCGGGCTGCAGGCGCGTAGCTCAGGGGGAGAGCGCTACCTTGACACGGTAGAGGTCGGCGGTTCGAAACCGCCCGTGCCTACCAAATCCCGCACCAGAGGGGTCTATCTCTCTGGTGCTTTTTCTTTGGAGAGGACTTATGCCAGACATTCAGTTGCCCGATGGGAGTCATCGTCAGTTTCCGGCACCGCTCAGCGGGCTGGAACTGGCGCGAACTATCGGCAGCGGACTGGCTAAAGCGGCGGTGGCCATGCGTGTTAATGGCACGCTGAAGGATCTCTCGACCCTTTTGGACACAGATGCTGAAGTGGCTATTGTTACCCGCGACAGTGCAGAGGGGCTAGAGGTGATTCGTCACTCAACGGCTCATCTCATGGCACAAGCGGTACAATCTCTGTTTCCCAATGTGCAGGTGACCATCGGTCCGGTCATTGAAAACGGTTTTTTCTATGATTTTGCCGGTGAGCGGAGCTTTACGCCCGAAGATCTGGAAGCTATCGAAGTACGCATGCGCGAGTTGGTGAAGCAAAATCTGGAAGTACATCGTGAGGTGCTATCCCGCGATGAAGCCATTCAGCTATTTGAAAAAATGGGTGAAGACTACAAGGTCCAGATTATTCGTGATATTCCGGCGACAGAGGCGCTCAGTCTATATCGACAAGGAGATTTTGTGGACCTTTGCCGAGGTCCACATGTCCCTTTTACGGGTGCGCTGGGCGCTTTCAAATTACAGCGCGTAGCCGGAGCCTATTGGCGCGGTGACTCGCGTAATCCGATGCTGCAGCGTATTTATGGCACCGCTTGGGCCACGCAGATAGATCTTGATGCCTATTTGCAACAATTGGCCGAAGCCGAAAAGCGCGATCATCGGCGGATTGGTACGGAACTCGAACTGTTCTCCATTCAGGATGATGCGGGCGGTGGCTTGGTATTTTGGCATCCGATGGGCGCGCGGATTCGCCGGGTGATTGAAGATTTTTGGCGTGCGGCCCATGTCGAAGATGGTTACGAGCTGCTTTTTACGCCGCATATCGCCCACGAGCAGCTCTGGTTTACCTCGGGACACAAGGATTTTTACGCGGAATCCATGTTTGATCCGATGCAGGACGAAGGTCAACCTTATCAACTCAAGCCCATGAATTGTCCCTTTCACATCCTGATTTACAAGGATAAACTGCGCTCCTATCGGGATTTGCCCTTACGCTGGGCGGAGTTGGGTACCGTGTATCGGCACGAAATGTCCGGGGCGCTGCATGGTTTGATGCGGGTGCGGGGCTTTACGCAGGATGATGCCCACGTTTTCTGTCGTCCAGACCAGATCGAAGCGGAAATTGGCGGTGTACTGGCCTTGGTTCAGAAAATACTCGGCACCTTCGGTTTCGATCACTACGAAATCAATCTTTCGACACGACCGGAGCACGCTGTAGGCAGTGATGAGATCTGGGAAATCGCCACCCAGGCGCTACGCGGAGCCTTGGAACGCGCGGGTCTTGATTACCAAGTCGATGCGGGTGGTGGTGCATTTTATGGTCCAAAAATAGATCTTAAAATTCAAGACGCTATTGGTCGTAAATGGCAGTGCAGCACCATTCAACTAGATTTCAATCTGCCTGAACGCTTTGGTATGGAGTATGTTGCCGAAGATGGCAGCCGGCAGGTGCCGATTATGGTGCACCGGGCAATATTCGGTTCCGTAGAACGTTTCTTTGGAGTGCTCATCGAGCATTATGAAGGGAAGTTCCCGCTGTGGTTAGCGCCCGTACAAGCAGTCGTGCTGCCCATCAGTGAACATTATGCGAAATATGCTGAATCAGTCACTGAAGCCGTCGCCCAATGCGGTATTCGCGTCGAAACGGACTTGAGAAACGAGAAGATAGGTTATAAGATACGCGCCCACACCCTGCGCCGGGTGCCCTTTATGTTGGTCGTGGGGGAGCGGGAACAGGAAGCGGGAACCGTGTCGGTGCGGGACCGAAACGGGCAGGATCTGGGTTCCCATAGCATTGACGCGCTGGGCGCCGCCCTGCAGAACATGAATCAGGAGCGGTTGAATACCCTGGAGTGGCAAGGCTAGCGAGGAGGATAAGGCAATCGCGACGGCGAAAGAGGTAAGCATCAACCGGGAAATTACCGCAGCGCGGGTCCGGCTGATAGGTGTTGAAGGTGAACAGTTAGGGGTGGTTTCATTTATGGAAGCCATAGCCGCAGCCGAAGAGGCCGATCTGGATCTGGTCGAGATTGCGCCTCAAGCAGAGCCCCCAGTATGCCGGATCATGGATTACGGCAAGTTTCGCTTTCAGGAAAGTAAACGTCAGCATGAAGCAAAGCGCCGACAGAAGCAGACGCAGGTAAAGGAAATCAAGTTCCGGCCTAGGACGGACGATGCCGACTACCAGATCAAGCTGCGTAATATTCTGCGCTTTATTGAGGACGGAGATCGGGCGAAAATCACCTTACGCTTTCGAGGTCGTGAAATGTCACATCCGGAATTGGGTATGGAACTGCTCAACCGGGTAGAAAAAGATTTAGCAGAAGTTGGTGTGGTTGAACAACGGCCACGCATGGAAGGACGACAAATGGTGATGATTATTGCGCCAAGGAAAAAATAGGAGACCATCGTGCCAAAAATGAAGACTAATCGCGGAGCGGCCAAGCGTTTTAAACGTACCGGTTCGGGAAAATTTAAGCATCGTCAGGCTTTTTTGAATCATATTTTGACGAGTAAATCGACCAAGCGGAAGCGCCATTTGCGCCATACTTTGGTTTCTTCGGGCAGCGATCAGTCCGCATTGCGGCGTATGCTTCCCTACGGTTGATGACAGAGGAACAGTACCATGCCTAGAGTAAAACGTGGCGTAACCGCCCACGCCCGCCACAAGAAAGTTCTGGCTCGCGCCAAGGGCTTCCGTGGCCAGCGTAAGAGTAACTACCGCATTGCCCATCAAGCGGTCATGAAAGCACTGACGTATGAATACCGGGATCGTCGTACCAAGAAGCGTGACTTCCGGAGTCTGTGGATCGTCCGTATTAACGCCGCAGCGCGTTCTGAGGGGATGTCCTACAGCCGTTTCATGAATGGTCTGCTGCGTGCCGGTATTGCACTGGATCGTAAAGTGCTGGCGGATATCGCGGTCCGTGACAAGGCGGCCTTTACGCGTCTCGTCGAGGTGGCTAAGGGCCAGTTGGCCGCTTAATTGTGACGGAGGCTGTGGACATGTCGCCATTTTCCATAGCTTCCGTTGCCGAGGCTGCGCGTGAAATCGCGGCAGCCCAAGATTTGCTCGCTCTCGAACAACTCCGCCTGCACTGGCTGGGTAAAAAAGGCGTTCTGACTCAGGCCATGCAACAGCTTGGCCAGCTCTCCCCGGAAGCACGGCGTGAAGCCGGGCAGATGCTCAACGAACGCAAGACGGAAGTTCAGTCTTTGTTGCAGTCACGCAAGAGCGCATTGGAATCCTTGGCTATTCAGGCGCGCCTTGAAAGAGAAAGTCTGGATGTCACTTTGCCCGGGCGGCGTGTTGCCTACGGCAGTATTCATCCCATACGTCAAACCCTGGATTGGATAGAACAGTACTTTTCCGGCCTAGGTTTCGAAATTGCAGATGGTCCCGAAATAGAGGACGACTATCATAATTTTGCAGCGCTCAATATTCCGGAAGATCACCCGGCCCGCGCCATGCACGATACTTTCTATTTTGATCAAACCCGCGTGCTGCGCACCCATACGTCTCCCGTACAAATTCGCTATCTCCAAGAGCATCAACCGCCGTTACGCATGATCGCCACGGGCCGTGTGTATCGTCGGGACTCTGACATTACGCACACCCCCATGTTCCATCAGGTAGAAGGGTTGTTGCTGGATAAAGAGGCGAGTTTCGCGGATTTGCGTGGGTTACTGGAAGACTTCCTGCAGGTATTTTTCGCTAGGCCAGACTTGCCAGTGCGTTTTCGTCCCTCTTACTTTCCTTTTACCGAGCCCTCCGCCGAAGTGGATGTGGGTTGCGTCATCTGTGGCGGCTCTGGATGCCGAGTTTGCAAGCAGACGGGTTGGTTAGAAGTGTTGGGTTGTGGCATGGTCCATCCCGCCGTCCTCAAGGAAGCTGGGGTGGACGGTGAAACTTTTGGCGGTTTTGCTTTTGGTATGGGCATTGAAAGGCTCACTATGCTGCGTTATGGCGTGAATGATCTCCGTCTCTTTTTTGAGAATGATCTTCGCTTCCTCAAGCAGTTCGCCTGAGGATTCGGATTTATGCGCGTCAGTATTCAGTGGCTTCGTGAACTATTAGATATTCCTTGGAATACGGAAGAGATTGCCCATCGACTGACCATGGGCGGGATCGAAGTCGAGGCTATTGAACCAGCCGCGCCGAAGTTTCAGGGTGTGGTTGTGGCGTTGGTTCATACCGTAGTGATGCATCCTGAAGCCGATAAGCTGCGCGTAGCCGAGGTGGATACGGGGGATGGAATACGGCGGCGCATTGTATGCGGTGCCACCAATCTCGCGGAAGGCCAACGGGTAGCGCTGGCGCTGCCCGGTGCCGAACTACCGGGGGACAAGAAAATTGCCAGTTCCGTCCTGCGTGGCGTGACTTCTGATGGGATGCTGTGCGCGGCTGCTGAATTGGGACTGGAGGACGGTAGCAGCGGTCTCCTGATTCTGGATACGGATGCGCCACTCGGTCAGGATCTCTGGACTTACCTGCAACTGGATGATGAGGTCATTACCTTGGGTATCACCCCGAATCGGGGAGATGCCTTGTCGGTTTTGGGGGTGGCGCGGGACTTGTTTGCTCTTGGCGCTGAGCATTTACGCAGTCCAGTCGCATCACTGCCTGCGACTCCACCATGGTCACCGTGCAACGACTCTGCATTTGTCGCTGAGGACGGTTTTGCCGTGCGCATTGAGGCGTCTGCTCAGGCGGCTTGCCCCAGTTACACGGCCCTGTGGATAGAGGCTGTTCCTTCCCGACTTCCTGACCGACTGCGTGAACGCCTGCGCCGAGCCGGACAGCGGTGCATTCATCCCGTCGTAGATTTGATGAACTTGTGGATGTTTGAAACGGGACAGCCTTTGCATGCTTTTGATGCCGAGACAGTTCGGGGTGGACTCACCGTGCGTTGGGCCCAAACCGGAGAAATCCTCGATGCCCTCGATGGGCGCGATCTCGTTTTAGAGCCCGATATGCTGGTGATTGCCGATGCCGAAGGACCCGTCGCCTTGGCCGGCATCATCGGTGGACGGCGCACGAGCGTAACGGCTGCCACCCGCTCCATCATTCTGGAATCCGCCTTTTTTCAGCCAAAAAACATTCAGGGGCGGGCCCGGCGTTTTGGCTTGCAGACAGATGCGGCCATGCGTTTTGAGCGGGGGGTGGATTACAATCTGGCCCCGCGTGTGGCTCAGGCTGTCCTTCGGCAAATGGAGGCATTGGCTGCTGCACCATTACGCAGCGCACATTCTTGTACACTCCAAGGTTCCTTACCCAGCCCTGTCGCTATTGTTTTACGCCGGGACCGCCTTGCCCGAGTGATGGGCATGGACTATGGTACCAGCGTGGTGGAAGACGCCTTGACGCGTCTGGGCCTGCAACTGGAAAGCACCGATTCCGGCTGGAAGGCTCTGACGCCCAGTCATCGCTTTGATTTGCGTATAGAAGCAGATCTGGTGGAAGAGGTGGGCCGCATTCATGGTTATGATCGCCTGCCCGCGCATCGTCCCCAGGGCGCTCTGCAGCCCGTGCGCGGTGCCCATCCGCTGCGAAAAGATCTTCGCCACATTCTGCAGGCGAGGGATTATCATGAAGTTATTACCTACAGTTTTATTGCCCGCGACGCACAGGACGCTTTTACGCCCGACGCCGATTCTCCTGCGCTGCTGAATCCATTATCGTCTGATTTGGCCATCATGCGGGCCAGTCTTTGGCCGGGATTGTTGCAGGCCTTGCAATTTAATCGTAAACGCCAGCAAGAGAGAATCCGTTTATTTGAACTGGGACGGATATTCTCAGCAGATCACCAGAAGATGCATCTGGGTGGTTGTATTGTGGGTCCGGCAGATCGGGAAAACTGGGCAGAGCCCGTTCGTGATGTCGACTTTTATGACCTTAAGGGAGATGTCAGCGCATTACTCGCGCCCTGGCCGGAAGTCCGCTTTGAGTTTCGGGCGATCCCGAGTGAAGTGGCCTTGCACCCTGGTCAAGCCGCTGAAATTGTCGTCAACGACATAAGGGTGGGGTTGCTGGGTGCTCTGCATCCCACGCTGGCTGCACAGGTCGACCTAGACAAATCCGCTTTTTTCTTCTATCTGGACATAGAGAAGCTGGAAGAACTGGAAAATGTCCGTCATTTTACGGCCTTGTCCCCCTATCCGGCCTTGCGACGCGATATTGCACTGGTTATTCCCGATACGCTGTCTGCTGCTGCGGTACTCTCTGAAATGCGCAGAGAAGCAACGGATGTGGTGAAAGAAATTCGCATTTTTGATCGCTACCAGGGAGAATCTCTGGTGGCAGGGACCTACAGTCTGGCCTTCGCCTTGATTTTTCAAGATCAGGACCGGACCTTGACTGAGGCGGATGTACAGTTGGAACTAGACCGGTTGCTCGCAGCGGTGAAGCGTATCGGTTCTATAGAGCTTAGGGCATAGGGAGAAATTAAGTGGCTGTTACTAAAGCAGAAATCGTCGACATGCTGTTTGAAACCATGGGCTTAAACAAACGGGAAGCCAAGGGCATTGTGGAAGCGATGTTCGATAATATCCGTGAAAATTTGGCTCAAGGCGAAGAAGTAAAACTTTCGGGTTTCGGTAATTTTACCTTACGCGAAAAAAATCCTCGGCCGGGGCGTAACCCCAAGACGGGTGTTGAAATTACCATTACCGCGCGTCGGGTGGTGACTTTCCATCCGAGCCAAAAACTCAAAGCCTACGTCAATGGTAGTGAAACCGACAACGGCTAGGGGCAAGGCTGGTAAAGAACTCGCACCGCTTCCCGAAATCCCTGCAAAACAGTATTTCTCGATTAGCGAGGCGTCCGTGCTGTGTGGGGTCAAGGCCCATGTTTTGCGTTACTGGGAGCAGGAGTTTACGCAACTCAGTCCGCTCAAACGAAAAGGCAATCGACGCTATTACCAGCGTCATGATCTGCTGCTCGCCCGACAGATTCGGGATCTGCTCTATGGGAAGGGGTATACCATTCACGGGGCGCGTGAACAGTTGCAAAATTTAGGTTCGGATGCGGTGGCAAACCTCGCGCAACTGGAGCTGGATATGGAAGAACCCCCTCAAATTTTGCTGACTTCGGCGGCCAGTCAACTGCGTTATTTGCATAAGGAACTGGCGGCATTGATTGAAATTTGTAACCATAAGCATTGACCAAACCGTGCTGAAGCATTAGAGTAGCGAATCTTGCGGGGCGTAGCGCAGCCTGGTAGCGCACCTGAATGGGGTTCAGGTGGTCGGAGGTTCAAATCCTCTCGCCCCGACCAATAAAATTAGTGAATTAGGTGGTTTTTGGTTCATTATTATTTTCTTGTTGTGCCAGATTTGTGCCAATTCCGGAAAGTAAGCTGTCTATATTTTTGGCCTCTGCAGCTAGGTGTTCTGGCGCGAGATGGGCATATTTTAAAACCATTTCTAAGCTTTCCCACCCACCCATCTCCTGAAGCTTGAAGAGGGGGGTGCCGGACTGGACGTGCCAGCTCGCCCAAGTATGTCTGAGATCGTGCCACCGAAAGTTTTCGATATTGGCTCTTTTCAGGGCATTCCACCACGCTTTCCCAGAAACTTGGGTAATAGGGTTACCCTTATATGTAAAAACGTAATGGTTGTGATCGCCCATCCTTCGACGCAAAACATCAATTGCCGATTTGTTGAGATTTACTCCAATCGCCTTACGTGCCTTCGCCTGGTCTGGATGTATCCATGCCACGCTTCTGTGCATATCAATCTGACTCCATTCAAGTCTTTTCACGTTGGCTTGACGGAGACCTGTTGCTAATGCGAATTCCGCCATATCTCTCAGGTGTGGTGGAAGTTCCTTCAACAGACGTTGTGCTTCTCCTGGAGTGAGCCATCTGACCCTTCGTTTATCCTCTGGGTAAGCTCTTAACATCGGTGATGCATCCAGCCATTCCCATTCTACGCATTGCCTAAGAATGGCACGAATCAAAGCGAGATACCTATTGGCTGTTGCTGCACTGGCCTCTTTTCGCTTCAGATCTACTACTTGCATGATTGGATTTCTCTTCATGTCAGTCAGTAAGACCCCACGAAAATAAGGCTGGAACCACTGTAATCGCTGCACATCATCTGAAAATGTGGCCTTATGCGACTTCTCATCGAGCCACCTGACTCCAGCATCATCCCAAGTGTATAATGGTCGTTTGCCTAGTTTGGCTTGTCGCCATGTTTCTGATTTGACCCGATCGTGGAATTCTTGCGCCTTGAACCGGTCATCTGTTTCAGCCGAGCGTCTAATACGCTCGCCGTTTGGTGCGGTGAAACGAATCCACCAAGTTTTACCGCGTTTGTAAAGCATGATTTTGTCTCCTGTCTGGGTGAAGACATCGCTTGCCGTTCACCAGAATAAAGTTGTCGGAAATACTCGACTAGGTCTTCTTCAAGGAAAACCCAACACTTGCCGGGTTTTGCGCCGGGAATTAACCCCGCCTTTGCGCGCCGCCTCAATTCCTCTGCACTGAGGTGAAGAAAGCGCGCAGCGCCCTGAAGATCTAAGGTTTTCATGAGTATTCTCTTTTCTATCGCCAGATCGATATCGTCAGCGTACAGAATGACAATAGGATTTTTGGTCGCATTAATGCGGTTTTTTTCAGCATTATGGAATTTTCGGACCCATTCCGAAAATATTTTAGTTTCCTTCTCCTCCATCGCGCCAAACGGATCTTGTTTTTACGCCAGCAGTCCATCTTTTGATGGAGGAAACAAACCCCGCCTTATAGATCTCCTTCTTTGGGGAGCACTCTTCGGCGCACCATGACGCGGCTCGTGCGGAGCAACTCCATGTACTCCTGACGCAGTGTCGGATTATTGGCCGACGCTAGAAACTGATAGGTAGAAAATTGCGGGTATCGATATTCAGTACTTAAAAACTGAAGAATCTCGCGATCCAGTACCTGGGCAAATGCCGAGGAAAACGCACGTTCCGGATCTTTACGATGCCAAAAGAAGGGGCGCGCCAATTGGATAATCATCATAAAAGCGCCGTTATCATCCCAAAGATCCAATCCTTCCGGCATAGGCTTCCAAGGCAGGTCTATGATGCTTTGGGGGGCGAGGACGGCGTAATCGAGCAGCGTCGTGGACCACCATTCGCTTTCAAGACCTTGATATAGGGTCTGTAATCCGAAGTGATTCAGTAGATCGTTTACCGGTATTTTCAGATAGAGAAACTCTTGTGCCTGAGTAACCCCAACTAAGAGCACTTGGCCATTTTTGCGCGGGATAAAGCCAAAAAAGCGCCAATACGTGGGTGTCACACAGTATGCACACCCCTCTGCATCCAGATACCATTGGAAAAAATGCTGTTGGCGGAATACATCTAAATCCTTTTCGATAAGGGTATAGAGAGGAGTTGCCGTTTTGTGGTTTTGCATAACGATTTCCTAAAAACGCGTGCGTCATTGCACTCTTTCAATTTACCATGCCTTTTTTCGCCAAATTTTTTTCAGAGAGAATGCGGTCTGTCGCGGAGAATATTGTTTGCGAGCGATTGAGCCGTGCTTGTACGGACTTTGATTCCAGGACCTGCGCCACGAAGCCATCCATCGGTGAGTGGAGCAGGGGTTATCCGACGTCCAAACCCGTCAGAATGCCGACTTCAACGGAATAAACGCATAAATACCGCGTTTATGTGAGAATAAGGCTGGGCAAACCGAGTTAAGGTATCTCTATCGACCTAGGATGAGATGGAGAATCACATGCAGCAAACACATTTATCACCACAGATGCTGACTTCCGTAGAAGCCGCCGCCCCGCCGAATCTGGCTTGGCCGGCGCTATTATTCGCGCCGAATGGCGCAGGGAATCTATCCGCTGCACGCAAGCCCTGAATCGTCGGCCAAGGATCATAATGATCCTTGGACATCGCGACAGTCACCGCAAAAATAGAGAAACCGTGTGACCAACTCGCATTTCGTGCTCATTATGCGCGGGGGCGCTTTGCACAATACGAAACACAACACGTATTTGAGGTCATCGAAATGTCATCGAAACCCCCTAAAAAACCGGGCCGTCCGCGTATCCATGCCACAGACCAAGACCGCTGGCGCGCCGCGCAACACGCCCGCAGAAAGCGCCTGCGATCCCGTAATCCGCAAGCGGCCTTATTTTCTTCCAAATCAGCAGAATGGTATACACCGCCACAGATTATTCAGGAGGTGCTGACCGCCTTAGGCCGGGACCAATTCGATTTGGACCCCGCAAGTCCACGGCGGGACGGACCCATTCCAGCGAAAGTCCGTTTTACCCAAGCCGAAGACGGATTAATACAGCCCTGGTTTGGGGTGGTCTGGCTGAATCCACCCTACGGTAGAAACTTATCGCAATGGATTCAAAAAACGATTCACGAGGTACAAGCCGGGCATGTGCTTCAGGTGATTCTCCTCGTTCCCGTGCGCAGCGATACGCAATGGTGGTGGGCACTACGAGAAGCCGGGGGGCAAATCGAGCACCTACGAGGCCGCGTGCGATTCCTGCGCGCAGATGGAACTGTCGGCACAGCCAGCCCCTTTCCCTCAGCATTGATACGTTTGGTATCCGCGTTCCCAACGAATATCGCTCCCGACTGCATAGACTGAACGAGCCACGCTCATCGGCGCTCGCCCTCGAAAACAACATCCTGAAGATCTAAAATCGGCATCCGACATCCTTGCGATGCCGACTGTCGCACTTTTCTCGCACTTTTGTCGCACTTCAAGGTGACGATAACGGACGGCAGCGTTGCCACTTTCTGCATTCTGAATATCCCCACCTTATCGCTTAATGACCAATCCCCCATCGCCATCCCACCGCTCAACGGGGAGATGGCGGCGAAGGAGAGATGGAGGAGCGGCAGGAGTT
>JBAYRF010000022.1:0-40782 GCA_041676785.1 Acidithiobacillus sp. | reverse complement strand
TGCTTAGACGCTTACGTTTGAACCCCAGTTGATTTCCAAGCATCAGACCCGCTGGACGGGATTTGACGACAAGATCCTGTCCCTCTATGCCCGAGGCATGACGGTCCGGGAAATACAGAGCCACTTGGAAGGGATGTACGGCACCGAGGTGTCACCCACCTTGATTTCCTCGGTGACGGATGCCGTCTTGAGGCGATAGTCAGGCAGTTCCTTTTCTGATCCATAACCTTTGTTTGCAGGCCGGGAAATTTTTGCAACCCCAGAATTTATTCCCGTTCTTTCTGTTGGTTCTTGGCACCATTTTGATCCCGCATTGTGAGCAGGTTGGCGTGGTGTAGTCCCCTTCCGTTGCGAATGCCAGTAATCGTGTTTGCGACAAAGCGGGCAACTGCTCAATCAGTTCTATGAAGTGTTTGCCATCAACAAGAATAATACCATCTTCCTTGGCTAGCTCCTCGGCGGGTTTGGTAAATGTGCCATTGGTGATAAAAGTCCCGATCGGCACTTTTTCATGGGTCATCGTACCCAAAAGCTGTCGAACAAGCTCAACCCCTATGGGTTTATCCGGCCATGCCTTGCACTGGGTAACTGCGATTAATGCACCCGATTTCCGATGGAACAAACGAATATCCACACCGCCATCAGCACCGAGCCCTGTGGTGGTACTTCGCAGGCCGCGTTCACGGTGATATTCATTGCAGAGATCTTCAAACCGTTTCCATTCGATGTCTCGGAGTAGTGACAAGGACCATCCGTTGGGCTGCTCATGATCAGGGTTGGCGTACGGTGATGGATTGTTATTCTGAAATTTTTGAGGGGGCTTTGGTGGTTGATACGCGGGCTTGTACGTTGTGGATGGCGTCACCGGCACTGTATCGCGGGCCAGAAACAGCATGAACGCCATGAATCCGAAGATGAGCGCTAGGATGCTGCCGATTATCTCAAAAAGTGGCGTCAGTATCTTCAGGATGGGGTTAATCTGAAAAACGGCGGGTAGGATCAGCCAGGATGAAAACAGGATGATGCCCGCGAGGATGGCCGAGCCGATCCACGCGGGGTCCGTCATGGTGGCGATGTTCAGCAGAGGGCTCCCACTGGATCTCTGGTATCTGCGGCGCTTTCTATAATGGGCCATTGATGGCTCTTTTGCGGTTGTAGGGCATGTTCTCAGTGTGCAAAAAGCGGCGAGGCTTGTCGAGACGTTGCGGCCTGTTGGATAGTACCCGATAAGGAGGGTGCTCGTCAGAGCCAAGGGTTGCATGGGAATGTTATACCGCAGTTTGGAATGTTATGTTGTACCATTAGTGCAATCGAATTTACCTTATGCCGCTTGACCATCATCGCTGGAATAAAACCCTGAATGCCCGATAAGGAAGCCACAGCCCGCATCAAGATCAACAAGCTGCTCGAAGCTGCCCGCTGGCGTTTTTTCGCGGATGGCAGCGCGCCCGCGAACATTCGCCTCGAACCCAGCGTCACAATCAAGTCAACCGACCTAGACGCGCTGGGCGCCAACTTCGAGAAGAGCACAAGAGGCTTCGTCGACTTTCTCTTGCTTGATGCCAAAGGCTTTCCGCTGCTTGTCCTCGAAGCCAAAGCCGAAGGCAAAAATCCGCTTGTCGGTAAAGAGCAGGCGCGTAAATACGCCAAGTCTCAGAACTGCCGCTTCGTCATTCTTTCCAACGGCAACCTGCACTACTTCTGGGATCTCGAACGCGGCAGTCCGTACGTCATCACCTCGTTTCCGACGCCGGACTCGGTCACCGGCTACCAGAAGGTCACGCCCAATCCGCAGCGCCTGATCGAAGAGCAGGTCGGCGAGGACTATATTGTTCGCACCCAGCGCCCGAACTACGCAGCCGAAGCCGCCTGGCAAAACGAAGCGGAGCGCCCCGGCTACATTCAGGCCAACAAGCTGCGCTTTCTCCGGCCGTATCAGCTCAAGGCCATCCACAGCCTTCAGGCCGCAGTCGGCGATGGCAAAGACCGTTTCCTGTTCGAGATGGCCACCGGCACCGGCAAGACCCTCACCGCCGCCGCCGTCATCAAGCTGTTTCTGCGTTCGGGCAACGTGCGGCGCGTACTGTTTCTGGTTGATCGTCTTGAGCTGGAGGATCAGGCCAAGAAGTCCTTCAATGACGTGCTGTCGGCCGACTATCAGACCGTGATCTACAAAGAGAACCGGGACGACTGGAGACGCGCCGAGATTGTCGTTACCACCGTGCAGTCCCTGCTCTTCAACAACAAGTACCAGAAGCTCTTCTCGCCGACCGACTTCGATCTCGTCATCTCCGACGAAGCGCACCGCTCGATCGGCGGTAATGCCCGTGCCGTCTTCGACTACTTCATCGGCTACAAGCTGGGCCTTACGGCGACGCCGCGCGATTATCTGCGCCGATTTGATTGTGCAAACGCCGGCACCCGCGACCCGCGCGAGGCCGAACGACGCCTGCTGCTCGATACCTACCGCACCTTCGGCTGCGAGAACAGTCAGCCGACCTTTCGCTACTCCTTGCTCGATGGCGTGAAGGAGGGCTTCCTGATCAATCCGACCGTGGTGGACGCCCGCACCGAGGTCACCACCACGCTGCTTTCTGAAGAGGGTTTCGTCGTCTCCTTCACCGATGACGCCGGCGAGGACCAGCAGCAGGCCTTCAAGCAGCGCGAGTTCGAGAACGTTTCTTCGCCGACACCACCAACCAGCTCCTGTGCAAGACGTTTCTGGAAAACGCGCTACGCGACCCGGTCAGCGGCGAAATCGGCAAGTCGATCATCTTTGCCGTCAGCCAGAACCACGCCGCCAAGCTGGCGCAGATACTCAATCAGATGGCCGACCGCATGTTTCCGGCCAAGTACCAGTCCGACTTTGCCGTGCAGGTCACCTCCCAGATACCGGACGCCCAGCAGTTCACTATCAACTTCGCCAACAACAACCTGCTCGGCTCCGGCAACTTCATCCCCACCTACAAGACCAGCAAGGCGCGCATCTGCGTCACCGTTGGCATGATGACCACCGGCTACGACTGCACCGACATCCTCAACATCGGTCTGTTCCGTCCGATCTTCTCGCCCACCGACTTCATCCAGATCAAGGGACGCGGCACCCGCAAGCACGACTTCCGCGCGGCGCTTTTCGACGACACCATCAAGGAAGGCGTGCAACAGCCCATAAAGACCGCGTTCAAACTCTTCGACTTCTTCGCCAACTGCGAATACTTTGAGGCCGATTTCAACTACGACGAAGTGCTGAAGCTGCCGCTGCCCAAGGGCAAAGGCAGCGGCCGCCAAGGCCCGGTGGTCGTGGGCGGCACCTATGAGCACCTCGGCGACGACATCGTCTTGATGGTCAAGGAAGAGACCATCGGCTGCGAAGGCATGAAGATCGACCGCATGTTCTTCGAGAAGTTTGAAGACGTAATCCGCGCCAATGACACCGTTGCCGCCGCCGTTGAAGCCGGGCAGTGGGACCGCGTCATCGACTACGTCAACCGCGAAGTCTTCGACAAGCCCGAGGAGTACTAACACCCTCGACAAACTGCGCAAGGCCGCCGCCGTGGACCGCCGCCTGACTCTGCGCGAGATACTGGAAAAGGTCTTCGGCCTCATCCCGCGCTTCAAGTCCAAGGATGAGTTGCTGGAGGAAGAGTTCTCCAAGTTCGTCGCCGACCGCGTGCCCGAGCCACCCTCGGCCATCCCGGCCATCAAGACCTACTTCAAGGCCTACGTCACCAGCAACCGGGTGCGCGACATCATCGACAGCAAACACTTCACCGATCTGGCCACCAACCCGTTCTTCACCACCCATGATTTCAGAGCCGTGCCCCAGCAGTACCGTACGCTCGTCCCCGAATACATCAAGGACTATGTCGCCTTGAACCAGTTCGCGCCATAGGAACCGCCATGAGCAAAACCAAGAAAAGCACTATCGAAGTCAAAGGTACTGCCGTCACAGTTCTCAGCCAAGCGAGTGATGACTATATTTCCCTGACGGACATTGCCAAGCACAAAGAACCGGATCGATCGGACCATGTCATCCAGAACTGGATGAGAAACCGTAATACCATCGAGTTTTTGGGCGTATGGGAGCGGCTGAATAACGCCGATTTTAAACCCCTCGAATTCGAGGGGATGAACGCCGAACTGATCCATATGGCGCTGCCGCAAGGCGAGCGTCTCAAACGCCTCAACGAAATCGCCATCCGCCAGATGCAGGTGCTCACCGGAGCCACGGCGATCAAGCAAATCAAAGGTTAAGCCGTGCTCGACACCACCACCAAACGCCGCATCGACACAGCCCGCGACATCCTCGTCGGCAAAGCCCCCGACCCCAAATCCCAGGTCGAGCAGATCACCATCGCCCTCATCTACAAGTTCATGGACGACATGGACGCTGAGAGCGAGGAGCTCGGCGGCAAGCGCAAGTTCTTCGAGGTTGAGTTGAAGGAACTCGGTGGCGCGGACGGCGTGTTCTACCACAAGCTCGTTTTTACACGTGCGCCCGGCGTTGACCTGCCTAAAGTCGTCAGCGAGGGCGAGCAGCGCTGCCTCTCCATCGCGGCGTTCTTTGCAGAACTCAGCACAGCCGACGAGCTGTCCGGCATCGTGTTCGACGATCCGGTGTCCTCACTCGATTACCAATGGCGCCAGGGTGTGGCGCGGCGTTTGGTTCAAGAAGCCAAGACGCGACAAGTCATCGTCTTCACGCATGATGTCGTCTTTCTGCTACTTCTTAAGCAATTCGCAGAGGATCTAGCGTTAGCAGTTTGACCAGCACGTTCGGTTTCTGTCCAAGGGTGCAGGGGTGTGCTCGGAGGAATTGCCTTGGGTCGCGCTGCCGATCAAGAAGAAAATCGGCTATTTGAAGAACGGCTGGCAGGCCGCCGACAAACTTTCTCGTGATGGTCATCAGGACGCCTATGAGAAGGATGCCAAGTATCTCTACGGCTTGCTGCGTGAAGCCTGGGAGCGCGCTCTTGAGGAAGTGCTTCTTGGTGGCGTGGTCGAACGCTACAGGCCGAGCATCCAGACGCAACAAGTTGCCCAGATTGCGGATATTACCCCCGAGGACTGCAAGACGGTTGAGACGGCGATGTCAAAATGCTCGAAGTGGCTGCCTGGCCATGACCAAGCAGCGGCTGCCCGTGCGCCGGTTCCCGGTCCCGTGGAACTCAAGGCCGATATTGAAGCGCTGGATGACTGGGTTGCAGCGATCCGCAATCGTCGCAAGAAGGGTTCGGCGGTCTGAGCCATGGAAGAAGCTGCCGAACTCGCCAACTACCTGCCGCTCTCCCCCCCGACGAGTGCGAGTATCCTGATGCCGCCGACCAGATCCGCGAAGTGCTGATTCACGGCAACTATCTCTCGCAGAAAGACATCGAGATTTGCCTGGGCTTCGATGTCGAGTTGCTTGCCGACCGTCCAGAAATCGACGCGATGCGGGAACTGCATGCGGCCCTCGTTGAGAAGTACAAGAGTGAAGATGCGCACAACGCGGCATAACGAATAAGGTTAGATCATGCGTAGCCACGATCTGAACCGTTTGTTGGAGGGGTGTTTGAGCAGCCGCCAATCACCCCAGCAGTTTTGCCAAGTCCTCCGCCCGTAGATGAGTATAACGCTTCAGCATCTGCAATGTTTTGTGCCCGGTAATCGCCGCCACCTGCATCGGGTTCAGGCCCTTCTCAAAAAGTCGGCTGGTGGCCTCGTGGCGCAGGTCGTGAAAGGTCAGCCCGGTGATATTGGCACGGCGGCAGGCGCGCACATAGGATTGATGTATCCCCTCGTAAGTAACCCCGAACACGCGCCCGTCCAGATTGCGCGGCAAGGCTTCCAGCGTGGCCACCGCGCGACTGGAGAGGGGCACCGTGCGGGCCTCACCATTCTTCGTCTTGGGCAGGTGCGCCGTGCGCTTTTTCAGATCCACGTCTGACCATTGCAGCCCCGGCGTTTTTTGGGGACGGATTCCTGTTTCCGTATCCGTCGTACCGTAACTTTCCAGAATTTCTCCCGCCCGCATGGCCGTTTCGATGGCGAAGACGACTACGGGGCGTAGCCACGGGTTGCGGGCATCGCCGCATGCGGACAACAGCTTTTCCTCTTCGTTATCCATTAGACGGCGATCCCGCGCACCAGATTGTGCCGGCATTTTGATTTGCAGGCACGGATTTCCATGTGCGAGTGGGATGCCCCATTCTTTTATAGCATGAGTAATGACGCGGGAGAGGAGGGCAATTTCATGTCGTACCGTCTGACTGGTCAGTGTGCGGCCCGTTTTTTTGCTGATGGACTTGATCCGTCTGTCCCGATACAGCGCCAGTTTTTCCGGCGACAAGGCCGCCAACGACAATTTACCGAGCTCGGATGCGGTCAGGATACGGATGACGGAACTTGGCCCCTGTCGGCTCTTTTTTTCAGGCAGTATCTCCCGTGCATAGCGATCCAGCAGGTCGGCGACGCTCGTGGCCTCTGCACGGCTTCGATCCCGCCAGACACCCCTATCCATTTCCGATTCGATGATTCGCGCCCAGGCTTCGGCATCGCGTTTCGCCCGGAAGGTCTTTGTCTGGCTGGGATACCCTTTTTTTCGGACGATGGCCTGCCAGCCAATCGTGATGCCGTCTTGGTCTTCCCGTGAATTTATGGTTGCCATGCTGCACTCTCGCTGCAATGAATCCGAAGTCTCAGTGCAGCATATTCGCAGCGTAAATTCAATTGACCAAAAAAATTTGCTGTGAATCGTTGGTATGATGTTGATTTTATTGGTGCCCCGAGCGCGAATCGAACGCGCGACCTACCGCTTAGGAGGCGGTTGCTCTATCCACTGAGCTACCGAGGCTTGGTCCCTAGTCTAGCAAAATCTGCATCCTGATCGCGAGCCTGAACCACGGTCTGTGGCGATTAGGTCAGTGCGAAAAAGTAGGCCCCATAACAAAGCCCATTAAAAATGAAATGATAGGGTCGGAGGATGACGCCTCTGCGGACCAGCAGATAAGTGTACCCACCAGCGAGTAGAGTCAGGCCAGCACCGAGAAGAACCGGAAAAGAAGGGGACCACGGGGTCAGCAGTACGCCAATAGCGGGGAGAAGACTGCCCTGGAAAACCAGCGCACCGGTAATGTTGCCAAAAGCCAGCGTATCTTTGCGACGTCGAATCCAGAGAATGCTATTGATTTTTTCTGGCAGTTCGGTGGCGATTGGAACAACGAGCAGCGATAAAATAAGCGCGGATATGCCCAGCCAGTTAGAGAGCGCCTCAATACCATCGACAAATAGACTGGCGCCGAAAACGATCAGGCCCAGACCGATGGCGAGCTGCACCAGAATGACGATCATTTGTGTAGGCAACCCGGTTTTACTCAGGTAAAGCGCATGCTTGGCTTCGGTACCATGTCCTTCGGCAACCAATGCAGCGGAGGCGCGTAAGGTGACCATCACATACAGAAAATACAGGGTGACTAAAATGAGTCCAATGCCGATACGCACCAACGTAATGTGATGGGGTACGAACAAAGCAACAGCCGAAAGTCCAAAAGCGGTTAGAAACCAGCCAAGATCACGGCGTAGTCCACTCGGTTCAGGCTGCAAGGCACCGCGCCATCCCCGTTGTGGCGAAACGAATACGGCCATCAAGAACAAAGTCAACGTGGACAGCATCATGGGCGCGCCCAGTATCGCACCGACGCCGACTTCTTCACCCAAGGGTGTAGGCGTGGCAGAAGCGGTGGCGAATACGGCGACGATAGGGACCATCGCTTCAGGGAGCGCCGTTCCCACAGCAGCAAATATGGAGCCGGTGACGCCCTCCGATACCCCCAAACGGTCGCCCAAATGCTCCAAAGCGTTGGTGAAACCCTCGGCGCCAGCGAGGATGATGATGAGCGCGGCCACTAGCAGGAGAATATTCATGAGGGCATTATGCCATAACGGTGATGGCCTACAATGGCGCTCGGGATGAGTTTCGTGCTGGGTTGGCGTTATACTACGAGCCTTCATGTACTGCGTTAGGCGGAGAACACGATGCAAAAACTATGCAGTTTTTTTGATCGCGATATTTATCATGTCGAAGGAGGCGTAGACACCCCGGCTGTTTATTATATTGCCGATAAGGATGCCGGTGGAATACTGGTCAACGGTCCACGTTATACCGAATCGCTGCGTGATGAATTGATGGCTTTGGCGCCGCTACAAGTACTGTTTTTACCCAGTTATTTTGGGGCTCAGGATCTCGCGCTTTGGCAGGGTGCGGGCTGCAAACTGGTAGCGCAGCCCCTTGAAAATCAGCATCTTGATGTGTCCATTGATGTAGCGTTGGACAGCAAGTTACGTTTGACACGAACGATTGATTTTTTGCCGATGTCGGGACGTACCCGAGGGGCCTGCGCACTGCGTTTGCGTAACAAGCCAGGAGCGATATTTTTTGGCCCGATTTTAGAGAGCGTGAAGCCTGATCAGTGGCCAACGCTGGTTCCACATGCCGACGATCACTCATGGGAAACGCGGGTTTTCGGGAGTTTGGGGTTGCAGGATGTGCACTATGCGTATGCTTTTACAGATACTTTTACGCCGAATCAAACGCCCATCGGACCGGATGCTGATGTGGCGATTCAGCGCGAGTTGCAAGCCGTTCTGGACGCCGATTAAATGTCATCGGTTTTGTTGTGGGTAATAAAACACTGCAAGTTGCCGATAATTGGCGTATAGTTCCGACGCTGAATTCTCTGTCTGGGTGTGTCCATGTCTCAACAAGCTGATCTCCGTTTTATTGATTTTGCCCTCGCTGAACCGCTCCAAAGAGCGGTCGCGGAGATCGGCTACGAACAGCCCTCCCCGATTCAGGCGCAGAGTATCCCGCCGCTGCTGGAAGGTCGTGATGTAATTGGCCTAGCGCAAACCGGTACCGGTAAGACGGCGGCCTTTGCTCTACCGCTCCTGAGTCGCGTTGATCTGACTCTGCGCGTGCCGCAAGTGCTGGTCCTGGCGCCAACCCGCGAACTGGCTATTCAGGTTGCCGAAGCCATGCAGGGTTACGCCAAATTCTTGCCGGGCTTCCACGTACTACCGATTTATGGTGGGCAGTCTATGGGGTTGCAACTCAAGCAGCTGCAGCGTGGTGTGCAGGTTGTGGTGGGCACTCCGGGGCGTATACAGGACCATCTGCGCCGCAAGACGCTGGTGTTGGATCAACTTAAAGCCGTGGTTCTGGATGAAGCGGACGAGATGTTACGGATGGGGTTTATAGATGCCGTTGAGGACATCCTGAAACATACCCCAGATGGTCGCCAGGTGGCGCTCTTTTCGGCAACGATGCCCGATGCGATCCGCCGGATTGCTAAAACTTACCTGCGCGATCCTCTCGAAATTCGTATCAAATCGGCTACCACGACGGTGGCCGCCATTCGGCAGCGTTACTGGCAGGTCAGCGGCACCCATAAGCTCGATGCTTTGACGCGCATTCTGGAAGTCGAGGACAGTAACGCCTGGATTGTTTTTGTGCGCACCAAAACGGCGACAGTGGAGTTGACCGAGCGTCTGGAGGCGCGCGGATATTCTTGTGGAGCGCTTAACGGTGATTTGAGTCAGGCCTTGCGTGAGCAGACCATTGAGCGTCTTAAGTCGGGTGCGCTGGATATTGTCGTCGCCACAGACGTGGCCGCTCGCGGTCTGGATGTGGAACGTATTACCCACGTTATTAACTATGATATTCCTAACGATACTGAGGCCTATGTGCATCGGATCGGACGAACTGGGCGTGCGGGTCGAACCGGAGATGCCATTTTGTTCGTGGCGCCGCGTGAACGGCATTTACTGCGCGCGATTGAGCGGGCTACCGGACAGACCATTACCGCAATGCATCTGCCGAGTATTGATGAGGTGGCTGATCGACGCATGAGCCAGTTTAAGGACCAGCTTTCAGAAGTGCTCAACAGTCAGGATCTTGCGGTTTTCGAGTCGCTGATCGCGGGCTTTCAACAGGAGCATGATGTAGGAATGGGCGAGATTGCTGCTGCTTTGGCCTATATGGTGCAAAAAGAGCGTCCATTGGTACCTGTAGAAGCGGAACCTTCCCGTCCGATGCGCAGCGATACTTCTGCCAGCCCTGGACGCTCTTCGGCGCGGCGTCGCGGCGAGGGCGATCGACCACCAGCCCGAAGTGGGAGTGATCGAGGCAGTGGTCGGCCCCCTCGGGCCAGCAATGCCGATGATGTGCCCATGCGGCGCTTTCGGTTGGATGTGGGGGAAAGCCACGGCGCCCAAGTCAAAAATATCGTGGGCGCGATTGCCAATGAAGCGGGTATTCCCAGTCGTCATATTCGCCGGGTGGAAATCAACGCGGACCATACTACGGTGGAGCTGCCAGCAGATCTTCCTGCGGCCGCTTTGCAGCACTTACAAAAAGTTTGGGTAGCTGGTCGACCTCTGCAAATTGCTGCTGCGGATGCGGCGGGAGCAGCACCGACAAAGCGCTACGGGACCGGTAAGCCGCGTGCGGCAGGAAGTGAAGAGCAACCCCGGACCCCTCGCAAAATATTGTCGGCGACGACCGCGAAGTCCGCAAAAAGCGAGTATAAAAGTAAAGAGCAGCGTGCCGTTCCGGCGAAGCGAAAAAAGCCGGCTAGAGATCGTTAGGCAAAAAGAAACCGGATTGCGCGAGCATTTCCGGTGTCCTATTGCTTGAAGGAAACGGGTGGTCAAAACCACCCGATGGGCTGATTAGGCCCGACGAACTTTCTCCGCCTGGAGGCCTTTAGGGCCACGGGTGACCTCAAAGCTGACGCGCTCACCTTCGGCTAGGGTCTTGAACCCAGTACCTTCAATAGCGGAATGATGTACAAATATATCTTCCTTGCCATCTTCCGGCGTAATAAAACCAAATCCCTTACTGTCATTGAACCACTTTACGGTACCCACTGCCATTTCACACCCCAAAATCATCAAGAATAGCCCAACCGGCTATTCTGAAGAATAGCATAGGTATTTCTCTGTGCAAGTTGGTTATGGGATCAAATGGTTAGCGTGGTTTTGGGTTCAGTTTTTTGAGATGCTGTGTTTTTCCATAAGGCGGTAGAGGGACACCCGGGAGATGCCCAATTGTCGTGCTGCCACGCTGACACTACCGCGACTTTGGGCTAGAGCCGCACGAATACTCGCCGCTTCCGCCGTATCCCGCGCTTCGTTCAGGGTGACTTGAGCGCGTGAATTGGTGCGGCGTTCCAAGCCGAGATCAACCGGCGAAATCAGGAATTTTTCGCACATGACCATAGCCCGTCGTACCCGGTTGATGAGTTCGCGAATGTTTCCCGGCCAGTCGTAATGATTCATGGCATGCAGGGCTTCTTCGCTGAATCCTTTTACGCGATGCCCTTTTTCGTTCGAGAAACGCGTGAAAACATAATGTGCGATGAGCGGAATGTCACCCATTCGGTCACGCAACGGGGGCATTTTTATTTGTAGTACATTGAGCCGATAGTATAGATCCTGACGAAAACGTCCCTCTTTGATGGCTGCCTCGAGATTGACATGGGTAGCGGCTAATACTCTGACATTGACTTCGATGTCTTGGCGCCCGCCGATTCGGTGAATCGTTTTTTCCTGTAGAAAGCGGAGCAGGTTGGTTTGCAAGTCCATGGGTAAATCGCCAATTTCATCCAGAAACAGGGTTCCTGCGTTGGCGGATTCAATGCGTCCAAGTTTACGTTCATGAGCGCCGGTGAAGGCGCCTTTCTCGTGTCCGAATAATTCGGATTGGATCAGGTTGGCAGGAAGCGCGCCGCAATTTACGGCAACAAAAGGGCCTTCCCGTCGTCCTGAGCGTTCATGAATGGCCTGCGCAGTAAGTTCCTTTCCGGTACCACTCTCTCCCGTAATCAGAATCGGCGCTTCGACACCCGCAACTTTACGGATCTCTTGGTAGACTTTTTGCATTTGATCGCTGGCGCCGACCATTTCATTTTCCTGACGATGGTCTTTATCCCAATGCCCCGTATAAAAAGCTTCTGCACTGATTTCTGCCATGCCTTGGGCATGGCCTAGGGTGACGGAAAGCCGTCGAGCATCCACCGGTAAGGTGTGATAATCATAAAATGCGCTGCTGATTAACTGCCGATAGGCGGGTTGTTCGGAGTCGTGGCGGGAAATCAAGGCAATCCATTTAAGTTTTTGAGACTGGGCGAGCATGAGCTCAACGCGATGACCATGATCAACGAGTTCGGCCTCTCCGAATCCCACCACACCCACTAATGCGGTGAGTTTTGCGGTGAGCGAAGGTACTTCTTCTAACGAAGAGGCAAAAACGAAATCCCATCCTTCCTGACGAAAAATATCCAGAGATGGCGCGACGATGTCTCTTTCTCCGACATATAATATGCAACGTTCTGGCGCGGTGTCAGAGACTGTCGGTTTGACATTTTTTGGCATGCGGACTCCTCATTATCGTTACAAGTGTCGCATAGATTGAATAAATTCCCAATACGGATCACTCCTTGAACCGGTATGCACTAAATCATGAGTTGAGGATCTACATCTAAGGCCCAGCGTACTCGGCGTGCGGCGGGTAATTGCTGGAAGGTCTGCAACCATATTCGCAGTGCTTTTTGCATTTCCTCACGGCTGGCTGTTTCTATCCAGAGTTCCGCCCGTTCAAATCCCGCGCGACGTTCCATCAGCGCGGGTTGTGGCCCACTGATCCGCAGATTTTTAGGTGCGCAATCTCGGGCCGCCGTCAAAAAGTCGATCACCGGTTGTCGTTTGTGGGCTTCGGCGCGAAGCAGGGTGAGCGCGCTAAAGGGGGGCAGTCCTGCGGCTTGGCGTTCGTCCAGCAAGGCTTGGGCAGGGCCTTCATAATCGCCCTGGCTCAGGCTCTGTAATAATGGATGCTGGGGCAGGTGGGTTTGCAGTAGTACGCGCCCTGGACGATCCTCGCGGCCCGCACGACCGGCCACTTGTAGTACGGTCTGCAGAAGACGCTCGGGGGCGCGAAAGTCAGCACTAAAAAGACCTTGGTCGGTATTCACGATGCCGACCAGAGTGACGGCGGGAAAATGATGGCCTTTAGCGAGCATCTGCGTGCCTACCAGAATAGCCGGTTGGTTCTGGTGAATGTGGGTCAGGGTCGCCGCAAAGGCATTCCGACCGGGTAGGGCGTCGCGGTCAACACGCCACACCGGGATGTTGGGAAAGCGTTGGCGCAGGACTTCTTCGAGCTGTTCTGTGCCTTGTCCGGTAGAGATCAGTGTGCTGCCTTGGCACTCAGGGCAGGAGGACGGCCAGCGCGATTCGTGACCGCAATGATGGCAACGTAAGCGTTCCTGTTGACGATGCCAGGTTAATGCCGCGCTGCAACGCGGGCATTGCAGCACATGGCCGCAATCATGACAGAGTACGGCGGGTGCATAGCCGCGCCGATTCAGAAATAGGAGCACTTGATTGCCTGCGGCGAGATCGTGTTCACAGGCGGTGATCAGCGTGTTAGACAATCCACCTAGCAGGTGCTGACGTCGAAGCGGAACGATGGTGATACGGGGTAATGCGGCGCGGGTAGCGCGTTGCCGGAGTTTGACACATTGATAGCGGCCCGTGCGAACGTTATGGAGTGTCTCCAGAGATGGGGTTGCGGAGCCCAGTATGATGGGAATTTTTTCGAGTCGGGCGCGCTGAATAGCGAGGTCTCTAGCCGAATAATGCCAGCCACTATGCTGTTTGAATGACGCGTCGTGTTCTTCATCGACGATGATCATGGCGATTTTTGGCATGGGGACGAACAGCGCTGAACGGGTTCCGATGATGACCTGAACTTGGCCCGTAGCGGCTTTTGTCCAGGCTTGCAGGCGTTCTCCGGGGCTTTGACCTGAATGCAGAGCCGCGACTGCCTGCGCACCGAAGCGCTCCTGGCAGCGCGCCACCAACTGAGGGGTGAGGCCGATTTCTGGCACCAGTATCAAAATCTGCTGGCCAATTTCGAGATGTGGACGCATGGCCTCAAAATAGACTTCGGTTTTACCGCTTCCGGTGACTCCGTCTAGGAGCCAGGACTGGAAGCCTTTGATCTCGCGTAGCTGTTCAACAGCCTGTTGTTGCTCGGCATTTAATATGTAAGGTGCCGCCCGCCCCGGGATTGCAGCCATCGGCATCACTTTACCTTCGACCCAACCACGTTGAAGCGCTTGCCGGAGTACTGGACGCAAGGTTTTGGGGATGGCTGATTCGACTATGGGGTGCTCCGTATTCAGGAGATCTTTAAGCGCTTGCTGTAGCTTGCCAAGTCGGTTTGGCGCCTGAACGGATGTGGCCAGACAGTAGCCTTGCGACGTGGTCGTGGGTAATGCGCGCCCCTGGCGAAGCAGTGTGGGCAAAGCACTTGCCCAGACATCGCCAATGGGATGTTGATAATATTGGGCGCCGAAGTGCAGTAGATTTTGCAGGGCTGGCGGAAGTAGGGGATGCCGGTCTAGTACGGCGGCGATGGGTTTTAGAGTGATTCCCGATGGACAATGACTATTGCCGAGTACGATTCCGGTGCGGATGCTTTTGCCAAATGGGACAAGCACCCTGACTCCGGGGGAAAGGGATTCATTGTCGGGTAGGGCATAGGAAAAAGTCTGCCGAAGTGGGCTTAATAAGGCGATTTGCAGACAGGGGATTTCAATATCCATAAAGTTGCCCACAAGTTCTGTGGATAAGTCTGTGTACGAACATTCGGAAAAGCCCCGTATTCCCAGTGCTTCAAGATCTTAGGTGGGTTGCCTAAAAATGTAGCAAAGCAAAAACACAAAAAAAACAACAAGATGAGTCGGCACAACAATGACTTGGAGCGAATGCCGATTCCGTGAGTATTCCATGAGTAAACTGTGTATAAGTTTTATCGTAAATAGTGGTCACAAAATGTTAGCCCATAATGGGCGAGATCAAGGAGGTTCCCGCTGGCGCGAGGCCAGCAACAATCCCCCAGAATAGCAGCAGACCGATCCAATTGTTATGCAGGAAGGCTTTAAACGCGAGGTCGCGTTCGCCACCCAGTAGCGTTTGTTCATATCCGGCTAGGGCTAATGCGCTGAGTAACGCGATCCAGAAGGGCCAGCTCATGGCCGTCACCATGCCTATCCCCAGAAAAATAGCCAGCATGACCCATTGGAGTCCGGCAATGGCATGGCGATCAAAGCGGCCAAACAGTATTGCCGTGGACTTGATTCCCGCTTTGAGATCGTCCGGGCGATCTGCCATGGCATAAGCCGTGTCATAAGCGACCACCCAGCAAGCATTAGCGAGCATCAGCCACCAGGCCAGTAGGGGAACGCTTCCCAGCGTGGCGGCGAAAGCCATGGGAATGCCGAATGAGAAAGCAATTCCGAGGTAGGCTTGGGGCAGGTGGGTAAAACGTTTGAACAGTGGATAGGTTATGGTGATAACCACCGCGCCACCCGCCAGTAGGATGCTGAGCACGTTTAAAAAGGGCAGCAAGGCGGCGGCCAGCAGGCACAACAGCACAAAAAGACGTAATGCGGCCCCCGGGGTAATCAGTCCTGCCGCCAGTGGCCGTTGGCAGGTGCGTGCCACCTGTTTGTCAAAATCGCGGTCAAAATAATCGTTAATAACACACCCCGCCGAGCGCATGAGCCAAGTTCCCAGCGTAAATATCACAAATAGACGCAGAGAGGGGGTACCCCTAGCGGCCAGCCAGAGTGCCCAATAGGTCGGCCACAAGAGCAGTAATGTGCCAATGGGCCGATCCACTCGCATCAGCGATAAATAGGCCCGGAAACGGGATGTAGAAGTTTGGGGAGCGGACATTAACGATGCCCCCGTCCTGCCCAGCGCGGCATGTCGACTAAGAAATGTTCTTCTACGAGCACTCCGGTGTTGCCCCGGCGCAAAATCGAGCGGCGTTGCCAAGTGCGTTGACCAAAGCGCGGACGTGTGGCCAGAACAATGGGCGAGCGTCGCAGTCGGCGGTGGCGAAACAGCGTGTTACCGATGGGTCGTGAACCATGGTGGGTCAGGGGAAGAAGGCCATGACGCAGTCCAGCGAGCGGGATGCTCGTCATGGCCCAAATGGCTGGACGGCCAGCGTCACCCCCATGCAGGGCGACTTCTCGCCAGAAAATATGCGCACCACGATGCAAATGTAATATACAGCGTTCCGTGGGGTTGGCCTTGCGTCGACCGCTACCGAGCAGCAGCGCGGTGACGGGATACGTCTTGCCGTAAGCCCGCTGTAAGGCGGCGGTCAGTGATGCGGGTAAGGTGAGCCAGGGCCACAAGTGTCGCGGGGCATGTCGCAGAGGCGGTGGATTTTTCTCCATCATTTTCGGCAAATCAGCGCGTTCCCGTACCGTGATAAATAAAATGGTCAACGCGAGCGGGAGGAACATTCCGCAACACCATGGAAGGTCGGCCCTTCCGGAATTCGGCGGGTAGTCCTTGGCAAGAACTCCGAAAGTGGTAAGTAAACTGAATAAATGTCGTACCTTGCTGACTGATTCTAGGGAGTTGCTTAAAAATGCGCTCAACCACGTCTTGGGAAATGGTTCTGAGCGGCAAACTGGAAACGATGGCACGAACGGGCCCGCGATGAGCGATCAGTTGCTGCAGATGTGCCGCGTCGCCTTCGATGACTTCTACGTCCGGATAATGGTGGCGCAAATGTCGAACCATGGCCGGTGCCTGCTCAACGAGCACCAGATCACGCGCCTCTATGCCGCTCGCTAGAAGCGCTTTGGTAACCGGCCCCATCCCCGGTCCGAGTTCGACAACCAGCCCGCTACCGGGAGGTACCATGGCCGCCATGCGCCTCGCCAGATACGGCGAACTAGGCACTACAGCGCCGATAGCGTGGGGGTCGCGCAGGAATTCGCGGGTAAAGTGCCAAGCCTGAGATACCGGCCCGGAAGATCTGGACATGGGCTTTCTCCACCAATGCGGGCACCACACGGGCGTGTATGGTGCCAGTTCGAATGGTCCATACTCTAGCATGTGCTTGGCGCTTTCGTCATTCCGCTAGCGGTCATCAGAGAACTTACCCTTGTCAATCCGTTATGCTGGCCCTATCATCTTCATAAATCCACATTTTTTCTGGGAATGCATTGCAAAATCTGTATATCAAAACCTACGGTTGTCAGATGAATGAATATGATTCAGAGCGCATGGCGGATGTGCTTGCGGTGAGTCATGATCTCAGATTGGTGGATGATCCTCTGCAGGCCGATGTGCTCTTGTTGAATACTTGCTCTATCCGCGAAAAAGCGGAAGACAAGGTGTTCACCCAACTTGGTTTCTGGCGACCGCTGAAAGAACAGCGTCCTGAGCTGATTATCGGCGTAGGTGGTTGCGTAGCGAGTCAAGAGGGGGCTAAGTTGCGTCGTCGTGCCCCTTATGTGGATCTTGTTTTTGGACCGCAGACGCTCCATCGTTTGCCCGATCTTCTCGATGCCTGCCTTGCAGAACGCCGAGCGCAAGTGGATGTGGAGTTTCCGGTTCTGGAAAAATTTGATCGCTTGCCGCAACGACCGGGGCGCGATGGTGCCACGGCTTTTCTGACCATTCAGGAAGGGTGTGATAAGTTCTGTACGTTTTGCGTGGTGCCGCATACGCGCGGACGCGAGTATAGTCGCTCCATGCCGGATATTTTGCGGGAAGCGCGGAGCCTAGTAGATCAAGGCGTACGAGAAATTACGCTCCTCGGGCAAAACGTCAATGCTTACCGTGGCGCTACCGGTCTGGTGGGTGAGGGCGACTTAGCGGAGCTGTTGGCGCGTCTGGCGCGTATCCCTGATCTGCTGCGCTTGCGTTATACTACTTCGCATCCCAGTAATCTTGATGATGCACTGATCGCCGCCCATGGCGCGATTGATATTTTGGCGCCGCATTTACATTTACCGGTGCAAAGTGGTTCTGACCGCATTTTACGGCGCATGCACCGCAAGCATACCGTGGCACAATACTTGGAAAAGATTGAAAAATTACGCGCAGCCCGTCCCGGTATTCAAATATCCTCCGACTTTATTGTGGGTTTTCCAGGAGAAACTGATGCGGATTTTGCGGCGACCATGGATTTGATCGACCAGGTGCGCTTTGATCAGTCGTATTCCTTTAAGTACAGTCAACGCCCTAATACTCCGGCATTGAAACTCAAAGATAGTGTTCCCGAAGCTGAAAAGGATGCGCGTTTGGCTGTGCTCCAGGGGCGGGTTAACGGCTTGGCGCAGAGTTATGCTCAAGCCTTGGTGGGCACCCGACAGTCTGTCCTGATTACGGGACCCTCCCGTCGTGATCCCAATGAGTTGACCGGGAAAACCGCTTGTAACCGTTCTGTGAATTTAGCAGGCCCGGCGGATTGGGTGGGACAAATGCGGGAGGTTGAAATTACTGCAGCTCTGCCTAACAGTTTGCGTGGTCGAGCGACGGCAATAGCAGTGCAGCGCGTTGCCGTATAATCCCATGGAACCTCCGAGTAAGACCGCCTCCGTCAGTCATGGCGATTATATCGCTGAATCTGCCAGTGCGAGTATCCTGTCCGCTATGTCCGGAGAGTTGGATACACATCTCAAACAGATTGAATCCCGTTTGGGCGTAGTGATTCTCCCACGCGGCGAACGTTTTCACATAACCGGTCCTGCGGCTGCGGTACAGGCCGCGCAAGAAGTGCTGGCGCAACTCTATACCCAGGCGCGCCAAGGGCGCGCGCTATCTAGTCACTGGGTACATCACAGCATCCAGAGTGTGCAACTGGAAGCCGAGGCCGTTGTGGCTGGCAATGTTGAATCCGTAGGCGTGCAAACCCTCAAGGGTGTGATCCGTGGTCGGGGGCTACGGCAACGGCGTTATCTGGATGCGATCCGTAGTCATGATCTGACTTTTGGAATTGGACCGGCAGGTACTGGTAAAACCTACTTGGCGGTCGCTGCGGCGGTGGAGCAGATGGAGCGCAATCAAGTTCGGCGTCTGGTTCTGGTACGTCCAGCGGTCGAGGCCGGCGAGCGCTTAGGCTTTTTACCGGGTTCCTTGAGTGAAAAAGTGGACCCTTATTTGCGCCCACTCTATGACGCTCTCCATGAAATGCTGGGTTATGAAAAAGTGGCCAAGCTCATGGAGCGGCAAATTATCGAAGTGGCTCCGCTGGCCTATATGCGGGGTCGCACGCTCAGCGACGCTTTTATCATTCTGGATGAAGCCCAAAATACCACGCCTGAGCAGATGAAAATGTTTCTGACGCGCATGGGTTTTGGGGCCAAAGTGGTGGTTACGGGGGATGTCACTCAGGTGGACTTGCCGCGTGGCCAGCTTTCTGGGCTGGTTCAAGTCTTGGATGTTCTGGATAATCTGCCGGGCGTGGAAATGGTTTTTTTCGAGAGTGGTGATGTGGTCCGTCACCCCTTGGTAGCCAGTATTGTACATGCTTATGAACGCTTTGGAGAAAAATCGTGAGTCGACTTTATCTCCGCATGGCGATAGACGATGGGTTGACGCAGTGGGCAATTCCTACCCGCCTAGAAGCCCGGCGCGCTATTGTACAAGCACTGTGCGCCC
Source organism: Acidithiobacillus sp. (assembly GCA_041676785.1). Taxonomy (GTDB): domain Bacteria; phylum Pseudomonadota; class Gammaproteobacteria; order Acidithiobacillales; family Acidithiobacillaceae; genus Acidithiobacillus. The sequence goes on along the minus strand of JBAYRF010000022.1, from coordinate 21,264 downwards.
CATCATCGCGGTGCAGTGATCCTGGTCGGATTGCCGAAGTATCACTGAGTTTTGTCAGCAAATCGGAAATTGCCGATCTTAATGCAAGCTACCGACAGCAGGCGCGACCGACCAACTGTTTGTCTTTTCCACAAGATAGTCTCCCCGCCATTTTTCGTCGCGATCTTCTCGGAGATATTGTGATTGCCCCAGAAGTGGTGCAGCAGGAAGCGGCAGAACAGGGAAAATCCCCAAGCGATCATTACCGCCATCTGCTGATTCACAGCACTTTGCACTTGCTGGGCTATGATCACATTGAAGATGCAGAGGCCAGCGCTATGGAAGCGTTGGAAGTAAGTTTACTGGCTGAAATGGGTGTGGCCGACCCCTACTTGAACCAAATCCATGAGTGAAGATCGAAGTAGCCAAGAACGCCCTCGCAACTGGTGGGAGCGTTTTACCCAATCGCTGCGCGGTAACGTTGATGACCAAGACAGTTTATTGGATCTCGTCCGAGAAGCGGGCGAGCGGCAAGTCATTGATGCAGAAGCCGCGCGTATGGTGGACGGAATTTTTCGCATGGGTGAGTTGACGGTACGTGACGTGATGATTCCCCGTGCTCAGATGGAAGTGATCGAGATGGATATGCTGCTTCCGGAAATCATTGCTAGAGTTTCGGAGATCGGGCATTCTCGTTTTCCTGTGGTGGGGGATGACCGAGATGACGTGCGCGGAATTCTGCTGGCGAAAGATCTGCTTCAGGGCTGTCGAACCGGATTACCCGCTCCGCGACTCAATGATTTATTGCGGCCGGCTACTTTTATTCCGGAAAGCAAGCATCTGGACCACTTGCTCTATGAGTTTCGGACGGGTCGCCATCACATGGCGGTAGTCGTCGATGAATATGGCGGGGTGGCGGGTTTGATTACCATCGAGGACGTTCTGGAAATTATCGTCGGTGAAATCGAAGATGAATATGATATTGATGAAGATGTGATGATCGCGTCCCGAGAAGACGGCGATTTTCTGGTAAATGCGCTGATCCCGCTGGAAGATTTTAACGAACATTTTATGGCGCGTTTGGCCGATGAGCATGCGGATACCTTGAGTGGTTGGGTAGCTGGCCGGTTGGGTCATGTGCCGCGTGTGGGCGAAGTGATTGAGGAGGGCAATTTGCGATTAGAAGTATTGCGGGCAGATCGGCGTCGGGTACATGTTGTGCGGGTGACACCACCCCGTAGTGCGGCGGTGTCTGAGATACCCATGCAGGATGGTGCATGAGGCGCGATACTCTGCGTAGCTGGCCTTTTCCTTTGCGGCTCCTAGCCGCATTAATTTTGGGTGCGGCCTGGCCACTCGCTTTTGCCCCCTTTGCCTGGTGGCCGCTTGCCATTGCCCTGTTGTTTGGATTGTTCTGGCTGGTAGTAACTACTAAACGTCCGCGACAGGCTGCTGTACTCGGCTATGTTTTTGGTTTCGCTGCGTTTGCAGCGGGCACGAGCTGGATTTCCATTACGCTTCATAATTTTGCCCATATGAATTGGTTGCTGGCGGGGGGCGCAGTCGCCTTGCTTGCTGCCTACTGTGCCATTTATCCGGCGCTGGCGCTGTGGTTGGCCATCCGATTTTTTCGCGGCAGCGCCCGCCTTCTGGCTTTGCCTGTTTTATGGATTTTTGGGGAATGGGCGCGCGCTAGGCTATTTACCGGCTTCCCTTGGTTGGCCACGGGTTATACGCAAACCCATGCTTTTCTGGGTGGTTTTGCGCCTTGGTTGGGACAATATGGAGTGGGGCTGGCCACCGCCAGTTTTGCCGCTATTCTGGTTTGGATGTTCTGCGAGTCCACATCGCGACGGATATTACTGGGTGGTGTCTCGGCGTTGTTGCTCCTTTCCGGCGTGGCGTTGGCGATGTCTTCCGTATCTTTTACCCATCCGGTAGGCCAGAAATTGCGCGTGAGTCTGCTCCAAGGCGATATTCCTATTTCTGAAAAATGGAATGATGCGGCGGTCAGTCATATTCTCCATCATTATGTGCAGTTGATTTTGCAGACTCCGCCAGATACGCAACTCATTGTTCTGCCGGAGACGGCATTTCCTATTTTTCAGACAGAAATCCCTAATCTTATCGATGAGTTGCAGGCATGGTCAGCGCATAATCACAAAACCCTGATTATCGGTATCCCCGAGGCGGTGGGACATAAATATTATAATGCGGCTATGGAAATTGATGGCCGGGCACCCTTGCGCTGGTACCAAAAAGAGCATTTGGTGCCCTTCGGAGAGTATATTCCCTTACCCCGTTTGTTAGGGCCTTTGGTACATCACTTTTTGCCGGGGTTGGGGAGTTTTTCTTTTGGACACGGACCCTATGTCCTGCCGATAGATCAGCAGAAGGCGGGAATGACTATTTGCTATGAAGAATCCTTTTCGCGCGATGTTCGCAAAGGGGTGCGTGAAGGAGCCACTTTCCTGCTCAATATCAGTGATTATGCTTGGTATGGTCACAGCATTGCCGCAGCGCAAAGCTTGCAAATGGCTGCCATGCAATCCCTACAGCAACAAAAACCAGACGTTCGGGCTACTAACACCGGTATTACGGCTTTGATTTCACCCCATGGTGCGGTTCGCAGCCAACTCCCTCAGTTTGTGGTGGGCACCTTGAACGGGGCGATTCAGCCGATGGCGGGGGAGACGCCCTATGGTCGTTGGGGGAGCCTCCCGTATTTGCTACTCAGTGGTTTGCTGATGGTGCTGGCGCTAGGGCTTACTCGCCGGCAATCATCATCTCGTCAATCCGTATAGACGGACAACCGGTGTTACCGTGAGTGAGTAGATCGTTGCCGACCACCTGCAAGCCCATGAACATTTCCTGCAGAGTGCCGGCAATGGTGATTTCTTCGACCGGATACTGTATTTCACCATGTTCCACCCAGAAGCCAGCAGCGCCTCGCGAGTAGTCGCCGGTCACCATATTGATGCCAAATCCGATGAGCTCGGTGACCAGCAAGCCGCGCCCCATTTCCCGGATCATTTCGGACAAAGAAAGCGCGCCCGGTTCTAGCGTCAGATTGTGTACCCCCCCCGCGTTGCCGGTCGTCGGCATTTGCAGTTTGCGGCCACTATAGCTGTCCAGTATATAACCCTGAAGCACCCCATCGGCGATGATGTCGCGGTTATGGGTGGCCACGCCCTCTCCATCAAAGCTGGCACTACCCAGCCCGCGCTTGCGCAGCGGTTCTTCATAAATGCGGATGTGTTCAGGAAATAGAGACTTGCCCAGACTGTCCACGAGAAAGGAACTTTTGCGATAGAGGCTGCCGCCACTTATGGCGCTAGCCAGATGCCCGAGGATGCTCGAAGCTACCTGATTTTCGAAAATGACGGGGGCTTTGCTGGTGGGTAATTTGCGAGCATCTAGGCGTCGTAGGGTGCGTTCAGCGGCAGTTTTACCGATAGATTCGGGGCTGGCTAAAGCGGAGGCATCTCGCGCTACATCGTACCAATAGTCACGCTGCATGCCACCATGGCTATCTTCGGCAATCACCGAACAGGAAAGATTATGCCGAGAGGAACGGCTGCTGCCCACAAATCCCAAGCTATTGGCGTAAACCGAAGTACCTTCACCGGTGCCGACACTGCCACCTTCCGAATTATGGATGCGCGTATCGCTGTCTCGGGCTGCCGCCTCACAGCGGCGAGCGAGATCGGCGGCGGTGTCGGCATCAATAGACCAAGGGTGATAAAGGTCGAGATCTGGAAATTCCGTGGCCAGCAACGCTGGATCAGCTAAGCCCGCAAAAGGATCGGCAGCGGTGTGGCGTGCAATAGTCAGCGCAGCTTCTACGGTTTCGGCAAGCGCTTTACGGGAAAAATCGGAAGTCGATGCACTACCCCGAGAAGTGCCAAGATAAACGGTCACACCCAAGCCTTTGTCTTGATGATATTCGATAGATTCCACTTCGCCGAGGCGGACGGTGACAGAGAGCCCTTTGCCCGTGCTGGCAGAAGTCTCAGCGGCAGTTGCCCCTTGCTGGCGAGCGATGCTCAGGACGTCTTCGGTGATTTGCCGGAGGGTGTCGGCATTCAAGGTGGAATCAGGGGCTTGGGTCATTTGCGGGATCTCGCTGCGCATCAAAAGAATCTCTCATCTTACCCCTAAGCTTGGGAGTGAGGAAAGCTCAGCGGTGTCAGGGGGGGCAACAGATAGCGTTGCCGCTCATGAGCGTAAAAAGAAAGTGGCGGTGAAGCAGAGCACAATGACTTTCCATAATTTATAGATGGATTGCTGTTCTGCGGGGTGGTAAAGCATGTCAAAATATTGTAGCAAACTGTAATTACAGACTATAGACAGACTGCGGAGCATGGGAATAAAGTCTGATGATAAAGGGACCGTGTAAGAGATATTCGATAAAATGACGAGCTTATGCCCTTTCTGACATTGAGGAGGAGTACTAAATGAATATGCAATCGATGAATATGCACACAATGGTCGCGAGCATGCATTCTATCAGTGACGCCCAGACCGCCGCCGGTATGGTCATTACGGGGGTGGCGGCAGCGGCATTTTTTGTCCTGGCCGCAAAGCTCTTTTTACACATCGCTCATAAAGAAGCTGCCGAAGAAGCGCGGAAGATGAGCGATTACTAACGAGCGCTGAAAAAAACTATGCGGCTAGGTGTGTTGATGGGTGAGATGGTAATGCCAGCCTATTCGCAAAATGGCGACCCAAGCATTGGGGATAGCATTTTCTGAGCTATTGGCACCGGGATTGATGATGTACTGCAGGTCTGGTTGGACATAAAAACCTTTGAAAATGGGTTGGCGAAAATTGATTTCGAGGCTGGTTTCCGCGCCGTTTTGCCGCAGCCATGCGCGGTTCATGCCGAGACTGAGGGTGGAGCCAAGAGAACCGGTGATGAAGTGGCGCAAGCGTAGCCCTGCGCCCATGTAGGCGTTGACGGGTGAAACCTTGGCGTTGTTGGGGGCGCCGCCACCCTGTAAAAAGGCACCCCAGTCATTGCCTCCCGCTTTCCAGCGATATTCGGCCGCACCGTAAAAGCCGCCTTGGCTTGGAGCAGGTCCAATAGCGATATTCTGCGTAAGATATGGACCATAGTCGTGATTATAATAACCACCGACCTTGAGCGTGGCGGTTCCTAGGCCAAGTGGCAAGCTCTGATCGACTTCACCGTGGTAAATCATGCCATTGCCGCCCCAAGGCGCACGAAAAGGATGTACGCCATCAGCGCCAAAGGCGCCGACCATCAGGGTACTGCCGCCCCAAGTTGCCGAAGTCATGACGCCTAAGCTGGAGTAAGGATAAGTGGGCGTGAAGGGCAGGTTGGCGGTAATGGTGGGGTAAATACCATAAGAGGCATTGAATAACTGGCCCGCGACCCCGGTTACATTGAAATAATCATTAGGATTGATCAGCCCGAGACGAAGCGTATATGGCCCGAGATTCTGCCGGTAGTAGGCCTTGTAGAGCCGGGCCATATGGGGATAGGGTGTGGTGAGATTGGAGACGCCTTGCAAGTCACCGACATAGAGGTTATCCGGTGCGCCGCTGTCGGCGGCTAGCCCTTCGACGACGAACAGCCCCCCTTGCCACCATCCCGCTTTGCCGGTGTGCAGTGCAATCCCGCCTTTCCAGAGGCCCGTAGCCGTAGTGCCGGTGGCTATTCCGCCATCGAGGTTGGAAACACTCTCAACCTCGCCATGCATGACGATGGATAAACCCCACCACCAGTTTTGATGGGCTGCTTCCGGAATAGATTGGCCGCTGCTGGCAGCCCATGCAGCCGTACTGGAGGCGCAGAACATTAGTGTGGAAAGAGATAGATAGCGGAAGAAGCGGTGCTGTCGAAACATAACTTGTCCTAAGTTAAATTAAAAAATTGAGAATGGGCACTACTTTTATGCAAGATGCATCGGTTAAGGGGCTGAGGATTGCTTGACAGGAGTCATCGCGCCTCTTAATATGCAACTGTGTTGCAAATAAGTATGTCTCAAACTATTTCCGCAATCAACCATTTTTTGGAGAAACCACCATGCACAAGAAAGTCTCTGACGAACTCGGTCTATCTATATCTTCCAAAGCACTAAAACCACAATTGGCTCTGCGCAGAATCCTCTCATCAGCGCTCCTGGTTGCTGGAATGGGCCTCGCGCAGTTTGCCGTTGCGGGCACTATTCATGCGGTAGGCGTCGAAAATCAATATGCCAATGTGATTGCTCAAATTGGCGGCCCCTATGTACAAGTCAGCGCCATTGAAAGTAATCCCAACACGGACCCACATGTTTTTGAGGCGAGCCCGGCAGTGGCTCATAAAATTGCCGCTGCTCAGCTGGTCGTGCGTAATGGGGTAGGTTACGACGGTTGGGCTAAAAAGATTTTGGCAGCAGATCCTAATCCCCAACGTCAGGTCATTGTTGTGCAGGATCTGCTCCATTTACCCGAGAGCACCAAAAATCCGCATCTTTGGTATAAGCCTACAACGATGCCTGCCGTGGCCAAAGCAGTCGCTGAACGTCTAGGCGCGCTAGATCCGGCACATGCCAAGTACTTCACCGCCAACGTAAAAAAGTTTGATGATTCATTACGACCTTGGTACGCAGCAATCGCAAGTTTTAAGGCAAAATTCCCGAATACGCCTGTGGCGGTTACGGAACCCGTTGCAGACTACATGCTGCAAGCAGTGGGTTGTGATATAAAAACGCCTTGGAACCTGCAAGCAGCCATTATGAATGGTACAGATCCTGCGCCGCAGGATGTGAGTATTCAGAATGCGTTATTCAAGCGTCACCAAATTAAAGTGTTTTTATATAATCAACAGGTGACAGACTCTTTGACGGCCTCTTTTTTAAGTAATGCCAAAGCGGCACATATTCCTGTGGTAGGCGTTTATGAAACCATGCCAACAGGATACAATTACCAATCTTGGATGCTGGCGGAAGTAAACGCCTTGCGCGCGGCGGTAGAACATGGCACCTCAACGACGGTACTGAAATAACTCTTGAAATCTATCAATCCCATACTTTCGGTCGCTGATCTCTCTGTTGATCTTGGCGGCCGTAGCATTTTACGTGAGGTCAGTTTTGATCTTTATCCGGGACAGCTTTGTGCGCTGATTGGCGAAAATGGTGCCGGTAAAACGACCCTGTTGCGTACTTTATTAGGTTTGATTAAGCAGCGTGCAGGACATGCTTTGATTGACGGGGCACCGGCTCGCGAAAATCGTGCGCTCGTCGGTTATGTGCCGCAAAAAATTACTTTTGACCCAGACTTACCATTGCGGACCAGAGACTTGGTGCAATTAGGTGTGGATGGGCACCGTTTGGGCTTGCCCTTATTTTCTAGCAAGAAAAAAACGGCAGTGGCGCGCGCATTAGCTGCGGTAGGGGGCGAGGAGTTTGCCGATCAACGGGTCGGTGAGCTTTCTGGTGGCCAACAGCAGCGTGCGGTCATTGCGCATGCGCTGGTGCGGGAGCCCAGATTGTTGATTCTTGATGAACCGCTGGCAAATCTCGATTTTGGCAGCGCTAATGCACTGGTCGCGCTACTGGGTAAATTGACTCACGAACAGCAAATAGCGGTTCTGGTGACGGCCCACGATATGAATCCCTTGCTTCCCGAAATGGATCGACTGGTTTATCTGGTGGATGGGCGTGCCGCGACGGGCAGTGTAGCCGAAGTGGTTCAAGCAGAAGTCCTCAGTAAACTTTATGGGTACCCGGTATCGGTACTCACGCATGGGGGACGGATTTTGGTGTTGCCCGATGCTCCCGAGAATGCCGATGTAGCCAATATGAACCGCTGTTCTGGGCATGGTGCCTGAAGTCATGAATGAACTTTGGCGTTGTTTGTCGCAATCTGCTTTTCTGAATAGTCAACCCGTACAAACGGCCCTCATTGTAGGTGCATGCGCAGCACTGGTGAGTGCGATTATCGGGGTGTTTACCGTGTTACGGGGTAATGCTTTTGCCGGACACGCCCTCGCTGATGTTAGCAGTGCTGGCGGTGCGGCATCATTTCTTCTGGGTATCAGTCCGTTGTTGGGCTTTCTTGGAATGGCCTGGATTGCTGCGTTGGGTATGGAATGGCTCGGCGTGCGTAAAGCTCGGGAACGAGATCTGGCTACTGGTATTGTGTTGGGGGCGGGGCTCGGCTTGTCGGCACTGTTTTTGTATCTGGATGTGACGACCACCAGTACCACCGGAGCGGCCGTATCCGTGATGTTTGGTTCACTTTTTGCCGTTTCTCGAGAATTGATCTGGCCCGCAATAGGGGCTTCCTTGGCGGTGTTTGTGTTGGTTGCTCTGTTGTATCGACCCTGGATACTGACTGCTGTGGACCCAGATTTGGCAACCCTGCGCGGTATTTCACCGCGCTGGATGGGGCTCTTGCAATTATTAGCGTTGGGTTTGGCGGTAGCCGTGTGCGCACTGGCGATTGGTGCCGTGTTAGCTACCGCACTGTTAATCGGCCCCGCCGGTGCCGCCATTCGTCTGAGTCGGCGTGTTGCTCAGGCGTTGATTTTGGCTGTGGTGATTGGCTTGACTTCGGTTTGGGCGGGCATTTGGCTGGCGTATGAGAGTTATTACTGGTTTTCGGGTCATGCCTGGCCAGTCAGTTTTTTTGTGGTAGTTCTGGTGTTTTTGTTTTATGTCTTCGCCATGTTGCTGGCAGCAAGGACGCGTGCCAGGACCAACGTTACGTATCCCACAATGCGTGAGCGTGAAAACTGATATGTTTTCCAGTTTCATGATAAATACTTGGATTGCGGGAACTGCCATTGCTTTGGTTGCAGCTTTTGTCGGATTTTTTGTGGTCATCCGCCGCTCAGCCTTCGCCGCTCATGCTTTGCCCTTGGGTGCGTTTCCGGGGGCGGCTGCAGCCAATTTATTGGGGGTGAATCCCTTTTTTGGTCTTCTGATTTTTGTCGGAATGGGGGTGCTGCTGCTTCGACAATTAGCACGGATCGGTCGTCGTGACGTAGGTACAGGATTGTTGTTGGTGCTCTTTTTGGGGATCGGTGCCCTGTTGCTCAGTATGACCAGCGAGTATGGTCCGGCAGTGTTTTCGCTGCTTTTTGGCGAAGTGCTTGGAGTCAGTGACGCCGATCTCTGGGCGATATTGGTTATCTGTGTTCTGGTGTTGCTGGCTATGATTCTCATGTATCGGCCCTTGTTGCTGGATTCCAGCTTTCCCGATCTGGCCGCTTTGCAAGGGATTCGTAATGCCAGAATGGACTTGATTTTTCTGAGTTTGTTGGCGCTGGTGACGGCCACGGCGCTGCCGGTGGTAGGCGCTTTTTTGGTTTTTACCTTACTGGTGGGCCCTCCGGCGGCGGCACAGTCCTTTAGCGGACATCCGCTGCTCAGCTTGCTCTGGTCGGTGATTTTTGCCGAAATCTGCATCTGGGGAGCTATCTCTTTATCTTACTGGAGTAACTGGCCTATTGGGTTTTTTGTCGGTATTCTGGGTGCGATGTTGTTTGTTCTGGCGCGAGGCTATCGTCATTGGCATCAGCGGCAGCGCCGGTTGGTGATTCGTTCTAAGGTTCTGAATCAGAAATGATCAGAGTAATATGATAATGACTGCCACACCCAGGAGACTCATCAATGCATGAGACGGCAATCCTAAGACCCAGCCAACCTAGTTATCGAAGCGCCATTGACGGTGGATGGCAGCTACTAAAAACTCAGTACAAGTCTCTTTTCGTGACCATTATCCTCTTCCTGATTTTGCTCGGATTGGGTGCGGTAGCGGATAATCTGCTGAATATTCTGAGTCCGAAGTATACGGATTTGTGGCGAGTTCCCATGTATCTCTGGTTCTATCTGATCAGCATCGGCTTTTATCGTGTTCTGGCAAAAAAGTTGACAGGCCAGAGCGGCGTTTTGGGAGACCTGTTTTGGGGCCTGAAACAAAGTGAAGCGTGGACCTTGGCGCTGATACCCGCTGCGCTGGCAACCCTAGTGCTCTTATTTTCTGGCTTCAGTGTTTCTAATGGGCAGCCTATCCCGCCGGAGCTATTTTTGCAGCCCCGATTCTGGTTTGGATTGTTGTTGAGTTCACTCATAGGTACTTTTTTTGGTTATGTTTTCATGCTCTATGCTGCTTACGGAGCCACCTCAAAAACAGCACTAAGTAATAGTCTACGTATTTTTGGTAGCAAGTGGCCTTGGCTGCTTTTCCCTTACGTCATCACGCTGTTTGGGATACTGATTGTTCTATTCTTCGGTATTATTGTGGGCTTAGTAATAGGATTGCTGGCTTTTTTGACGAAGCTTCTGCACATGTTAGCGCTTGTAAAGATTATTTTTAGTGTTCTGCTGGTGGTTTTTTTGCTGGTGGTAATGCTGGCTTTTTTGATCTGGATGTACGGAAGTATGCTGATAGCTACTGGGGCGTTGGCCGAAACATCAACACGTGACCACTACCGAATTTCTTGAGCAACGCGGGTTTATCTGGTTACCGGCAATAGCATCACCAGCTTCATATCGGTATGAGCGGCAGGCAGTAATGTGCTTTGTTCGTATACCACCCGCCCACGACTGGGGTGTTGAAAAACCCGGCGTCCTCCTTCCCGTTCTACCACATCTTGGGCGGACCAAAGTTCAGTAAAAAAAGCGCTTTGTTGATGGAGTTGTTGTATGCGGCGGATCATTTCCGGATCATCCAGATGCTTGCCCACATCAGCCCGGAACTCGGCGACAATCCGACGACTGCGACTTTCCCAGTCTTCCACGAAGCGTTTTGCCGCAGGGTGAAGCAGTATAAATTCTAGGAGGTTAGGGTGCTTTTCCCCAGCACTTTCGAAGCCGGATAACCAGTCTACAAAGTGTGCCGCCGCCGCTTTATTCCAGGCAATGGCATTCCAGTAGCGGTCGAGTAGGTAAGTGGGGGTATCCTGCTTTTCAATAATGCGCAGAAGCGCTGGCGGTATTTCAGTGAAGCGGTTTTCGCCATGAGGATCGGCTTTACCGGCGAGATTAAATAAATACTGACGCTCCGCAGAAGAAAGTTGTAAAACGGTGCTGAGACGATCCAGCATGGCCGTAGAAGGTTGCACGGAGCGGCCTTGCTCGATCCAAGTAATCCAGGTGCTACTGGCGTTAACGAGCAGGGCGAGTTCCTCGCGCCGGAGTCCAGCGGTACGACGTCTTCCCGATACGCCCAATCCCGCCTGCTGGGGCGTAATTTTTGCGCGATGGCGGCGGATAAACGCACCGAGCTCGTGATGTTCTTCGGGCATCGTTTAGCACTTTTCTGAGAACAGAGGGTAGTTAATATACTAGTATAAGCAGTAATATTGTACCAGTTTATTAGAGTTTGTATGATGTATCTACTTTGGAACGACCCGCCCACTTTGCCGATACATGCGTTACCATGGTTGGGCAAAGCGCAGTGATCGAGCATGATGAATGTGAGTTTGAGGAGAGCAACCGTGTCGGCAAAAACACTTTATGACAAATTATGGGAAAGCCATGTGGTGCACAGCGCCGCCGACGGTGGGGTGTTGTTATATATTGATCGCCAGTTGCTGCACGAGGTGACTAGCCCGCAAGCATTTTCCGGATTACGCGCGGCCGGCCGCAAAGCTTGGCGGATTGATGCCAATATTGCGACGGCAGATCACAATGTGCCCACCACCGACCGCGCGGCGGGTATTGTGGACCCGACTTCACGTTTGCAGGTGGATACGCTGGATCAGAACTGTGCAGAGTTTGGCATTGAAGAATTTGGCATGCTCGATCAACGCCAGGGTATTGTCCATGTCATTGCCCCAGAACAGGGGCTGACCCTGCCGGGAATGACGGTGGTGTGTGGAGATTCCCACACCGCCACGCACGGTGCGCTGGGTGCTTTGGCCTTCGGCATTGGGACGACTGAGGTAGAGCATGTACTGGCTACCCAATGTCTCTGGGCACGTAAGGCCAAAACCATGCGGATCTGGGTAGAGGGGCAGCTCGGTACGGGCGTTACCGCCAAGGATCTGGTGCTCGCCATTATCGGCAAAATTGGCACGGCAGGCGGAACGGGTTACGCTATTGAATTCGCGGGACCAGCGGTGCAGGCACTGTCGGTAGAAGGTCGGATGACCGTCTGCAACATGGCTATTGAGGCGGGTGCCCGCTCTGGAATGGTCGCGGTTGATGCCGTTACTTTAGATTATCTACGTGGTCGCCCCTACGCCCCAGTGGGCAAGGTCTGGGATCAGGCGGTGGCCGCGTGGAGTACTTTACACTCTGACCCTGATGCCCACTTTGATGCGGAAGTTCGTCTGGATGCCGCCCACATTGCGCCCCAGGTCACTTGGGGTACGAGTCCTGAGATGGTGGCGGACATTACCGCTCAAGTGCCCGATCCCGCGCATGAGCCCGATCCGGTACGACGCAAGGGCTGGACGGATGCTCTGGCCTATATGGATCTCCAGGCGTCAACGCCCGTTTCGACGATTACGCTCGACAAAGTTTTCATTGGTTCTTGTACTAATGCGCGCATTGAAGATCTGCGAGCAGCGGCCGCTGTGACCAAAGGTCGGCGCAAGGCGGATTCGGTGAAAGTGGCAATGGTAGTTCCCGGGTCGGGTCTGGTGAAAGCGCAGGCGGAGGCGGAAGGGCTGGATCGCATATTTAAGGAAGCGGGCTTTGAGTGGCGAGAACCAGGATGTTCGATGTGTCTGGCCATGAATGCTGATCGACTGGAACCCGGTGAGCGTTGCGCTAGCACCAGTAACCGGAATTTCGAGGGACGCCAGGGTGCTGGGGGGCGAACCCACTTGGTGAGCCCGGCTATGGCGGCTGCAGCGGCTATAGCCGGTCATTTTGTGGATGTGCGTGACTGGCCCGCGCTATAAAAAGCGCGCGAGATCGTGGATCTTGCGTCTCGCCTTGGGCTTTTGCAGTCTGGGGATAGTGGAAATAGGCATTTTTTCGGCAGTACGCGGTTATTCTGCAGAGGCGGCGGGTGTGGAATATCTCGTCCAGAGACAGATGGAGAAATGATGGAAGCTTTTACGGTAGTGGATGCGATTGTCGCCCCTTTAGATCGTCCCAATGTGGATACGGATGCGATTATTCCCAAGCAGTTTCTTAAGACGATTGAGCGGCAGGGGTTGGGTAAGCATCTTTTTGATGCTTGGCGATATCGGGAGCAGGGTGGTCAGCGCGTCAGCAACCCAGACTTTGTGCTGAATCAGCCCGAGTACAGCGGTGCTCAAATATTGTTAGCCCGAGAAAATTTTGGTTGTGGCTCCAGCCGTGAACATGCGCCTTGGGCTTTAGCAGATTATGGTTTTCGGGCGATTATTGCGCCCAGTTTTGCGGATATTTTCGCTAACAATTGTGTGCAGAATGGGATTGTACTCGTGCGTCTAGCGACGGATGTTGTGGATCATCTTTTCCATGAAGTGATAGCGAATCCTAGTTATCGGTTGCGTATTGATCTCCCCGCCCAAGAGGTGCAGACCATGGGTGATACTTCTTACCCCTTCTCCATAGATGCGGGACATAAACATAAGTTACTGCACGGGCTGGATGACATTCAGCTGACCTTGCAGCAGGAAGACGCTATCAGAGCTTACGAGGCCGCGCGCCGCCAGTCGGCGCCTTGGTTGTTTCGGGATTAAATAGTAGGAGACAGGACAAACATGATCCAAGATGAAGCCATCGAAGAAGAAGGGATGCCGCCGGTTCGAGACGATGCCATAATCATTGAGGGCCAGACCAAGCGGGGTAAGGTCTGCAAAGTAGTCGACAACACGACGACGGTGCCGCGCAGTGACTTGCAAGCCCTGCTCAACGATTTGATCGAGCAGGAACTTTTTGGTCCTTCCGGGCTGAGTATGGCTGGCGGTAACACCATTAGCATTGGCACGCCACAATCCGCACATGTGCAACTAGGTGATAACATCTATCGCATGATCGTGGTCGGTTATGAGGCGCGAATAGAAGAATTCTGAAGTCCAAGCGTTCAGGGCATGAGTCTTTCGATCATCCAGACACCCTCGCTGTTGCGCTGATAGCGAAAACGATCATGCAACCGGTCTCGCCGCCCCTGCCAGAATTCGAAGTGGTCGGGTATGAGGCGATAGCCTCCCCAAGCCGGATTGCGGGGCACGTTGTCTTCGGGATAGAGGCGATGTAACGCGGCTACCCGCTCTTCTAGTGCTGCGCGATTGGGAATAGGTTGGCTTTGTTCCGAAGCCGTTGCTGAGTAGCGGCTGCGGCTTGGACGTTGTTGAAAGTAGGCCTCGGCATCCTCTTCCCCAAGCGGCTCTACGGAGCCGCTGATCCGCACCTGACGATCAATTTCTGGCCAATAAAATACCAACGCCGCCCGAGGGTTGGCGGCAAGCTCCCGACCCTTTTGGCTGCGTTGATCCGTATACCAGCAAAATCCCCGCGCATCAAAATGCTTGAGGAGTACATAGCGCGCATCGGGCTGACCGGAGGCATCGGCTGTCGCCAGAACCATGGCAGTGGGGTCAAAATTTCCGGCCTCAGTAGCGCTAGCCAGCCAGGCGGCAAATTGTTGAAACGGGTCATCTGACAACTGGTTACGTTGCAGTTCTCCCGAGGTAAAATCGCGGCGTGTACTGCGATGATCTATTTCTCCGTCCATGATCTTGTGGCCTATCAAGACTTTCTTTCAATAACACCATCCGCGCTGCCGAAAAGCAGTATGTCGGCGCGGCGATGTGCGAAAATGCCATTATCGAGAACCCCAGGGATGAGATTGATAGTGGCTTCCATTTTCAGGGGATCGGTAAAATCTAATCCGGTAACGTCGAGAATGGCATTACCGTTATCCGTAGTCACCCCATTACGGAGCGTCGGATTTCCTCCGAGCTTAACCAGTTGTCGCGCAACAAAACTTCGCGCGAAGGGGAGTACCTCAACGGGCAGCGGAAATTTTCCCAGCATCGGCTTATCCTTGCCGGCATCGGCAATACATACGAAGAGATGCGCCGCACTAGCGACGATTTTTTCGCGGGTTAGCGCGGCACCGCCACCCTTGATCAAGCGAAAGTGCGGGTCGGCTTCATCGGCACCGTCCACATAGATGGGAATATCGCCGGTGTTGTTGAGGTCCAACACAGTGAGTCCTTGCGCTTTTAAGCGGTTTTCCGTGGCAATGCTGGAGGCTACATAACCGTCTACATGGATTTTGGCCGCACCAAGAGCCTCAATGAAAAAGTTGGTGGTAGAACCCGTGCCGACTCCGACGACCATACCGGACTGAATATAGCTAAGAGCCGCTTCGGCTGCCATTTTCTTATGTGCATCGACATTCATTGCTTAAGTCCTTTGTGTTGAGAAGAAATAATTCTTTGTATAAAAGCTTGCGTCAGCGCCGGGGCCGAAGCGGGATTCTGACCACTGATGACTCGCTCATCAGAGACCACGCAACGGTGCCAAGGTTCCCCGACTCGGACCCGGAATCCTGCTTTCTCCAATTCTACCTCTAGAGTATACGGCCAGTTACCTGCAAGTGCAGTAGCAGCCTCCTCGCGGGCACTAAAACAGGTGATTTGTTGACCCGTATAGGGCGCAGGAGAATCTCTAAGATCTGTGGCCAGCAGGGCTGCGCTGCCATGACACAAAGTGGCGAGTGCGACTTGGGTGTTTCGGCAATGGCGTAACAACTGCGCGACTTCAACGGAATGCGGGAGATCCATTAATGGTCCATTGCCACCGGGGATGAATACGCCGCGTAGAGTGCTGAGATCTGTTTGGAGCAGGTCACGTAGGTTAAGTGGTTGCTGTAGGGCCTCTATATGGGTTAACTGCTGGCGCAAACGTTGCACTTTCTGCAGGTCGTCACCAAGGTTCTCAGGATACAAACTTTGAGGATCAACTTGGGGTAGTTGTCCGCTAGGTGTGGCAATACCTAGTGACCATCCAGTACGTTGGAGTATTTCCCATGGCACAACAAATTCTTCGGCCCAGAATCCGCTAGGGATCTCTGTGCCATCACGCAGACGAAGAACAGTTGCGGCGCTGAGCAAAAAAAGAATTTCGGGTTGTGTATGCATGGGTTGAGTCTAACACAAGCCATTGGTCGCCTTTAACAATAAACCAAACTGTAAGGATAATGATAGATGATTTAAATAAGAAGACGAAAAATTTTTACCTTGCAGGATATAATTATAAATATACAAAAAAGTATTAATATTTCTGCGATTAACTATTGTCGACGAATTTTCTCTAATTAAAAAGAATATATAATTATTCTAATAATAAACATTAAATATTATAGTAATGTTACTGTCAGTAAAAATATATTTTTAATGCGATGATTTATATGTATTTTAGTTTGATCATTAAATAAGAGTATTATTATATTCAAAATAAAAAATAATATATATTTGTATCACTAATGATCTTTTTGTTAACCCAAAAAAAATTGTGGTTTTATTCTATTGCTTTGCAGTCTTCGCTGAACTACTTTTACACCCGAGATTAAAATCGGTGAAAATAGTATAAGGTTGTACTATTTTATTGTTGAGTCGCACAGAAAAACATCGGGAGTCGAAACGACATCGCCAAACATTGGCTGACAAGTCGGGCTTGTTCTTTAGTTCATCGGGCAAGACTGGAGTCTTACTGAGGAAAAGCTCTTCTAACGATTATGGACTATGCCGCGTTTTTCATGGCTTCAGTGAGTTTTAAGGTAAAAAATTCCAGACCGCTTGCGGTACCGGGAAAGGTGATCAGATAGTAACCGCTATCTCGTTTTATTGCGGATCCACTAGAGTCCGCCAGGGAGAAAGACAAATGGAAGTAAATTGGAGGAACTGGCTGAAGAAGAGTTGGCGCTACGTCGCGCTGGCTCCGGTTCTGTTGCTCGGTGGTTGCGCCAACAGTCCGTACTGGATTTTCAATCCAAAGGGTTTGATGGCAGATACCAACCTGTTTTATCTGATTGTGGATGTCGTGATTATGGGGGCTATCGTTGGCCTTACCGCGTTATTAGTGGTTTGGTTCATGTGGCGCTACCAGAAAGGTAAAAACCGAGGGAAATACGATCCAAACTGGTCGCATTCGAATACCATCGAAGTGTTTGTTTGGGGTATTCCAATCATTGCAGTAGGTTTTTTGTCCTATTTCGCGGTCAAGGGTACTTTTGAAATCAACCCTTACAATCCGACAGTGATTACGCATCATCTGCAGCCCAATGGTGATCCGGTAGAAGTGGATGTCATTTCTACGGACTGGCAGTGGCTTTTCGTTTATCCGCAATATCACATGGCGGTAGCCAATGAACTGGTGTTGCCGGTTCACACGCCGGTATTTTTCCGCTTGACGGCCAGCGCGGTCACGACAACGTTTTTTATTCCCCAACTGGTCGGCATGATCGACGTCATGCCGGGTATGCGGACTAAAAATGCACTGCTGAGTAATAACATCGGCGAGTACCAAGGGATCGCGTCTGATTATGCGGGTGCAGGTACCTCATGGATGACTTTCAAGACCAAGGTGGTCAGTGCTGACGATTTCAGTCAGTGGGTTCACCAGGTTCAGCAGTCACCCAATACCATGACCTACGCGAGCTTTAACCGCTACGCCCAACCCTACATCAATGTGAAACACCATGTAGCGTATTTTTCGTCAGTGGAGTCAGGTCTCTTCGATCATGTTATGGACGAAGTGATGAAAGGAAAAACCTGGCCTATTCCGCCAATGATGACGGAAAACATGGTTGCCTACATGCACAAACAATCTGCTGAACACCGCGATTAACAGGAGGATCAACACATGCTCGTAGATTTAGCCGGGGGCTGGAGCCCCCTGATAGGGCGTCTCGCCTGGTCGCAGATTCCTTACGATAATCCTATTCTTGCACCATTATTTGTGGCTGTGGTCATTGGCGCCATTGTTGTTCTGGGCTTGATCACTTACTACGGTAAATGGACCTACCTCTGGAAAGAGTGGCTTACCACCGTGGATCACAAAAAGCTCGGTGTGATGTACATTCTCATTGGTTTGGTCATGCTCTTTCGTGGCTTTATTGATGGCTTGATGATTCGTACCCAACAGGCTTGGGCCGTTGGTCCGCACTCTTCCGGCGTTTTCGGAGCGCTGCATGGTTATCTGACCCCCTTTCACTTTGGACAGGTGTATAGTGCGCACGGCTTGATCATGATTCTTCTGGCAGCTACACCCCTGTTGGTGGGCTTCATGAACATCATCGTGCCGGTTCAGGTGGGTGCACGCGATATGGCCTATCCCTATCTGAACGCACTTGGGCTATGGATTACGGCTGCGGCGGTAGTACTCATCATGGCCTCTTTGTTTGTGGGCGATTTTGCGCACAATGGCTGGTTTGAGTACGCGCCGATTTTCGAACTGCAGTATAGTCCGGGAGTCGGGGTAGATTACTGGATCTGGACGCTGGAACTGGTTGCTCTGGGTACGACCCTCGGTGGCATCAATATCCTAGCGACTATTATTAAGATGCGCGCGCCAGGAATGACTTGGGGCAAGCTGCCAATTTTTGTCTGGGCTTCCTTGTCCGCCAATGTCATCGCCCTGACCTCGTTTCCGGCTCTGCAGATTGCTTTGGGTTTAGTGGCGGTGGATCGTTACCTTGGTGCCCATTTTTTCACGGCAGGCTTGGGCGGTAACCTGATGCTTTACACCAACCTCTTCTGGATTTGGGGACACCCGGAAGTGTATTTCGTCATTTTGCCAGCTTTCGGCATGATGTCCGAGATTTTCCCAACTTTTTCCGAAAAGCCGTTGTTTGGTTATATCACTATGGTGCTGGCGAGTATGGCCATTGCCGGTGTGTCTTGGCTGGTCTGGTTGCACCACTTCTTTACCATGGGTGCAGGTCCTTATGTGAATACCGCGTTTAGTGTGGCGACCATGCTGGTGGGTATTCCCACGGGTGTGAAGGTGTTTAACTGGGCTTTCACCATGTATCGAGGTCGTCTGACTTTTAATGCGGCTATGCTGTGGGCCATTGGCGCACTGTTTTTACTGCTCATCGGTGGTTTGACCGGCATGATGCTGGCGATTCCTGCCATCAACTATATGGTTCACAACAGCGTATTTGTGGTGGCGCATTTCCATTCTATGTTGTTGGTCATTGTCTATGCCATTTTTGCCTCGGTACTGTATTGGTTTCCTAAAGTCTTTGGCTTCAAGCTAGATGAGTTCTGGGCCAAAACCATGTTCTGGTTGTTTTCAGCGGGTACGGCGTTGGTTTTTGTACCTATGTATATGCTCGGTTTCATGGGTATGACCCGGCGTTTGGACTATGTGTTTAATACCGTCTGGCAACCTTATTTGCTGGTGATGGAGTTCGGCATCATCGTTTATACCTTGTCTGTTTTTGCATTTTTCATGCTGCTTTACGTCAGTATCCGCGATCACGCAAAAAATCGTGTGGGTGCCGATGCTTGGGGTACTTCCCGTTCACTGGAATGGATGACCCATTCACCGATTCCTTTCTACAATTTTGCGGTCCTTCCGCATATTAACGAAAGAGATGAAGTGGCCTGGCGTCGGGATAACGGCCTTCAGGATGTTCGTCCTACGCACTATGACGATATTCATATGCCCAACAATACCGGGGTGGCGATCATTATTGGTGGACTGACTTTTGTCCTCGGCTTCGCCCTGACTTGGCGGATTTGGTGGCTGTGTTTGCTGTCTCTGGTGGCGATTATCGTGATGATGATTGTGCGCTCGTTTATGGGCGATCCGGGTTACATCATTTCTGGTGCGGAATTGCAGCGGATGGAAGACGAGGCTTATCAGCGCGAAGCGCAGATTGCCGATCAACATCATCCTCGTCCGGTAAGTGGCGGGGTAGGGGGGTCGGTCATGGCTTATGAGCGGACGGACCTATCGAAGTCTTCCGGTTCTTCAATCGATAAGCATTAACAGGGTTCGCCTGTGTCAGCACCGAAATTTCGGTGCTGACTCCGCCAATGATTTTAGAGGAGTTTCTGATGAGTTCACATGCTAGTAAAGTGGATCCCAAAAAAGCAGAATTGTGGGATACGCATCATCATTCTCATGACGTGATTTCTACGCGCACATTAGGCTATTTTCTGTATTTGCTGAGTGACGGCATGCTGTTTGCCACACTCTTTGCCGCCTATGGTGTACTGAGTTATCAGCATAGTTATTTCGGTGGTCCTACTCCGGCAGATTTTGTAAAACCTTGGTATACCTTTGCGCAGACCATAGCATTATTTTTAAGCGTGCTGTCTTATGGTTTTGCGATGAATGCGCTCAAGCACAAAAATAAAAGTGGTCTTATCAACGGAATGCTGGCCGCTTTTGTGCTGGGAGTGTTGTTTCTGATACTCGATATCCACGATATGAGTCATTTGGCGGCACTGGGTATTACGATTGCCACCAGTGGCGGAATGTCGGCCTTTATTGTCCTGACCCAGGTTCATGCGGCTCACATATTTTTTGGTCTGATCTGGATTTTGGTGATGATGACGCAAGTGATGGTTAAGGGGTTCACCGAAGAAGTAGTCGGACGCCTGCTTACTCTGCGTATGTTTTGGCATCTACAGGCCATTATTTGGGTGTTTGTTTACGTATTTGTTTATTTGTGGGGATATATATCATGAGTCACGGTGCTGCAGATCCAACTATGCATCCTGAAGTGCAGATGTCCACTTCCAAGGGTTATTTTCTGGGCTTTGCCATCTCAGCCTTCTTGATGCTGGTGGCGACTTTTTTGGTGACTTCACATTCGGTACCTCCTTTTGGTTTATTGATGGTCATTTCGGTATGTGCGGGAATTGCGGTGATCGCTCAAATTTACTTCCTGTTACATATTGATATTTCCGAACATAACATCTGGAACACGGTAGCTCTGGTGCTCTTTATCCCGTTGTTCCTGATTACCATCGGTTTAACCTGGTGGATGTTTTCACAGCTCTATTTGCGGACTATGGATATGTCCGCAATGTCCCGAATGAATATGGGTACAGCCGTGCATTCCACAGCAAATCCGTCATCTTCCAGTATGGAGAATATGCCTAACATGCACATGACCGCCGACGCTGCGCAGTAAGAGAGGAATCGGAAAATGTCCACTACGCTAGGATCAAAACCTGCAGAACTCCCGAAGACCGACCTTCCGCACGCGGTAGAAGGGGAGATGACGCCGCTGGTACGGTGGATCGGACGGATCGTGAGCGGGATGCTGATTTTGTCGATAGCGGCCGGGATATGGCAAGGATTCAGTCATCACGGTGTACTCAGTGGTGTCATCCACGGACTCAAGGCCAGCGAAGTC
>JBAYRF010000021.1:0-40987 GCA_041676785.1 Acidithiobacillus sp. | reverse complement strand
GCCAGGATCAAACTCTTAAGTTCAATCCATTTACTTCTCATTACTTCGAAATCTATACGCCTCTCAGCGCATAAACCTCTTGGGCCTAAACCCCACACATCTCCACTCGGTTGGTAAAGAACAATACTGCGTACTACAAATCTTGGTAGCGGGGGTAGGATTTGAACCTACGACCTTCGGGTTATGAGCCCGACGAGCTGCCAAGCTGCTCCACCCCGCAACAGGGTCGACAATCATACTAGGTAACGTTTTCTACTGTCAATACCTGAGTTGTTTGCCGCTCTCTTCAGGACCACTGCCCCGTCGAGAGAGCGCACTATACATGCGGGTTAATGATGCTGCAAGCGATTTCTTCTAGAAATTCGCGTCGCCAGTTACTGAGGATTTACGGTGACTGCTGGTGGTGGCGGTGTCGCCGTGTTGGCATTATCACCATAGGGCGCGAAATCATAAGGTTGGGTAGGCAATTGTGCTACCACTGCGCGTAGTCCCGGGGTGTTGATATTTATGGGTGCGGGGACCGTATTGGGCTTTTGCACCAAGTCTATAACCCGCTGCCAATTGATCGTCCAGTTCTGCTGAACGCTTTTACTGTATGCACTGATCGCATCTACGGCACGCTGTTGATGATTACCCCCTTTGTGATAAGCCTCGACTGGCTCGAAACTCTGCAGATAAAGGATACCGCTGCCGTCACTCCCGACCACGTAAGGGGCGTCAATGGTACGTACTGGTGTACCTACCTTGACCATCTTGAAGAGCTGCACTTCGTTTTCGGGATACACATGGAAGCAGCCATGACTGACGCGCATTCCGACACCCCAAGGCTTATTCGTGCCATGGATAAAAATTTGCGACCAGCCTGTTTCTAGCGCCAACTCACCCATAGGGTTGTCAGGGCCTGCCGGGAAGAATGCGGGGATAGGCTCCCCTGCCTTGGCGTGCTCTTCCTGAATATTTTTGGGAACCGTCCAGGTAGGATTTTTGACTTTAGCGATAATTTTGGTACTACCCACAGGATCGGGCCAATTAGGACGGAAGATTCCTACGGGAAAAGTGTATACGATGTTCTGACCCGATGGGAAAAAAAATAGTCGACGCTCTGGAATATTGATGATAATTCCTTGCCAAGGCTTAGGCGGCAGAATGTATTCAGTGGGCACCAGGACCCGGGTTCCCGCACCCGGTAACCAAGGATCGACCCCCGGATTAGCCGCACGGATTTCGTTGTAGCCGACATCGTAGTGCCGCGCAATATCCAGCAATGTGTCCTGCTGTCGTGCCAACACAACGCGTAATTGTCCGACCATATTACTGCCCGCAGTGGGTAAGGGAAATTCGGCCGCACTCGCTGAGACTGCACCACACAGAAGTCCGCCACACAAAAAGCTACGAATGATTTTAGGATTCATTAGAGATGTTTTCCTGCAACTGATGAATAAGGGTGAGATCGAGATCCTTTTCCTGCCCGCTCTGCCGAATGCGTAACCACTCCCGACCTTTGGCTGTCCAAACATCGAGTATTTGCCCACTCATAACAGATCCGTCCACTAACTGTAATTGTATGGATCGTTTTTGCAGGATTGCGAGCTCAATGGCGCTGTGCAAGGCACAACTCACCGGCACATAGGAACTTGCCATAAGCAGTTTAGGCCCGAAGTTGTTCCATACCGCCAAGATAGGGCCGCAAGGCCTCGGGAATGCGAACGCTGCCATCGGCCTGCTGATGATTTTCGATGAGTGCGACGAGCGTTCTGCCAACGGCCAAACCTGAACCATTGAGGGTATGTAGCAATTGCGGCTTACCATCATCGCCGCGATACCGTAGCTGTAATCGACGCGCTTGAAAGCTTTCAAAATTACTGCAGGAACTGATCTCTCGATATTGATTTTGCGCTGGGAGCCAAACTTCAAGATCATAGGTTTTTGCAGCACTGAAGCCCAAATCCCCCGCACAAAGGGCCATGACTCGATAGGGCAGTTCGAGCAATTGTAAAACCTTCTCTGCGTGACCCGTCAGCATTTCGTGCGCGGCTGCGGATTCTTCTGGACGCACTACCTGGACCAATTCGACCTTATCGAACTGATGCTGGCGAATCATGCCACGGGTATCGCGACCATAGGCGCCCGCCTCGCGACGAAAGCAGGGCGTATAAGCGCAAAATTTTTGCGGTAGCGTGCCCACAATCTCTCCGCGCAGAAGATTAGTGAGCGGCACTTCGGCAGTGGGGATCAAATAGTAGGGATCATCACGCAACGCAAATAGGTCTTCTTCAAACTTTGGCAACTGTCCCGTGCCGAAGAGGGAATCCGCATTGGCCAAAAAGGGCGGCGCGATTTCCGTATAACCATGCGCACCGGTGTGCAAGTCGAGCATGAACTGAATCAGTGCCCGCTCCAAGCGGGCACCCTGACCGCGCAAAACCACAAAACGGGCGCCTGCAAGTCGTGCGCCTGCAGCAAAATCAATAATTCCCAAGGCTTCGCCAATATCAACATGATCTTTGACGGTAAATGCAAACTCGGCTGGTGTACCCCAATGGCGCAAAACGACATTGTCAGCCTCATTGCGACCATCGGGCACGGATTCCTGAGGTATATTGGGTAAACTATTGGTGAGAGCTTCCCAATCTCTCAATGCTTTTTCAAGAGCCCGCTCCAAGGTCTTGATATCCTCACCGTTTTGCGCGGCAGCAGTCTGCATGATCGCTGTATCCTCACCTTGACGGCGCGCTAAACCGATGGCTTTTGAGGTTTCATTACGGATATTGCGCAGATCCTCCAACTGGATCTGTAGCACTTTACGCTCCTGATCGAGGGTTTGTAGTGCGGCGACATCTAGGTTGAAATGACGACGGGCCAAAGCGGTGGCTACGGTTTCGGGGTCACTGCGCAATACACTCGGATCAAGCATCGGTTTTTTTCTCTCGACTATTTTGACGATGGGCATCAATCCAGCGCAGGCGTTCCTGAATACGCAACTCAAGACCCCGCTCACTGGGCTCATAAAATCGGTTTTGGGCTAAAGCAGCGGGCAAATACTGCTGCTGCGGCGCAATAGCATCCGGATAGTCGTGATCGTATTGATATTCTTTCCCGTAATCCAGTGCTTTAAGCAGTTGCGTCGGTGCATTACGTAAATGTAGCGGAACTTCCGTGCTACCGCCTTCTTGCACGAGGGCACGCGCCCGATTCCAAGCCTGATAAGCGCGGTTACTTTTAGGGCAACTGGCCAGATAAATCGTTGCCTGTGCAAGGGCGAGCTCGCCCTCGGGACTGCCCAAAAACTGATAAGCATCTTTGCAGGATAAAGCCATTTCCAAGGCGCGGGGATCGGCCAAGCCGACATCCTCAGAAGCCATGCGTACTAGGCGTCGGGCTAGATACAGCGGGTCCGCGCCACCGTCGAGCATCCGTGCCAGCCAATACAATGCCGCATCCACATCTGAACCGCGTAAGGATTTATGAAATGCGGAGATTTCGTCGTAAAAAGCTTCGCCACCTTTATCGAAGCGTCGCCAAGACTGGCCACTCGCCGCCGCGACAATCTCTGCACTAATCTGAACTTTACCATTTACGGGTTCGGCCAACTGCACGGCGAGGTCCAGTAAATTTAACAGACGACGCGCATCACCATCGGCTGCAGCGAGCAGACCATGACGAATTTCTTCAGGAAGTTCAATAGACTCCGTACCAAGACCCTGCTCACGATCGTTAAGGACGCGGTCCAAAATGATCGCGAGATCGTCTGTAGTCAGCATCTTGAGCACATAAACCCGAGCGCGCGAAAGCAAGGCATTGACGAGGGTGAAGCTGGGATTTTCGGTACTCGCACCAATAAGGGTAAACAATCCCTCTTCGACATGAGGCAGCAGCGCATCCTGCTGAGTTTTGTTGAAGCGATGAATTTCATCGATAAAAAGGACCGTCTTTTGCCCTTGGGTACGGCAGGCTTCCGCATCGGTTACCGCACTGCGAATTTCTTTGACGCCACTGTTGACCGCCGAGAGAATCTGGAAATGACCATGCGTTGTTTTAGCCAATAATTGAGCCAGTGTGGTTTTACCACTCCCCGGTGGTCCCCAAAGAATCATGGAATGTAAATGACCGCTACGCAGCATGGCACGCAGCGGCCCATTTGCACCGAGTAGGTGACTCTGTCCAACATAAGCATCCAAGCTTTGCGGACGCATGCGCGCCGCTAAAGGACGCGGATCATTCGGGAAGATGGGCAAGATAATCCCGTAGACGATTGCAGTTAGAAATCTCGTGAAATGGCAGCACCAAAGTTGAAGGTGCTGGCTTTATAAGTGCCAGGGAAACTCTGATCGTAAGAAGTCGTATTCCCGGAAATGGCATAGGAAGCACCTAGGTCATAATGCCAAGGGCCAAGACCAATCCCCACGCCGAAAGAAGCAAGATTACTACTCGGCGCCGGAACAGCAGCTTGTATACTGGAACCGTTAGTTGGGCTCCCTTCGTGCGCTAAACCACCCCGTAATTCAAGATTCTGATCAAAGTGGTAACTCAAACCGAGGCGATAGGCCAGTGCCGATTTCCAACCCAAATTACCATATCCTGGCAATTGCGTATTACTCCAGTCATTCCAGTCAACATCCAGTTCCGACGCAAAGCGTGGAGTGAAACGGTAGCGCACCCCGGCCTGTACTCGACTGGGGAGACTGATATCTCCGCCGGTAGAAGACAAGTTTGCAGTGGATCGATAACTCAAACCCGCATTAAACGTTTCGGTGGTGTAGAACAAACCAATATTGCCGCCCACTCCACCGCCATTGCCTGAATGTGCACCGAAAGTCGCACTAAGACTTTGGTAATAATCCAGACCAACACCCACGCTCAGATTCGGAAGCAGCAGATAAGCCACTCCGGGATTGATATCCATAATGCGCAAATCATTTTTGTAAGGTGCATTGAGATTTTTGCTATAAGTTCCTGCTGGCCAACTGGTGTTTGTTCCGTAAGGTGAGGTAATTCCTAAACCCAACGCTAGGGGCAGATCGTCAAATCGATGGGTCACAAACAGATTGGGCATGATGAGCAGATTACTACTGGCATCAAAACTGCCATTACTATTACTGACTTTATAGGTCGGCTCCGTCGCCAGAATATCCAAGCCCGCGCGCGTTCCCGGGAAGAACACCATATCGGCGGGATTGTCGGCAAAACTGCTGACTGGGCCACCATCGGCCACAGTAGCTCCGGCTTCGGAGAGGCCGACAACCGAAGTGGGTACCGCGAATCCAACCGCGTGGGCTTGCGCAGCGACAAAAAAACCTGCAGTAACCAGGATCAAACGGGTTTTGAAAGACCACATAGAAAACTCCAGAAAAACTTATTGCGAAAGGACGTCGACCCCGACAGGCGGAGTAAACTGAAACTCCCGTCCAGGAATGGCATGGTTAACTTCAATATGCGTGAAATGCAGTACGGTTTCTTGCTGAAAAGCGTCTTCCATGCGCATTTCCCGCAGCGCCCCTTGGGAATCGAAACCCAGACGCAGAGCCGTGAATCCCTGATCCTGACCAGACTTTGGATCCAGTAATAACCAGTGCAACCCGCCTTTTTCACCTTCATCGGTAATTTTGAAACGCGCGTTCAGATTATCATTGCCCGCAATTAACGCCGCTGGCGTAGAACCCAGAGCCTTGCCCAAGGGTTGTACCGTAACCTGCTGCAGCGCGGGCTCGTAAAGCCAAACTTTATTACCATTGGAAACAATGGTTTGCCCATTGACGCCGCTATAGTCCCAACGGAATTTGCCGGGTCGAGAAATCCACAAGGTGCCATTAGCACGTTTGACAATCTGTCCGTTGTGGTTAGCCACCTCTTGGCTGAACTGCGCCGTAATCGTGTGCGTATCCTGAAAAAAGTGATGCAACATGTTTAGGCCGGAAGTCGCCGAAGCCAGCGTGCTCCACCCCAACAGCAACAGTAGAGGCCAGGAAAGCTTTCTCGCTAACCTATACACACCGTGTAGGCGAGGCCAAAATTTAGTCACGACCCGGAGGTGCTGCTGCATATATTTCTCTACTCCCGTTACTCTGCAAAGGACCGACCACACCCACTCTTTCCATTTCTTCAATCATGCGCGCAGCGCGATTATATCCTACCTTCAGTTGTCGCTGCACGTAAGAGATGCTGGCCTTACGGCTACTGGTGACAATCGCGACTGCCTGATCATAAAGCGGATCAGCGTCTTCTCCGCCCCCGCCCTCACCGCCTTCACTGTCAACACCTTCATTACCCTGCAAAATACGCTCATCATACTGAGGAGCGCCCAGTTGCCGCAGTGACTCTACCACCCGATGCACTTCATCATCGCTGACAAAGGCACCATGCACCCGTTGCGGATAACCGGAACCAGGCGGAAGATAAAGCATATCTCCCTGACCGAGCAGGGTTTCAGCACCCATTTGATCCAGAATGGTTCGGGAATCAATGCGTGAAGAGACTTGAAAAGCGATTCGGGTAGGTACATTCGCTTTGATCAAGCCCGTGATCACATCCACCGAGGGACGCTGCGTTGCCATGATCAAATGCAATCCCGCCGCTCGGGCTTTTTGCGCCAAGCGGGTAATGAGCGTTTCCACCTGCTTACCCACCACCATCATGAGGTCCGCGAATTCATCAATAATAACCACAATGGCTGGCAAGGAGGCCAAATTAATGGGCTCGCCATCCATATCTTTGTCCGGTCCGGGTAGAGGATGCCCGGCAACGGCGGCTTCCTGCACCTTCTGATTATATCCCGCTAGATTACGGACGCCCGCGAATGCCATCAGTTTGTAGCGCCGCTCCATTTCGGCGACGCACCAACGCAGGGCATTAGCGGCTTCTTTCATATCCGTGACCACCGGTGCGAGCAGATGAGGAATCCCCTCATAGATGGAGAGCTCCAACATTTTGGGATCGACCATGATCAGGCGCACTTCTTCGGCGGTCGCTTTGAAGAGAATGCTGAGAATCATGGCATTCACGCCCACGGATTTGCCAGCACCCGTGGTACCAGCCACCAGCAAATGGGGCATTCTGGCCAGATCTGCCGATACGGGCTGTCCACCGATATCTTGGCCCAGAGCCAGCGTCAACAGACTTTTACTGTGACTAAAACTAGGGCTTGAAAGAATCTCCGAAAGCCGCACGGTACGTCGCTTGGGGTTGGGTACTTCAATACCCATGGTCGCCTTACCAGGAATGGCTTCAACCACGCGCACTCGCGCCGCCAGAACTCGCGAAAGATCTTTACTGAGACCAGCCACCTGACTCACCTTGACGCCGGGGGCTGGTTCTATTTCAAATCGGGTAATCACCGGTCCGGGATGCGCAGCTACTACCGTAGCTTGCACCCCAAAATCCGCCATTTTCTCTTCCAACATTCGCGATTGCTGTGCAAGAACCTCGGGACCAAGCTGTGCGGAAGGATCAACAGCATCCGCAGGGTCCAGAAGTGCTAGATCCGGGAGACCATCCGCACGCGGCGGACCAACGGGCGCAGGTAAGGGCATTTGTCGCCCATTTTTCGGCGCCGAGGTCACGGAAACCGAACGCGGTTTTTTAGCGGAAAAAAACGTCGGCGCAGTCGGTGTCTCTTCAATCGGAGTGGCATTCGTTGGCTTCGCGCTAGGGGCTAGATTAGAGACAACCACCGGGTTATTTCTGCGCTGGAAAGGTCGCAACCTGCGGGGCAAAGACCAAGCTGGCAGCGCCATTTTTGGCAAAGACAATTTGGACAGGGTGGCTGACCACGCGCGCAGACGAGCAGCCCATTCTTGGGGACTGAGACCGGTAAGTAGAAAAATGCCGAGCACCAAAATCGCTAGAAAAAGCAGTGCACTGCCGCCTATGCCAATGAAAGGTTTCGTCAAGCGGACACTTTCCTGCCCCGAAATACCACCCACCGTAGAACCCGCAATAGGCCACCAAGCGTTCGGCCAGATAATGGTCAAAACAGCAGTCAAGCCAAGCAAGATAGCCACTCCACCCACTGCGGCCATACGCCGGCCTGGACGTCTGCAAAACCAGTGACGCCAAAACTGGGCGATCCAGGCAATCCAGGCAAAGGGCAATAGCCAAGCAGCGGCACCAAATAGCTGGACCAGAAAATCCGCAAGATAGGACCCAGCTTCGCCCCCCCAGTTCTTTACCCCCCCACCTTTGCCGCTATTGAACCAACTCGGATCGGCTGGATGGAAACTGAACAAAGACATGAGCATAAATACGGCTAGCGCAGACATGACGAGCAACAACAGTTCTCGTCTCCAAGGTTTTGAACGAATCGCAGTTGCCGGTCCCGTCGGAGCTGATCGTGGACTGCGAGAAGAATTTCGGGTAGCAGAATTCATCACGGCACGCTAAACGAGCATTGTGCAGGTGTCAAGCATGATATATTGGAGAAGTACTTACAAATAGAGATGTTAGAGCTTTCTGATAAGGCGTTCGTTCAAGTCCCGTAATGATTTTCACAGCCAACATCATGCCGAGGACCCGGCGTAATGCACTCATGAATGGATACCACTGCCTACCGCAGAATGGTACGTGTTCGAATACGGATTGAAGTAGATGATGTTAGACTTTACACCAGTCACTGCGAATGATGAGGAATCTAATGAGCGACCCCAAGAGTGTTATTGATGAAAAACATTGCCGCCTACTGATCTTAGGCTCTGGACCCGGCGGTTACACCGCCGCCATTTATGCCGCTCGGGCCAATCTGCATCCTGTTTTGGTTCAGGGCATGGAACCGGGCGGCCAGCTGATGACCACCACTGATGTGGATAATTGGCCGGGCGCTGCAGACGGTGTCATGGGCCCGGAACTCATGCAAGACCTCGAAAAACAAGCTCGACGTTTTGACACCGAAGTGCTGTTTGACCATGTTCACCGGGCCGATCTGAGTCAGCACCCATTTCGTCTCACTGGAGATCAGCACTGTTACACCGCCGAAGCGCTTATTTTGGCAACCGGAGCCTCCGCCAAATATCTCGGATTGCCCAGCGAGGAAAAATTCCGTGGTAAAGGCGTTTCGGCCTGCGCGACTTGCGATGGATTTTTTTATCGGGGCCAAGCCGTTGCCGTCATTGGTGGCGGCAATACCGCCGTAGAAGAAGCGCTCTACCTCAGCAACATTGCTAAACACGTAACCGTGGTCCATCGCCGCAACAAGTTCCGTGCAGAAAAAATTCTCCAAGACAAACTGATGGCCAAAGAGAATGTCACTATCATCTGGGATCACGCCGTAGATGAGGTGTTGGGTGATTCATCGGGGGTCACCGGCTTGCGGATCAAGCATGTTAAGGACGATAGCACTCAAGATCTAGAACTCATGGGCGTATTTATTGCTATTGGTCACAAACCCAATACGGACATATTCCAAGGGCAGTTGGAAATGGACGCAGGGGGTTATCTGATTACCCGAGGGGGTCGAGATGGCATGGCCACCGCAACGAGCGTAGAAGGTGTTTTTGCGGCCGGAGATGTCCAAGACTACATTTATCGTCAGGCGGTAACCAGCGCGGGTTCTGGCTGTATGGCGGCGCTGGATGCCGAGCGCTGGCTGGAGCAACAGGGAGACTGAATCGTGCGGCGACGGCGGGTGGCAAAAGTTCATCGCCCACAATTCTCCGTTGCGCCAGAGGAAAAAGCCTGTTTTCAGGAAGCCGTGGCCGATGTCAAACCCTTGGTAGCGCCACCGCTTCCACCTCGGCCAGCCCCACCCCCGCCCTTGGCTCTTCAACAACATCGGGATGAGGAAGCGGTGCTTTCAGCTTTGAATGATGGACCCAATAGTGATGAGGTTCTGGATACGGGTGATGAGTGGCTCTATTTACGCCAAGGCCAACCACCGTCTCTACTTCGGGATCTGCGCAGAGGCCGCTTTCGGATTCAGGAAAGACTGGACTTGCACGGTTGCACGGTTGAAGAAGCACGTACGGAGCTCTCGGCATTTTTACACGAGGCAAAAAAGTGGCGCTGGGCCTGCGTATGCATCATTCATGGCAAAGGCTTAGGGTCACCCGGTCGAGTGCCGGTCCTGAAACGACTGATCGGTGGCTGGCTGATGCGCCATTCCGAAGTGCTGGCTTTTGCGCAGGCCCGCCCTGAAGAAGGCGGAAGCGGTGCGTTGCGCGTGTTACTGGGATGGCGTTCTCGTAATCGCTAGATTTACTGTACCGGCTGCGCCGTATAACCTTCTTCTTCTATCACTTGCACCAAGACCACCGGTACCAGAGATTCTCCCAGCACGCTGGCGCGCCCGGCACCCAAATCTACAACCACTTCCTGCACTCCGGGAACTTGCCGAAGTGCTTTTTCCACTGCCGCAACGCAGTGTTGACAGGTCATGCCTTGTACCGCCAAAACAATTTGCGACACTCTTAGCTCCCTAACGCTGACCGACGTTCAGCGGCGCACGGAGATCACGATTACCTTCCCAGCGCCGCCGCACCGCCATATCCCCTTCCACATCTGCCAAAGAGGCCAGAATCGGGCAGTTTTCGACAGAACCGTGCCCGGGGCATTGCTCTGCCTGCTGCGCCAAAGCGTTGCGCATCCGTTGCAGATCGGCAATCTTGAAATCGATTTCTGCAATCTTTTGTTCGGTTAATGCTTTTACATCACCCATGTCATTTTCGACACTACTACTGAGGTCTAGTAATTCTTTGACTTCGGCCAAGGAGAATCCGAGATTCTGGGCACGGCGAATGAAACGCAAACGTGACTCTGCGTGACCATCATACAAACGATAGTTGGACTGGGTACGCTGCACTGGCTGGATCAAACCGATCCGCTCATAGTAGCGCAAGGTTTCTGCAGCAAGCCCGGCTTCACGCGCCAAACGACCAATCGTTACTGGGGTTTCCATGTTATCTCCCTCCCTTTATATACTGCTTGAACAAAACGCTCCGCAAAACATAGTTTGTCCATTCTAAAGCATCTAGTCAACACAAAGGTCAAGCCTATGTGCCGCCGCAGACTCCTGTCCCAGTAATGCTTCTACAAAACTAGTCGCGAAAACGCCTGCTGGCAAAAAAAACTCCAGCATCAGGGTATGCTGGTCCGACCATTCATAGTGCAAATCCTCGGGACGAGCACGCAAAGTACGCCGCGCTGCGTCTAATCCTTGCGCCGCGAGTTGCCGAGCCCAGAGCAAGCCATCACTAGGAATCTCCGGATTTAGTACAAAGGCAGCCAATGCCGCCCGCTCCAGCAATCCAGCGGCCGCATCGGGAAGGAGCCCGCCACGCCCTGGTAGAGGTCCTGTGGGATGGATATCCCAATCAGTTGCACGCTGCTGCAACGCGCCCAGTTCTTCCGACTCTGCCCGGAAAATACTATGCGAACCGGCAAGCTGAATGACTTCACCGGGCAAAATGTGGTGCCAACAATCCTGCTGGACTCTTGCGGCCAGCACCTGATTAAACAGCGCCGAACGCGCTGCAGACCAGAGCAAACCGCGCCGGTGCCGATCTATCCGGCGGGATTCGCCAAACAAAAGTCGAGCCGCCTCCTGGAGGTTGCGTTGCCCGAAGCGCTGTGCGCCAAAGTAGTTAGGAAACCCTTGCTCGCCAATGCTCTGCAGCCGAGTTTGCCAGAGTCGTTGTTCACCCTGGCATTGCCGTAAAAACAGACGGAAATGGTTACCTCGCAGCACGCCACGGCGCAGCTTGCGGTCATGACGCGTGATCTCCAGAATGCGCAGATTTTGGTCTTCTAGGCTTTGCCAGTTGGGTTCCCGATCCGGGTGACTGGGCACAGAAAAGCTTTGACGGGTAACCGCATAGCGATCCTTCATTCCGGCAAAACCCACATCGCGCACCGCGACTCCGGCGACACGCGCCAAGCGCTGTGCCACCTCCTGCGTATTCAGACCCTGCTTTTCGATAACCAACCAGTGGTGTGACCCACTGCCTGAGGGCTGAAAAGGCAAACTCTCGGTGACTGCAAAATCTTCGGGACAATGCTTAATCTCAGCAGACAGCAGCTCGTCCGTGCCGGGATAAATGCGCGCCGGACCCTCAGACATGCTGAATGAGTGCAATGGCATGGGCAGCGATGCCCTCACCCCGACCAGCATAACCTAAATGCTCGGTAGTCGTTGCCTTAATGTTAATGGCACCCAAATCGACGGCTAAATCGGCAGCGATATGTTCACGCATTTGCGCAATGTACGGGGCGAGCTTGGGGCTCTGGCAAACGATAGTGGCGTCCACATTACCCAGCACAAAACCCTCTGCCCGCAGAAGCGCATAACAATGTCGGAGTAGGTCCCGCGAATCAGCACCTGCAAAACGGGGGTCGGTATCTGGAAAATGACGACCAATATCCCCCAAGGCAGCCGCTCCCAATAAGGCATCACAAATGGCGTGCAGTAACACATCGGCATCGGAATGACCTGCCAAACCCAGCGCGTAGGGGACGGTTACACCGCCTAAAATCAACAGGCGCTCAGGCACTAGCGCATGTACGTCAAAACCGTGACCAATCCGTATGGACATCATTTCTCCTCATCGCGGGCCGCCAGAATCGCAGCGGCAAGAGCGAGATCATCAGCTAAGGTAATTTTGATATTATCCCCATGCCCCTGAATCAAGCGCGGACGCCAACCTTGGGCTTCCATGGCGGAAGCCTCATCAGTCACGGTTAAGCCCGTTGTCCGCGCGGCTTCTAAGGCGGCAAGTAGAGCCCCAACCGGAAAAGCCTGGGGCGTCAACGCCCGCCAGAGCCCCTCTCGATCTACGGTCCCAAGAGATTGTCCGGCAGTTTCTCGTTTGAGGGTATCCGCTACAGGTACGGCAAGCAGCGCACCCTGAGGGCATTGCACCAAGCTGTCGAGCAGCACGCGTAAATCCGCCTGCCGCAGACAAGGTCGGGCAGCGTCGTGCACGAGCACCCAATCATCCGTGGTGGCACCGGCCCGCAGCAGAGCCTCCAATCCAAGACGGACGGAGTCTGCGCGCTGTGCGCCGCCCACAACGGGAGTTAGCAAAGACGCCTGCAAATCACCAAGCAAGGTCCGCCAAGAATCATTGGCCAGATCCTCGCCCGGCAAAACCAACTGAATCCCGGCAATGCGAGTTTCGCGCAAGAAAATCTCTAGGGTATGCACCAATATCGGCTGACCACACAGCAACACATATTGCTTGGCCTGCGCCGCACCAAAACGTTGCCCACGCCCGCCAGCGGGAATCAGTACCCAGACTCGCTTCATGTTTCTCTCTCGTCCCTCTACGCAGGGTGCAGTATCCGCAGTCTGTCCGAGTGAAGCAAGATTGTCCGATTTTGCAGTTTAACCAAGGGCACCTTACACTAGGTCATCTCCTATTCCCGATATTTTATACTGGATATTTTTGGATCGCCCTCTCTCTTTAGGCCCGGCTCCGCGTACGGGGCAAGCACGGTATTTCAGCCAGGCTTATGGCGCAGCAGATTGCTGGCTGGCTGCCGAAATGCATCGGCAATGGCAAAAGCCCATCCTAGTGCTTCTGGCCAACCCCCGCGATGTGGAAGAATGGCTGCGGGAATGGCATTTTTTTGCACCCGATCTGGCTTCGCCACTGGTGTTCCCGGACCGCGAAATTTTACCCTATGATCGTCTAGCTCCGGCTGCAGAAGCAACGGCGACGCGTCTAGCCACCCTCGCCGCACTCCCCGAATGGCGAGGTATTTCCTTCGCGCCCTTGTCGGCAGCTCTACAACGATTACCACCACGCAGCTTTCTGGATCAGCACGCCTTTGTACTCGCCGTGGGGGATACATTACATCCCGAGGCCTTTCGCCAGCGATTGATAGATGCCGGTTATCGGAATACCAGCGAGGTTTCGGAACCCGGTGAATTGGCCTGGCGCGGGGGAATCATTGACCTTTTCCCCAGTGGCAGTCCGCTGCCTTATCGCATTGAGCTGTTTGATACGCACGTGGAAAGCATCCGCGCCTTTGATCCGGAAACACAGCGTACCCTCGAAAAAGTGAACCGCGTCTCCCTCCTGCCGGCGCGTGAAATTCCCGTGGATACGACCGCTCTGCAGGAGTTTCGCAGCCAGTTTCGGGCGCGCTTCAGCGGCGATCCCCAGCAAGCCGACATTTACCGGACTGCCAGCCGAGGGCAGATTCCGCAAGGTGCCGAACATTTCTTGCCCCTCTTTTTTCCACAACTCAGTCATCTGCTCATGCATTTCCCTGCAGATGGACTCGTCCTTCTGCCGTCGGGACTGGAGCGCGCGACCCCGCAAATTCGTCATGACTGGCAAGAGCGCTATGAGGAAAGAATGCATGACCGCAGCTATCCAATACTCCCCCCCGACGAATTACTCCTGACCGCTGCAGAGTGGGAGGAAGCACTACATACCCGCCCCTTGGTTCTTGCACAACAGCAGGGTGAGGGAGAGGCTTTGCCAACAGCGTCTTTACCCGATCTGCATGGTCGCCCTGAAGCACCACTCGCCGCGCTCGAAATCTTTCTCAGCCATTTGCCGCCCCAAGGACGCGCCCTGATTGCTGCCGAATCGCCGGGACGTCAGGAGGCGCTTTCAGAGCGGCTCGGCAAAAGTGGCTTGTTACCCGCACGCGTGGAAAACTGGCCGGATTTTCTCCAGTCCGACGCAAAAATTGCCATCACCGTTGCTCCGCTAGAACGGGGCTTGCTCATCAAGGAAAAGGGCCTAGTCAGCTTGGCTATGGTCTCTGAAGCTCAGATTTTTGGTGACCGGGTATTTGCACAGCGACGCAGTGTCCAAGCCCGACAGCGCAGTATGGAAGGGCTGGTTCGTGACTTACGGGATCTCCAGCCCGGTGACGCTGTCACGCATGAGGAATATGGCATCGGTCGTTTTCGGGGTATGGCCACGCCTTTTGCCGCACAGGGCGACGTGAATGAGTATGTCGTGCTGGAGTACGCTAATGGAGATCTCGTTTATGTTCCAGCCGACCATCTCGACCGTATTGCCCGCTATGTTGGCAACGGCACTTCCGAACCTGTTCTGTCGCGCCTCGGAAACAGCCATTGGGAAAAGGCCAAAGTTCGCGCCCGCCAGAAGGCCATTGATGCGGCCAGTGAGTTGCTGGACATTTACGCACGTCGAGCCGCCCGCAGTGGGCGCGCCTTTCCCGCTCCAGAAGATGCCTATTGGGACTTCGTTTCGCGCTTTCCCTTCGAAGAAACTCCCGATCAGCAACAAGCCATTGATGCGGTGATCGCCGATATGATCAGCCCCCATCCCATGGACCGATTGGTCTGTGGCGATGTGGGTTTTGGCAAGACCGAAGTCGCTCTCCGCGCCGCGTTTATAGCAGCGCATAGCAGTGCCCAAGTAGCAGTGCTGGTACCGACGACCCTTCTCGCCCAACAACACTATGAAAACTTTCTGGATCGCTTTGCGGGATTACCGCTACGAATTGAGGTGCTCTCCCGCTTTCAGAGTGCCAAAACCCACAAAGCCGTGCTCGCCGCTACCCAAGCGGGTGCAGTCAATATTCTAATTGGGACACACCGTTTGCTTCAGAAAGATGTGGTTTTTGCCGACCTAGGATTACTGATTCTCGACGAAGAGCACCGTTTTGGCGTGCGTCAAAAAGAGCGCATCAAGGCACTGCGTGCCGAAGTCGATATTCTCACCCTGACCGCAACCCCAATTCCGCGAACGCTGAACTTATCTCTGGCGGGTCTACGTGATCTGTCCATCATCGCCACCCCACCGCAACGACGCCAGCCGGTACGGACTTTCGTGCAGCCTTGGGAAGACGCGACCATCGTCGAAGCCTGTCAACGTGAGCTCCATCGTGGGGGGCAAGTCTATTTTCTGCACAATGAAGTTCGCGACATTGAGCGCATGGCCACAACCCTGCGGCGGCTTCTACCCGAAGCCCGGCTTCGCGTAGCCCACGGGCAGATGCCCGAAGGCGAGCTGGAAGCGGTCATGCTCGACTTTTATCATCAGCGCTTTGATATTCTTCTCAGCACCACCATTATTGAATCGGGGATTGATAATCCCCACGCGAATACCATTTTAATTAACCGCGCGGACAAGTTTGGTCTTGCCCAACTCCACCAATTGCGCGGCCGAGTGGGGCGCTCCCATCAGCGCGCTTATGCTTACCTGTTCACCCCCGATGCTCGTGCTATGACCGATGATGCGCGTCGCCGACTAGAAGCTATCCAATCCCTAGAAGATCTGGGGGTTGGCTTCGCTCTCGCCAGTCATGATCTGGAAATTCGTGGTGCCGGAGAACTGCTGGGTGAAGAGCAGAGCGGTCACATGGATGAAGTGGGTTTCACGCTCTTCATGGAATGGCTGAATGATGCGGTCGCAGCGATCCGCGCTGGCCGCGACCCCCGCAGTCTCGAAGAACAGCGATCCAGCGGTCCGGAAATTCATCTCAACACCCCGACGCTGATTCCTGCGGACTATTTACCCGATGTCCATCTGCGCCTACAACTCTATAAGCGTCTGAGTGAAGTGCGCGACGATGCCATGATCGGCGAAATTATGGTGGAAATGGTAGATCGCTTCGGACCGCTGCCAACACCCACCCGTACCCTGCTTTGTCAAACGCAGTTACGACTCAGCGCCCTGCAAATGGGTATCGAACAGATTGACGCCGGCCCGGCTGGGGCGCGACTACAATTCGCCAGCGAAAACCAGGTATCTCCTGAAAAAATCATTCAACTCATCCAACAGCCCCATAGCATTTATCAGTTAGATGGTGCCCAGCGCCTACGCATTCGTCGCGAACTCCCTGACGGCGAAGCACGCTGCCAAGAAATTTTACAACTCATCGATCAATTGAGGATTAAAGCATGAGTAGTACCCGCCTTGCCATACTGAGCCCCGTGGCTTGCGGCCCCATGTCCTTACCCGCCAGCGTGGGACAACTGGTCGCCAAAGTCGAAAGTCATCAAGAAATCTGGGGATGCTGGTTACAAAGCTGGGACCTGCCCGTAACCATCAGCGAAATCGCCCCCCTCTTGGATGAGCTCGCGCGACAAGCCCTGCAGCAAGACCGGGAAGTCCTCTGGATGCCGATGGATGATCACAGCAGCAGTGCCCGTTTAATTCTTCACGGCATAACACAGCCCGAGGCTCTACGTCGCGCACTCACTACTTTGCATCTGCAAAAATGCATGCCCGGTGCAGTACTTCATGCGCAAGGTGAAAGCCTAGCCTTAGTGATTCACGGGCCGAGCGGACCATTACGTACTCTCAATCGCACCTTAACCGACGCCCTTGAGGGTATCCATCTGGACCTCGCGCTGACGCCCCTCTGGGACAAAGACTATTTTCGCCTTTTACTGACGGATATGGATTCCACCCTCATCAGCATCGAGTGTATTGATGAAATGGCGGATCATCTCGGTCTGAAGCGGCAGGTAGCCGCGATTACCGAACGCTCCATGGCTGGTGAATTGGATTTTCAGACCTCATTGCGGGAAAGAGTACGCCTGCTCGCGGGTACGCCCGCAGAAACTATTGATGCGATTATTCGCGATCGCCTGCAACTCAGCCCCGGCGCTCGCGAGCTGGTAACCGCAGCCAAAGCTCGAGGACTCGAAGTAGGGGTAGTTTCCGGTGGATTTACCCAATTTACCCGCCATCTTCAGGAAATGCTGGATCTGGACTATGCGTTTGCTAACACGCTGGAAATTGTGGATGGTAAAATCACCGGCCAAGTTCTGGGGGACATTGTCGATGCCGCTGCCAAAGCTGACATTCTCGATTTGCTCGCTATCAGTGCCGGCACCGATGCCAACCACTGTATCGCCATTGGCGACGGCGCCAACGATCTACCCATGCTGCGCAAAGCCGGCGTAGGCATCGCCTATCATGCTAAAGCCGTGGTTCGCGCCCAAGCGGATTTTCAGATTCGTTATGGGGGTCTGGATACTGCGGCCCACTATTTAGGATGGCACAAAACCTAACCACCTGATTCGCTTGATCATGAGATCGGCCTCTATGGGCTTGCATCATTCTTAGACTTATTCTATTATTAATCCATGTGCAATATGATCGCTTGATTTACAGTACCATCTCGGCCATAGGCCGCCCACACCGCAAGGAGATAGTGATGAAACTCACCAGCATGGAAGGCAAACGCGTACCGCAAGTAACATTCCGCATGCGCGAAAACAATCAATGGCGGGACGTGAGTAGCGACAGTCTTTTCAAGGACAAAACCGTCATCGTGTTTTCTTTACCTGGCGCTTATACACCCACCTGTTCATCCAGCCATTTACCGCGTTATAACGAACTGGCACCCACCTTTCGCGAAAATGGCGTCAGCGACATCCTCTGTATCTCCGTTAATGATGCTTTTGTGATGGACGCCTGGGCTAAGGAGCTTGCCGTAGAAAATATCCATCTCATCCCCGACGGGAACGGCGAATTTACCGAAGGTATGGGTATGCTGGTGGACAAAAGTGATCTGGGATTTGGCAAACGCTCCTGGCGCTACGCCATGCTGGTCAAAAATGGCTTTATCGAGAAAATGTTTATAGAACCCGATAAGCCCGGAGATCCCTTTGAGGTTTCTGATGCCGATACGATGCTGCATTACCTCAATCCCGAAGCGCGCGATCCCGAATTTATTACGGTCTTTTCGCGGGAAGGTTGCCCGCACTGCGCCCGCGCCAAAACACTGCTCCAGGAACATGGACTGGTGTTCGAGGAAATTCGCACAGGTATGGGCACTGGCATCAGTTCGCGGACCATCCGCGCTGTCAGTGGTCGCTCCACGGTTCCACAGATTTTTATTGGGGGTCGCCATATCGGTGGTGCCGATGATCTCCAAAAATATCTGAGCAATCAATAACACGCGCGCATTAAAGTCGGTCGTCGTCTTCAACACCGTGGAGCCGACGACCTTTTTATATCCGCAAAAATTTCCACCCCAACATCCTGCAGCCAAAAATGGAGAACAACGTCATGACATCGTCTTATGATCTGATTGTAATCGGCGGGGGGAGTGGCGGCATTGCTACGGCTAACCGAGCTGCTCGCTACGGCGCCCGAACCGCGCTGATTGCTGCTGGCCCACTCGGAGGCACCTGTGTCAATGTAGGCTGCGTACCCAAAAAAATATTCTGGAATGCCGCACATCTCGCAGAGCAGATGCAAATGGCCGAAGAATACGGTTTCAACGCGATTACCGCAGAATTTCATTGGGAACGACTCAAGAAAAGTCGGGATAGTTACATTGCAAAACTCAATGAACGCTACGCACAGGGACTCAGTAGCAACCAAATTAGTCTGTTACAAGGTCATGCCCGCTTCACTACACCTCACCGCATTGAAGTTCAGGGCAAGGAGCTCAGCGCTCCTCATATTCTTATTGCAACGGGTGGTCAGCCGGTGTGGCCCGACATTCCCGGCGCGGATCTGGGTATCACTTCTGATGGTTTTTTTGAGCTAGAAAAAAAGCCGCGTTGCGTGGCGGTAGTCGGTGCGGGCTACATTGCTGTGGAGCTTGCAGGGGTTCTTCATGCGCTCGGTAGCGAAGTTTCCTTAGTCATGCGCCGCCATCACTTCCTTCATAATTTTGAACCGATACTCCGCGAGCACTTGATGGATGCCATGCTTCAGCAAGGCATCAATCTCCTCGCGCAACGCCAGGTCAAAGAACTTGAAAAGCGCGAAGATGGACTTTGTCTGCACTTTCAGGATGGCGACTGTCTCGGCGGTTTGGATGCGGTAATCTGGGCCATTGGACGCCGTCCCAACAGCGCTGATCTGGGTCTGGAAAAAGCCGGCATTGCCGCTGATAGCCATGATTTTATACCTGTCGACACCTTCCAGAATACCCCAGTACCCGGTATTTATGCCGTAGGAGACGTTACCGACGCGCCAGCGCTTACGCCGGTGGCTATTGCTGCCGGTCGTCGTTTGGCTGACCGCCTGTTTGACGGCCAGACCGAGCGACATCTAGACACGAACCTTGTACCTACCGTGATTTTCAGCCATCCCCCTATTGCCACCGTAGGCCTGAGCGAGAGTGCCGCCAAAGAACTCTATGGAGAGGACGCAGTCAAGATCTATCAAACGCAGTTCACTCCCATGTTGCGCGCATTTTCCAGCGAACCGGAAAAAACCGCCATGAAGCTGATTACGGTTGGGCCAGAGGAAAAAATCATCGGGTTGCACGCGATTGGTGACGGCGTCGATGAAATGCTGCAGGGTTTTGCGGTCGCCTTGCGGATGGGCGCCACTAAGCAAGACTTTGATGACACCATCGCCATCCATCCCACCAGCTCCGAAGAACTGGTTACTTTACGCTGAAGGTCTGGGTCGAGTGAGGGCTGCATTGGCCCTCCCTGAGTTCGCGATTATTTTTGCCGGCTATGGAGGTGCTTCAGCGCCTCCGGACCCACGGACATGCCGCAATCACATTGCGGACAATCTGCAAGCAGAGGAACCGTACTGGTCAGTATTCCCCGGATCCGTTCCATTCCTTCGTGCATCACCGCATCAATCCCTTCCATCGTAATCGGCTCTGCGGACTTGCCCGCAGCCGGATTGACCACTAGGGACAAGGGTGCATAACACAAGCCTATTTCACGAGCCAGAACGGCTTCTGGAGCGCCGGTCATGCCAACGATATCACCACCATCTTTTTCGATACGCCGGATTTCTGCACTGGTCTCCAGACGCGGGCCTTGGGTCGCCGCATAGGTACCACCAGCCACCACGGCGATCTGCGCCGCCGCAGCGCCTAACATCAGGCGTTCTCGAATGCGTCCACAATAGGGCTCAGAAAAATCGATATGTACCACCAAGCTTTCGCCGCCCTCGAAAAAAGTACTGGGGCGACCGCTGGTATAATCAATTAATTGGTCGGGCAAACAAATCACCCCAGATTGCATTTCTGCAGACACACCACCTACAGCAGCCACGGCGATGACGTGCGTCACCCCCACATGATGCAAGGCCCAGATATTGGCGCGGTAATTCACTCGATGCGGAGGAATCGTATGTCCATAGCCGTGGCGGGCGATAAAGACGACTTCCTGTCCATCTAGACTGCCAAAAGTTAATGGACCGGAGGCTTCCCCAAAGGGCGTACGAATCACTCGGCGCTTGCTGATCTGCAGATTATGAAGCCGCGTCAGACCACTGCCACCAATTATACCTACCACGCCCATCAATGATCCTCCGGCAGTACAAAAATGCCCGGCGCATTGCGTCCCAGGCCCCGCGCATCTAGACCATAGCCAAATACAAACTGATCGGGCACTTCTAGACCCACATAATCGACTTGTACGTCTACCGCACGAGATCGGATCTTACGCACCATGACGGCCGTATGTACCGCCACGGCACCCTCCGCAACACAAAACTCCTGAAGGGTTTTCAGAGTAATACCTTCGTCTAAAATATCATCCACCAACAGTACCACCGCGCCCGACAGCGTTTCCTTGGGGCGGGTTCGCCACTGCAGAGCACCACCACTGGTTTCCGAGCCGTAACGACTGACCTGAACACAATCTAGGGTCATGGGAAAATGCAGATGGGGCATAAGCTGCCCAACAACTACGATAGCACCCGTGAGCACGCAGAGCAGAACCACTGGACGATGGGGTGTCAGATGCTCAAGATCCTTATTAATGGCAACGGCCATCCGCAGGATGGCCGCTTCCACCTCTTCCGCGCTAAACAAGTGTTCAGCGGGCCCCAAATGGGTAGGTGTCATCTTGGCATTAGTACGTGAAGGTGACCACGTCGTCGTCCATGGCTTGCTCAATCACATAAGCGCCACCGACAACATCGGATACTTCAGGAATCAAATCTTCCTTGGTGCAATCCCACAATTCAAGAGTAGGGGTGCAAACAAAGAACTTCACGCCCGCTTCGTGGGCATCCTTAATAAAATCATAAACGCTCTTAGGGCTGCCGGGCATGACGAACATTTTTTCAGCGACCCCTTTCTTGGCCAGCTCACCGGCGCGAGCGGTCAGAACCACTTCCACGTCAAAGTCCATTGCCGCAGCAACCGTCGCCTGAAAAAACGGTGCGCCCAGCTCTTGGGGGTTGGAGGGATCAGTATTTACCATAACCATCAACAATTTATCAGCCATCTCTATCTCCTTAAGAATTCAGCTTGCATATCATAGTCGTCCCAACCCGACACCGCACCATGAAATGATTGATTACACCATAAAAAGTCGCGCGTCCGTCGCGGGCTACTAAAGATCCGTGTCTTCTTCCAGTGCGTCAATGCGCCGAGCACGGGTACTGCGCGTAAGAATGTCGCGCTCTTCTGCGAGAGCCCGCTTTGCCACCTGAATCGCTTCCAGCAAATCCTGACGTTTACTTTCCACCAGATCACCGCCCGCATCCATTAACCGCGCCGTTTTTTCCTGGATTTCATCAATGAGCAAGCCAATGCGGACCTCCGCTAACGATTCCATATTCCGCAAACGGTCTCGGCCCTTGTCCATCGCCTTACGTAGTTCCTGACGCGTTTCCACTCCGCTGGCCGGTGCTAACAACAAGGCCCCCACGGCACCCACTAAAATACCGACCATAAATCCTTCTGCATTCCTCATGGCTTTGCTCCTTTTGCCGTCTTTGGCTTACCGTTTTCGTGAAAAATAGTGCCATCCTGCGCGCAGCGCACGATACCACATACCCAATTCATGTACCGGCTGAGCCAAGGTATCCGTAGTGTCCATTATTTCTTGGGTCAGGTACTTCAAGGTGGAATCCACACGGGTCATTTGTGCCCGACCGGTCTGCGTGATTTTTTTGATATCAATCAGCGCGGACTTGAGATCAAAAATCACCGGCCCCACCTCTTGCTCCGCACGGGCCAACAATCGTTCTAAACGCAAAAAAGTCCGAATAAAGACCCCGGCAGTCACCGCAATAATCAGTAAAATCAAAATTAAAACGACTGCAATGACGGTTATACCTGCGTCAATACCCATGTAACCCCTCCACCCCTGAAGCCAATGATCCTGAGCCTAAGCTTCTCCGCAGACCCTTAAATACCGAAAACATCGCAGTTTGCAAACATTATAGGCCGCATCTGCAGGTCCGGTAAAATGCACAAGCCCGTAACCCAGCATAAACGTCCCGGAAACTCGCACCAGGAGCACA
Source organism: Acidithiobacillus sp. (assembly GCA_041676785.1). GTDB lineage: Bacteria > Pseudomonadota > Gammaproteobacteria > Acidithiobacillales > Acidithiobacillaceae > Acidithiobacillus. Next base: position 17,882 of record JBAYRF010000021.1, on the reverse strand, counting down.
CCGGCCAGCAACGGGATGAATACGATCAAGACGACAAGTTTCTTGCCCTCATAGCGCAACGCTCATCCCACACCCAAATGCAGGCGATGCCATAAAAGGAGGAGAATGAGCAAACCGCCACTCACACTGATGACCAACACGGCTGCAGCCCCACAGTCCTTGGCCCGCGCCACGAGAGGATGAAACTCAGGACTGACTAGATCTGCAAGGGACTCTATCGCGCTATTCAATAATTCCGTAGCCAGCAATGCCGCCATCAGCAACAACGCCAAAGCCCACCACAGCCAAGAAGCCCGCAACCCAATCAGAACGACGATAGCGACAGCAATCGACCATAACTCGGCTCTGAAGCTGGCTTCATCCCGAATGGCCACCAACAATCCTCGCCACGCAAACCTCGCACGCCGCCAGATCGGACTGTTTTTGTTCACCATCCCCCCTGTTCACGCAGCGACAACGGTTGACCATCGCCGACGATAAAATGATCCAACAAACGCAAGTCCACTAACTGCATAGCGGCTTCGAGACGTCGCGTCAACGCGAGATCCGCCGCACTGGGTTCAGCAACCCCAGAGGGATGATTATGGGCGACAATAAGTGCCGCCGCATTGAGCTCCAAAGCTCGCTTCAAAATTTCACGGATATGCACCGTGGCCCCATCAATGGTGCCTCGAAACAATTCCTCAAACTTCAATATCCGGTGCCGGTTATCCAAAAAAATCACGGCAAATACCTCGCGACACTGGTCGCGCAATGCGGCTGACAAATACTGCCGAACCCGCTGCGGTGAGTCCAGACTGTCACCGCGTTGCCATTCTTCCGCCAAATGCCGCCGCCCCATTTCCAATACCGCCTGAAGCAGGGCATATTTGGCATCGCCCATACCTTGCTGCGCACAAAATTGCGTTTGAGAAGCCATCAGCAGGGCCCGCAATCCACCAAATTGCTGCAGCAACTCACGCGCTAGATCTACAGCGCTTTTACCCCGCACCCCCACCCGCAAAAAAATAGCCAACAACTCGGCGTCGGATAAACTCGACGCCCCTTTTTGCAACAATCTTTCTCGTGGACGTTCGTCCACTGGCCAATCCGTAATAGCCACGCGCTCCCTCCTTCCTTTACACTAGGAATGTGATGGTTAAAAAGCTATTCAACACGACAGAGCCCCTCGCTGGCAAACGAATTTTACTGGGCGTTTGCGGCAGTATTGCGGCTTACAAGAGTCCGGAGATTGTGCGCAGCCTTCGTCTGCTGGGCTGTGAGGTGCGCGTCGTCATGACCCGTTCCGCCGCGCAATTTGTAACACCCATTACCCTACAGGCACTTAGCGGTGAAGCGGTTCGTGGTGAATTATTCGCCGCTACTGAAGAGGCCGCCATGGATCATATACGTCTGGCACGCTGGCCCGACGCCGTCCTTGTCGCACCGCTTTCCGCCAACACGTTAGCTCATTTCGCCAACGGTTTAGCCAACGATCTACTCACTACGCTGATTCTGGCGACCCACGCACCGTTGTTTCTGGCACCCGCCATGAACAGCAGCATGTGGGCTCATCCCGCAACCCGAAGCAATTATGAGCGGATGCGCGATTACGGTGCTACATTCTTGGGACCGGATAGCGGTACACTGGCCTGCGGTGATGAAGGTCTTGGGCGCATGCTCGATCCGGACCGTATCGTCGCTGAACTTCGACTGGCACTAGCCGAAAAAACCCTGCGCGGTAAGCGGGTCGTCATTACTGCCGGACCCACCTGGGAAGCCCTAGACCCTGCGCGCGGCTTCAGCAATCGTTCCAGTGGGCGCCAAGGATTTGCACTCGCACAGGCATGCGCAGAGACCGGCGCTGATGTACACCTGATAACCGGCCCCACACAGGAGCAGACGCCACCCGGCGTATTCAGAGAGGACGTCACCTCAGCAGATGACATGCTAACGGCCTGCCTGCGGGCACTCAACCCTCCCGTCGAACTATTTATCGCCAATGCCGCCGTTGCCGATCATCGCCCGGCCACTCACAACAGCCACAAACTCCACAAAACTGCGTTGGCGGATACACTGGCACTCACTCTCAACCCAGACATTGTGCGACGGGTCCACGACGATCCCTGCCGACCGCGCTTGATCGTCGCTTTTGCCGCCGAAACCCAGGATCATTACGCATCAGCCAAAGCTAAAGCAAAACGCAAAGGCGCTGATATCATGGTGGTCAATGACATCAGCACTATAAAATCGGGCATGGGCTCAGAACAAAACGCTGGCAGTATTCTGCAGGGCGAAAGCATTATCCAAATTCCGATCTGCAGCAAAATCGATATGGCGCGCCATATTGTTCACTATCTCGTAACTACTTTGTCTTCTTCCTGCGATGAGAAACCCAATGAATAATTTGAAAATACGCATACTGGACCCGCGTATCGGTCAGGACTGGCCGCTCCCTCATTACGCCAGCAATGACGCGGCTGGCATGGATGTACGTGCCTGTATTACTGAGCCTCTTTCCCTACCACCCGGAGGCGTGGAGCTGGTATCGACGGGCTTTGCGATGCACATTGAAAACCCGGAAGTCACGGCAATGCTTCTGCCACGTTCTGGACTGGGTCATCGCGGACTGGTGCTAGGGAATCTCGTTGGAGTGATCGACGCGGACTATCAGGGTCCTCTTAAAGTTTCATTATGGAACCGGAGCACAGCAGCAATCATCATTGAACCCGGTGAAAGAGTGGCACAGATGGTAGTGGTACCGATACTACATCCCGCTATTCAGATTGTGGAAAATTTTACAATCACCCAAAGAGGAAGCGGAGGATTTGGCAGCACCGGGCGACAGTAGAATCTCCACCACCGCGCCCCAAATTTCAGCAGAACCGGCGGGGCGATATCCCCCTCCCCTCGGTAATCGTGCCGTTTTCGGCATATATACCGCACAATAACCTATAAGGCTGATTTTACCAGCAATCACCTCACAAGCACCTAACTCTTTAAGTGAAGCGCTGGCTATGAAATTTGAAATTACTATACACTTCCTTCCTATCTAACCATCCAGCCACGCAAGACCGGTTGAGTTCGGGTGATGGCGGTCGTCAGGCTGCGCCCTCGCGCGCCTTGGAGCACTTCGCAGATTTTACCTTCCAGCCGTTTCAGACTGCTCGGTTCCATCTTCAGCTTCGGGACCTTGTGCCACGTCAAACTGTAGCCCAGAAATTTCCTCTTCCATGGACTTTCAATGTTCGACCCTTCGCCCCATGCCGGCAGCTACTATGGCTTCTGCTGACTTCTGCACGGGCTTCCCGTCACCTCGCGATGGCGGTAGCACGGAGGTTTCTCTCGGCACCCTTGCAGATCTCCCTAGGTATTACGCACCCACCTTCACGCTTATGTCTGTCGGATATACGTCACGGCGTTCCGTACAAGTTTCGGGCTTTGACGATATTGGCCGTCTTACCCCACCATGCCACCTCGTATCCGCTTCCTGATCGTCAGACCAGCACTTTACCTTCGGCTTCCTCCAGATTTCCAGTCACCCAAAACACCCTTGCCGTTCGGCTAACTCTTCCCCTTGTCGGGCGAGTAGAGGACTTTCACCTCCAAGTGAGCGCGCCCTGCCGGGCCCACAAAAAAACCGGGCGATATTGCATTCGCCCGGTTTCATCAAAATCATAACAATAAAATTACGCGTCAAGCTTCTGTCTATCGACCAACTCAACAATCGCTAACGGCGCATTATCACCCGCACGAAAACCATATTTTACAATGCGCAAGTAACCACCGGGACGAGATGAATAGTGCGGACCCAAATCATCAAACAATTTGACAACCGCCTGCCTATCACGTAAACGTGAGAAAGCCAAACGACGCTTGGCTACTGTAGCCTCTTTAGCCAAAGTAATCATAGGCTCAGCAAATCTTCTCAACTCCTTCGCCTTTGGAAGCGTGGTCACAATTCGTTCGTGATGAAACAGAGACACCATCATGTTGGCGAACATGGCTTGGCGATGGCTACTATTCCGATTTAACTGCTTACCACTTTTACGATGACGCATAACGCATTCCTTCTACCAAATTCTAAACATTAGCCATTAACATCAGCGTCTGCAGTACGCCCGGAAAGCGGCGGCAGGTTTTCCGGCGGCCAATTCTCCAGACGCATTCCCAGACTGAGGCCATGGGCCACCAGCACTTCCTTAATTTCCGTCAATGACTTCCTGCCAAGATTCGGAGCCTTAAGCAATTCCTGCTCCGACTTTTGAACCAGATCACCAATGTAAAAAATATCCTCAGCCTTTAAGCAGTTCGCCGAACGTACCGTCAATTCCAAATCATCAACTGGCCGAATTAGCAGGGGCATCAGGTTCTGCCCGCCTTGAGCTTGCGCAGCCTCAGGAATTTCCTTTGTTTCGGCCCCGGCAAGTACTCCAAGCTGACTACGGAAAATACGGGCAGCTTCTTGAACAGCCCACACCGGATCCACTACTCCGTTGGTTTCAACATCCAATACCAAGCGATCCAGATCGGTACGTTGTTCCACACGGGCACTTTCAACTTGGTAGCTAACTTTTAACACGGGGCTAAAGCTCGCGTCCAAGGCCATAACGCCAACACGCTTTTCGTGACTATGACGACGCGCAGCTGCTGAATCATAACCGCGACCCTCATCAATGCGAAGATGCAGGACGAGCTCAACATCACGTGTCAACGTGGCAATGATCTGCTCAGGATTTGCGACTTCGATACCATGTTCTGAAACAATATCTGCACCCGTCATAACTCCGGGTCCTCGTTTGCGCAAGGTCACCACAACCTCACTTCGACCCTGAGAACGTACCGCTAACATCTTAAGATTCAGCAGAATATCAACAACATCTTCCTGAACACCTTCAATGCTTGAATATTCGTGCAAAACCCCTTCAATTTCCACCTCAGTTACTGCCGCCCCTTTAAGGGAAGAGAGTAACACACGACGCAATCCGCTGCCCAAAGTGTGGCCGAATCCACGTTCCAAAGGACCAAGCGAAAGGCGCGCACGACGTGCGGAAACTTCTTCTACGTCTACGCCCTGTGGACGCAATAGATCACCAACATCAGTCATAAGCGTTCCTCAATCCCCGGTCTTACTTAGAGTACAACTCCACGACGACCTGTTCATTCAAATCGGGTGCCATATCTTCACGTACCGGCACTGCCTTGATAGTAGCCGTCAATGAAGCAGAATCCATACTCACCCACTCCGGAAAACCCCGTCCACTTGCAGCCTCGACGGCAGCGATGATGCGAACATGTTGCCGAGCTATTTCTGCAACACTCACGACATCACCAGCACGGACCTGATACGATGGTATATCCACTCGACGACCATTGACCAAGATATGTCCATGACGAACCACCTGACGAGCTTCGGCGCGAGAAGCACCAAAACCCAGCCGGTATGCCACGTTATCGAGGCGCAATTCTAGCAAACGTAATAAGGACTCGCCGGTTACCCCCCGCGTCTGACTAGCGCGTTCAAAATATCGCCGAAACTGTCCCTCAAGCACGCCATAAATACGACGGATTTTTTGCTTTTCACGCAATTGGCCTCCGTATTCACTGACCCGCCCACGGCGCTGACCATGCTGACCCGGCGCATAAGCCCGGATGCTTACTGGACATTTATCTGAAAAACACTTCTCGCCTTTGAGGAACAGTTTACCACCTTCACGACGACACAAACGACAACTAGGACCCGTATATTTAGCCACGAACAACCTCCACCTAAAATTAAACGCGCCGCTTTTTAGGCGGACGGCAGCCGTTATGAGGAATCGGCGTGACGTCGCGAATGCTCGCAATACGGAAGCCAATTGAATGCAATGCACGTACCGTACTTTCACGACCCGGTCCCGGGCCACGCACTTCCACATCAAGATTTTTCACACCATATTCTTGAGCTTTTTTTCCCGCATTTTCTGCAGCTACCTGAGCGGCGAAGGGCGTACTTTTTCGTGAGCCACGAAATCCGGAACCACCAGAACTTGCCCAAGTGAGGACATTACCCTGACGATCACTGATCGTGATAATGGTATTGTTAAAGGAAGCATAAATGTGCGCAACTCCGTCTAGAACATTCTTTTTGACTTTCTTGCGTACACGAGTATTAGATTGTGCTTTCGCCATTACTGGATCTTCCTAGTTAACGAGTGATCGACTTGGCAGGACCCTTACGCGTCCTTGCGTTAGTCTTGGTGCGTTGGCCATGAACTGGAAGTCCACGGCGATGACGAATACCACGGTAACAACCGAGATCCATCAATCGTTTAATATTCATTGTTACTTCACGACGCAGATCCCCTTCAACCAGAAACTTGGCTACTTCCGCACGAATGCGCTCCAGCTCTGGCTCGCTGATGTCCTTGACACGCATATCAAAGGCAATTTCCGCAGCATTAAGAATACCTTGAGCGCGGGTCTTGCCAATACCGTATATATATGTCAGAGCAATTTCTATCTGCTTATTGTTTGGAATATTTACACCAGCGATGCGGGCCATCCGCAATTCCTCCGAAAGACTTCGTGGGACAACCCCACTAAAAAAATAACGCGGTCTTAACCTTGACGTTGTTTATGACGCGGTTCAACACAAATCACCCGAACCACTCCGTTACGACGCACAATCTTACAATTCCGACAAAGTTTTTTTACTGATGCACGAACCTTCATTATAACCCCCTATTTGGCACGATATATGATGCGACCCTTCGTTAAATCATAGGGTGTCATCTCTACGGTCACCTTATCTCCAGGCAGAATTCGGATATAATGCATTCTCATCTTGCCGGATATATGCGCGTTTACTACATATCCATTCTCCAAGCGTACCTTAAAAGTCGCACTTGGCAGGTTTTCAATCACTTCACCCTGCATTTCCAAGGTATCTTCTTTAGACATCTAATTTCATTCCCTTACCGCTTCCACGATTCTGGCGAATACCGCATCAGCCCCACCATCCCCGTCAATCAAACGATAGGCTGGCCGATCGTGATAATAAGCAACCAGAGGGGCAGTTTCTGACTCGTACACTGCAAGCCGCCTGCGGATTACCTCTGGCTGATCATCTTCCCGTTGTACCAGTGCTGCATGACACACATCACAAACACCACTCGTAACAGGCGGATGATACCGCTCATGATAAATAGCGCCGCACTGGGAACACACGCGACGACCTGAAAGCCTTTCTACAATCACCTCATCATCGAGATCAATATGCAGCACAGCCGAAATCACACTGCCTGAGTCTTGCATAAGGGTGTCCAATGCACGGGCTTGGTTCACCGTTCTCGGGAAGCCATCAAAAATGACACCTTTTGCCGCATCCTCGTGAAACAAACGTTCAGCCACAATGTCCATAATAATTTGATCACTGACTAGGGCACCGGAATCCATAACCGCAGCAGCTCGCCTACCGATATCACTACCCGACTGAACAGAGGCGCGGAGCATATCACCCGTAGACACATGAGGCAAGCGTAAAAATTGAGCTAAGCGTTGCGCTTGAGTGCCTTTTCCTACACCTGGCGCGCCCAGAAAAATAAGATGCTTTGACACCCTTAACGCCCACCCACGGAATTTTTCCGAATAAGCCCTTCATACTGATGAGTCAGCAAATGGCTCTGGATTTGACCCATCAGGTCCATCATGACCACCACCACGATCAACAGACTAGTTCCTCCTAAGTAGAACGGAACATTGTACTGCACGATCAAAAATTCGGGAAGCAAGCAAACCAACGTTAGATAAATCGCACCCCAGAGCGTAAGTCTCGTTAAAATCCTATCCATATAGCGTGCGGTGTGCTCACCTGGACGGATACCCGGAACAAATGCACCAGACTTCTTAAGATTATCAGCGGTATCTCTGGGATTAAATACCATGGCGGTATAAAAAAAAGCAAAAAATACAATGGCACTTGTAAAGACCACCACATACAAGGCCGAACCTGGACTGAGCGCCTGTCCAAATCGCGCCAACCATTCCATACCATGAACATTGGCAAACCAACCAGACAGCGTTGCCGGAAGCAAAAGAATACTCGTAGCGAAAATAGGCGGAATGACACCACTCATGTTGACTTTAAGTGGCATATGCGTACTTTGACCGCCATAGATTTTCCTACCCACTTGACGCTTAGCGTATTGGATCGGAACGCGTCGCTGCGCGCTCTCCATAAAAACAACAAATGCAGTAACCAGCAATGCCAAAAGAAATAAGGCAACAACAAATAACGGCTGAAACTGACCAGTATTCATGAGCTCAAACGTCGTACCTATCGCATCTGGTAATCCTGCAACAATACCCGCGAAAATAATAAGAGAAATACCGTTCCCTATACCTCTTTCAGTAATTTGCTCACCAATCCACATGAGGAAAACTGTTCCACATGCCAAAGAAATTGTTGTAGTAAACAGAAACAATGGACCAGGGTCAATAACCACTGGAACATGACCAGCATGCATTTTCTCTATCGCTATCGCTATTCCCAAACCTTGCATGAGGGCTAATCCGACCGTTGCATATCGGGTATATTCAGTAATTTTACGTCGACCCGCCTCACCTTCTTTTTTGAGATCTTCCAGCTTCGGAAAAACGGAGCCGGCCAGCTGAAAAATAATAGAAGCACTAATATAGGGCATAATGCCTAGCGCAAAAACGGTTAATCGCGAAAGTGCACCACCTGAGAACATGTTAAACATGCCCAAGATAGTGCCACGCTGCTGATTAAAAAATGAAGCCATTGCCGCTGGATCAATACCTGGTACAGGAATATGGGCACCAATCCGAAATACTATTAGGGCCCCTAATAAGAACAAAATTCGATTACGTAACTCGTTAATTTTACCAGAACCCTGAGCGGCACCAGCAATGTTACGTAATCCAGCCATTACGATTCTACCTTCCCACCAGCTTTCTCAATCGCTGCTTTAGCTCCAGCACTAACTCTTAAGCCCCGGACAGTAATCGCTTGATTGAGTTCACCTGTCATAATAACTTTTACGACATCTGGGTTACCACGTACGATTCGCCGCAGCAGCAAACTCTCCATATCCACCGCACCATCAATGGCTGCAGATTCAAGTTGAGACAATGTAACTTCGCAACCACGTGCCCCCAAGGCATTCCGGAAACCTCTCTTGGGAATACGACGTTGCAAAGGCATCTGGCCGCCTTCAAACCCTACCTTATGATAACCACCTGAACGAGCATGCTGGCCTTTATGACCGCGACCCGCAGTCTTCCCCAAGCCACTACCAATTCCTCGACCTACCCGTCGACGATCTTTTCTGGAGCCTTCAGCAGGCGCAATCGTATTTAATTTCATGACAACTCTTCCCAACGCAATAGGTAAGGGACTTTATTGACCATACCGCGAATCTCCGGCGTGTCCAGACGCTCAACCGAATGATTAGTATGACGCAAACCAAGTCCAGTTACGACACGACGATGTTTTTCGGTAACACCAATTAAACTTTTTACAAGAGTAATACGCAATTGTTTACTCATTAAGCCCACCTTCTCCACGAATATCCTTGAGGCTTTTTCCACGCTTCATGGCAATTTCTTGTGGACTTGACAACTTATTGAAAGCATCGAAAGTCGCTCGCACGACATTGATCGGATTGTTTGATCCTAGTGATTTTGCGACTACGTTGCGCAATCCAACCGCTTCGCAGACAGCTCGCATAGCACCTCCGGCAATAACCCCGCTACCTTCTGGCGCCGGACGAAGTAGGACTTTCGCTGCACCGTGGCGACCTTCAACAGGATACGGAATAGTACCACCGTTCATCAGAGGAATCTGAGTCATCCAACGACGAGCCTGATCTGTGGCTTTTTGTATGCCCGCTGGAACTTCTTTAGCCTTTCCACGACCGAAGCCAACCTTTCCATCACCATTTCCGACAACCATAAGTGCCGCGAAACCGAACTGACGGCCCCCTTTAACCACTTTGGAAACACGGTTAATATGAATCAGCTTTTCCTGCATGCCGTCACTAGGCTGCGAATCCCGATTTTCCCTTGCCATTTCTCAGTTCTCCGTCAGAACGACAGCCCGCCCTCGCGGGCTGCGTCGGCCAAGGCTCGCACCCGACCATGATATCGATAGCCACTTCGATCGAAGGCTACTTCCTTCACACCAGCCGCCAATGCCTTTGCAGCAACCCGCTGACCGATCGTCACCGCAGCAGCTACATCCGCCCCACGCGGCAAGCTGGGTCGAAGTTCACCTTCAAGGCTGGAGGCTTGCGCTATGACGACACCTTTAGAATCGTCGATTATTTGAGCATAAATATGCTTGCCTGAGCGGAAAACACAGAGCCGAGGTTTTGCTTGCGAAGCAATCCTTGCGCGTGTCTTTCGAGCGCGACGGAGTCTTGATGTATTCTTATTCATAGTAATTTGCCTCAACTATTATTTCTTTTTGGCTTCTTTACGGCGAACGTTTTCACCCGCATAACGAACTCCCTTACCTTTATAAGGCTCAGGTGGGCGATAGGAGCGTATGTCTGCCGCAATCTGACCGATTTTTTGCTTATCGATGCCCTTAATCAAGATTTCAGTCTGAGTGGGCGTCTCAATAACAATATCATCGGGTACTGGATAATCGACTGGGTGCGAAAAACCTAAACTTAAACTCAGAGTTTTTCCCTTTGCTTGTGCTCGATAACCAACGCCAATGATTTCAAGTTTCTGCTCAAAACCGATAGATACACCATGAACCATGTTGTTAAGCAAAGCGCGCATAGTACCAGCAATAGCGTTTTGTTTTTCTCCCCACGATAATGATGCAACACCGTCTTCAACTTGGAGTTGAACATCCGTATGAAAGGGCACTGACATCTGACCTTTAGGCCCCTTTACGAAAATCTTATGGTCAGCAACATGTACTTCGACACCCTTGGGAAGAGATATCGGCTGTTTCGCTACTCGAGACATACTCCACCCTCCATTAGGATACGACGCAAAGAACCTCACCACCAATCCCGGCACTCCGTGCCGCCCGATCAGTCATGATGCCCTGTGAAGTTGAAATAATAGCAATACCAAGTCCGTCCCGCACCCGGGGTAGATCTTCTGCACTGCGGTAGATGCGCACGCCTGGACGACTGATTCGGCGTATTTCCGCAATCACGCCGGTCCCTGCGTAGTACTTAAGAGTTAGATTGAGAACGAGATGTTCGCCCTGAACATCTTCCTTAACATCCGAAATATAACCTTCTTCGACCAGCACCCGTGCAATTGCACGCTTAAGCTTGGAAGCTGGCATTAAAACTTTTGCCTTGTTTACCTGTTGCGCATTACGAATGCGCGTAAGCATATCAGCAATAGGATCCGTCACGCTCATCGTGTTTCCTCACCAGCTCGCTTTGACAATACCAGGAATTGATCCTGCCGACGCATGCTTACGCAGGCACAACCGACAAAGACCAAATTTCCGATAGTAACCACGTGAACGTCCGCACAATTTGCAACGGTGGTACGCACGCACCTTAAACTTTGGGGTCCTTTCAGACTTCGCAATCAATGACTTTTTTGCCACGCGTCAAACTCCCTTCAAGACCGGAAGGGCATCTTGAAAGCTTTTAACAGCCCAAGACCCTCTTCATCATTTTTTGCTGTAGTAGTAAACACCACGTCCAAACCACGTAAACGATCAATTTTATCATATTCAACTTCTGGGAATATAATTTGTTCCTTAACGCCCATAGTGTAATTACCACGTCCATCGAAAGACTTAGGGGACAAACCGCGAAAATCACGTATTCTCGGAATGGCTACGGTGACAAGACGATCCAGAAATTCATACATCACGATGCCACGCAGCGTCACCATACATCCGATAGGATAGCCATCACGTATCTTAAATGCGGCCACAGATTTACGTGCCTTGGTGACAACAGGCTTTTGACCAGAAATCTTCGTCATATCTCCTACAGCCGCTTCGAGTACTTTCTTATCTCCGACTGCGGCACCTACACCCATATTCAGCGTAATTTTAGTTATTTTTGGTACTTCCATCACGCTCTTAAAACCAAATTCCTGCATCAGTTTAGGAGCAATTGTGTTTTTGTATAAAGAATGTAAACGTGCTTCCATTTAAATTTCCACCCTTAGCGGCCGCTGAGAACTTCGCCGCTACTCTTGAATATACGGACTTTTTGTTCGTTATCAAGAACCTTATAACCAATCCTATCCGCTTTCCCCGACGTCGCGTTAAAAATGGCTACGTTAGAGATATGAATGGACGCCTCTTTTTCGACGATGCCACCTGCCTTACCCATACGATCCGGACGAACGTGACGCTTTATCATGTTCACCTTCTCCACTACCACTCGAGAATCTTCGCGCAATACCTTAAGTATTTTGCCGCGCTTGCCTTTATCCTTACCAGCAAGAATCACGACCTCGTCGTCCTTACGTAATTTCAACATGGTCATCCCCTACAGTACTTCTGGCGCTAACGAAATAATTTTCATAAAATTCGCCCCACGCAATTCCCGAGTTACCGGCCCAAAAATACGTGTACCAATGGGCTGTAATTGATTGTTGAGCAACACAGCAGCATTACTATCGAATCTAATCAAAGATCCGTCTTCACGACGCACACCCTTCCGTGTACGAACAACAAGAGCATTATAAACGTCGCCCTTCTTAACTTTTCCACGGGGAACAGCGTCTTTAATACTAACCTTTATTACATCACCAATACCTGCGTAACGACGATGTGAGCCACCCAAAACTTTAATGCACATCACCTCACGTGCTCCGCTATTATCCGCAACGCTCAGTCTGGTCTGCATCTGAATCATGCGTTATCTCCTTCCACAACTCCCAGACTCATTACACTTACCAAGCGCCAGCTTTTGGTCTTAGATAAGGGTCGACATTCTTCGATTTTCACGGTGTCACCAATCTGACAGATGTTTTCAGCATCGTGCGCATGAAATTTCTTAGAACGTCGAATATATTTCTTATAAAGTGGATGCTGAATCCGACGTTCAACTAAGACAACTATTGTCTTATCCATCATATTACTAACCACAGTGCCTACAAGACTGCGTGGGTTTTTAACTTCACTCATCACTGCACTCCCTTCTTGGCACTTATCGCAGTACGAACGCGCGCAATATCGCGACGGACGGTGCGCAGGCGTGTTGTTTTAGCCAACTGCCCTGTAGCATGCTGCATCCGTAATTTGAACTGTTCTTCAAGAAGAAGCATCAGCTCCGCCTGGCATTTTGCCAGATCTAATTTATGTACTTCCTGAGCTTTCATCCCATCACCCGCCGACTAACGAAAACTGTCTGAATAGGAAGCTTCGCTGCCCCCAAGGCGAACGCCTCGCGAGCCACTTCCTCACTTACACCTTCCATCTCATAAAGCACTTTACCCGGCTGTATGAGTGCCACCCAATACTCTGGATTGCCTTTTCCTTTACCCATACGAACTTCAGCCGGTTTTTTACTAATCGGCTTGTCCGGAAAAATTCTGATCCAAATCCGACCGCCACGCTTAACATGACGACTAATAGCTCTACGAGCGGCTTCAAGTTGGCGTGCTGTAATTCGACCTCTACCAATAGCTTTCAGCCCAAATTCTCCGAAGCTAACTTTACTACCACGATTGGCAAGTCCTCGATTACGGCCCTTGTGCTGTTTACGAAATTTAGTACGTTTAGGCTGCAGCATCAGAAACTCCTGTTACTTCTGGTGGGCAACGGCGCTTGATGCCGTGCTCCACTCCAGAATTTCGCCCTTAAAAATCCAAACTTTAACACCGATGATACCATAGGTCGTTTTCGCTTCTGCGAAACCGTAATCTATATCAGCACGCAAAGTATGTAACGGAACACGACCTTCTCGATACCATTCTGTGCGTGCAATTTCAGCGCCGCCTAAGCGGCCCGCACAATTAATCCGCATACCTAATGCTCCAAAGCGCATTGCATTAGTTACCGCTCTTTTCATCGCGCGCCGAAACATGATACGGCGCTCTAACTGCTGAGCTACACTTTCTGCGACAAGCTGAGCATTGAGTTCGGGCTTGCGGATTTCTTCAACATTAATATGCACAGGTACGCCCATACGTTTTTGAACGTCATGACGCAACTTTTCAATATCTTCGCCTTTTTTTCCAATGACGATGCCTGGTCGCGCAGTATGCACCGTAATCCGCGCACTGCGAGCAGGTCTCTCGATAATGATGTCTGATACTGCGCCACCAGCAAGACGTTCACTAATAAACTGGCGAATGCGGATGTCTTCCAGCAATTTTTCTTGAAAATCACCTTTTCCATACCAACGTGAGTTCCAATTCTTAATGATTCCCAGACGCAGTCCGACTGGATTGGTTTTTTGTCCCATAGTTTCCTCAGTTAACCTTCTGCGACCACAATCGTAATATGGCTGGTACGTTTAAGAATCCGGGAGCCGCGACCCTTAGCCCGGGCCGCAAACCGCTTTAATACTGCTCCACCGTCAATCAGAATCTGCTCTACGAAAAGAGCATCTACATCGGCTCCTTCATTATTCTCAGCATTCGCAATTGCGGATTCTAAACACTTACGAATCGGCAACGCCGCTTTCTTATTCGTGAACTGAAGAATTTCGAGCGCCTTATCCACGGGCTTTCCGCGCACCAAGTCGGCAACAAGGCGCGCTTTCTGTGGAGACATCTGGAGACCTTTAAGTACTGCTGATGATTTCATCTTTCTCCCCCTTAGCGCTTGGCTTTTTTATCAGCCACATGACCCTTGAAAGTACGAGTCAAGGCGAACTCGCCAAGCTTATGCCCCACCATATTCTCGTTTACAACCACGGGAATATGCTGACGACCGTTATGTACACTAATGGTCAATCCGATGAAATCAGGAGTTATAGTTGATCGTCGCGACCAAGTCTTGATTGGACGTCTACTGCTACTGGCCTGAGCACTTTGTACTTTACGGTCCAGATGTTCATCAATGAACGGACCTTTTTTAATCGAACGTGGCACGTAAAATCCCCTTAACCACTAACGCGAACGACGGCGCACAATCATATTGCTTGTACGTTTATTTCTACGGGTGCGATAACCCTTAGTAGGCTGACCCCAAGGTGAAACAGGATGACGACCTCCAGAGGTCCTCCCTTCTCCGCCGCCATGAGGATGATCTACAGGATTCATCACCACACCTCGGACTGTGGGTCGAACACCTCGCCAACGCGTGGCACCCGCCTTACCTAATTGTTTAGAGCCATGCTCTGCGTTACCAACTTCACCGATTGTAGCGCGGCAGGATACATGAATTCTGCGCACTTCACCAGAGCGTAATCGCAATTGCGCATAATCACCATCTCGCGCCATCAACTGAGCTGAAGCACCTGCAGATCTTGCTATCTGACCACCTTTTCCGGGACGCATCTCAATATTATGCACAACGGAGCCAATAGGGATGCCACGCAATGGCATACAATTGCCAGGTTTAATGGGGGTTTGTTCACCTGAAAGAACAGGATCTCCGATGGACATTCCTTTTGCCGCAAGTATGTAACGGCGCTCACCATCTGCATAACACAGCAAAGCAATATGCGCGGAACGATTAGGATCGTATTCGAGTCTTTCGATTTTTCCAACGATATCGATCTTATTACGCTTAAAATCAATCAATCGATAATGTGATTTATGCCCACCACCTTGATGCCTACGGGTTATGCGGCCAAGATTGTTGCGACCACCGCTGTGCGCTTGCGATTCCACTAGACTAGGATAAGGATCACCCTTATGCAGCCGCGCTTCTACGGACTTAACAACGAACCGACGTCCCGCTGAGGTGGGCTTAGTTTTAATCAGTGCCATGGTTTTATTTCCTTTTTAGGCTACGCCATAATCTATGGTGTTACCTTCCGCAAGTCTTACGTAGGCCTTCTTCCAAGAGGAGCGACGACCAACGTGGCGACCCATACGCTTTTCCTTGCCCAAGTAATTACAGGTCTGCACTGACAGAACCTGAACCTCGAATAGTATTTCGACAGCCGACTTAATCTCTAGTTTTGTAGAGTCGCGAGCCACTTTAAATACAAACTGGTTTGACTTCTGCTGTACCATCGTACTTTTTTCGCTAATTACGGGCGCCAACAGTACCAAGTACTTACGTTCTGCATTCATCCGTACACCTCACCAAACTTAGCAGCAGCTTCCAGATCCATGATCACACGACCATACTGCAGAAGATCCGCAGGACCGATATCTTGCCACCCTGCAATGCCTACGCGCGGGAAATTCCGTAACCCCAAGAAGAGATTGATCGGTACCTCTCCCATGACGAGCAAAAAGTCATCTCCTCCCGCGCGCGCTAACCATTCACGAGATTGTTTGGTACGCGGTTCTGCAAAATCATCTTGCTGAATGATTTGCAAACGACCCTGACGAAGTAGCTCAGCAAGTACCGTCCGCATAGCCCCAGCCCACATTTTTTTATTTACCTTATGATGGTAATTTTCACCACCCGCAGGAAAGGTGCGACCACCACCGCGCCAAATAGGGCTTCTGATAGTCCCAGCTCGTGCACGTCCAGTGCCTTTCTGCTTCCAAGGTTTGCGACCACCACCCCTTACTGCTGCGCGGTTTTTTTGATGCGCTGTAGCTGTACGGAGTCCTGCCTTTTGCGCAACCACGACCTGATGTAGCAGTGCTTCGTTGTAGGGCACATCGAATACCCCTTCAGCGATTTCAACCTTGCTGTTTTTGCCGGTCGCAATTTCTAGACTTTCTACTTGCATATTATTCTCCTAACCGCGCACAGCCGGACGAACTAGTACTTCTCCATCCCGCGCACCGGGTACTGCACCCTTGACCATGAGCAATCTCCGCCCTTCGTCAATACGCACCAATTCAAGATTCAAAGTAGTGATCTGCTCATCACCTAAATGTCCGGCCATCTTCTTACCTTTGAACACACGTCCTGGCGTCTGCCGGCAGCCGATTGAACCTGGAGCGTTGTGCGCACGTGAGTTACCATGACTTGCGCGGTTACTGCGGAAGTTGTGGCGCTTTATAGCACCTGCAAAGCCTTTCCCTTTGCTGGTTCCAGTCACATCCACTTTTTGTCCTGCGGTAAAAATATCTAAGCCGATATCGGCACCTGCCGCATAATCTGCAACATTGTCTAAACGAAACTCACGAAGTAGACGTCCTGGTGCAATACCGCTTTTACGGAAATGACCTGCCATTGCCGAAGTCAACTTTTGTGGTCGAATTGCGCCTGTTGCTATCTGCAGTGCACAGTAACCATCTGTGGCGATATCTTTAATCTGCGACACCGTATTGGGTGCCACATGAATTACGGTCACTGGCAAGACCCGCCCATCATCGGCGACGATTCTCGTCATTCCCACTTTCCGTCCGATCAGACCCATTACCATTATCTTGTCCTTTTTGAAATTACAGCTTGATCTCAACATCAACCCCAGCTGCCAAATCAAGCTTGATCAGTGCATCCACAGTTTTGTCGTTCGGATCGAGAATATCTAATAACCGTTTGTGGGTACGTTGCTCAAATTGATCACGCGCATTCTTATCCACATGCGGTGAGCGCAGTACTGTAAATCGCTCGATTTTTGTAGGCAGCGGAATCGGACCACACACTCTCGCACCGGTTCGACGCGCAGTTTCTACGATTTCTGCAGCCGAGATATCGAGCATACGATAATCATATGATTTCAGACGAATACGAATCTTCGAACTGTCCATTATTCTACGACCTTGGAGACTACACCGGCGCCCACCGTGCGGCCACCCTCGCGGACTGCAAACCGCAAGCCTTCTTCCATGGCGATAGGGGCAATCAATGCTACCTTGAACAGAATGTTGTC
>JBAYRF010000020.1:0-42746 GCA_041676785.1 Acidithiobacillus sp. | reverse complement strand
GGGAGAGGGCAAACGCGGGGAAAATGGTTATCTGGGCTACCTGCTGCGGCAGGCTGCTGGGGCGTACCGGCACCGGGTGGAACGGGCGCTCGCCGACCTGCGTGTAACGCCTCCACAATTTTCTGTACTCACCATGCTGGCCGCATATCCCGGCATTTCCAATGCCGATCTGGCGCGATTGGCTCTCATCACCCCGCAAACGGTCAGCACCATTGTCGCCAACCTGGAGCGCGCCGGGGCCATCGTGCGCCAGCCGCATCATTACCATGGCCGAATACAGCAGATTGATCTCAGCGAGACAGGCAAGTCGTTATTGGCGACCTGCCGTGAGCGGGTGCATGGTATTGAACGTCATCTGGTTGATGGGCTTTCCCGAGAGGAGGAATCGGCACTTCGAAAATGGTTAGTTCGCGTCGCCACGTCAGCATAAAATGCCGTCTGGCTGTTAAACAGAGTGCAAATTGACCACCTGATATCCTGCCGAATTTGACCGGATGTCAAACAGCGTTTAAAAATGGTCAGTGAACAGCGTCTAAATTTGGCCAGGGTTAGAGGGGGTGGCTGCGGCGTTTTTTGAACCGGTAAGAATCGTTTCCGGTTTCCAGAATGTCGCAGTGATGAATCGCTTTCAAGATATACTAACCATGAGACAGCAAAGAAAAACGAAGTTTAAAGGTTTAATAGACACTACGTTTCTGGACACTTTCTGGGCCATTTCCGGCCCTGAATCTGTCCATCAACCCGTCCAGCTTTCTATGTCCGGCAAACTCCTGCCACGTCATGGTCGTCACTGTGACTGGCTGTCACCATCATGCCGCCTCATCTGGGCATCCCCAGGTGGATCAAAATAGCCGTTTCGATGGCCGTCATATCCGCCTTGCTCAAGCTCCCCATGGGATTTTTCAGGCGGCTCTTGTCTGCCGCCATGATCTGATCGGCCATCGCTTTGCCGGGCTTGCCGGAAAGCGTGACCAACGCCTCCCCCGGATATTGGCGGCCGGTATTGTTGGTGAGCGGCACCACGACCACCCGCGCCAGATTCCGGTTGGCCGCATCATTGCTGACGATGACGGCGGGCCGGGTCTTGCGGATCTCGCTGCCTACCGACGGATCAAACTCCACCCACCAGACTTCACCGCGCCTCATCGGCCATGTCCGCCAGCAAGGCATTGCACCACGCCTGTGCTTCCGTCTCCCGCACCTGGTCGGCGGCCATCGCCTTATAGCCGTCATCCAAGGCGGTATCGAGCACATGCGGCCTGAGCAAGTCCTCGATGTACTGGCTCATGTGCCGCCTGCCGACAGTCCGGTGCAGCCCGTCGTACACGCTTTCATCCAAGGAGATGGTCATTTTCTTGTGCATGGTATCCTCTTTCATACGTCATACATAATACTATTATAGCACAGTAAGCGAGCGTCGGGACTGCCCCCCTAATATCCTTTCGGAATCACCAGTGGCACATGGCGCTTATTGGTGGTCCAACTACCCAGCGGAAGGGGCGTGCCATTCGAATAGGTGCCCTGATTGCTGCTGACTTCAAAACACAGGCGACCGCCGCAGGTATCATCAAGACAAAGTGTGAGACAGTCTCAGCGCTTTAAGAGCTAGGAAGAAGTTAGGGGTGTGTCAATTTTAAATCGGCGTTGACACAACACGTAGTGGAGCCCGCCGCAACCGCAGTAGGCAGCAGCAGAGAAGTCGCGTTTTCGATACCAAGTCCCTATGCGTGGGCGCGTCACGTCTGCGGTTTGAGGCAGCTTACGCCTTCCATTAAGTGGTGAAATCCATGGATCGCTTCCGTCGGCTCTCCCCACTCGGCCCGGACTACGGCACCATCTATAGCCATGGCGATGGCGCTCGCCAATGTTTCTCGCTCACAATCATTAGGCAAGAGCCCCTCGATCACATTGCGTAGTTTTGCCTTGTGCTGAATCACTCGCTGCACGACGTCAGGCATAGACGGTCCCACTTCCCCTAGAGCATTAATGAATGCGCACCCTCTAAAAGCCGGATCTGTGAACCATTCCTGTAAAACCGGTGCAATGGCCAGAAGATTGTTGCCATGCCTTTGGAGTGCATCCTGAAACCAGGACATCCATATACGGTGACGATAATCCAGAAAGGCCACGATCAGATCATTTTTACTCGGGTAATGGCGATAAAAGGTCACCTTGGTGACGCCCGCTTCCGCAATGATACGGTCCACACCCGTGCTGCGAATACCCTCACGATAAAAGAGCGTGTGCGCTGTGCGCAGAATGCGCTCACGCGCAGATAGCTTGGTCTGGTCCATGAGTGCGGGATTGGAATGTCTATCCATCACGCCATGGTAGACAGATCGTTCCATGTTGTCTAGAATAGCCCGCAGTAGACAGAACTGTCTACACTGAGCAATCCCGAAACATAGGAGAGCACCCACCATGCAAAGCCATACGCTGACTCCCCCATTTTCAGAAGAATCTGCCTTACTGAAAGTGCGGATGGCCGAGGACCTTTGGAATACTCGCGACCCTGAACGGGTCGTTCAAGCCTATACCCAAGATACGGTCTGGCGTAATCGCACGGAGTTTCCAGTGGGGCGGGAGGCGATCAAAGCCTGCCTGGAGCGCAAGTGGGTCAGGGAACTGGACTATCGCCTGATCAAGGAGCTCTGGGGTTTTCGTGACCATCGGATGGCCGTGCGATTCGCCTATGAGTGGCACGACGATTCCGGTCACTGGTACCGCAGCTATGGCAATGAGTTATGGGAGTTCAATGAAATGGGATTGATGCAACGCCGATTTGCCAGCATCAATGATCTGCCTATCCGGGAGAGTGAGCGGCAATATCACTGGCCGCTGGGCAGAAGACCCGATGATCACCCAGGTTTGAGTGAGTTAGGCTTGTAAGTGTTTCAAAAGTTGAGACGGAGCTTTCTACCTCCTCACGTCAATGTGTCTTGAGTGATCATTCATCCTCAATAGGAGTGCGATTATGAGCAGCAACGCCACAATAATACGCCGTAATTTGTCGCTTTTTCCGGCTTTTGGACTGGGATTGGGGGTGGCGGTGAGCGTGGGGTTGGCGCGATTTGCCTATGCTCTCCTCCTTCCCGCCATGCGGGAAAGCCTGAACTGGAACTATGTTGCTGCAGGTTCACTCAACACGGCAAACGCACTTGGTTATATCGTCGGCGCGGTATCTGCCTATTTTTTGCTCCGGAAAAGCCGTCCGAGCCAGTTGTTCATTATCGGACTGCTGCTGACGATCGTGGCGGTACTGGCGACCGGGCTACGATCTGACTTGCTGTGGTTAACGTCAACTCGGCTTCTAGCGGGTATCGGTGCTGCTTGGGTTTTTGCCTGTGGCGGGGCGCTCGTGGCGGCACGTTATCATACGCATCAGACTCTTCGTAGGGTGGCGACGGGGCTTTTTTTCGCTGGAGCGGGCATCGGTATCGCTGTATCGGGATTGGTGGTCAACCCGATCATCGCAGCTCTCGGTAACCCGGCTTGGCCGACCGCCTGGTTGGCATTGGGCGTTGTTGCTGCAATCGCATCTGTCTGGCCGATAATGGAAGCGAGTCGCATTGCTGGAGAGGCAAATGCCGTGTCTAGGGGCGCGCTAGATCTTCGTGGTTTAATGCCCAGTATGTTGGCCTATTTTCTGTTTGCTTGTGGCTATATTGTTTACATGACATTCATCTTCGCCTGGATACAGGCTCAAGGCTTGTCTTGGATGTTCGGCACAGCCGCCTGGTTTGTGCTTGGAAGTGGCGTCGCAGTGGCGCCTTTTATATGGCGCCGAGCGCTTGATACGTGGAATCCAGCAGTAGTGCTAGCCGCCAGTTGCTTCGTGACACTTCTTGGCGCACTACTCCCCGCTTTCTTCGCATCAGCACCAAGCATTATCCTATCCACGGCGCTTTTCGGCTCGGGGATGTTTATCGCGCCATCGTCAGTCGCTGTCCTCGTTCATAGAACACTGGAATCTAATCAATGGGCTAAGGGCATCACCCTGTTCACCGTCGTATTTTCTTTCGGGCAAGCAATCGGGCCCATTGGTGCTGGATGGATCGCAGACAGTGAAGGACTAACCAGATCACTGTATTTTGGGGCGGCTTTGCTCGCCGTGGCTTCCGGTCTAGCGCTCATTGGACTTGGCAGTATTTCAGCGCGTATGCAAGACTGACGTATCTGGAAATGGAATGAAATCACATCGTCCTTCTATTCACGGGGGTTGGGCATGCAAGATTGCCTTGAGTGACCGGCGAAAGGCCTTGGTCTTTGAGTAGCAAAAAATGGGTATTCGTAATTTGTTGTGTATGACCACAGATTCTGTGTTTGGTGCGCACCCATCTGCAGACCTGCGGTTCCACCTTGGAAGCAGGTCTACCATGGCGACTGCTACGCAGAGGTCAGTACCTGATTCAGCCACTGACTGGAAATTCTTTCCAGTAACCGGTTCTGGCTCTGCCGTGCCGTGAGGTTATCGAGGTCTACCCAGGCCAAAGGTTGATCCTGACCCGCGCAGGAAAACACGGCTTTGGTCCGTTTGCCGGTTTCTGGATCAATCTGCCATTGCAAACACTGAGCACAAACGCCCTTGAGCATACATTGCATGGGGCTGCCCACAGTTGCCGTCGCTTCCAGATCGTCCCGGAAATAGGTTTTCAGACTGGTTTTCAATGCTTGCTGAAAACCTTTCAGTAAACCGGTCGAACCCATTACCATCAAGCGGTCGACCGCTTTCAAAGGAATTCCCTGCTCGGGTTTTTGACCAGCAAGCGTACCGGCTCCATAAGCCCTCAATAACTCGACCATATCGCTCGCTTCGACCGTCAAATCCTGGGGACGATGCGCTTCAATGCGTGGTCCGCTTGCCGTACACCAGATAATCTGATCAGCGGCTTCTTCCAGTTCAGATTGATTATCCAGCTCGCTGGCCTTGCCCAGTGCGGCGACATAAAGCACCCGGTTCCCGGCCGCCCGCAGCGCCGGACCAATATCCAGCATGACCGCCGCTCCCCAGCGTCCCGCCACTACGAGAATGGTCTGATCCTTGGGAATATCCGTAGGTGCCCCGGTTGGTCCCATCAAAATGAGCGGATCACCGGGCTCCAGACGACCAACTAGGCGTGGCCCCGTTCCCCACTGTAAAACCATTAGCCGAATGGCGTCTCCGTCGACACCCGCACCGCTCACCGTGAGTACCGGCACTTGCAGACGGGTTCCGTGAACGACCGGGCTGTGACTCTCAAAAGTCTGGAGGCGAAAAAACTGTCCGGGCTGGAAATTCCGCGCCGCCAGCGGTGCTTCAATCCACATTTCGGTGACTGCGGGATTACTGCGATCAACCCGGAGCACGCGCATACTCAGTAAGTGCTGGAGTTTTTCCTGAAATTCATGGAGATGCTGCGCATTTTCAGTCCGTGGTGCGAGCACGGCGAGGCTCTGCATGATCTGTGGATAACTCGCCTTGGCCGAGGCAATGGCCTTGACTACGCTGCCATGAAAAACGGGATGCGTATCGCCGATAAAGCTCACGCGATGACTATCCGCATCACTATAGGAGGTGAACGGACCCGCCTCAGGCGCCTTGCAGTGTTCGGCTACCTGGACCATTTGCAGGGCGCCTTTACCGTGGGCAACATGCGTCTGAAAATGGTCACCATCCAGTTGCAGAGTGCCCGGATACTCCCGCTCATAAATGGTATTAGGTACGGTTCCCGCCGCAATGAACACGGCTCTGGCTGGTAGTTGCACCTCCTGATCACTGGCCAGCCAGCGCCCTTCCACCTCGCGCATTTGCCGGAAAATCATCGCACGAATATGTCCATAGGCATCTAACTCGGCGCGCAGAGGGTCCAGCCCTTCAGCGTAGTACAGGCCTTCTTCCATCGCTTTGATCATTTCTTCATGATTTCGGGTATATGCGGGCGATTGCCGGATACCCTTGCGATAGGCGAGGGTGACGCCGCCCCAAGACTGAATCAGGGGCACAAAATTCGGAGCTTCTTCGCACTGCTGCGCCCGTTGCCGTTCATCGCGAACGGCTCGTCCATGCGCCAGAAATTCTTCGAGAATTTCGACATCTTCCGCAGCAAGACCGGCACGCAATGCCGCATCACCAGAAGCCGCCGCCATCACTTCATAACGTTCCAGCACTTTCTCGACCTGCCGGATGTAATACGCCTGCACTTCGGTGGCCGTATCGACGGCCGTCAGACCCCCACCAATGACCACGGCGGGCAATCGAACCTGCAGATTAGCCAGACTACTGTTTTTACCCGCACCCGTTAATTGCAAAGCCATCAGAAAATCACTGGCCTGACGCATTCCTCGAGCCAGACTTTCGCCCATGGGTACTACCCTCGGTAAACCCGCGCCGGTGGCGATACAAACGTGATCAAAGCCCAACGACCAGGCATCTGCCAGCGTCATCGTTCCACCAAAGCGCACGCCACCGAATATCTGGAAGCCGGGGCGCCGCGCAAGGGTCAGATAAATGAGCTTAAGGAAGTTCTTATCCCAGCGTACTGTAATGCCATATTCTGCTACGCCTCCGAAACCCAGCAAAATTCGCTCGTCTAGGTCTTCCTGCAGACTGCTCCAGTCGCGAATGGGCGCAATCAGCCAAGCCTCGGGAAGCGGTTCGATTTTGAGTCCATCAATACCCACCACCGCGCAACCCTCCTGCAGCAGATGGTGCGCCATGGTAAACCCGGCTGGGCCCATGCCAGCTACCAGCACGTTACGGCCATTGTAGGGCTGGGCGGCGAACTGCACGGCGCGCAGCGGATTCCAGCGCGTCAGCAAATCGTAGAGTTCTATGCCCCAAGGAAGATTCAGTACATCCGTCAAAATCCGGGTTTCGATCTGGGGGACATTTACGGGGTCCTGCTTCTGATAAACGCAGGCCTTCATGCAATCATTGCAAATACGGTGTCCCGTAGCAGGCACCATAGGGTTGTCGACCATCGCCATGGCCAAGGCGGCAATATTCAGACCATCGCGCTTGAGGATTTGCATTTCCGAGATTTTTTCTTCCAGCGGGCAACCGGTCAGCGTTACGCCCAGCGGGTCCACTTTCAGACCTAACTCTGGAACGCCCTTTTTCTCAGGAAAACCTTTGGAGCAAAAATCCCCATCATGATCATGGCAATAAAGACAATAATGCACTTCACTTTGTACGCCGCGCGGGTCCATGCGTAAATCGGTGAGGTGAAAGCTGTCACGGCGACGCAAGGTACCATCTGGGGCGACATAGGGCGCACCCGGTACGCTATCGAGTTTTTTCAAGGGCACTAATGCTTCATGATCGACGCGCTGGGGAAGCCGGAAGCTGGACCAACCCCTCACCGCAAGTGCAGCCTGGGGGTCCTGAAGAATCAGGGCACACCAGCGCGTCAGACGATGAATGGCCGCCTCATGCGCCGCTTCATCCTCCAACCAAGCCTCACCCAATCGGGAAATCGCCCACTCCCGATCCTCCTGCGGCCAGCCGCGCTGCTGAATCTCACCATCCAGCCATTGGTCAATATCAGCAAAAGTCTCAGGAAACTCACCGCGATAGCGACGAGCGCGCCGCAATACAAAATGTTTTTTGAAATCCATCACCACATCGTGACTGCGCGTTTCCCTCTGCAACTGCGCAACTTCTGCCTCTAATGAAAAAAGTTGCGTGATAAACCCCTCAAGGTGCGGCGCAAGCCGCAGGAGGAATTCACTTTGTTCTTTACTGGCAGGAACCTGACCCTGAGAACGATAACTTTGCAAACTCTCCACCAGCCCAACATCCACTTCTGCGAGGGTTTTCAGGAATTTTTGATCCAGGCGAAATATCCCTTCAGCGGTAAAAAGTTCTTTATATTCAAAGTTACGTAGGTTAAGCACCCTATTCTCCCAAGTCACGCAGACGCGCCCATGTCGTCCGCTATTCATCAAACTGTCATATTTTGCTGGCAATATAGGGTTGTGTCACGCTTTCAGGATGACCTTATGCCTCAATATCGTAGTATTTTCCTATCCGATGTCCACCTCGGTACGCGTGGCTGCCAGGCGGAAAGTCTTCTCGACTTTTTGCGTCACAATTCCTGTCAGCAACTTTATCTGGTCGGCGACATTATCGACCTGTGGCGCCTGAAAGTTCGCTGGTACTGGCCTCGCAGCCATAATACCGTCGTTCAGAAAATACTGCGTCTTGCTCGTTCAGGCATAACGGTTCGCTATATTCGCGGTAACCATGACCCCGTCTACGAACTGCTTTCAGACTATATGCAGCGACAAAACGAAACGATTGCCTTGGGCGATATTGCCATTCTAGGCGAAGCTGTCCATGAGACTGCCGACGGTAAAAAGCTCTGGGTGATTCACGGCGACCAGTTTGATGCCGCCATGCGCTATGCTACCTGGCTAATCCGCCTGGGTGATCATGGTTATACCTTGTTACTCTGGCTGAATCGTTCGCTGCAAGTGGTGTTTCACCGCCTGGGATTACGTCGACACTGGTCACTGAGCGCCTATATCAAATACCGCGTCAAAAAAGCCGTACAGTTTATCAACGACTACGAGCATCTATTGGCGGAGGAAACGGCCCGTCGCGGTTATGACGGCATTATCTGCGGTCATATTCACCACGCCGAGCACAAAAACATTGATGGCATCCTCTATTATAACGATGGAGATTGGGTCGAAAGCTGTACCGCCCTAGTGGAACACCATGATGGTCAAATGGAAATTATCCACTGGCCCATCACGGTGCGTTTTGATCAGGATGTGGCCGCTTAATCCCCTTTCGCCATCATTAAATGTCCAGTCGTGAAACAAATCGCGCGTTTTCCTCAATAAAGCGTCGCCGAGGTTCTACCGCATCTCCCATGAGCATGGAAAAAACTTCGTCGGCGGCAATCGCATCTTCGACATCCACGCGTACCAGTCTGCGGTTTTCAGCATTCATCGTGGTTTCCCAGAGCTGCTCTGGGTTCATTTCGCCAAGACCTTTGTAACGCTGGATTTCTACACCGCGCCGAGCGTCGCTCAAAAGCCAGTCCATCGCTTCACGGAAGCGTTCAACCGGTTTATTTTTCTCGCCGCGTTCGATACGTGCGCCGCTCTGTATGTTGCCCTCAATATTCCGGGCATAGTCGGCCAAGTGGCGATATTCGCCACCCGCAAAAAAATCCTGATCAAAAAAGCGCACTTCTTGACTACCATGATGTTCGCGCCGAATCACCAAACGCAAGCCTTCTCCCTCACCTAGGGTTTCTACGGTGTAATGCTCTGCGGGTAGGGCATTGCGGGCCAAGGCCTTGCGGAGTTGATCCACAAACTGCGTCCAATTTCCAGCATCCGCCGTATCAGCAATAATCGGCGGCAAGGTCGCCAGCGCCCATAATAAGGTGCCGGGATAGCGTCTTTCTAAACGCTGCACCAATGCTTCAACATTTTGATATTGCCGCATCATACCCGCGAGTTGTTCAGAGCTGACGGGTTCTGCATCAGCAGCAGGCCGGAATTGTGCACCCTGCATAGCGATCTCCCGCAGATAGGCGGCGAGTTCATTATCGTCTTTAATATAGCGCTCATCCTTACCTTTTTTGACCTTGTAGAGCGGTGGCTGGGCAATGTACACATGCCCGCGACCCACCAGATCCGGCATTTGCCGGTAAAAAAAGGTCAACAACAAGGTACGAATATGACTGCCATCTACATCGGCGTCGGTCATAATGATCACGCGGTGATAACGCAGCTTGGCCACGTCAAAATCTTCTTTACCGATTCCCGTACCTAGAGCCGTAATTAAAGTGCCAATTTCATCCGAGGAAAGCATTTTATCGAAGCGCGCCCGCTCAACATTAAGGATTTTACCTTTGAGGGGTAAAATGGCCTGATGCCGGCGATCCCGACCTTGCTTGGCTGAACCTCCGGCTGAATCTCCTTCTACCAGATAAATTTCGCACTTGGCAGGATCTTTTTCCTGACAGTCTGCGAGCTTTCCAGGAAGATTCGCAATATCCAGAGCGCCTTTGCGCCGAGTGAGTTCTCGGGCTTTGCGGGCGGCTTCTCGAGCTCTGGCTGCCTCCACAATTTTGGCAGCTATGGCTTGCGCTTCTTTGGGATGCTCGTCCAGAAAAATAGTGAGGGCTTCGGACATGGAAGATTCCACGACCGGCTTCACTTCACTGGAAACCAGCTTGTCTTTGGTTTGAGAAGAAAATTTAGGATCTGGTACTTTCACCGAAAGAACCGCCGTGAGACCCTCCCGAGCATCATCTCCGGTAACCGCCACTTTAGCCTTGGCGAGGGTTCCCTCGCGTTCCATGTACTGGTTGAGAGTCCGCGTCAGTGCTGCCCGAAATCCCGCGAGGTGGGCTCCGCCCTCATTCTGGGGAATGTTGTTGGTATAGCAGAGAACCGTCTCGTTATAACCTTCATTCCATTGCAGGGCGGCTTCGACCATGATCCCATCCCGCTCTCCACTGAGTGCAATGACATTAGGATGAATGGCCGTCTTACTCCGATTAAGGTGCTCTACAAACGCGCGAATGCCGCCGTGATAATGAAATATTTCTTCGCGGCTGGCCCGCTCATCGAGTAGGGTGATATGCACGCCGGAGTTCAGAAAAGCGAGCTCCCGAAGGCGTTTAGCCAAAATCTCAAAATGAAAATGGGTGTCCGCGAAGACTTCTGAAGAGGGCTTGAAACGAATAGTAGAACCATGTCTGGTGGAAGCCTCACCACGAGCGATAGGGGCAAGCGGCGCGCCATCTGCATAAGATTGGGTCCAAATAAAACCATCGCGATAAATTCGCAATTGCAAAGAAACCGAAAGCGCATTGACTACCGACACACCAACGCCGTGCAACCCTCCGGAAACCTTGTAGGAATTGTCATCAAACTTACCACCCGCGTGGAGAATCGTCATAATCACTTCGGCAGCCGAGCGCCCTTCTTCGGCGTGCACATCGACCGGAATACCGCGTCCATTGTCAGTCACACTGACGGATTCATCTTCATGAATAGTCACCGAAATCGTATCGCAATGACCGCCCAGTGCTTCGTCAATAGCGTTATCCACCACTTCAAAAACCATGTGATGCAAGCCACTACCATCGTCAGTATCACCGATATACATACCCGGGCGTTTGCGTACTGCTTCCAGTCCTTTCAAAACCTGGATACTGGAAGAATCGTACTTTTTGTCCGTCATGATGCTTTTTCCTTTTCAAGCTGGCCCTGAGCCAGATAAAAATGACTGCCGTTCACCAAGGTCGGTATCTGGCCGACTGCCGTGACGGCAGCAAAGACCTGCACACCGAGCAGATCCAATTGTTTCACCCACCAATCTCGCGCGGAAACATCCAACTCTGCCGCAAAATCGTCAATCAAAATCGTTGGCAGCGGCAATTCTGCCTCTTTCAGTAAAATCACCTGGGCGAGGCGATACGCCAATCCTAAAACCCGTAATTGCCCCCGGGATAGTATATCCAGTGCTGCTCGATGACGAATCCGAAAACTCAGATTGGCACGATGCGGACCACTGTGGGTATAACCCATTTCACGGTCCTGTTCTTGATCACGCTGCAAACTTTCTTGCAAAGTAATGCCTTCTTTCCAGCCGCTGTGAAGCTGCAGACGGAGATCTTTTTCGGCACCCGGCCACTGCGCCCATAGTGCTTGCACGCGCGGCTCAATGCGTTGCAAATAATCTTTCCGGCGTTGCTGGATGTCCTCGCCAGCTTTAGCCAAAGCTACATCCCAAGGATCTTGCCCATGTCGATTTTTCAGCCAGGCGTTGCGTTGGGCCAAGGCGCGACGATAATCTCGAAACACCGAACCGTAGTAACGATCTGCATAATAAATACCCCAGTCCATCACCCGACGCCGATCTTCTGCTGTACCGGCCACAAAATGACTATTGTCATCATGAAGGCTTTGTAAGGGTAGAATATCCAGTAACATCCAAGCGCTACTGATGGACTCCCCATCATAGCGTATTTCCCGCTCTTCGCCACGTCGACGCAGGGCCAGAAAGTGATCGGGTAGCTGGGCACTGAGCAAATATTCCTGATCACCTTCACGCAGCACATGACGCGGGCCATGTCGCCAAGTCTGGCCACTACCTAAAATATGAATGGCTTCAAGCACCGTGCTTTTTCCTGCCCCATTAGAGCCTATTAACCAGTTCCAACGCGGGCTAGTTTGAAGGTTGAGCGTCTGAATACAGCGTAAGGAGCGAATCTGCAATGCCTCCAAAAACACGTTGGTGAAACTCCCTGCGTCGAAAGTTTCAAAGTCTCACTGGCATGAGGATATATAAGGGATTATCACAATCTATGGGGGTGAATACGGCCGCGCTATTGCCGTCCTTGACGCGCATCCGTAGATTTTCTTGGGCAAAAATCTGGATGGTGTCGGTGAGATAGCGGCTGTTGAAGGCAATATCCATTTCTGTGCTTTGATATTCAACGGGTATTTCGATTTCGCCTTCTTCTTGTTCTTCATTCCGACTACGTAAAGTCATTTTGTCCTCACCCAGATGAACATGAGTAGTCGGATTACGGTCGCTTACTAGAACTTCACTCTGCTGCAAGCCACTTTTGAAAATTTGTCGATCAATGAGCGCAGAAAAGGGATGTCCTTGAGGGATTACTCGACGATATTCTGGATATTTGGCATCAATTAACTTACAGGAGAATTGTTGCTTACCATCATCTAGTACAAAGCTGGTGTCAGAAAGTTCGAGATGGATATCTCCACTCCCAAGGATGCGGAGTAATTCTAAGACGGCCTTGCGCGGCAAAATACATTGGTAGCTTTCACCTTCCAGGCTGTTAGCAAAAGGTAAAGTCATCATGGCCAGACGATGACCGTCTGTTGCTACCAGGCGGAGTTCTGTGGTGGCAACTTCTAGCAGCACGCCATTGAGAAAAATTCGTGCGTCATTTTGAGCCATAGTATTGGCAGTTACTGCTAGTGCTTCACGAAAAAGTGCCGCATCACAGTTTCCCTGACAGCGACTGCTACGAATAGTTAAATAAGGAAATTGTTCAGCCGGTAAGGTATGCAGCGTAAAGCGACTTTTGGAGGACTTGAGCAGCAGTTTCTGACCGTCCTGATGAAATTCTATGGGGCTGTGCTCAGGGAGTGCCCGGCAAATATCATAAAGCTTACGGGCAGGGACGGCGCAATGGCCAGGAGCATCGACAGGATGAGCTTTATCAACACTGAGTTGAACTTCTTGATCGGTAGCAATAAATCGGCAATGTTGATCTGTGGCTTCTATCAGCACATGGGCAAGAATGGGTTGTACAGGTCTGCGATCCGCGATATTTGCCATGTTGGCGAGAATTGGGATGAGATCTTCACGATCCATAGTGAGTTTCATCAGGAAATACCCCTTGCTGAAGAGAGTTTGGAAGTCCAAGTTGATGGTCTTTTAATTATATAATTAATATTCTTCTTTTTAACTACTATTATTATTAAGGGCTGCAGAG
The DNA here is from genome assembly GCA_041676785.1 of Acidithiobacillus sp. Classification (GTDB taxonomy): domain Bacteria; phylum Pseudomonadota; class Gammaproteobacteria; order Acidithiobacillales; family Acidithiobacillaceae; genus Acidithiobacillus. Next base: position 29,268 of record JBAYRF010000020.1, on the reverse strand, counting down.
GCTGTGGATAAGCCGTATAACTGCGCGTTGTATCAGAAACTAATGCTTGGGACGGGATGCTTAGAAACTGTGGATAAGCAGGTATGTTCGGGGATAAAAAAAGACCGGGGTTTTTATACAGGCGCCGTTCAGAGTTTATACCTAGGCTTATCCACAGGTTATCCATTGATAGGGTCATGCGCCCAGCGTCCTTAGCAAATTATTATAATCTTCATTGAGTTGGCTATTTTCTTGGCGAAGCTTTTCAATCTGACGGCAGGCATGAAGAACGGTGGTGTGATCGCGACCACCGAAAGCTTCGCCGATTTCAGGCAGACTGTGACTGGTGAGTTCCTTGGTCAGGCACATGGCGACCTGACGGGGTCTGGCAATGTTGCGGCTACGGCGCTTTGACTGCATATCGGAGCCACGTATATGAAAATATTCGGCGACGACTTTCTGGATATTGTCGAGACTGACCATACGTTTCTGGACGTCGATGAGGTCGCGCAGAGCCTCCCGGGCCGTGTCCAGAGTATAAGGCTTGTGGGTAAAATTGACGTGAGCCACGACGCGTCGGAGAGCGCCTTCGAGCTCGCGAACATGGGAACGAATTTTTTCTGCGATGAAAAAAGCGACTTCTTCTGGAAGCTGAACGCCAATTTCTTCGGCTTTGCACAGCACAATGGCCATTCGGGTTTCCATATCATGGGGTTGAATCGCTACGGTTAGTCCCCATCCGAAGCGGGATTGCAGTCTTTCTTCTAGGTTTTCGACTTCTTTGGGGTAACGGTCACAGGTAATAATAATCTGTCGCCCGCCATCAAACAGCGCATTGAAGGTATGAAAAAACTCTTCTTGAGTGCGATCTTTGCCCGCTAAAAATTGAATATCATCAATGAGCAAGGCATCCAGTTTGCGATAACGTTGCTTGAAGTCATTGATAGTATTGTGTTGCAGAGAACGTACCATATCCATGATGAAACCCTCGGAGCTGACATAGAGCACCTTGGCATCGGGGTTCCGCTGAAGAATGGCATTACCTACCGCCTGCATGAGATGGGTTTTACCGAGGCCTACCCCACCGTATATGTAGAGAGGATTGTATGATTTACCAGGATTTTCAGAAACTTGCCGCGCTGCCGCGACGGCGAGTTGATTAGACTTGCCTTCTACGTAGGACTGAAAAGAGAATCCCGGATTCAGACGATTGCCGTTGCGTGGATCGGTACTGACCGGGGTCGCGCCCTGAGAAGCGGGTGCTTCGGCCTCCACCGTTTGCACCGTATCTAGGTCTAATCGAAGCTTCATTCCTGGCGCGAGCTCCGCGAGTACAGCTTCTAGCAAATCCATCAGCCTTTCGCGAACCCACTGCATCACAAAGAGATTGGGTGCAAAAAGATGAAATTCATCACCGTGAAGCTCGCCGCGAAGGGGTCTCAACCAGGTGTTAAACTGTTGAGGCGTGGTCTGCTCCTGCAACTGCACACACAGCGCGGACCACAGAGCGTCCCCGTTGTGCAGCGCAGATAACTTTGAATCACTGCTCATACGTAACCTATTGATGGCTTGGCGGTACAATCGTGGCGCTTGAACACCATTATCAGCCGCTGGAGTATAGCCAAATGAGGTGATCTGCGCCAGTATATATTCTAGAAAGGCAACATTGATGATTGCACACTATTTTCTTTTTCTTAATAAGAAAAATCTAACTTATCTTTTTTATATCATATTGTTTATATGGAAATATATTTTTTATTAACAGGTGGTAAATAGTTATTTGTCTGTTTTATTTTTGTTTGATCATAAATTGCATTAAATTATGTTTTAATATAGCTAAAACGAATTCATATAAACACATTTTCTGAAAATAAATGAGGTATATCTCTGATCTTGTGAAGGAAGACGTAACATGTCGATAGATGCTGTGGTCATTACTGGAGCTGGAAGCGGTATTGGGCGTGCGCTGGCATTGGCTTATGCCCAGCCAGGCCGGCCTTTATTGTTGCTCGGTCGGAGTCAGGGGGCCCTGGATGAGACGGCTTCTCTGGCGCGTTCTCGTGGAGCAATTATCCGAATTGCCGTGGTGGATGTGCAGAATGGTGCAGCACTGGACCGTGTTGCGGAGCAATTTGCTCAGGAATTCTCAGAGATTGGCGTGGTGATTGCCAATGCCGGCATCAGTCACGGCACGCTTGCGGTAGAACCGGCAGATCGTCAGGTTTTTGCCGAAATAGTCGGCACTAATTTATTGGGAATGGCCAATACCTGCAGCGCTTTTTTGCCCTATATCCCCAGCGGGGGGCGGATCGCCGGTATTGCCAGTGTAGCGGGTTTCAGGGGTTTGCCCGGTGCCAGTGCTTATTCCGCTTCAAAGGCGGGGGTAATTGCCTATCTGGAGAGTTTGCGCTTAGAACTCCGCAGGCGTGGTATTTACGTTTGTAGTATTGCGCCGGGCTATATAGCGACCCCCATGACGGCCTCGAACCACTATCTGATGCCTTGGTTGATGGCCCCAGACCTAGCCGCGCAGAAAATCCGCCGAGCGATTGATAAGCGTCGGCCTTGGCTGGTTGTGCCTTGGCAGATGGGTGTTCTCGGTTTTGTGCTGCGGCATTTACCGATTTTTCTCTATGACCGGATTTTTTCCCGTGTGGCTGGGAAAGCCCGCGTAGGGTCCGTATCTGTGGGTAAAGATTGAGGTTCAGGCGGCGTCTTGACGCAATGCCGTTCGGGAAAGTTTTCCACAATAGAGATTTGACGAGTTATGTGAACAAGTTCCTAACCTTGTTTCAGAGTTTTTTTCAACCCGTTGTTAATGATGGTAATAAATGCTTACATAATCGTTGCTTGCCATGTTGGGAATGTGATGAGCCAAGTATGAGCGCAGTTTCCCAGAAGTATCCACAAAGTTATCCACAGCTTTTACGCGTGAAGTTCCACAAAAAAGACCCCTCAAGGGGGTCTGCCCAGAGTCGTGCTGGCTTTCAGGCGATATGAAGACGGGGTTTAAGGAACCACATCTGGATTAAGCTCAGAAACATTTCTAGTAGTGCGATGGGGCAGGACAATGCTCCGCCAATGAGCACCAGCCATACGAAAGCGGGATTCTGGTGGGTGAGAAACCAACCGCTGAAATCCACCAACATGGCGATAAACGGGATAATGATCAGGGCATACTTGAGAGCGTTGGGAAAGCGTGCCTTACTGAATATCCAACCCGCTACCCAGAATATTACCCCGAGGGTGGTGAGGTGAATCATGCCATTCATCAGCATGCTGCTTAGGCTCATGCCCGTATCGACCTTGGCGACGGTTTTGACGTCTTGATAATTCACTAAAGGCGGATTATGAAGCACCTTAGTCATTGCTACACTGTGACATTTCAAACAGTTACCTGCAATAAGCGGTTTAATAGCCGAGTTATAATCGGCTTGGGTTTCTCCTGAGCTGATCCAATGATTCACGGCTTCGACCATTTTTGGTTTATCCGCTTCAGACATTCCGGCGTAACCCATCATGCGCGGCAGCACCGTCTGCAAGGTGCTGGAACTCCGATTCCCATAATAATGTTCGGCAACGGCATGGACAGTGAGGCCATGATTACCACCTACTGTAATATATACATAGGCTTCTGCGACCAAAAGGCCCAGTCCTACCAAGAAAATAAAGCCCGTATGGACCAGTTTTTCTGCTAGACTCAACTCCGGTAATTGCTGCATAAGGGTTCCTCCATTGATTATGCCATTCGCTGATGATTTACGGCGCAGATTAAAGCAATTTTCCTGCCGGATTTAAGTATTTTGTATGTCTATAAATATTCCGTCGACAACTTCTAAATCGCCACCTGTGGTACTCAGTATGGCGGGTTCAGATCCGAGTGCAGGTGCTGGTTTGCAGGCAGATTTGCTTACCTTGGCGAGTTTGGGTGTTCACGGCTGCACGGCAGTGACGGCGCTCACCGTGCAAAATTCGGTCAACGTACAAAGTTTTACTACGGTTTCAGCGGAACACTGTCTGGATCAGGCGCGGGCGATTCTCGAAGATATACCCGTGCAGGTCATTAAAATAGGGATGCTGGGTTCTGTCGCGATGGTGCGCGCCGTGGCCAAGCTCATAGCTGAATATCCCGAAATGCCCGTGGTTCTGGACCCAGTGCTCGCCGCAGGTGGGGGTACCTCCCTTGCGGGAAAAGGGTTACGGGACGCTATGGTAGAATGGCTTTTGCCAAAAGTAACCATTGTGACGCCCAACGGGCCAGAGGCCCTGATATTGTCGGAGATGGCGGAATTGTCGGCGGCAGGAATCTGGCTGAATCACCAAGGCTCAAGTTGGGTATTGATTACGGGTGGTCATGGCGAAGGTCAGATGTTGGAGAATCTATTGTTCCATGAAGGGCGAGTACAAGATCGTTTACTACAGACTCGTTTGCCGCATACCTATCATGGATCAGGCTGTACCTTGGCCTCGGCTATAGCAGCGGGTCTTGCGCAGGGTCAGCCCATGCGCGAGGCTGTCAGCGCCGCTCTCGATTTTACGCACGGTTGTCTGCAGCACGCTTATTGTTTGGGGCATGGACAATATTTCCCCAATCGCTTTTATCAACACCAGAATTTCGGGAATCATCGCTAACATGATGAATCATGCGGTCACGGGGCTATACGCTATTACGGATGCGCGCTACATGCCCGAAGCCCAGTTTTTGGAAAAAGCGGAGGCCGCACTGCGCGGTGGAGCTCGTGTGCTGCAGTATCGAGATAAAGGCGATCCGCTGGCCGAAGCTCTGCGGCGACGGCAGCAGGCCGGAGCCTTACGAGAACTTTGCACCCAGTATGGAGCGCTCTTTGTGGTGAATGATGACGCTCTGCTGGCTAAAAGTGTGGGTGCGCCTGCCTTGCATGTGGGCGCGGAAGATACACCGTTATCCACTTTGCGCGCGCAGTATGGGCGCAATTTATGTATTGGGGTTTCCTGCTATGGTTCTCTGGAAAAGGCGCGTCAAGCCGTTCGGGAGGGCGCCGATTATGTGGCTTTTGGCGCTTTTTTTGCTTCACCCAGCAAGCCCCTAGCCCCGGTCATTTCTCTGGAAGTCTTACGCGCTGCCCGAGCCGAACTGCATTTACCGATAGTCGCCATTGGTGGCATTACGGAGGATAATGCGGGTGCGTTGTTGACGGCGGGGGCCGATGCCTTGGCGGTCATTGCCGGGGTTTTTGCCCATGCCCACAGCGAATCTGCGGCGCGTCGTTTTGCCACATTATTTAGTCATTACCAGGAGAAATCATGAAGCAGACTTCCCATGCGCTTTTTGCAGCCGCTCAGCAGTGCATTCCGGGTGGGGTCAACTCGCCGGTACGTGCTTTTCGTGGCGTTGGCGGTGATCCTGTTTTTATGGACCATGCGGAAGGGCCGTATTTTTGGGATGTGGAAGGAAAGCGTTATATAGATTATGTCGGTTCTTGGGGGCCGATGATTCATGGTCATAATCATCCAGAAGTCAGGGCGGCGGTCCATGCCCAAGTCGATAAAGGGTTGGGATTTGGCGCGCCGACGGCTATCGAAGTGGAAATGGCGGAAATGGTCTGCGCCATGGTGCCCAGTGTCGAAATGGTACGGATGACCTCCAGCGGTACCGAAGCAGTAATGACGGCTATCCGTTTGGCCCGGGGTTATACCGGTCGGGATAAAATCATCAAATTTGAAGGCAATTATCATGGCCACAGTGACAGTCTACTGGTGAAAGCTGGCTCGGGTGCGCTGACTCTGGGCCAGCCTTCGAGCGCGGGCGTTCCCCTAGAAGTCAGTCAAGACACCTTGGTGTTGCCCTACAATGATTTACCAGCCCTAGAAGATATGATGCGCCAATTCGGTTTTGACGTGGCGACCATCATTGTTGAGCCGGTGGCCGGAAATATGGGTTGTGTGCCCCCCGAATCCGGTTTTTTGGAGGGCTTGCGCGCGTTGTGTGACCAATATGAATGCCTTCTGATTTTTGACGAAGTCATGACCGGTTTTCGGGTGGCCTTGGGGGGGGCACAAAGTCTCTATAGTGTGCGTCCAGACCTGACGACTTTTGGAAAAATTATCGGCGGCGGCCTGCCCGTTGGCGCAGTGGGTGGTTCAAAGGAAATCATGGAATATCTAGCGCCCAACGGCCCGGTTTATCAGGCAGGAACCTTATCAGGAAATCCGGTAGCCATGGCCGCAGGTCTCACCACGCTCAAGCTGCTGACGGTACCCGGTTTTCACGAGCGGCTCGCGGCGCAAACGGCCAAACTTTGTCAGGGTTTGGCTGAGCGCGCACAAGCGGCAGCAGTCCCCATGCAGATCAATCAAGTGCCAGCGATGTTCGGCTGCTTTTTCACGGCTGAGCCGGTGCGGAGCTTTGACGCCGTAATGGCAGCAGATAGCCAGCGTTATGCCCGCTTTTTCCACGGGATGCTGGACCAGGGCGTTTATCTCGCACCCAGCGCTTATGAAGCGGGATTTCTTTCTGCATCCCACGATGACACGGTAATTGCGGCTACGCTGGACGCTGCCGAAATTGTATTGGCTACATTGAAGGAGGCTGTATGACGACGTTGTTTACGCGGATTATCAACGGAGAAATTCCCGCCCAAAAACTGCTGGAAGATGAACATTACCTGGCTTTTTTGGATATTCGACCGGTACGTCCCGGACACACCTTGGTTATCCCTAAAAAAGAGCACGATTATATTTTCACTCTGGATGCGCAGACGCTTGCCGGACTGTTGCCTTTCGCGCAGCGGGTCGTTCCCGCCCTAGAAAAAGTCACGGGTTGCAAGCGTGTCGGGGTGATGGTGGCCGGTTTGGAGGTTCCCCATACCCATATTCATCTGATCCCCATGAATGCCATTCCCGATCTTAATTTCGCCAATGCTACGGATACCCCAGCGGAAGTCTTGGCGGCTATGGCTGCGCAGATACGTGCGGCCTTGCCGCAGGGCTGACCCTTGTTGCCAAAAATGGGGCGCGGCTGCGTCGCGGCCAAGCGAGGGTTTCCGTTCACTGCGCTGCTGTTGAGTAGTTTTTTGTGGCTCGATGGTGCCGTTGCTTGGGGCAAAGGGGCAGACTGCGCGACCAAAATTGACATCAATCATGCGACCGCAGAGCAATTGCGTTGCCTGAAGGGCGTTGGCAAAAAACGCGCGGCGGCTATTGTTGCGTTCCGCGAGGCCCACGGACCTTTTCCGGGGCCAGCCGCGTTGGGTGCTGTGCTCAGTCCTAAAATTGTGGAGCGTTTGCGCACGCAGATGGTCGTAAACCCTATCCCTGATTGACAGCGGTTGCAGATTTTCTGGTGCGGTCTGATCACTACATCAGGATAATGTCGTATTGTTCTTGGGTGTAAGTGGCTTCTGCTTGCACTTTGATGGGACGTCCGATGAATTCTTCCAGTGCGGCGAGGCTGGTGCTTTCTTCATCCAGCAGTTTCTCCATGACCAGTTGCGAAGCGAGAACGACGAAACGTTCGGCGGGATAGGCCCGACTTTCCCGGACAATTTCCCGGAGAATCTCGTAGCAGATGGTTTCTGCGGTTTTCAGGAAGCCACGTCCGTGACAGAAGGAACAGGGTTCGCAGAGCGTCTGTCGGAGGCTTTCGCGCGTTCGCTTGCGGGTCATTTCCACAAGACCCAAAGCGGAAATCTGTGTGATGTTGCAGCGGGTACGGTCATTTTGTATGGCTTTTTCCAGTGCGCGCTGTACCCGTCTTTTGTGTTCGTCATCGTTCATGTCGATGAAGTCGATGATGATCATACCGCCGATGTTGCGCAATCGCATTTGGCGGGCAATCGCCGCCGCTGCCTCCAGGTTGGTCTTGAAAATGGTGTCTTCTTGATTTCTGCGCCCGACAAAACCACCCGTGTTGACGTCCACCGTGGTGAGTGCTTCGGTTTGGTCGATGATGAGATACGCACCAGACTTTAGAGTAACCCGGCTTTGCAAAGCGCGTTCTATTTCATCTTCTACGTTATAGAGGTCAAAAAGAGGCCTTTCGCCACTGTAATGCTCTATACGATCCGCCACTTCAGGTATCACGTTCTGACAGAAATTTAGCGCGGCTTCATAGGTTTCCCTAGAGTCGATCCGCACTTTTTCGATGTTATCCGACATGACATCCCGCATCATGCGCATGGCCAGATTCAAGTCACTGTGAATCTGACCGGGTGCGACGGAGTGTTCGAGACGATTACGAATAGACGTCCACAGACGGCGGAGAAAATCGATGTCCCCCGCGAAATCGTGCTGATCCACGCCTTCCGCTAGGGTGCGGATAATGTAGCCGCCCGCCTCGTCTAAAGGAATAGCGGCTTTGAGTTGTTCTTTGAGGCGGCTGCGTTCCTCGGGAGACTCGATGCGCGTGGAAACACCAATGCGTGGCACATAGGGCATGTATACGAGATAGCGTCCCGGCAGCGTGACGCGGGTGGAGAGTCGCGCACCTTTACTGCCAAGTGGGTCTTTGATGACTTGCACCAGCACTTCCTGACCTTCGTGGAGTAGTGCGCAAACGTTACGCACTTCATGGTGACCGGGACGCGTCTCAATGTCGGTTTCACCCTGCACTTCTTCATTATCATCCTGAATATCGGCGGCATGGAGAAAAGCGGTTCGATCCAGACCGACATCCACAAAGGCTGCCTGCATACCGGGCAATACGCGCCGGACAATTCCTTTGTAAATATTCCCTACCAGTCCCCGATGACCGCTGCGCTCTACCTGGAGTTCTTGGAGGACGCCGTTGTCCACTAGGGCTACGCGGATTTCTTGGGGGGTTACATTGATGAGAAGTTCTTCGCTCATGCACATCCTAGGAGGGCGGAAAGGGGCAGTTCCTGGACGCCGCTCCATAGCTGCAATAGGAGCCGGCGACGCGGCAAAGTCAAGGCCGGTGCCAGCACCATCACGAAGTCGGGGCAGCGCTTACCAGCAGCAACTCGGCGGTTCCTGCCTTGAGGCCGGAGCCCGTTGCTAAGGCCAAAGCTTGGTCGGATACGCCCTGATGCCGCAAGTTGCGCAGGATAGTTTCGGCGCGTTGGGTCGCGGCATTGGCACCGAGCGGTTGGGGGGCGACCCGCACCAAAATTTCGCTGGGATTACTGTGTTTGAGAATGCGGGCAATTGCTTGTAAACGTTGCTCTCCATCACTCGAAAGACGATTGTCGCTGCCAAAAAGACTGCTCACCGGCATGGTGACATGGACGCCATCGGGAGCGGCTCGGACTTGGGCATAAACGGTCAGTGCTTTGCCGTAGGCGGGTAACGCGGTCGTCGGCGCGGCACTTGGTAGGATGCTTGGGGTGTTACTCGACGTGCTGCTGGGCTGTTTGGCGAGGCCAGCCAGACGTTGCTCTTCGGATTGCAGCATTTGTTTTTGTTGCTGAATTTCGGCTTGTAAATGCTGCGTTTGAGCACCGTTCATGGTTTTGCTGGCGAGCTGTTGACGCAGCTTGGCGTATTCGCTCTGTAATGCTTGATGCTGGTGCGTGAGAGACTGTACTTGTTGTTGTAGACCACTTAGATGGTTTTTTTGGGTGGCCTGTTGGCGTTGTTCTTGCAGTCCGGCCATGCGCGCATCAAAAATGGCCCGATCAACCTGAAACAACGCCGGATTTACCTGATCTTGGGTCATCATCTGCAAGGAGTTTTGTAGTGCGGAAAGTGTTGCTGGTGGAATGGCGGGGCCGCTGCGCTGGGCATTCTGTAAGCGCTGCAGGGATTGTTGCAAAACATGGGTGGTAGCCAGATCCGCGCTGGCTAGGCCAGGTAAGGTGACAATAAAGAGAGCAGAAATCAGGAAGCGGGCGCGCATTATTGAGACTCCTTGGCAATCTGCGCCTTGGTGGCATCGATCTGCTGGTGGGTAGCGGCGATCTGGCTTTGTAGATTGGCGATCTGGCTTTTCAGGGCGTTACGCGGAGTGCTTCCCGGCGCAGTATTCAGGCGGGCCTGAATGTTGTCGAGCAAAACTTTGGCGAGTAAGGTTTGGCGTTCGGCAAATAGATAATCTCCCCGAGACTGGGCGTTTTGGGCCGCATTGAGGGCACGCTTTATTGGGGTGAGTTGTGCGCTGTTAACGGCCGGCGAGAGCGCTAAAATACGCTCGCGCCCAGCTTGCACGGCAATGGCATCCGAACTGCTTTGTTGTGGACTCACTTCTACCATCTGTGCGCAGGCGCTCAGCCCAAGGCACAGGATGATGGCGATACCCGGTCGGGTATAGTTTTTCCATGATTGCTTCACGTCAGCGTCACTCCTCTCCGCCACGATGATAAGGTAGTCCGGCCTGAATACTCCAGGCCCGGTATAATTGTTCGGCCAACACGACCCGCACCACGGGGTGCGCCATAGTCAGGGCTGACAGCGACCAGCGCCAGTCAGGCCGCAGTTCTGGGTCTAGGCCATCGGGTCCGCCAATCCAGAAGGCGACATCGCGTCCCTCCAGAAACCAGGTGTCGATGCGTTGCGCCAAGGCCTCGCTGCTCAGCGTTTTGCCCCCCACTTCCAGAGCGATGCGCTCAGCGCCCACTGGCGTAGCGGCCAGTAATCGTTCGCCTTCTTCTCGCCGCCAGCGCACCGGGTCACCGCTACGGCCACGTCGCGCCAGTGGTAAGGCCCGCCACTCCACCCGTAACTGTGGCGGCATTCGCGCCCCATACTCGGCGACTCCCGCCTCTATCCATGCGGGCATTTTAGTACCAATCGCCAAGACCCAGAGGCGCATCGAGAATCAGCGCTTTTCGTTTTGACCACGCAATTGCGGAAGCTCTCCCCAGAGTCGTTCGAGCTGATAAAAATCGCGAACTTCGGGGCGCATGACGTGGACGACCACATCACCGAGATCGACCAGCGCCCAATCACCAACACTGAGGCCTTCTTTGCCGAGTGCGCGCACGCCTTCTTCACGCATACGGGTCATCACATGGTCCGCCAAGGCTTTGAGGTGTCGGTCCGAGGTGCCGGATGCAATGATCAAATAGTCGGTGATGTCGGTTTGCTTACGCACATCAATGGTTTTGATGTCGAGGGCTTTGTGTTCATCGAGAACGGTGACGATGATGTCGCGAAGATTTTCTGCTGTCGCCAAGTGCAATGATCCTTTGTGTCAGTTTACAGGCTTTGATAAAGCCCTTCGCCGTCAATATAATCCAATACTTCGTCCGGTAACAGGAAGCGCGGACTTTGACCGCTGGCCAGTAGGCTACGAATGGCGGTAGCGGAAATCTCTAACGCCGTGATGGTGTGGAAAAAAATATGCCCAGCAGATTGCTGGCGCAGTTCACGAATATCATCGCAGCGGCGTTGATAAAGCGTCTGGCGCAACGCTTCGGGTAATTCGGCGGCAGGCCAGCCGGGGCGACCGGTGACAATGAGGTGGGTCAGTTCGAGAATGCGTTGCCAATCCCGCCAAGTATCGAAGCGTAAAAAGGCGTCCATGCCGATGACCATGGCTAAGAGTGCATCGGGACGTTGCTGGCGCAGGGTGGCGAGAGTATCTACGGTGTAGGAAGGGCCGTCGCGTTGCACCTCCAAATCCGTCACCGTGAAACGCGGGTGGTGCGCAACAGCGATGCGGGTCATCGCCAAACGATGGTGCGCACCGGCCCAAGGGCTTTTGCGGTGCGGTGGGTGGCCAGCGGGAATCAGCATCACTTTGGCGATGTCTAGTGCTTGCCGCACCTCCTCCACGGCGCGCAGATGTCCGTAGTGGATAGGATCAAAAGTCCCACCCAGAATGACCAAATCATCATCCGAGGAAATATTCATCCCCTGAATATAGCGAAGGGACAGGGCGGGGGGAAGTTCGCGACAAAATTCCTGAGCAACGGCTATCATGCCTATCTTCGTCAAAAAGGATTCAGATCAGCCTGAAGGTTGGGATTATCCTTATTGACGAGAAATCGGGAGATTTTAGGGAGCCCTTGAAAAAAATTTTTGACGTCCCCATTGATAGAGCCATGGTGAATGCTTCACCGAAATTATTAAGGAGATATCCATGGTAGATGAAAAATTAGGATCAGTGACTCCATCTGTTCGCTCTGTAGATCCCTTAGAACAGTTTTTTGATTCGGTACTGCCGGGCGTTTTTCGTTCGGTAAATAACCATTCAGGTAATGTCCAAGCGCGCTCCAGTATGGCATCAATTGATGTTCTGGATCGTGATAACGAAATTGTAATTCTTGCAGAAGTAGCTGGTATGGATAAAGAAAAGCTAGATGTGCAGGTACACGGCAACCAAGTCTACATTAGCGGCAGTAAGGAAGAAAAGCCGGGTACAGACGCGGGCCGTTATATCTATCGTGAACGTCGTTATGGCGAGTTTTCAAGGACCGTACAACTGCCTGTAGAAGTAGATGCCAGTCAAAGCAAGGCAGCCTATAACGATGGTGTTCTGGAATTGATACTACCAAAAGCGGAGTCTGCGAAACGCCGTAAAATTGCGGTGGATTAAGAAAAAAATACGCTTCTAATGATGCGGCCCGACTCAGGTCGGGCCTTTATTCTGATCATTTGCCAATGCAAAAACGCGAAAAAATTTCGCCGAGAATATCCTCAACGTCAATTCTTCCGGTAATGGTGCCCAGAGCTGTGGCGGCTTCTCTCAATAGTTGCGCGAGTAATTCAGCAGGTCCTGCGGACTGCTGCAGGTTTTGAGCATCGGCAATGTGATTCAGGCAAGTTGCCAAGGCTTCAACGTGACGTTCGCGAGCGCTAAAAGCACAGTGCGCGCCCTCCATACCCAAAGCGCTGGTCAATCTAGTGCGTAAAACGTCTAGCCCCTGACCATGGCGTGCTGAAAGCATGACTGGATTTTGATCAATGGGTGAGGGGGGCGTGCAGGATACCTTGTCGATTTTATTCCAGACCATCAATAGTGGCAGTTTCGGCAGACCCTGAAAGATAATGGCGTCTTCTTCAAGCCAGCCGGTGCTGGCGTCGGCGATTAGCAGAATCAGTTGGGCACTTTGCAAAATTTGTCGGGCTCGGGCGATACCTTCACTTTCCACCTCATCATCCGATTCGCGCAGGCCCGCCGTATCAATGAGTTCTACGGGTACACCATTCAGCAGAATTTCTTCCCGAAGCAAATCTCGGGTGGTCCCAGGAACAGCGGTAACAATGGCAGAATTACGTTGGGCTAACGCATTCATCAGGCTGGATTTACCCACATTAGGCCGACCGATAAGAACAACGCGGCCACCTTGGGCCAGGCGAGCCCCTTGCTGTGCTTGTAGTAATAGCGTTGCCAGTTGCTGGTGCAGCGCGTTGAGCCCGGCGGTAATAGCCTGTTCGTGTGCTGTACCGAGATCCTCTTCACTAAAATCGAGTCCAGCTTCTACCAATGCGAGACATTGCAGTAACGATCTATAAATTTCTGCAACGGCCTTCGAAAACGCACCTTCGAGACTTGCGGCAGCAGCCCGTACCTGCGCGTCACTGCGTGCATGGATAAGGTCTGCCACAGCCTCCGCTTGTGCGAGATCCAGACGGCCGTTGAGAAAGGCGCGCTCGGTAAATTCGCCTGCCCGCGCGGCTCGGGCACCGAGTGCAATCGCCTCACGCTCTAAAGCAGCGAGCGCCCGAGGGCTGCCATGACCTTGCAACTCGACAATATCCTCACCGGTATAGCTTTGCGGTGCCGGAAAATAGAGCACAATACCGTGGTCGATGATCTGTCCGTTGTGGGTACGAAAGCGACGCAAGTAAGCATGTCGGGGAAGCATGGATGGGGTCGTCGTATCCATGCCGCAGAGCGTTTGCCCAATGGGCAATGCGGATGCACCGGAGATGCGGAGAATGCCCACGCCACCTTCACCAGGTGGTGTGGCAATCGCAACAATGGTATCTCCCTGTTGGTAGCGCATTCCTAGATGAAACGGTTCAAGCTTAGTCTTTAGCGGCCATGATATGGCGGGTGATCAGATATTGCTGGCCGATGGATACCACGTTGTTCGTCAACCAGTACAACACCAGACCTGCCGGAAAAAACGAGAAAAATACGGCAAAGATTACCGGTAATGCGGACATGATTTTCTTTTGCATGGGATCAACGGGCGCTGGATTGAGGCGCTGTTGAAAGAACATAGAAATTCCCATCAGCAGGGGCAAAATATAATAGGGATCTGGCACTGCCAAATCATGAATCCAGAGAATAAAGGGGGCTTGTCGCAGGGATACGCTCTCAACCAACACCCAGTACAGAGCGATGAAAAAGGGCATCTGGAGCACGATGGGTAAGCACCCGGCCATGGGGTTGACCTTTTCGGTTCGATACAGCTCCATCATGGCCGCGCCGAGTTTCTGCTTGTCGTCGCCCACCTCTTTTTTTAGTTTTTCGAGCTTGGGCTGGAGCTTGCGCATATTGGCCATGGAGCGGTAGCTGATCGCCGAGGGATAGAAGAAAATCGCCTTAACGACAATCACCAAGAGAATGATGGCGAGTCCCCAGTTACCGACTAATCCATGAAACCACTTCAATACCCGGTGCATGGGTTCGGCGATGATGGCAAACCAGCCGTAATCCACGGTTTGTTCCAGTCCTCGCCCAATAGCGGCAAGATTCCCTTGCTGCTTAGGTCCCATAAAGACTTGCTGGGTGATAGTGGTGCTTTGGCCAGGTGCCAGCGTAGGTAGGGGGGTGCTGACTCCGGCCACATAATTACTGCCCGAAGGCCGGGCGTAAACCTGACTCTGGGCCTGCTCAGGGGGCAAAATAGCGGTCAGGAAATAGTGATCCATCATGCCCGCCCAACCCGGTCCAGCTTCCACTTTGGGGTGGTCGCGCAGGTCACTGAAACTGACTTCACTAAAGTTGCCGCCATGCATCAGCACCGCGCCGGTGAAAATGGACATAAACATATGGCTTTCGGCGCGATCGTTGCGGAGAATCTGGTCGAAATAACGACCATTCCAGGGTGCTGTACCCGTATTGGTGATCGTGATGTGTTCTTCGGCTATGTAGCTATCGGGCTGAAAAGTCCAGGTTTTTAACACAGTCAGGGGCCCAGCCTTGCCGGTAAGGTTTATCGCGGTGTTCGGTGCTGGTGAGACCTTGGGTTGGGTAAATTCGGGAATCAGCAGTTGTCCGTTGCTGCCGACAAAGCCACTTTGTTGCATCGTCAGCTTGGCGGCTTGGGTATTGAGAATAGGGTAGGGAGCGGGGTTGTTGGTGGCAATCGGATAAGCGCGTAGCCCGAGATTTTGAATATCGCCGCCGTTCAGGCTGATTTGACCACTAAATACTTGGGTTTCAAAAGGAACGGAGGGTCCTGTTGCAGGCGCGACTTGGGTGCTGACTGCGGTATCCATTGCCGGTGCGGGTGCAGTTACCGTAGAGTTGGCCGGTGCGGTTGTGGACGTAGCAGCCGGTGTTACCGTCTTGCTGACCGATGATGGTGCTATCGGTTTCGGCGCATTCTCCTGCTGCCATGATTGAAACAGCAAAAAAATGACGACCGCAAGCGCAACAACAAGAAATGTTTTCTGATTATCCATGAGGCCCCAAGGCGTTTAAGGAACAGGGTCGACACCACCCTCATGCCAAGGATGGCAGCGGCTGATGCGTTTGATACCCAACCAAGAACCCTTGGCAATGCCGTAGCGTTCGATGGCTTGGCAGGTATATTCGGAGCAGGTCGGATAAAAACGACAATGATGACCGAGTAATGGACTGATCACGTACTGATAGGTCCGAACCGTCATGACGGCTGCACGCCGTGCGCTCATGCCTTCTCCAGCAGTTGCTGGAAGTAAATGCCCATGGCCCGCACGCTCATCTGCTTGGCACTATTGCGGGCAATGACGAGCACGTCTTTGCCGGTAGTGCGGTCTTGTTGCAAGCGAAAGGCTTCACGCAAGCGTCTTTTGACACGATTGCGGACCACTGCGTTACCGACCTTGCGGCTAACCGCTAGACCCAGACGAGGATGAGGGAGCGCATTGGGCAGACTGTACATGATCAACTCGGGAAAAACTTTTTTGCGCCCCTGCTGAATGGTGCGCTGAATCAAAGCCTTTTGGCGGAGGCGATCTTCGCGGGTTAAGCGATGAGGATGCGCCGACGCCAAATTCATCAGCTTATGGGCAGAGACGGTGACGGCCCTTGGCACGGCGCCGTTTGAGCACAAGGCGACCGGACTTGGTGGCCATACGGGCACGAAACCCATGGGTCCGATTGCGATGGGTAATGCTGGGCTGAAAAGTACGCTTCATCTGACACTTCCTGCGGATAAATCTTTAAGGGCTGAGAAGATAAGGAGATGCTGTCCGAAAGTCAAGACTTCAGACCGCACCAGAACGGAATCAACGCGCCATCGGCTTAAAACGTAGACGATGCGGTCGGGCACCCTCTTCACCCAGGCGCCGTTTTTTATCAGCTTCATATTCATTGTAATTACCAGCAAAAAACTCGACATGACCATCGCCCTCGAAGGCAATGATATGGGTGGCGATGCGATCAAGAAACCAGCGGTCATGGGAGATAACCATGACGCTGCCCGGAAACTCCAGTAAAGCATCTTCTAGGGCGCGCAAGGTTTCTACGTCGAGATCATTCGACGGTTCATCCAATAGGAGCACGTTACCCCCGGTAATGAGCGTCTTGGCAAGATGCAGGCGGCCACGTTCACCCCCGGAAAGTTGTCCCACCAGTTTTTGCTGATCGGAACCTTTGAAGTTGAAACGGCCACAGTAGGCGCGCGACTGAATCTCAAACTTACCAATGGTGAGAATATCGAGCCCCCCAGAGATTTCTTCCCAGACGTTGTTCTTAGCGGCCAAGGCGTCGCGGGATTGGTCTACGTAGGCGAGATTAACCGTGGAGCCGATGCTGACTTCGCCGCTATCAGGCTGCTCCTGGCCGATGATCATCCGGAAAAAAGTCGATTTACCCGCACCGTTCGGACCGATCACGCCGACGATAGCACCGGGAGGTACCTTAAAGCTAAGGTTTTCAAAGAGCAGCTTGTCGCCAAAGCCCTTGCTGACCGCTTTGAATTCGATGACTTCATTTCCCAGCCGTTCAGAAACAGGAATGAAGATTTCTTGGGTTTCGTTTCGGGTTTGGTATTCATAGGCGCTGAGCTCTTCAAAGCGGGCTAGGCGGGCTTTGCTTTTACTCTGACGGCCCTTGGCATTTTGGCGTACCCATTCCAGTTCTTGCTGCATCGCTTTGATGCGCGACGCTTCACTGCGCGCTTCTTGCTCAAGGCGCTTTTCTTTTTGCTCCAACCAAGCGGAATAGTTTCCTTTATAGGGGAAACCGCGACCACGATCCAATTCGAGAATCCATTCGGCGGCATTATCGAGAAAATAGCGATCATGGGTTACGGCGACGACGGTTCCAGGAAAGCGCTGCAGGTATTGTTCGAGCCAGTCCACGGATTCGGCATCCAGATGGTTGGTCGGCTCATCGAGCAGAAGCATGTCGGGACGACTAATCAGTAAGCGGCAGAGGGCAATACGACGTTTTTCCCCACCAGAGAGCGGGCCAACCAGAGCATCCCAGGGCGCCAGTCGCAGGGCATCGGCAGCGACCTCCATTTGTAGTTCGGCTTGGTGCCCGTCGCTAGCCGCGACAATGGCCTCTAGTCGAGCTTGTTCGGCGGCCAGAGCATCAAAGTCGGCGTCGGGTTCTGCGTAGGCCGCATAAACGGCTTCCAGCGCTTGCTGGGCGCTGAGGATTTCTCCTAAGCCTTCTTCCACAACCTGACGGACGGTTTTTGCGGGATCAACCTCGGGTTCCTGGGAGAGATAGCCAATTTTGAGGTCGGGCATGGGCAGCGCTTCGCCCTCAAATTCTTTATCCACACCAGCCATGATTTTCATCAGGGTGGATTTACCCGAACCATTGAGACCAAGAACGCCGATTTTGGCGCCAGGGAAAAAAGATAAGGAGATGTCTTTGAGCAAAACCCGCTTGGGCGGAACCGTTTTGCTCAGGTGGTTCATGGTAAAAACATATTGCGCCATAGGAAATTCCATCCGCGAGAACAGGGGTTAAATCGGGCCGGTGCATTGTAGCGCAGAACGACCGGTTGTGTAGACCGGGTGATATGGAGTCGTAAACAGATGCGAGCTTTGTCTTCGCCGTTTTTGCTTTTGCCCAGTGAGGATGAAGCACATTTGTATTCTGCAGGCTTTGGGTGTACCGTTTTTGGTATACCTAAAATAAAAATTTTAGAGCGTTACTCTTTTAAGTGGTGGATTGAATTTAATTTTTTTGCTTTGGCGCCTTCCGGGATTTGCGAATCGGTGCAAAGCCTGTGAGGTTATTATGAGCTTGACCGCAGACAGTACAGAGTTGGGCATGATGCTGCCAATGCGGGGCGGATTGTCTATAGCCGAATATTATGAATCACTTATCTATGAATTCGGCGATGGCCTCTTTGACGGAATACCTACAATGCTCTGTGGAGAACACCGTGGGGATGCGGTGATCTTCTCTACGGATGTTACGGATAGTGGTGCCCATTTTTATTTTGAAGGTTGTGAAGCCGAAAAACTGATTTTTCGTCCCAAAGGCTTGGGTGCGCAAGAAGACTATAAAAAATCGCTGATATTTATTGAGCGGGATGATTTTGTCTATATGTTTTTTTCTGGGCTCAATTATTTTTTTCAGGGGCGGTTTTATTTTGATCTGCCTCGTCTGCTTTATAGAAGAGCTTCTCGTGGCGCGAAGCGGGTACGGTTGAACGGTATTATTACCTTGCGCAAGGTTGGAGGCGTGGAGGTCGTCGGCGAGTTGCATGATTTCAGTCCTACCGGTGCGAGTTTTTTTGTGGCTACGGGAGCATTGCAGGCAGGGGAAAATATCCTCGCAGAATTCACTATTCAAGATTGTGGAACCTGTGAAACGGTGGTCAATGTCGTCCGAACGCAGACAGAGGGAATGCCCCATGGTCAATGTCTGGTAGGTATCAAAATGTCACTCACTAAAGATCAAAAACGTCGCGCCGAACATCTTTATTTATGTAAGAAAGCAGAAGAAATCAAGCAACTGCCGGAGTATGCACGAAACACTCGGATGCTGCGGTAATCGACAAACACGATAAATAATTTTCGTGCCTTGCAGAAATGTTGATTTCTGAAAGTGTTTGATGAGTATGGGCAGCATTGTGAAACCATGAGAGCGAATATGTCGACGCCAATAGAAAACATTACGGGCGGCGCCACTGAAGTCACCAGAAAACAAAAGCTGGATTTACCAATTATGGTATCCGACTGGGCGTGGGTTATGTTGAAGCAGTTGAGCGTCACCTATGGAGTTATCTCTGCAGAAACTCTCGATACTTTGATTCTAGACGCTGTTTTATCTGGTCATAGTGATTTCAAGGAGTTTTGTGGAAATGACTGAATCTTTTGATCGGCCGGAAACGCTGGTGGACTTTCTTTGTTTGGAGGCGGGTGATTTTGCGCTTCTCAGTCAATATCAGCCATTGTTCGATCAGGATGCCGATCAAATGGCCCGGGACTTCTACCAGTACCTGTTTTCGCATTCGGCGACCGCAGCGACTTTTCGGGATTACTCCGACGCGCAAATCGAAACGCTTATCCAGCAGCAGGCGAAGCATGGCTCCGGGCTGCTGCGCGGACAGCTTGCGCCGTCCTGGCAGGCCGCTATGCACACCCTGGGTGCTCACCATCATCGCCTAGATGTTGACCCGTCGTGGATTGCGGGTGCTTATATTGTTTATTGGCGGCATTGGCAGGCGGTGGTCCAAAAGCAGGTTCCGGAATCGGATCGGGAGCGTCTAAACCAAATACTATTTAGTATGCTGATGGGCGATCTGATGAGCCAACTGCGCGGATATGCGCGGGCTTCACGTGAGACGGATAGCGAGAGGATCGCCTTGTTTGACGTTTTGCTGGATACATTGGCCGGTTCCAGAGGCGAACATACCACGGAGAATGCGGGCTTGCTGCAGATTCTTTGTGAGGCTTTGCCGCGTAAAAGTCGACAAATCACCTTGGCTGGCTATCTGATAACGCCGAGTGGTTCGCGGGATACCCTTCGCCTTGAAGCTGTTGCGGGGGTGCCACTGAACCCTCTACCAGCGCTGGCGCGTTCGAGTAATGATCCTTGTTGGATGGCTCTGAGCGAGGGTCAGGTGGTCACCCAAGTTACCGATGACCCTCAATGTCCGGAGTGGATTCGCAAGCTCCGTCCCAGTGTCCAGGAAATGGCTTTTTTTCCGTTCGGTACGGGAGATCTGCGGGGCGTAGGATTTATTGGTTCCCGAGAAAAGCACTATTTTTCGCGTATTGGCGCGCGCCATTTCGAGGCTTTTGCGCATCTTGGAGAAATCGTTCTGCAGTTGCGTAATCGTTTGTTGCGTGACCCTTTGACGCATCTTCCTAATCGGCTGCTGTTTATGGATCGTCTGGAGATTGCCCGGCGGCAGTCCCAGCGTGAAGAATCTTTGCTCGGCGTCGCGATGTTGGATCTCGATGGATTTAAGCCGGTCAATGACCGCTTTGGTCATGCTAGTGGTGACCGGTTGTTGTTGACGCTCACCCAGCGTGTCCGAAATTGCTTGCGATCTGGAGATACGCTGGGACGTATTGGCGGTGATGAATTTGGCTTGTTGTTTCCTGCGTTGGAATCCGTGGATGATCTGGATAACCTTGCTGCGCGCATTTTAGAGGCCGTTCGTAAGCCCTTTGAAATAGAGGGCGAATCGGTGAGCGTCACCGGTAGTCTGGGTATCACCTTATATCCTTTGGATGATGTTGCGGCGGATACCTTACTATCCCATGCAGATCTGGCCCTATACGCTGCTAAAAGTGAGGGCGGAGATCGATCCAGCTTATATAGTCTGACACTGAATGAAGCGGCGCAGAGTGCTGCAAATATGCGGCATACGCTGGAGCGAGCACTCAAAAATGGTACCCTAGTGCTGCATTATCAACCGATCGTTAATAGTAGCGGTACGGTGCGGGGTGTGGAGTCGCTGATCCGTATTGCTGATCCGGTGCGGGGTTTGCTGACACCGGCCGCTTTTTGGGCCGCTCTGGATCATCATCGCTATGCCCGTAAGTTGGGATTGTTTGTAATGGACTCTGCTTTTCGACAAGGTCAGGAATGGTGTCAGCAAGGTTTGGATTTGCGCGTTTCAGTGAATATCAGCGCGCATCATTTATTGGATGCCCGTTTTCTCGAAGATCTGCAAAACGCACTGCAAAAATATCCGGACTTGCCACCCGAACAAATTGAAATCGAGATCACCGAATCAGCCCCTTTGCGAGATATGGAACACGCTCAGGCACGTTTGATGGCCTGTAACGCACTTGGGGTAGGTATTGCACTGGACGATTTTGGTACTGGGAATGCCTCGTTAACTTATTTGCAGCGATTACCAGCTCAGTCGATCAAGCTGGATCAAGGCTTCGTCCGAGACATGATCAATGATCCCAAAGATTTGGCGATTGTCGCTGCGGTCATTACGGCGGGTCGCATGTTGGGTCTGGATGTGATTGCCGAAGGTGTGGAAACCGAAGCGCACGCGAAGCTACTGACGAAAATGGGTTGTGGATATTTACAGGGTTATTTATTGGCTAAGCCAATGCCCGCGTCGGACTTATCCTCCTGGCTCAGCAATTTTAGGGGGCTGGGCCTCGGTTTCGATCAACGTGCCTCAATTGATATTTTGCCTGCGCTTTTGGAAGGACATGCACAGCGGGTCGAAAGTTTCCTGATAGCGATGCGCGAACTCAAAACCATGCCGCAACATGTGCTGGAGCTTGGCGCGGAGGAAAAATGCCATCTGGGTTGTTGGCTTAAAGGCGATGGTGCTCAACGCTTTGGTATGCTGCCAGAGTTTGCAAGGATTCAAGAGCATCATGGAAACCTGCATCACTTGGCGCGCAAGGCGAAGCAGTTATTGGATGCGGAAAATGTGCCAGGAGCGCTCTATCAAGGGAGCTTGCTGGAGAAAGAAAATGAGCGAATGATCGAGAAAATTCGCGAGTTGACCCAGACCACTGGCGACTCTTCAGTTTTAAGGTGCTGTACTCAAGAGTAACGATTTTTGAAGACGTGATATATCCCGGGTAATGCATGCGGGGACATGGATAGACGACGAATACCGCTGGCAACGAGCAGTGGCGCGATATGAGGATCACCAGCGGCTTCTCCACAAAGCGATACGGGGATTTTACTGGTGCTCGTGATAATTCTACACAAAGCCAGTACGGCCGGGTGACTGGCATCTCCCAAAGCAGCGAGCGCAGGATTATTGCGATCAATTGCTAAGGTGTATTGCGTTAAGTCATTGCTGCCAATGGAGATAAAATCCGCCAATCCACTAAACTGATCTATGGTCAGCGCGGCGGCGGGTACTTCTGCCATGATCCCCAGTGCGGCGGGCCAAAGATGTTTTTGGCCAGCCGCTTGGAGATCTTGGTGCGCTTGTTCCAAGATTTTTCGGGCGGCGACGACTTCTGTTGGATTGGTTACCATCGGCAGCATGATCCGAAGGTCGTGCTGCCAGCCCGCACGCAGCATGGCGCGCAACTGACATGAGAAAATGTCAGGATGGGTCAGGAGTACGCGCAGACCGCGTTGCCCAAGTGCGGGATTTACCTCGGCGGGTGCGGTTAAGAAGGGCAAAGGCTTATCAGCGCCCGCGTCGAGTGCCCGAATGACAATGGGCTTGCCAGCCATCGGGAGCATGAGCGCGGTGAGGATTTTGTATTGTTCTTCTTCGCTAGGGGCGCTTATTCGATCAAGAAAAAGAAACTCGGTTCGCAATAGACCGATCCCGACGGCACCGCTTAGGTGCGCGGCTTCGGCTTCGGCCAGACTGGCGACGTTAGCCCAAAGTTCTAGGGTGGAGTTGTCTTTGAGGAGGATGCGCCCGGATTCAACGGGTTCAGCATTTTGGCTTTGTTGGGCGCGGCGCAGCTCTATTTTAAGAACTGTGGAGGGGTCTGGATCAAGCCAAATTTCCCCGCTGGTTCCATCCATGGCGACGGTTTTTACCTGATCCAAAAGGAGCTGTTCAGCACCAACAATACAAGGGATGCCCGCTCCGCGCAGAAGAATGGCGGCGTGAGAACTGGCTCCACTTCGCAGATCTATGACGCCGAGAATATGTTCTGGGCGCAATTGTGCGGCGACGGAGGGCTGGAGATCGTTGGTGAGCAAGATTACGGGCGGACCGTCAAAAATAGGTGGCTTTGATGCAATACCAAGAGCCTGCAATACGCGCATACCCACATCCTGTATATCAGTAGCGCGGGCGCGCAGGATGGGGTCCGTCAGTGCGGTGACAACAGCGATGGCTTTTTCGATACTTTGTGCCCAAGCGGGCGCAGCATCCATGTGTTCTGTGAGAATCAGATTTTTGGCGGTATCAAGCAGTGCGGGATCTTGCAACAAGAGGTTTTGTGCTTCCAGTATGGGGTTGCTCGATTTTTGTCGCTGCGCTATTTCAATGGCATCTTGCAGCTTTTTGAGAGTGGCTGGAGCATCCGTACAGTAGGTTACGGGGACAGTGTCTGGAGCGGAGGACAGCTTCCGGATGGGACCAATGGCAATGCCCGGCGCGGCAGGCTGAGCTACTTTCTGAGCGGAGGTGTTTTTGTCCACTAGGCGCGTTGTAGAAGGGGATGGTGCAGCGTGCGCGGTGTTCAGTAGGGCGATCATGCTATTGAGGGTAGATTCGGCATCGGCGCCAGAAGTGCGGATTTCGATTTCATCCCCCTGCCGTAAGTCCAAGCTGAGCATTCCGGTCAGACTAGAGGCGGAAACGGCTTCTCGATGCCCGTCGCAAGGTTCCACCCAAGTTGGTGTGGCGCGCGCCAGAGCCATTTTGGCTAGGGCTGCTGCTGGCCGCAGATGTAAACCGGCGGGATCTTGGAGTTGAAAATGGCGCGTCAGCGTATGATCTATGGGAGCGCGCTGGACGGAATCTTGGGGCTTTTCGGGGGGTGTCAGTTGCGACTGCTTCATTTTCAGCGCGTTATCCGTTTCGACGGCCACTCTCTCTAAGTCACCCCCTCCGGAAGCCGCCAGCGCTGCGGCCATGGCACCTTCGACAAAAGGTCCACTGCTTATCCGAACCCGTGCCTGTACAGTGGTATCAAGGAGTCCTAGAGCAGTCTCGGCGCTCAGCAGGGCGCTGCCCATATCGATTAAAATCAGCGTGCCAGCGGGGCTGTCCAGATCTGTAATGGCGGTCATGATCTCTATTGCATTCGTACCTAACTCTGAATTTTCTTCGCCAGTTCCCGCTGCAATGGCTATGCGTACCGCTGAACTGCCGACCTGACGGACCAGCGTTTCGGTAGCTAAGGCTAAGGCCCTACTGTGGGACACGAGCACCAAGCCGACGGTGTTCAACTTTTATATTCCTGCGAGACAGTCAAAGAGCATAGCGGAGGAAGTTGCACCGGGATCAGCGTGGCCGATGGCGCGTTCGCCAAGATAGCTGGCCCGACCTTTGTGCGCGACGAGCGGGATGGTGGTTGCCAAACCGTCGTGTGCCTTGAGTGCGGCCTCGGCGAAGTCACTACTAGCATTCAGGCTGGCTACCGCCGGACTCAAGGCATCGACCATGGTTTTGTCACCGATTTCGGCTTTTCCCAGTTTCTGAATACCCATAAGACCGGCTTGTAGACATTGCGCTAATGTGATTTCGCTCAGTTGCGGCTGATCGCCGGCCGCTTTAGCCGCTTCCAGAAAAAAAGTGCCATACAGGGGGCCGGAGGCGCCACCAACACTACTAATCAAGGTCATGCCGATTTGTTTGAACAGGCCTGCTGGAGTGCTTGGCGGATTCGTTTTAATCTTGTTCAACACTTGACCAAAGCCCCGAGTCAGATTGGTTCCATGATCACCATCGCCAATGGCAGCATCCAGCGCATTCAGCGCCTCCAGATGTGACCTGAACTGCTGCTCGGCGCAGTCGATCCAAAGCCGAAGTCGATGAACGTCATAGCTCATGCCGGTCACCTCCTTTACATGCCCCAGCGCAGAGCCGGCGTACATACCGGCGCATCCCAACCTTTACGCATTTCGTCATTGAGGCGCAGGACCGTAATGGCCACGCCGGCCATATCTAGGCTGGTCATGTATGGGCCTACCAACCGACGCGAGACTTTTAGCCCGTGTTTGGTGGCCAAGGTTTCGGCAGCACGATAGACAATATAGAGCTCTAGCAGCGGAGTAGCACCCAGACCGTCGACAAAGAGCAGCACTTCGTCACCTTTCTTGAAGGGGAGATCGTCCAAAATCGGTAACATGAGCATTTCAGTCAGAGTGTCGGCACGCTCTATTTTGATGCGCTGGCGACCGGGTTCACCATGAATGCCAATACCAAACTCGATTTCATCGTGTCCTAGGGTAAAACTGGATTGACCCGTCTCCGGATTGGTGCAAGGTGCCAATGCTAAGCCCATGGACCGGGCGGAGCCGTTGACCGCCGTACACAAGTTCGCCAGCACGCCCAGTGAGGCGCCGGCTTCGGCTACACCACCACAGATTTTCTCGGCAAGCACAGTGGCACCAACCCCCCGGCGCCCAGCCGTATAAAGAGAGTCCTTAACGGCCACATCATCGTCTATAATGACCGCCTGGACTTCTAGGCCATCCTCGTGCAGCAGTTCGGCAGCCATCTGAAAATTGAGTACATCTCCGGTGTAATTTTTAACAATGTGTAAGACCCCCTTGCCGCCGTGCGCTACGGTGGATGCTTCCTGAATCTGGTCGGGGGTTGGGCTGGTAAAAATCTCCCCAGGACAGGCCGCATCGAGCATACCGTGACCAACAAAACCGCCGTGCATGGGTTCGTGGCCGGAACCACCACCAGAGATCAGGGCCACTTTGCCTAGGGTCGGACCGGAGGCGCGGACTAGGTAGTTCGGGCTTTGATGCACACGGAGTAAATCCGGGTGTGCCAAGGCCATTCCCGCCAACGCTTCGTTGACGATTTGATCGGGTGCATTGGTAAGCTGTTTCATCGCAGTCCTCCAAAAGATGAAAAGATTGTCGAATACAAGCGAGACAGAATATTGATTTGGTTAATCCGATTTTTCGGTTTCTTCAATTTGTTGTTTGACTTCCGCGAGGGCTTGCTGCAATTTTTCCAGCTTGAAGCCTAAACCGCGTTGCTCGACTCGCGGTTGCCGTTCCTCAAGGAGTTTGGCCCGGGCACAGAGCGTTTTGCTGATGAACCAGTCATAGACGTAGACAGCAATAGCGGCACCAATCAGCGGTCCGACAATGGGAACCCACCAGTATCCGTGAGGTCCGGGAAAAGCATTAGGCCCCCAACCTTGAAGCCAACAAAAAAGCCGAGGACCAAAATCACGGGCCGGATTGATGGCGTAACCGGTGCCTACCCCAAATGAGAGACCAATGGCAGCCACAGCAAAGCCAATCATGAGTGGAGCAAGATTGGCGCTTGGCCCGACGTTCATATTGTCAATAATGGCAAATACAAAAAGTACCAGAAAGAAGGTGGCAATCACCTGATCCATGAGCATTAAACCCAAATGACTGCCGTAATAGGCGGCTGGAAATGTCGCAAAAATGCTGAAGGTCGTCATACCCCCAGGGTCTGCGCGTGACGCCACATGATTGGCCAAGTTCCAAGCGTTGATGGCACGAAAGTAATCATAGTAAACAATCGCCGCACCTGCGAAACAACCAATGACTTGCGCTATCCAATAAGGAACAACCTTACGCCAAGGAAAATTGCCCTTGAGGGCAAAGGCTAAAGTGACTGCAGGATTGATATGGGCTCCAGATACGCCTCCGGCAACGTAGACCGCCATGGCGACCGCAAATGCCCAGCCCCAGACGATGACCATCCATCCCCCAGCGCCCTGAAAAATGACCATCGTGCGATGCGATTCGGTGAGTCCAACGACCGCGACGGCTACGCAGCCCGCACCAAAAGCCAGCAATACGAAACAGCCAAGAAATTCTGCTAACATTTCTGACCAGACGGACTGCGCCCGCCAACCGTGTTTAACGCCAAATTCTACGGAGGTGTTATGAGCCATTTTTTATGCTCCTCTAAGCGTATTCAGTCGACCCAAGCATAAGAGCGGCTAACCGCTTTTTTCCAGGACTGATAATAATGATCGCGCAGCGTGTCAGGCATTTGCGGATTCCAAGTTTTATCTACGCCCCAATTCGCGCGCAGATCTTCAATGTTCTGCCAATAACCTACCGCCAGACCCGCAGCGTAAGCGGAACCTAGGGCCGTCGTTTCGACCATTTTTGGACGAATCACCGGAACTTTGAGGATGTCCGCCTGAAACTGCATGAGTAATTCGTTGACCACCATGCCGCCATCGGTACGTAGACTGCTCAGAGGAATGCCGCTGTCAATTTCCATGGCTTCTACCACGTCACGAACCTGATAGGCCGTGGATTCTAATGCCGCCCGAGAGATATGAGCCTTATTGGCGTATCGAGTCAATCCGGCGATAACCCCACGGGCATCATCTTTCCAATAGGGCGCATAAAGTCCAGAAAAGGCAGGAACAACATAAACATCTCCATTATCGGCTACGCTTCGTGCTAGGGGCTCAATTTGATCGGCGACGTCAAAAAAGTGCAGATTATCCCGAAGCCACTGCACCAGTGCGCCGGTGATGGCAATGGCACCTTCCAGAGCGTAATGCGGCTTTTCCTTGCCAAACTGATAAGCTAGGGTGGTGAGTAGTCCGGCCTTGGACTGAACAGGTTCGGTCCCGGTGTTCATTAACAGGAATGACCCGGTGCCATAGGTATTTTTGGCTTCTCCCGGCGCAAAACAGGTTTGTCCCACTAACGCCGCTTGCTGATCGCCCAGCATTCCCGCAAGGGGCGTGCCACGGAGCGGCGCGGTTTTGATTTCGCCATAAGGGGCTGAGGAAGGAACGATTTTAGGTAGACAGGTACTGGGGATATTGAATTGTGTCAGCATGTCGGTGTCCCAGTCACAAGTCGTTAAATCCATCAGCATGGTGCGACTCGCGTTAGTGACATCGGTCACATGCACTCCACCTTGGGGGCCACCGGTAAGATTCCACGCCATCCAAGTGTTAATGTTGCCAAAAAGGGCCTCACCCTGCTCGGCCTTGCGTCGCGCACCTTCCACATTTTCCAGAATCCAGAGGAGTTTCAGTCCCGAGAAGTAGGTGGCCAGAGGAAGCCCGGTTTTACTGCGAAAGCGGTCTTGTCCACCTTCGCGGGCAAAGCGCTGCACCAGTTGATCAGTACGCGTATCCATCCAGACCAAGGCGTTACATAGCGGATGACCCGTGTTGCGATCCCAGAGCACGGTGGTTTCACGCTGGTTGGTAATGCCGACTGCCGCGAACTCTTTAGCGCTCAGATTAGCACGCGCCAGTGCTGCACCGATGACTTCATTGGTGTTGTTGAGTATTTCTAAAGGATTATGTTCTACCCAACCGGGTTTAGGATAAATTTGTTCGTGTTCTTTTTGCGCCACGGAAATGATGTTGGCTTGCTTATCAAAAACGATAAAACGCGTACTGGTAGTACCTTGATCAATTGCCCCAATATATTCCGACATTTTGTTATCCTCCTCAAGAAAGTCGAAAGATGCTATGCCATGTTTTATGATCCTCCTTGGCGAATTTTCTCTAAAACGGCTGGTGATTGCAGATATTGGGCAAGGCTCTTAGTCGTTTCTGCAGGAACATGCAGAGCGAGTTTTGAACGTCGCCATAAAATGTCTTCGGGATTACGGGCCCATTCCTGAGTGATTAAATAATCCACCTCAGCCTGGGTTAATCCGCCCCCGAAGTCCTGTCCGAGGTCCTGTAATTGGGTGGCCTTACCCAAAATGTGTACCGCCCGCGTACCATAGGCACGGGCTAGACGATAAGCGAGGTGAGCAGAAAGAAATCCATAGCGTGCAGAAAGCTGGCGAACAAATTGAGTAAAGTCGCCATCGTCGATGTCGCCACCGGGCAAGGGGGCAGTGGCCGTCCAGCTAGGATCTTCAGGATTTCCAAGGGCAGGTTGGAGAAGGGACAGCGCATGCTCGGCGAGGCGTCGATAGGTCGTGATTTTGCCGCCAAATATGGAGAGTAGCGGCGGTCTGCCGTCGTTTCCACCCTCCATATCGAGGACGTAATCCCGAGTGACCGCTGACGCGTTGGCGGCGTGATCATCATACAGAGGTAAGCGTCTAAGCAACCCACCTTCCCAAACTTTCTGACCTAACCGATCCTGACCCGCATACCGCGAGGAGGGATGGTTATGACGAAGGACGAGAAGGCTGCCTATTGGCGGCAACAGAT
>JBAYRF010000019.1:0-43026 GCA_041676785.1 Acidithiobacillus sp. | reverse complement strand
GTGAAAACTCTGGGTGCATTGGATTGATGAGATAATTGCGCTCCGCAGGAATGACGGCACTGGGTACGGCAAGCACTGCGCTCTGACCTTTCTCCACCCACTTCATGCCAATTTCCCGCAATGTATCACTGGATTGCGGACTTCGCCAGCCATCAGGTAGCTGGTCAACGGAGATCGTCTCCATCTTGAGATGGTCCGGGAGCGTTGCCGGAATCACAACATAATGCGCCCGCAACGGGTCATCCTGAACCAGCATTTCCAGCATGGCCAGCGATTGAGTCGCTGCCGTATAGACGACTGGCACGCCTTTCCTATTCCATCGGCCGCCATAGCGGCGGGCACCCTCACCATTAAAAGCCGTCTCTGCAAACCGGTCCGTCACCATCCGCCAAACGGTTGGCATCAGGCAAATACACCATGCTCTATACGCCCGAGCGTGTCCAACACGGTTTCCGCACCCACATCGGTATCTACCAGAGAAAGGGGGGTCAACCCAGATAAAGACGCATTCCGGGTTTTCAACCAGTCAATAGCCTTATCCAGACTGTCGAATACGTCCTCCGCCCGTTCTATGATTCTCGCCAACCGTATCACTTTGGCCGATTCCTCACTGTTCAGCATCGTTTCCCGCTTACGTCTAACCAACGTGCGATAGGGAATGCCCAAAACCGCAGCCAATTCAGCCAGAGAAAGGTGCAAGGTAGTGGATAATGAAACCAAAGCTGCAGAAGAAATTCCGTGCCGGATCACCTCAACCCACTGCAAAGAATTTTCAGGCAAAATAGGCAGAACTTCGCGGCCTCCAAGCAGTTGCCCTGTCGAAATGCATTCCGCCATATTCAACCTCCCAGTCGCGCCACATGGCACGAAATGCAGTAAAATATGGCATAGCCGTGTTAACCGGTCAAGCGCATTTCGCTCACCGCTTCCACGCGAGAACTCCCTGCCTTCAGGCATTATATTCAGGTTTTTTTGCGCTTTTAAATCAGCTGGAGCCACCCACAAGGATGCACGGCGACTTCACCAACCTGTCCGAACGCAAGCTAATGGACTGCCTGAATCGCCTCGGTTACGACATCGAAATCAAAGTACGACCGGCGGCTGAACCGCTCGGGCATCTGACGCTTGCAACCGCCTGACCGATCCACCAAGACACGGCTGCCAACCCCTATGATCACCTCGGTCCATGCTTCTCCAGATTCTCCATGTATTGGCGCAGAACCTGGTTCATCAAGACTTGGTAACGCCCACCGCGAGACTTGAACCAAGTAATCACCTCTTGATCAACTCTTATGGTTATCGGTTTTTTGGCGCCACGGTCTAGAACTTTTGCCGCTTTCCAGAAATCTGCACCCATCTCTGGTGCATCACTGTAATCAATATCATCATCACCCAACGCGTCCAGACGATTCCAGTCCGTCTGAGAAGTTGCTTGTTTATTATCAACTACTGCATTACGTCTGATCACTGAAGGTTTATTAATTGGCTGCGTTTTCATAAAATCGAACCTCCCGGCTATTCGCCTTTCGTAGCGAGATGATCCGGACGACGTTTATGCTCCTATCGGTATAAACAACGACCATCAATCTTCCTTCTATGCGACCAATGCCCACATAGCGAGATTCGCCATATTCTCGCCTGACATCCTCAGCCACCAGCATGATCCCATCCCACATTTTTGACGCATCCACAAAATCAACCCCGTGTTTCTCAAGGTTGATCTGGCGTTTTGCTTCATCCCATTCAAAAATCATATGTACAATAATACATACTTACCATTTGTACAAAGTTAATGACCTATTTACTCCAAAGTCGTGTGGGTTTCCCTGCCGAGCATAGCATCCAGCTATTGGGCTTTTAACTGCTGCAAAAAGTGCTGCCACTGCGGGAGGATGTGTTCGGGGAGATAACGCGCGCTTTGTTGTGCACCGGCGGTACGGAGTTCGGCTTGGGTTTGCTTGGCGTCGGGGTGATAAATCATCTGCTGCAAGGCTTCTACCAGGCTGGCGGTGTCGTAGGGATCAAAATAGCGCGCCGCATCGGCGTAGACTTCCCGATGTACCGGAATGTCGGAGGCGGCCACCACCCCCCCACAGCGCATGGCTTCCACTCCCGAAAAATCAAAGCCCTCCCCCACGCTGGGGCATACCGTTACCACCGCCTGCCGGTACAACAACCGCAGCGACTCGGCGGGAACACTGTGGAGCAGAAAGAGACTCCCCTGCTCTATCCAAGGCATGAAGCCCTCTAAGGCGGTTTGGTAATCCCAACCGATATGACCCACGACAATCAACTTCAAATCGGGATCGGATCGGCTCCGCAACGCTTCCCAAGCTTCGAGCAGACGCGCGTGATTTTTGCGCGGTTCGATGGTAGAAACCATGAGAATAAATCGGGATTCTGGCCCGAGCGCCGACTGGTAAAAACGGTTTTTTTCTTCTTCGTTACCAAATATGCGGGAAAGCTGATAACTTTTCGCCTTCCCATTCTTACCCGTTTTCTTTCCTTCAAATTCCCCCGCGAGATTTCTGCGCACAATACCCGGAATCCGTTCGGGTTCGGGATCAGCAGGAAAATAATGACTGGGCAGCATGTTATGAATGGTATGGGCCAGCGGCTCCGCCTCGGGAAAAAGCGTCAATAAATCACGGCGGGTGGCCTCTGACACACAAACAAAATGTGCCCCCGAGCGCACATTGGCCGCCATCGCCTGAAAATGACTGGCCTGATGAAAAGCCCGATCTGATATGGTGTGGGGCATCAGTACCGGAATTGCATCATGATAATGCACCACCAACTGCGTCCCGCGACTTACCCGACCCGGAAACGGCGTCTGCGCCACCAGCACATCGATACCCCGCGTATCCCAACGCGGATAACGGGAATGCGATAAAACCTGGGCTCTTTCAATACCCACCAGATGCATACGCCGCCAAGGATACGCACACACCCGATAATCGTGGCTCAGTACTGATTCCCGATCCGCCGCCGGCAAACTCCGTCCGTATAGTTCCTGCCAGACATAATCCCGAAAATAGCGGGTTTCAAAGTGCCCCAGAGGAATCCGTCCCAAACCCGTCCAAGCCCCCAGCCGTAAGCGCCAAGTCTGCCAGAGATTATCCAGCCATTCTGTAACATCGCCTTTCCAGTCCAGCGCCGAACGGCCCTTGAGAGACACCACCACGCGGGCAAAACGATGGATGCGCTCCGCCTCCGACAGTGTCGCACCGCTTCCATAGACACCGCCGCGCACCCCCCGCTTGGACATCTGCAGTAGCCCGGATAATTCCACATCCGGCAAGGTGGACAACACCCCAAAAAGCAAGCGCGTTTCTTGAGGGATGCCGTAAAAGCCATCCAGTGCCGGGCGCATTTCCATGACCACGCGCAAATTGGGGGAGGATGGATGCATCATTTGTTAAGCTGCTCCGTATCTAAAGCAAGATGTAAGAATACTGAGGCTCTTCTCGTGCAGCCCAATATCATTGCAGATTTCCCTAATTAACATACTCTACATAGACATGTGCAAAACTCCCGATCATCCCACTCATAGCGAATATACCACTACTCGGTAGCCTTCTTCGGCGCAGGTTTCTTACGACGGGGGACCAAGCTCTTGAAGCAACTCAGCGCGTAACGTGGTCCGCAGATCATTTTCGTATTGAGCAGCCAAGGCCTCCAGCGTCAGTCCGTATTCTTGGGCAAAGGGTACGTCAAACAAGGCGAGATTTTCAGCAGATGCCGATTTTTGGGCAACAATCGCGTAGTCGGGACTCACCCCCGATAGTACTTGCAACAAAGTTACCGGCGCCGAATGTGCGACTAAATCAGGAGATTCTTGCAAGCGCAGGATTTTGTTACGGACAAAGCCTGTATGCTCCGTCAAAAAAGACAGCAGCAACGGCGGTAGCGGGCGCTGATGGGTTGGGTCCAGATAAAAACTGCAAGACCCTACCACCAGATTTTCCGCATTGGGTGTTTCCAGAATCAACAGTCCCGCCGGTTTCAGAACGCGTAGCGCCTCTGCCACCATCTCCTGCAAAGTAGCAAAAGGCACATGCTCGGCAATATGAAACCCGGAGACGACGCACTGACTGGCATCCGGCAGCCGTTTGAGCGACTCCAAAGCATCCCCCTGCTCTGCAGAGAAGCCCCGCTCCTGACAGGCTGCCAACATACCCGCATCGAGATCGACACCATGAGCGGTAAAACCTTCTTCACCCAAGAGTTCCAGCCATTCGCCGCGTCCGCAGCCCATATCCAGCACAACCGCTTCCTCATACAGCGTCCGCAGTGGCGCAAGAAAAGGTAGATACACCCGCACGCGGGATTTGATCAGCGCTCGCGAACCCCGATGGCGATCTTCAAAGGCACGATAAAAATGGGCGTCGGACATGGTATTCCCTATGATCGTTGATTAAGAGGTTCTTTGAAAATACAACATCACCCCCAAGTTACCACCGTGATTTTCAAAAGTCGTGAAAAATTCGGTGATACCCGCTTTTTGCAAAAGAGCAAAAAGTATATTGAGATCATAGCTAAACATCTGCATGCGCGCTGCTGACCACTTGCGCCCCTTACTAAGATTCAGCAGATTACCGCCCCAAGGCACATGCCGATCCATCCCAACCGACCACTTTCGATTTTTAACCTCCTGACCATACTTGAAGTGGATCACTCCGACGCCACCGGGAGCCAACCGCCTCAGCAACTGGGCAAAAATGCGTTCGCCCCGCTGCACCGGAATATGCTGAAATACGATAAACAAATGGATGAAGTCGTAGGTGCCATCCAATAACGACAGCGCATCGTCGGATTTGACCAGTAGCACATTCTGGACGGACTGCGCCGCACAGTTTTTGCGGGCCTCTTCCAGCATCGCGTCGGAAACGTCCACACCCGTCACCTCTTCAGCGATGCGGGCCAGTGGAATGAGCAGCCTGCCCACCCCGCAGCCGAAATACAGAGCCCTTTTTACCGTAAACTCCGCATCCAGGCGCCGCCGCACCGTGGAGAGCACAGCCTCCATATGGGCAATGCCCGATTCAAAGAACTCGTGCCTACGCTCGGCGGAGAGATTTTCCTGACGATAATTGTCATGGGTAATCACCCCGTAATAGGGGTCTTGTCTACCAAATTGTTCCCAGTTTTTATCCGTGTCGTGCGGTACCCGCATGGATATGCTCCGCAAGGGACCGGATTACCCGTTTACACGCCGTAAATCGGCCTCCACCATCATGGCGCAGAGTTGCTCCAAAGTCGTGTTGGTTTCCCAGCCGAGCTTGGCCTTGGCCTTGGCCGGATTACCAATCAACAATTCCACTTCGGCAGGGCGGTAAAACTTGGGATTGATCCGCACAATGGTTTTACCGGTTGCCGCATCAATGCCTTGTTCCTGCTCATCCTTGCCGCGCCATTCCAGTGCTATGTCCGCACTTTTGGCCGCCATAGAGACAAAATCACGCACAGTTTCGGTACGGTTGGTTGCCAACACAAAGGTATCCGGCTCATCTACCTGCAACATGCGCCACATGCCTTCTACATAGTCTTTTGCGTAGCCCCAATCGCGTTTGGCATCGAGGTTGCCTAGCTCCAGAATATCCTGCTTGCCGAGTTTGATTTTAGCCAGACTCTCGGTAATTTTGCGGGTAACAAATTCACGGCCACGTAATGGGCTTTCGTGATTAAACAAAATGCCGCTGGAACCAAAAATACCGTAGCTTTCACGGTAATTCACCGTAATCCAGTGAGCATAAAGCTTCGCCACGCCGTAAGGACTGCGGGGATAAAAGGGTGTGGACTCGTCCTGCGGAACCGCCTGCACCTTTCCAAACATCTCCGAAGTACTGGCCTGATAAAAGCGGATCTTGGGATTAACGATGCGAATCGCTTCCAGCAAGTTCAGTGCACCCAGACCGGTAATCTGAGCGGTGGTCCAAGGTTGATCAAAACTCACACCGACAAAGCTCTGCGCGGCCAGATTATAAACCTCGGTAGCCCCGCTAGATTCCATCAGTTAAGTAAGCGCCGTCCTGGCCGGTGATGCCGGTGATGCCGGTGATGATTGCTGTTTTCATAACTTACTCCTAAATAATATTTTTCAAATTCATAACGTGCATTTATTTTATACAAATGATGAGAAGACTATTTATTCAGCAATGACTCTCTACGCAACTCCAACTCATCATCCGGTGATATGTCGTTATGTTTAGAACGTAAAGCCTGAAATACTATTCCCTCATGGTGATTATTGCCATTCCAACAATCCTGAAATTGCTCCAACAATATGCCACGTTTGAATTCTTCGCCGAAGTGATTTAGGAATGATGAAATCAATAGATTTATACTTCCATTGTCGTTAACAACACCATCCCAATGCGTTGCTGCTATATAGTTATTAGCTGAATAGTATTCAGAATATATTTTATGCCACATACCAACTAATAAACGAGCATATCCAGATCCGAGGTCAATTGCAAATGCTCCATCGTTTATATTTTCAAATAAGAATAACGGGTCATCTTCAAGATAAATATTATGGAACCAAGCGAATTTACGTTGTTGCTTTAGGTCTATCAACTTTTCTTCCAAGTCAAAATCTTCGCGATAAATAATGCTATCGGCATCAAGATAGAAAACCCAACCAGAATTACCGTCATCAATAAGCTTTTTAATTTCAAAAATCCTATTAAACATTGCATGATGTGGGTATATCCCGTATCTAATACCTGAGTATTTAGTGTATAAAATACCATGTATATCGCAGTACTTTTTATTTATTTCTGAAGATGTAGCAAGCAGTTTTTCATATCTGAATGGATCTGAAGTCTGAAGCATTATTGTTGAGTTTTTATTCGATTGGAAGTCGTTGATGCATTGAGCCGATTTAACATTTCTATCTATCCATATACGTAAATCTTTATAACTATCTTTTACGTTTGTTGCTTTACCAACAATAATTGAAGCGATAGTTAATTTAGATAACGACCCAACAAAAATGCGCACCTCATAATCAGCCACTTGATTTTTGATTTTAAATCCAATTACTTTTTGCCACATTCCGGTTTTTTTCAAATCCAGATTGATCTGAGTGAGTTGAATTTTACCTTTGTTTCGACAAATATCCAGCCATTCCGCCCCCGACCAATGTTCAGCATGACCTGTAACAATCAGTTGATAATACCCTACCTCAAGCCGCTCATAAGGTCCATAAATGAGCATCCCGGCTTTTCCCGTGGTATGAATGCTTTTACTGCTGCACTTGCCCACTTCGGTATGCAGGCGAGGATCGGAACCCCAGTAACGGCCCACGCCATCTGGCATCCAGGTTTTGTAGGGCGGTATGTTGCCCATAATGGCATCCAACACTTGCTGGGCGCTGTCGTGCCAGGTTTGATGCGGCATGGCGGTGCTGCGCGGGTGCGTGCCTTGTTCAAACTGCGTCAGCCATTGTTGAATAGCCCCGCTGATGGCTTGGGGTTCGCGGCTGTCGGCAAAATAATACGCATGGCCGTCTGTCACCTCACGGAATACGGGAATATCCCGAACTAGGAGTGGCACGCCCTGACGGGCGGCCTCGATCAGTGGCAGGCCAAAGCCTTCGTCATAGCTGGCGCCAATAAGACACGCAGCGTGGGCGTATACCTGCTCCAGATATTCATCACTGATGCCTTCCAGCCAGAACAGGCGTTTGCCGAGTTCCGGGTGGTTGCGCAGCGCATTCATCGTTTGCGGAATATCACGGCGCTGGTCATCCGGCAGGGGCTTCCAACCTTCTTTACCAACAATGACCAGATTCACATCCCCACCTTGTGCCCAGAGTGCATCAAAGGCCTGGAGTGTTTGCAAATAGCCTTTGCGTGGCTCGATGGTGCCGACCATCAAGAATGTGGGGCGTGCCTTGAGGTTAGCAAGTATGCGCGGTGCATCGGCAGGCAGGCCTGATGAGGGTGCGCTGTTGTCTAAATCAGCGCCATGGTGAAACCAGTTAAGTTTGAAGGGACGTTCACGTTTTTCACCAAAAAACTGTAGCCATTCATAAAATTCGTTTGTGACATGGCGCGATACACAAAACACTCCATCGAAGCAAGAAATAGTGTTGAGCCAACGTTGTTGTCCTTCACGCGTACCTTCGGGAAAGACATCAGACATTGTTACTGGCATAAGATCATGAACCACAAAATATATGCATGTGCCTCGTAGATGCCATTCTTTAAGTGTATTTGCTTGGCTGCATACAACATCCGTCTGATAGTCTAGGCCCAAGAATATATCACCATGCGAAACCTGTACCATCTCATCTTCAGTCTGATCATCTGGAATCCCATAAAATCTACTCATGAATTTCCGGGCATAACGATAGCCAGGCTGATTTGATGTTGCGTAGACAGGTTCTACCATCCAATGTGTTAAGTTGGCGAGCATAATTTCCTGTAATAATGCGCGAGTAACACGTTGTATGCCAGTTTTAGCATCTCTCTGAACGATCTCTGACACATCAATAAGTAATTTGGGCTTATTAGGCTTCGGTGGAAAATTTTTAGACCACACGTTAGATACTAATGGCAGATCACTTGTAGCTAGGTTTGGTGTAATTTTAGGTAGTTTGTCAATCAAGCCATTAACAGATTGACTAGACTTATGGTAGTTCGACTCAATGGCTGAAGCATATAGATCTGCGCAACTGCGGGGGCTGTGCAGGGTACGAATATGAACACGTGCCCGCTCACTAAGTGCCGCGCGATAAGTGGCATTCTCATGCAATTGACACAGTGCATCAATAAGCTCTTTGTTCGTAAAGTCGTTTTGTAAAAAATGAACAGCATTGGCCTGCAAATTGGCCATGAAGCCATTCGCGTTCACGATGGATGGCAAGGCATAATTCATGCAATCCAATACAGCATTATGGGATTCTCCACGCAAATTGGCTTGTAACTGCACAGCAATGTCTGCGGAAGCCAGCCAATTAGAGTAGGCAGAGGATTCTTGGCGCCCGGTTATGATAATGCGGTCTTTGGCTGGACTTTGTATTCTGGTTTGTAAAAGCGCCTCGCTATAATGTCCCCCTTGGTTTTCACCAACAAATATTAAATAACACTGGGAATTTTGCGCAAGAGGTGCGTCTATCCAAGCTTCTAAAACGCGTTGGCTCATTTGGTTTGCGCTTAGCGGGCCAAAGCTGCATACCAAAAAATCATTTTCTGCAATACCTAATTGCTTACGGGCTAAGACTTTATCGGGATTGATATTGGGCTGGATAGGATAGGGAATTACAGACCACTCGGTTGCAGCTTCTTCACCATAAAACTGCCTTGCAAGTCGGTGCGAATCATCCGTGTGCACAACAATTCCGAGTGCTTGCTGCACAACGTTTAAGTTGCAGGGATATTGCCAAACAAGTTTTTCAATATCTTTTTCTCTAAAGCGCTCTTGCACAGCGTTCCAGCCGTGCGCATCAAGTAGTGCTTTCGTCCAGCTAAAGCGATACGCCACTTGCTCCTCCATCACCAAAGCCAGTACGCCGGATACGTAAAAATCATGCAATACGACTATGCCGGGAATTCCCGCCAAAAGGCCGAACATGTACACATGGCGCTCGGAGTTGGCAAATTGGTAAACCACTCGGTCAAACTGATGGGCATGGTGGCGAAACCAAGCCGCATTCCGTATGGGCGCATTGGCAATGACACAAGCATCGCTGACGTCTGCTTGTTCCACAATGACGGTTATGTCGTAATGCCGTGATAATTCGGGCAGGAGATCTGCAACGTAATCGGCGATGCCGATTTTTCCCAGCGGCAAGGGTGATACAAAAGCAAGCTGGGGGCGCTGTAATAGGGGCAGGGTAATTTTGGGCCGATGGTGTTCTTGATGTAACCTTTCAAGCGTACGCCAAGCACGCTTCGCACTCAATTCCCAAGAGAACTTCTTGGCCTGTTGCAGACCATGGCGCTCCAGTTCTTGGCGAAATATGGGATTGCTGAGCACTTCAGCCATTTTGGCGCTTATGGCGGCGTCATCGCGCGGGGCAAACAAGGCGTCCATACGCCCGATCACTTCAGGCAAGCTGGAACTATTCGCGGCAATCACGGCTTTACCGCAGGCCATGGCTTCAAGAACCGGTAGGCCAAAGCCTTCGTGCCAGGAGGGGAATACCAATAATTCACAGGCGTTATACAACAGCGCTAAATCTTGGTCAGTCACGTAGCCGGTAAAAATCAGATCATCTTCGCGCAAACCTACATTCGTGGCGATTTTTAGGAAATGAGCTTTTTGGTCTGCTACTTCTCGCCCAACCAGTGCAAGAACATGAGTTTTTCGCAACTCGACGGGCAGACTTGCAAAAGCACGGAGCAAACCATCGATCTTTTTGCGTTTATCTGTTCCGCCGGTATTCATCACAAAAGGGCGATTAATGCCATAAGTGTTTTTGAGATGCTCTCGTTGAGCTGCGCTCAGGGCGATGGGATGAAACTGGGCATCACAGGCATTTGCGACCGTGACCACCGACGTGCTCGGTACATTAAGATATTGTAGGGCTTCCCGCCCTGACGCATCCGAAACCGACAATAGTAAATCGGCTCGACGCAACTGATTCAATTTATTGAAGTACCAGCGCTCCATCGCCGGGTCTTGTAGGTAGATATTGCGATGAACCAAAGGAATCAGGTCGTGCAGAGTGACAACCGTGGGGATAGCGTTATTCAAGCTATGTACACTGGTTACCGCTTCGCCACCAAATTCTTCAAATAGCGAAGGAATGAAAATAACATCCGGTTCAAAGCTGGCCATAAAAGCGTCAAGCATCTGCTCGGCGGCCTTGCGACGAGCATCATTGGCGGCATCATGCCCGCCGACGGGACCTGCCACCTCAAACACGCGAATGGCATCAAACGGCAATAACGCAGCAAATGCGGCACGAATCGGCTCGATGCTGTCGGGATAGGCGGCATTCAAGACCAGCAATACATCGTGCTCGCCTCGCTGCTTGGTCATTTCGGCCACGAGGGCCAAGGTGTAGCGGCCAATTCCGCGAACGCGGCTCGCTGTTTGCGCGCCTTGCATGTCGATGACGATACGCATGCCTTAATCTCCTGGATGAAATGATTGTTGTATGAGCATTCTTCTAAAAATAAATCGCGCGTATTCCGGCATGGGGTCGATCCGCATCTTAAATTCTTCGGACGTCACCAGAGCTTCTCGTAGTACCTGTACATTTGCTAATCTTGCATGATAGGCGATAGTGTCGTCCCCTTCTGGTTCGCGCCCAAGCACATCTCGAAATGCCTGACGCACCGCTTCATCTGAGATATTTCGTGCTTGCGAATAGGTGGGCACGGAGATAGCGGGAGATGCAGAAAGTTGTTGCAGACTGCCGGTAATTTTTACGGACATGCTGGACATATTCTGGCTAAGAGAAAGTAAAGCATCCTGCTGAACAGCCAACTGATGATCAATAGAATGTAAACCTTTTAATTGGTCAGTCAGTTGTTGACCAATAGCACTTATACGGGCAAAACCACTTTGCCAACTTCTGGTCGTTCGGGAATAACGCTTCCATCTGCCCCAAAACCAATGCGTACCCCGCTGTTGTTCTACAAGCAATGTCTTAAGACCTAAAAATTCCTCATGCGGACGGCACTCCGATGATTTAGCAATTTGTGCAATCACGTTGG
This sequence comes from Acidithiobacillus sp., assembly GCA_041676785.1. Classification (GTDB taxonomy): domain Bacteria; phylum Pseudomonadota; class Gammaproteobacteria; order Acidithiobacillales; family Acidithiobacillaceae; genus Acidithiobacillus. The sequence continues at coordinate 31,351 of JBAYRF010000019.1, read as the reverse complement.
ATTTATCATAACCCAGAGCGAGACGCCCAAGATAATAACGTAGCCCAAACGCATCGGGCTCGCGACCTAACAGATTACGAAAAACCTCTGCGATGAAGTCTTCGCCCTCAAAAGAAAACAGTTCGGTGACGTGCTGAACTTGCATGGCTAGTCTCACTGATTAAAATACGTATTCATAATGCCTCGTAGGCCGAAATGGCATCATCCACCTGGTCATAAACAGTCAGCGTACCAGCCTCCAGAACTGCTGCATGCGCACAATTTGCGCGAATAATGTCAGTCTGGTGCGCAACAATAATCATGGCCCGGTCACCGCGTTTACCAAACAGTTCATCATCGCATTTTTTATGAAAGCGGTGATCGCCCACAGACATTCCTTCGTCAATTAAAAAGCAATCAAACTCAATGGCCATGGAAATCGCGAAGGCCAAGCGAGAACTCATGCCAGAAGAATAACTTTTGACGGGTTCATCCAGATACGCACCGAGTTCCGCAAAATCTTCTACCAAGGCAATGGTTTTGGGAATATCGACGTTGTAAACGCGAGCAATCAGTTTCGCGTTATCCCGCCCAGTAAGGCTCCCCTGAAATGCGCCGCCAAAAGCTAAGGGCCAGGATATCGACATATTTTTAAGGACCTGACCACTATCAGGCCGATCCGATCCGCTGATAATACGAATCAGCGTTGACTTACCCGCGCCGTTGCGCCCCAAGATGCCCCATTTTTCACCGGGCTGCACCGTCAGATTTACATCCTTAAAAATAACACGGTCGTTTTGCCCATGACTCATCGGATACGATTTGCTGATATTTAACAACTGAAGCATATTTGCATCCTATGCCGACTTGACCCGCTTTATGGCCACCCCTGATATAGCCAATCCAAATAATGTCATACCCAACAAGGCAAATATGGTGTATCCCAAGTGATAATAGCTAGGCACCATGGGACCAAAATAACCATGATGAAAATAATCTACGGCATCAATCAAAGGAAAATAGAGCAAATAACTTCTGTAAGGCTCCGGCACCAAAAATGTGGGAATAAAAACGCCACTAAAGGGCAGCATGAGATACAATATAATGTGCGAAGTTTTTTCAATGGTTTCGCTGAGCTCTGCCAATCCTGCCATAATCAAAACAAAGTCGAATGAAAACCAAATGATTAGAAGATAGCCTATCGCCATAGTCAACAGATTGGATGGAATATGACATATTCCAATAATAATAAATATGGGGAAGAGAAACAGAAATACCGCCGCAGCGCTTCCGAACTCCAACAGAATTCGGGCATAAATAATATCCATAGGGCGGATGGGCTGGTGATGCAGTAGCGCCCGATTCACCTCAATGGCTTTGGTCACCCGTCCAGTACCATTGCGCCAAAATAGTAAGGTGGGATAACTCACCGCCAAATACTCAGCAGGAGAAATTCCATAGGGGTATCCTGAATCAATGAACGAAAAAATGACCATCACCCCGACCACAAACAATGCAGGTTCTGCGATCATCCACAACATTCCCAACCCTTCACGACCAAAACGGGTCACCGTTTCTCGCAGCAGCAGCGCCCAGATGACGCGGCCTTGCATCTTGGTTTGTTCCCAGAATGAGGGGCCAGTACTAGCGCTCATGGTGCTCCCTGATTCCTGCCACGAGGATGCTCAACACGCCCCAGATCATCAACGATACTAGCAAGACCGCCAGAATATCCTCAAACCGCTTTGGCTCCTGCGGCGCATCGGGTAGATTCGGGCTACTGATGGTTTCCAGATACAGCTCCTGTTTCTGAGCGGTGAGCCGTGCTTGTTCCAGTGAGGTGACAGCGGCTTCTAAGAGTTTTTGAGCCAACACTTGGTTGACCGTCAAGCGCTCGTATTCGGTATCTTTACTGGCGAAGGAGGCCTTGGAGCCGGTGACTTTGGCTTTTTCGGCGCTAATTTCGCTTTGCAGGGCATTGATGGAACTTTGCAGCACCGGAATCTGCGGATTTTGCGGGGCATGCGCCAGAATGGCCTGGAGTTGGGTTTTTTGGTTAATGAGCTGATCCTGCAACTTGGACACCATGCTCAACTGCAGCGTCGATTGCGCGGGAGGGCTGAATACCGCTTGATGGTTCCTATAGTCCGCCAGAGCCAGAGTCGCCTCACGGAGTTTTTGCTCGGCAGTGGCGACATCGTTCTTGGCGTAACTGACGGCTCTGAGCCGTGCGGTGGCGTTGAGCTGATTGACGATGTCCTGACTTTTTTTCAGCAGAAACGCATTGATGATTTGCGAATCTTGCGGCGTGTAGGCTTGCACCCGGAGCTTGGTAATGCCGCTGCTGGTGTTGATGGTGTCGGTGACCATGTTTTGGTAGTAACGCAGCAATTTTACAAAACTGCTGTAGGGGTAAAAAATGCCGCCGAATCGATTAAAAATATCAATATGCTCGTTACTGTACATATCCTTCAGATGAACAGCGTGTTGGAGCGCCATCATCGCATCCCAAGAGCCGACGTAAGCATGAATAGTATCCGCCGCACTGGTGGAATTACTGCCGCCCAAACTACTCAACAATGAGCCCAGGCCCGATGCGCCTGCCATCTGATGATTAGGGCTGTACACCACAAAGTCGGACTCACTGATATACACCGGCGAAGCAATCAGCCCAAAGTAAATGATGGAAAGGCCCGTTGGTACGAGCACGACCCAGATAAATAATTTGCTGAGATTTTTGAGGCGGGTCCAGAGGGCCTTGATCACACGGAGTTCCTTGTAGATATCATTACTATTTATGAGGCAACTGGTGTGCGACCATTTGACTCTTGGTCATGGCGCTGAGCAACAGCACTTTGAGCCACAGCGTCTCTGTCCAAAAAGTAATAATCTCTATTGGTTAAGGTCAAAACCGGGCCGCCAAGCCTGAGACTGGCGACTCTGCCGTAGGTTTTTTGAATAAGACTTTCGCCATCTGGTAAATGCACAAAGGGTTTAGGGTGAGACTTTCTGGAGAGGGGCCACAATCTGGAACCTGAACCACCTGAAAGAATTACAGGAATTAACACCATAATGGGTTCCCCTAAATACCAAATAACACAGATTTATACTGAATCTTTGTGACCATCATTTAGAAATACTCTATTAGATAAAATTACTTTGGTCAATCAAAAACACAAGGGCTTAATGCGCGTTACATAAGTAGTTACGATACCATTCACATGTTACGTAACAATCTACAAAAATTTGTCTCATATTTTCCGATTCACTATGGATCGCCATCAAAATATATTTATTACTTGCCATATACCCGCTATAGTTGATCGGTAGAGAGACTTAAATAACAAAAGTAAAAACAACCCCTGATAATTGTTACCCATTAATTAAACATTATGTGATTTTGTGTGTCGAATGTTGAAACATACTTATGGGAGAAGCGTTATGAGTTATGGCAAAGTCTGCAGTGATCACCGTTTCCAGAAGCGGTTCTTCTAGGAATGGGTACGATAAGGATGCCATATTGTTCCGGCGACATTATCGGTTATCCGAAAGCATAGAGTTACTAACCAGCATGAACTTGCTACAAGAGGAAGTATTAACCATTACCGAGTTCCTGGCAGCATCGCGTCGCGGTTATCTGCGCCATCACACGCGTTTCAGCGAAGAATATCTTCAGCCTGAAGGATTATGATGCTCACTATATTAATAACCAATATTATCATGGCCGAACGTACCGGCACTGAAACAGCTACTTTCGAGCTTGCACTGGCACTCTACAAGCGCGGACATCGTGTCATGGTATACTCGCCCTCATTAGGGCGATTGGCTATGGAGCTTTCTGGTCGTGGGGTACCGGTGTTCGATGATATTTCCCAGATTGGTGTTGTGCCCGATATTATTCACGGTAATCATAATGTCGCCTTGGCTCCTGCGATGATGCGGTTTAGACACACACCTGCCCTATTCGTGTGTCATGATGTCATCTCGCCATTCGACAAACCATTTATTACCGATCGAATCACGCACTATCTAGCAGTGGATTACGCTTGTCAGGAGCGTCTAATAGTCCATGGTGTACCTGCACAGCAGACGGAGATACTCATCAATGCTGTTGATACCATGCGGTACGCACTCAAAGATAAAATTTCTTCTAAGCCTCGGAAAGCATTAGCTATAGTCAAGGCCTTTCATCAAGAGCCTATGAAGACAGCCTACATCCAGATCTTGAATGAAGCTTGTTCAGCTCGAGGCATTACTCTTGATCTGGTTGGGCGTGGGGTTGGGAAGGAAATATCCGATATTTCACGTATTATTCCCGACTATGATATTTGTTTCGCTTTTTCACGCAGCGCCATAGAGGCCTGTTGTACCGGAGCGCATGTGGTCATTACCGATGAATTTGGCTATGGCGGTGTACTGAGCGCCGAAATTGCCCGTCAATGGCCAGAAAATCATCTGAGTCGACGTATTCTAGGGCCCGTCAACCTGCACAACCTGTTATCCGGTATTGATGCTTATAGTGCCACCGATATCCAAGAAGCCGCTCTAGTGTGCCGTTACCTGACGAATATGGATCGCCTTGTTGCTCGTTGGGAAGAAATCTATCAAAGTAGCATACAGAACTATAAGATTCACAAAAATGATAACGGACAAGAGGATAGAGTATTATGTCAGTTCATTTCTGAATTTCTTCCGCGTGCAACTGCTGAGATGCGCGCGGTGGTTGTTGCCAAACAAATGGGGTACCCGCAAAATAATTTACAGCATATTGATATAATGAATGATTCATGGACAACGGAGATGCCACTCTCTGAAAACACATTGACAGGCGCTCTGGTATTAGGTGAAGGATGGTCGCATTCCGAATCATGGGGCACCTGGAGTTGTGATGATACGGCTTTACTCAATTTACCCGTAAAATTACTGAAAAATCACGGACGAGTCGTCCAGCTACTCTGCAAGCACTATTTTCCTTCATCTGTTCCCTCTCAAACAAAAGCAAAAGTAACGGTCTATCTGGGGAATCGACGACTCACTACGTTCTATTTTTCGAATAGGCGTCCCGACACAGAAACTGGAATCAAGAAAAAAGTCGAATTACCCGCCGAGGCACTGAATAGCACCAATCTATATATCAGGCTGCGATTAGTTATGGAAAAAGCGAGCTCTCCGGCGTTTTACGGCGAGAGTATGGATACCCGAAGATTAGGCGTGGGCCTCATGGCGCTGAAGCTTTCCAAGCCTAAAATCATCGTTTCTGAGTCGAAAAATAAGATTGGATAATTTTCGTGGGGCGTTACGTATCATTTTCGAGGCATGCTCGATAGAATCTGATTTATGTCGATTTTTTGGGGTGATCACCATGTATCATTTTCTTAGTATCTCTTGGATGGAAGCCTATGCCGCCCACTGTGCACAGGACGCTGATCTTGTGAAATCGCTCCAGGGGTTTAACGGGCTGATTGAATATGGCTGGATAGAAGCGCCAAATCCTAGCGTCTATTTGCACATATGCAATGGCCTGCCACAAGACATCACCGATAGCCCAGCGCATAAGGTGACTATGCGCGTGCACGCGCGCGCCGATACCTGGCAGCGCATCTACCACCGCGACATAAGCGCCAAGAAAGCACTGCTCATCAACGAACTAAAATTCAAGGGTTCCATGCTCAAACTTATCAAGTATATGGAACCATTCAATACTACATTTCGCCGTATGGGTGATGTGCCCGCCACTTTTCAGGGCTTATAATGATCGGTAACGGCGAGATTGCTGTTATTATTTTGCTACGCTCGAAAGACAGGCCCGGATTTCTGGGCACTGCAAAATTCATGGAGATACCTTGATAATCCGACAGAAATCACCGAAGTACTCCTCGATCCAGCTTTCCGCGCTGCTGCTGGCTGGGGCTTTATCGGGTTGCGCGTCTTATATGCCCTACTCCGGTCCGCGCGCCTCTAGTATGGAGGATGTTGCCCACAACAAGACGCTGGCAGGTATTCAACTGGTGGACGTGAATTATGCCGTGGCCCACTATCTTCAGCAAAAAGTCGAGCGGCCCAATCTGAACCTGCTGCGGGATTTTATGAATCCACATCCCCTGAGTTATACCGTGGGTCCGGGGGATACCTTGCAGGTGTACGTTTGGGAAGCACCGCCCGCCATGTTGTTTGCCAGTAGTACGGCGTCCATGAGTACGCCTTCTGGTTCGATTATGACGACTATTCCCGATCAGATGGTGGGTAGTGATGGCGACCTTGTGATGCCCTTTGCGGGCAAGATTCCGTGTACCGGCAAAACCCTCAATGAAATTGGTGCCGAAATCAAAACCCGCTTGATCCCGATGGCCCATGATCCACAGGTGGTGGTGCGCTTGGTGAAAAATCACGCGCAGAGTATTACGGTGGTGGGGAACATTAAAAACAGTGCAGAAATCCCGATGATTCCGGGGGGTGTCAGCGTGTTGCAGGCTATTGCCGCCGCTGGGGGCGTCGTCAAGCCGGTGAACAAGGTGACCATTCAGCTTTCGCGGGGGGGCAAGGTCTTGCAACTGCCGCTGGAGGAGATTATTCGCAATCCCCACGAGAATATTTCATTGCGGGGTGGGGACATTTTGACCGCGCTCTATAAGCCCCTGCAGGTTACGGTTATGGGGGCGACCAAAGAAACCAAAGAAGTGGATTTTCAGGCTTCGGGAATTTCACTGGCGCAGGCTTTGGCGCAGGCGGGGGGGCTGGATGGCAATCAGGCGGATGCCAAGGCGGTGTTTGTGTTCCGCTTTGAAAAACCGACCTTGCTCCCCCAATGGCCCAAGCCGGTACAGTTGACGCCCGCTGGCCAGGTGCCGGTGGTGTTCCGCTTTAACTTCAGTGATCCGGCGACGCTTTTTGCGGCGCAAAGCTTTCCCATTCAGAATCATGACTTGATTTATGTAGCCTCGGCGCCGATTACCGATCTGCAGAAATTTTTAGGGTTGATTGTCCAGATTGTTTATCCTATTCAGGGTCTTTCTACGGCGGGTATCGTCAAGTAAGGGCGTCTGTGCAAATTTTTGGTAGCGATCCTGTCTATCTGGACGTGACCCGCCTGCTGCACCGCTTGCGTAAGGGTCGGATGCCAACGGGAGTGGATCGGGTTTGTCTGGCTTATGTGCAACATTTTCATACGCGCGCTCAGGCCCTCTTGATCGAAAATGGCGTCGCCGTTGCCTTGTCCGCCACGGCTTCTATGGCGCTGTTTGACTGGTTGCTGGCTTGGGAAGTGGGGCAGCGGCATGGGAGCTTGGCAAAAACCATGATGGCTTTGCTGAAGTTACCTTTTCGTTCGGTGACACGCGGGGGCTGGGTGCTCAATATGGGCCACAGTGGGCTGGATCGTCCGAGTTACCTCGCCTGGTTGCGGCGTAAAAAAATACGGCTACTGGTGATGGCGCACGATTTGATCCCCATCACCCACCCCGAATTTTGCCAGCCGGACGCTACTGATCGGCATATTCAGCGCATGGCGGTCATTTTGCAGCAATCCGCTGGCATCATCAGTAATTCCCAACACACGGCGGAAACTTTGCGGGAATATGCGCGGCAATCGGGGGTGGCGGTTCCGCCTATGGCGGTGATTCCGCTGGGGATCAAACTGCGTTCATCGCCTGCGATTTCCCCGCCGAATCCCTCTGCAGACTCAGCATTTGTGATGCTGGGCACTTTGGAACCCCGTAAAAATCATGCTTTTTTGCTCTATTTGTGGCAACGCATGGGCTATGAATGGCGCGCCGATCACATTCCGCAATTATGGATTATTGGCCAGGCAGGATGGATGTGCGGTGGTGTCGTCCATCCTTTGCTACACGATGAACGACTCAAGCGGCATGTGCACTGGCTGCCCCAGTGTACGGATGCACAATTGTCACAGCACTTGCGTCATGCTCGCGCTTTGCTGTTTCCCTCCCATGCGGAGGGTTATGGTTTGCCCTTGCTGGAGGCGCTGTCTCTGAAAACGCCGGTATTAGCCAACGCGCTGCCGGTTTTTCAGGAGATTGCCGGAGACATCCCCGATTATCTGCCCGTGGATGATGAGGACGCCTGGCTCGATGCGCTCAGGGATTACGCCGTGGTGGATCATCCTCGGCGCGTCGCGCAGTTGCGCCGGATGGAATCTTTTGTCGCGCCCGACTGGCAGGACCACTTTTCCGCATTTGAACATTTTGTGAGTGCTTTATGAAAAACCCTAAAATCGCCATTATTGGTCACGCGAGTCGCCTGCCGCAGACTTCAGATACGCACTTCTGGGCGGATTTGCTGGCGGGGCGGGATTTGATGAGTCGCGTGGCGGCAGATCGTTGGGCGCAGGAGAATATGGAGCACCCCACGCGCAGTCATCCCGGTACGGCGGTGACTTTTGCAGCGGGCTCGTTGGGCGATGTGTCTGGTTTTGATGCGGGGTTTTTTCATATTTCACCCCGCGAAGCTGCCGCTATGGACCCGCAACAGCGTTTATTGCTGGAAATGAGCTGGGAGGCACTCGCCCATGCGGGGCTGCCGCCGGAACAGGTGCGCGGGCAGCGCTGCGGGGTGTTTATCGGTCTGGCCAGTACCGATTACGGCTACCGTCTGGCCGATGATTTGGCCGCCGTCGGCCCGAATACCGCAACCGGGTGTACCGCCAGTATTGCCGCCAATCGTTTGTCCTATTTTTATGACTTGCGCGGTCCGAGTCTGGTGGTGGATACCGCCTGTTCTTCGGCGCTGGTCGCGTTTCATCAGGCTTGTCAGTCGCTATTGCGTGGTGAGAGTGATTTGGCGCTGACCGGTGCCATCAGCCTGCATTTGCATCCTTTCGGCTTTATGATTTTCTCGAAGGCTTCGATGTTGTCGGCGGGGGGGCGTTGTCATCCTTTTGATGCGGCGGCAGATGGTTATGCGCGCTCGGAAGGCGGGGGCGTGTTTGTGCTGAAAGACTATGATCGGGCGCGACGCGATGGAGATCGCATTTTGGCGGTCGTGGCACATACGGCCATCAATACGGATGGTCATAAAAGTGGGCTGACGGTGCCCAGCGCCGAGGCGCAGTCGCAGTTGCTGATGGAAGCCTATGCGGCTGCGGGGATTGAGGCGGATGCGGTGCATTATATGGAAGCCCACGGTACCGGCACGGCTGTGGGCGATCCTATTGAGGTGGAAGCCATAGGACGGGCCTTGGGCTCTGCGCGCAGGGCCGGACATCCGCTGCCCTTGGGTTCGGTTAAAAGTAATCTGGGGCATCTGGAAACCGCTTCGGGAATACCGGGCCTGCTGAAGGCTATCCACTGCCTGCGCCAGCGCCAGATTCCGCCGAGCATCGGTATTCAACAGCTCAATCCGCGACTGCCGCTGAACGAATATGGTCTGGAAATTGTGCGCGAAGTCCGCGCCCTGCCCGCTTCGGGACCGCTGATTGTCGGCGTCAATTCTTTTGGCTTTGGCGGAGCCAATGCCCACGTCATTCTCGAAAGTGTGGAGCCGCAGCGTCCCAAACGCGCCCGCTGGCCGCGTCGCCAGCGTCGCAGCGAAAATCTACCGCTGCTGCTGTCGGCGGCTACGCCTGCGGCATTGCGACAAGTCGCGCAAGATTTCGCCGAGGCTTTGCAGGGGGTGGATGATGCGGATTACGCGCGGATTTACGCGGCCAATTTTCGCCGGGCAGCCTTGCCAGAGCGCGCCCTCTTTCGCGCATCGCATAGTACGGACCTGCAAGCGCTGTTGCGTGCTTTCGCCGCCGGTGATGATACTGGTGCGGTACTGGGCAGGGGGTTGGAGGCTCCAGCTCGGCAGGGGCCGGTGTTTGTCTATTCGGGCAATGGCTGCCAGTGGGCGGGCATGGGTCGCGCGCTGTTGGCGCATTCGGTTTTTGCGGATACGCTGGCGGAAATCGACGCCTGTTTTGTGCCCTTGGCGGGTTACGCCTTGCGGGATGAACTGGCGGGCATCCTTGGCGCTGATCGTTATGCGCTGACGGAGTTTGCACAACCCGCTTTGTTTGCCTTGCAGGTGGGCATCACGGCCCTGTTGCGAAGTGATGGCATTATCCCTGTAGCCGTGACTGGACACAGCGTGGGTGAAGTCGCTGCGGCTTGGGCCTGTGGGAGCCTGAATCTGGCGGACGCGGCGCGGGTCATTTACGAACGCAGTCGTCTGCAGGGTTTATCCCGGGGTCAGGGCGGCATGACTGCCGTAGCCAGTGATGCCGATACCGTGGCGGTCTGGTTGCAAGAAGCTGGACTGACAGAAACCGTGAGTATTGCCGCCTGGAACAGCCCTCGAGGTTCAACTCTGGTCGGGCCTGCCGACGATCTGGAAGCGCTGGAGGGCCGCTTGCGCAAGCAGGGGGTGGGCTATAAGCGCTTGGCTATTGATTATCCTTTTCATAGTCAGCACATGGATTTTTTGCAGACGGAATTATTGGCGACGCTGGCGGAGATTCGTCCTGCACCGGCCTCCGTGCCTTTTGTATCGGCAGTCACCGGTGAGGCCATCGCGGGTGAGTCTCTGGATGCTGACTACTGGTGGCAGAATATTCGGGCGCCCGTGCGTTTTCAGCAGGCGGCGGCGTCTGCGCTGATGCTCGGCAATATTTTTGTGGAGTTGGGTGGGCATCCGGTGTTGAGGGGTTATTTACAAGACACCCTGAATGCCCGTGATCAGGAAGGACGGGTGATACCGACCTTGCGCCGTGATGAACAGGCGCCTCAGGCCGTGGCGCAGGCGGCGGCAGCGCTGTGGGTGGCAGGATGCCCTCTTCCCAAGGCGACGTATTTTTCGCAAGTTCCTGAATGGGTCGATTTGCCCAACTATCCTTGGGAGCGGGAGCGCCATTGGCAGGAAGCCACGGCGGAGTCGGCGGGCACTTTGAGCGGTTTTTCGGTGCATCCTTTACTGGGTCATCCGCTGCCGCAGCATCCGGGAGAATGGGAACAAACTCTGGATGCCCGACGCATGCCCTTTCTGGCGGATCATCGGGTGGGAGATGGAGTGGTTTTTGCGGGGGCAGCTTATGCGGAAATGTTCTTGGCGGCTGCCCGTCAGCATTTTCCGGAATCCGCTGCGTGGGTGCTGGAAGATCTGGAAATCCTGGCCCCGCTACTACTGGAAGACGATGTCAGTAAGGTGTTACGTCTCACCCTGCAGGCGCATGGCGAAGCCCATATTCAGGCGCGCACTTTGCTGGACACGCAATGGACCTTGCACGCCAAAGCGCACATTCGTCCTGCGGAGGCTGCGGATTTAGCCGTTGCTGAGGCGGATTATGCGGATTATAAGGATGCCACCCTGCCCCGCCGTGCGGCGGATTTTACGGCCAGCCAACACTATGCCCTGACCGATGCGGTCGGCTTACACTACGGCCCGGTTTTTCGCACCGTGCAACACGGTTGGCGGACGGCGGAAGGGGTGCAGGCGCAACTTCGTTTGCCCGCAGAGGCAGAGTCATCCGAGTTTTTGCTGCATCCCGCTTTGCTCGATGGGGCATTACAACTGTTTGCCGATTGGCTGGCCGAAAAAGGCGCTAGCCATCAGGGATGGGGCTTTGTGCCGGTGCGCATCGAGCGTTTGACCCGCTTTGCGGAGGCTACGGGCACCCTGACCGCGACGGTGCGGGTGTTGCGGCAGTCTCCGCAATCTTTGCTGGCGGAGCTGCGTCTTTTTAACGCGCAAGGGCAAATCGTGGCGGGTTGTGAAGGGGTGCGCTTGCGCCGCGTCCGTTTGCGCCGCAGTGAAGCCGAGCGTTTGCGTTTTTTAGAGAATGTCCTAGTACCGCTGCCCGACGCTTTGCCCGATGTGCGGCACACAGCCTGCAGCTTGCCTCCAGAAGTGCTGCAGTCCTTGTTGCCCGCTTCTCTGCAGGAAATTCCCGCCGTCGCGCGTTATGTCCATGAATGTGCGCCTCTGCTCGAAAGCCTGCAGCAAGCCTATGCCGATGAATCTGCAGGAAGCGGCGATGTAAGTATCCCGGCCAGTGCTATCTGGCATACGCTGCTCCGCGATTATCCCGAGTTCTTTCCGCTGATTTTACAGGTCGGACGCCAGGGGTTAGCAACGACTGAGATGACACCGGGACAGCCGCCCGTAGATCTCTGCGCTACCGCGCAACACACGCTTTTACATACCATCACGCCCGCACTCAGTACGGGTTTTGCGGCACTGGTGCTCCAGCTCCGCAAAATTCTCCCGGATAACCGCCTCTTGCGTTGCGCGGAAGTCAGCGCCGGTGGTGCAGAAGCTTTACCGACCCTAACCGCGCATTTGCACCCGGATCTCCGGTGTCGTCTCTGGCACCTCCAGCCGACCATTTCCGAGTCACCTGAATCGCAGGGCTGGATCACCCAGACTTTGGATGCGACACCGGTGTCGGGATTAGACGCGCTGTGGTTGCGTCTGGATCATCCCGACCGCAATCAGCAATGGTCCATGCTCGAAACGGCGGAGCGTGCCTTGGCCGAAAACGGCATACTCTGGATTCAGGGGGTTGAACCCGAAGCTTGGTGGGTAGGCAACCACTCGGCGGAGACTACCCCACTGGATCAACAAAGTTGCCGCCACTGGCTGCTGCAGCGCGGATTTACAGAAATTTCCGCACCGCCTGCGCCGTCCGTTTTGCCAGGACCTTATCTGCTCTCGCTGCAAAAAAGCGCGACCCAACGCTCTGCACCCGCCCCGCGACTCGCGCGGGATGCGGGCCCTTGGCTTTTGCTCGGAACCGCCGCCAGCACAGATCATCCCGATTGGTCGATGCTGCAAACAGCGCTGCATTCAGCAGGCTACGTATCGCAAGTCTGCCGGAGTGATAGCGCGCAGGGATTATTGACGTATCTCACAGAATCCGCGACCACGGAATGGGCGGGAATCCTGTACGTGGATCTGCCTTCGGGCCAGATACAGGATCATGCGGCCACGGTGTTGCAACAGTGTGTACTGCTGACGGCTTTGGGAAAATGGGCGGTGCGCCGCGATGCGTTGCCACCACTATACCTTTTGACGCGCGGCGGCATCCGCGCTACCCACGCCGGACTCTATCCGCAAAATCATCCCGAAGACGGTCTGGACGCGGCGGCTTTGTGCGGATTTGCGCGGTGCTTGCAAAATGAATGGCCGGAACTCCGCTTGCGGATCATTGACCGAGGCACGCTGCCCCTGACCTCGGCACAGCAGGATGCCCTATTGCCTTTTTTGCGGACCGATTCTGCAGAAAGCGAAAGCGTGCTTGATCCCAAAGGACACTATTGGGTGCCACGCATACAGGAAATATCCAGACCCGTAGCAGCCGCCGGAGTGTCCCCCGTGTTGGGGCATCAATTGCAGTTTTCCGCACCTGGGCAATTGCGTCATTTGCAATGGGCGGCTCTATCCACCCCGCCCACTTTGGACGCACACGCCGTTTTGGTCGATGTGGCCTACACCGGACTGAATTTTCGGGATGTGATGTATGCTCTGGGCATGCTGTCGGATGAAGCCTTAGAAAACGGCTTTTCCGGGCCCGCCCTGGGCTTGGAGTTCGCTGGTCAGATCCGCGCCGTCGGTGAAAAAGTGACGCGCTGGCAGGTGGGTGATCGGGTGCTGGGCTTTGCTCCCGCGAGTTTCAGTTCGCCGCTCCAAACCCTGGAATCCGCCATTACCGCGCTTCCGGAAGGGATGGATATGGCTTCTGCAGCCACCATTCCGACGGTGTTTTTAACCGCTTGGTATGCACTGCACGAATTGGCCCGACTCCAGCCCGGTGAACGCGTACTGATTCATGGCGCAGCGGGTGGCGTCGGCATTGCCGCGATTCAGATTGCGCAAATGCTCGGCGCGGAAATTTTTGCCACGGCGGGCTCCCCGGAAAAGCGTGATTTTTTACGACTGTTGGGTGTGCCCCATGTGTACGATTCTCGCTCTTTGGACTTTGCGGGTGCCATTTTGCGAGACACCCACCATGTGGGAGTAGATGTGCTGCTCAACAGCCTTTCTGGAGAAGCCATTCGCCGTAACCTGCAAGTGCTGCGGCCCTTTGGACGCTTTCTGGAATTGGGTAAACGCGACTTTTACGAGAATACCGGCATGGGTTTGCGGCCATTCCGTAATAATCTCAGTTATTTTGGGATTGATGCCGACCAGCTTCTGGCCGGTCAACCGGGACTGACTGAGCGGCTGTTTACAGAAATCATGACGCATTTTGCGGATGGGGATTTTTTCCCCCTCCCCTTGCAGCGCTTTCCGGCGACGCGAGTGGTGGAGGCTTTTCGTCATATGCAGCAGGCCCGGCAGATTGGCAAAGTCGTGGTAGAAATGCGCCCGCCCTTTACCCCCGTCGCAGCATCCGCTCCCGAAGCCCGCCAGGACGGTTCGACGCAGTTGCAACTGGACCCCGATGGGGTTTATCTCATTACCGGCGGTAATTCGGGCTTTGGCTGGGCCACCGCGCAACGCTTGGCGCAGCGTGGTGCCCGGCATTTGCTGCTGGTCAGTCGCAGCGGCACCTTGGCGGCTTCAGCGCAATCGGCATTATCCGCCCTGCGCGCCCAAGGCGTGACGATGGAGTGCTGGGCAGGCGATGTGAGCGATGCGCTACAAATGACCGCCCTGTTTGCGCACATTCAGGCAAAAATGGGGCCGTTGCGCGGTATTATTCACGCGGCGGCCGTGATTGACGATGGCCTCGCCGAAAATCTCTCCTTGGAACAGATGCAGCGGGTTTTGCAGCCCAAAATTACGGGTGCCTGGCAGTTGCATCGCCTCAGCCGCGATCTCCCCTTGGACTTTTTCGTGGTTTATTCCTCCATCACCACCCTACTCGGGAATCCGGGGCAAGCCCATTATGTGGCGGCCAATACCTGGATGGAGGCGCTGGTGCGCATGCGCCGGTCCCAGGGATTACCGGCATTAGCCGTACTCTGGGGACCCATTGCCGATGTGGGTTATCTCACCCGTCACGCTGGCACCCTCGACTTATTGCAGCAACGTTTGGGAGGGATGGCTTTAAATGCCGAGACCGCCCTCGACTTGCTGGAAGACTGGATTCTGGCTGACCAGAATGGTCTGGTGGTTGCCGATTTTGACGCGCGGGCATTGCGGCGCTTTCTGCCTATCGCCGCGTCACCCCGTTTTGCCGCTTTGCTGGAGGGGTTAAGCGATGCGGAGGACGAAACCGACAGGGATTTGCGTTCACAACTCAGCACCCTGCCGACGGCGGAAGCAGAAGCCCTGCTGGTGGGATTACTGCGCCGAGAAGTCGCGCAGATTCTGCGCATGGCCCCTGAAAAAATCACCTTGGAACACAACCTCAGCCAACTCGGTCTGGATTCGCTGATGGGGGTGGAGTTGGCTCTGGCGCTAGAAGAACGTCTTGGCGTCAAACTCCCGGCTTTTCTGCTCAGCGAAGGGCCCACGCTGGCCCGCCTGGCCCAACGTCTGGTGCAAACCTTGCAAAAAGACACTGCCCATCCCTCAGAGATGCCGGATGCCGTGCCCGCAGAGGCCCATTTACAGCATCTGGCCACGTTGCATGGGGTTCTACCCCAGAGCACGGAAGCCCAACAACTCTTGCAGGCCGGGAAAAATCCATGAGTCAGAGCCCACGCAGTCTCGCGGATCAGGTAAAAGCCCGGCTCATTCAGAAAGGGTTGGAAAAGCGTCTGCAGCAGATTGCTGATGCGCCTGCAAACTTGCCGGCCGCTCCCGGACGCAAGCTCCCGGACGCTTTTACCCGCTTTGATCGTCAACCGGGCTATCAGCAGGTTAAACTGATGCAGGAAGGCGGACAGCGTTTGGGTGTAGAAAGTCCTTTTTTTCATGTACATGCCGGTACAGCTTCCGCCCACAGCGAAATCCAGATGCGTCGGGTGATCAATTACGGCAGTTATAACTATCTGGATTTATCGGGTGACGCGCGGGTGAATGCCGCAGCCCAAGCCGCCATTGACCAGTACGGCACCTCTGTCTCCGCCAGTCGCATCGTGGCCGGGGAGCGGCCCATACATCGTCAACTGGAGCGCAGCATCGCAGACAGTTATGGCGTGGATGACGCCTTGGTGCTGGTCAGTGGGCATGCCACGAATGTCAGCGTGATTAGTCACTTGCTCGGTCCTAAAGATATGGTTTTGCACGATGAATATGTGCATAACAGTATTCTTATGGGCATCCAGCTTTCTGGAGCGCAGCGTCTGGGCTTTCGTCATAATGATCTGGGGGCTCTGGAGCAATTACTGCGGGATCATCGGCATCGTGTTGAACGTCTGCTGATTGTGGTAGAAGGTTTGTACAGTATGGATGGGGATTTTCCTGATCTGCCGCCCTTAGTCGCGCTCAAAAAACGCTATGAAGCGTGGTTGATGGTGGATGAAGCACATTCCTTTGGAGTCATGGGGGCACAGGGCCTCGGCATCCGCGAACACTTTGGCGTCGATCCCCATGATGTGGATATCTGGATGGGTACGCTCAGCAAAACTCTGGCCGCTTGCGGGGGTTATGTGGCTGGAGAACAGGCGCTCATTGAAAATCTGCGTTATCTGGCGCCCGGATTTTTATACAGCGTGGGGATGTCGCCGCCGCTGGCGGCTGCGGCACTGAAAGCTTTGGATATTTTGCGCGCCGAACCCGAACGCGTTACCGCCCTGCATGAGCGAGGCGCTTATTTTCTGGAACGGGTACGCAACATAGGGCTGGATACGGGCTACAGCGCGGGCTTGGCCATTACTCCCGTGATTCTGGGCAGCTCGCTGGAGGCCGTGCGCCTGTCGGCGGAGCTACTGAAACAGGATGTGCATGTGCAACCCATCTTGTATCCGGCCGTACCCGAAAAACAGGCGCGGCTGCGTTTTTTTCTGAGCTCGGCTCACACTACGGAAGATATAGATCGCACTGTGGCGGTATTAGCTGCAGTGACGCGACGGTAACTTTTTTTAATTTTTTTATTGAACGAGGAGCATGGATGTCGCCACTATCGGAAGATATGGACACGCCCCTGCCGCAAAAATTATATGCCGTGGGTTTTTCGCGTTGGAAACGCGCAGCCTTGCGTGCTTTTGTACCAGAAAGTCAGATCCATTTTCGGAATAGCCAAGAGAGCGTACCGCCGGGTGCCACGCTCCTGCTCTGGGGACAAACACCCTGCTTGAAGCCCGCGCAACATTCGGTGGTCCGCGTTGAAGATGGTTTTCTCCGTTCGGTTGGGCTGGGTGCGGATTTGATTGTGCCGCTTTCCTATTGCTTTGATCGCACCGGCTTATATTACGATGCCCGCTCGCCTTCTGACCTTGAAACGCTCCTGCAAAATACGCATTTTTCTCCGGCGATGCTGGACCGTGCGCAGGCACTCAGAGCCCGCCTCGTGGAACTGGGACTCACGAAATATAACGTGGGTAACCAAACTTGGCAGCGTCCGACAACGGCACAGGAAGTCATTCTGGTTCCTGGACAGGTGGAAAGCGATGCGGCCATCACCCTCGGTTGTGGAACCTTACGCACCAATCTCGCGCTGCTGCAACGGGTTCGCGCAGAGCATCCCCAAGCCTATATGGTTTACAAGCCCCATCCGGACGTGATGGCTGGATTGCGCCGCTGGGGCGAAGCCGAACGCGAGCAGGCGCATCAGTATTGTGACGCGCTGGTAACCGATGTCCCCATGGATAAGTTGCTGCGTGAAGTAGACCGCGTCGAGGTGCTGACTTCGGCAGCCGGTTTTGAAGCCCTTTTGCGGGAAAAACCCGTCACTTGTCATGGCCAGCCTTTTTATAGTGGCTGGGGACTGACCACGGACAAGAGCCCTGTGCCACGCCGACAACGTACACTGAGCCTGGATGCCTTGGTGGCGGGCGTATTGATCGCTTATCCGCGCTACCAAGATCCCCGCGATGGGCGACGCTGTACGCCGGAAGCAGCCCTATCTGCGCTGGACGCGATGCTCCAGAAACGAGGTGGGCGAGCAACTCCACTCTGGCGCAAAGCCTTCCGCGTCGTACTCCGCCAAACGGTGGGGGTGCGATGAAAAAGAATTTTTTATTCCTCCAGGGTGTTGCCAGCCCCTTTTTCGCTCTGCTCAGTGATCAGTTGCGGGAAAGGGGACATCGCATCCACAAAATTCACTTTTGTGGTGGGGATCTGGTGTATTGGTGGCCCCGACCCGCCCGCGCTTTTCGCGGCACCTTGGATGCATTACCCGATTTTCTCCTGCAGACCATTCAGCAATTCGAAATTACCGACATCGTATTATTTGGGGATCAGCGCCCCATCCATCAGCCGGTTTTTTCACTGGCGAAATCCCTTGATCTCAGAATCCATGTGTTTGAAGAGGGCTATTTGCGCCCTCACTGGCTGACTCTGGAGCGCAACGGGGTGAATGCCCATTCGCAACTACCCAAAGATCCAGACTGGTATCGTGAAGTGGTGGAGCGGGTACCGTTGCACGGTGAGGGACAAAGTTTTCTGGGTAAATTTCGGATGCGGGCTATCCACGACGTCATTTATCACAGCGGCGATATTCTGAATCCGGTGGGATTCCGCCATTATCGCCACCATGCGCCTCTGCATCCGGTGCGGGAATATCTCTGGTATATTCGCCGTTATCCCAAAGTCCGGAGAAGACTGCGCGTGGATCTGGAAGCCAACCGGAAATTTGTCGGGCAAGATCGTCCCTATTTTCTGTTGCCTTTGCAACTTTATAGTGACAGCCAGATTACCTGTCATTCGGAGTTTTGCGATACCTTCGATTTTATCCAGCAATGCTTACATTCGTTTGCCCAATATGCGCCAACGGGCACCCACCTGGTAGTCAAGAATCATCCTCTGGACCCCGGCATCCTCAATTATGAAAATTTTGTGAAGGATCTCGCCCATCATCTCGGCATCGGCGACCGGGTTCACTACTATGATTATGGCGACTTGGTCATGCTGTTAAAGCAATGTCAGGGGGTCGTTACCATCAACAGCACGGTGGGAACTTGGGCACTGGGCTTACACAAACCGGTCTTGACCTTGGCCAACCCGGTTTACAATCTTCCGGGACTCACCAGTCAACAAAGTCTGGCGGCATTCTGGCATGAACCTTCACCGCCTGACCCCACACTCTGGTCTGCATTTCGCCAAGTACTCATTCATGGCACACAGATCAATGGTGGTTTTTATTGCGCTACCGGTATGGACATTGCGCTGCCTACTGCTGTTCAACGTTTAGAAATGATTCATTCCCCCTTAGAGGAACTCTTATGCCGCAACGATCTCCGCAAACCCTCCTCCTTACCGGCGCGACCAGCGCCATTGGCCAAGCCCTTGTCCGGGAATATGCCCACGCTGGTGTGACCCTGCATCTGCACGGACGTAATGTCGAAAAGCTGCAAGCCATCAGCCAGTTGGCGCGCGCCCAGGGGGCCAGCGTCACCGAAAGCAATTTTGACGTGCGCGACAGTGCCGCCCTGCGCCAGTGGGTACAAGATTGTGAGCAGCAGGGGCCGCTGGATCTCGTCATTTCTAACGCCGGAATGAATATAGATACCGGGCCACATGAAACCGGCGAAAACTGGGAAGAAAGCGAAGCCCTGATGGCCGTCAACCTCCATGCCAGTCGCGTACTGGTCGATGCCGTATTGCCCGCCATGCGTTCTCGAAAAGCGGGACAGATCGCCTTGATGAGCTCGCTCGCCGGCTATTTCGGTCTGCCCGTCACCCCGAGTTATTGCGCTTCGAAAGCCGCCATTAAAGCCTACAGTGAGGCGTTGCGCGGCTGGCTCGCCAAAGAAGGGGTGCGGATTAATGTCATCATGCCCGGCTATGTAGATTCTGCCATGTGTCAGGCCATGCCGGGTCCCAAACCTTTTCTGATGCAGCCCGCAAAAGCCGCAAAAATCATCCGAAAAAGACTAGCACGCAACCAAGCCCGCATCAGCTTTCCCTTTCCGCTCAATTTTGGCACATGGTGGCTCGCCGTACTCCCGGCCGCCCTTTCTATCTGGATTGTCGGCCTGATGGGCTACAGCGGTCATCATGACTGAAGCCATCTGGCCTCTGGCGCTGGTTCTCGGGGGATTCGCGTCACTGGCGCTGGAGAACCTCGTACATCCCCGACCACGCTGTCTGGGTCGAAAACTCTGGACCTACATGATCCACGGCGGGATCTGGTTGTTGCTGTTCACGTTCTGGCTGGCTTTGGTGCAACGCCCCATTTTTGCCGCCTTGTTAAGCCTTGCACTGTGGTTGACGGTGGTTTTGGTAGGGAACGCCAAAGAAGCCACCTTACGCGAACCTTTTGTATTTATGGACTTTGAATATTTTACCGATGCCATCAAACATCCACGTTTGTATTTACCCTTTTTAGGACTCTGGCGCGCTCTGGGATTGGTGCTTTTAGGAATCGCTGTAGTGGCGGCCGCGTTCTGGGCGGAAGCACCCATTACGGTACAAATGTCCACCGTGTATTTTTTGGAATATCTGGGCTTATCTTTATTGGTCGTATTTATTCTGCTTTGGCTGGGAGATCGTTGGTCGGATGCGCCTTCGCTCTGTCCGCAGGAAGATATTCGTAACATGGGTTTTGCGCCGAGTCTCTGGCAGTATGGCCGAGCCGAACGTCAGCCTATCCGCTTGCCCAAAGCCCGACCCTTTGGAGAATTGCCCGCGATTGCAGCCGACGAGGCGCTCCGCCCTCTTTCAGATGCAGTCGCTTCCCCGCCCGCGCATCTGGTGATCGTCCAAAGCGAATCTTTTTTTGATATCCGACGCCTGTGGCCGCACATCGCCCCAGAGCCTTTCGCCAAATTAGACTCCATGCGCAAGAGCGCCTATTTGTCTGGTCAAATCCACGTTCCCCCTTGGGGAGCGAATACCATACGCACCGAATTCAGCCTGCTTACCGGCTGGTCACCGGCGAGCCTGGGGATTCATCAATTTCAGCCTTATCGCTTTTTAGCCCGGCAACGCCTGCCCAGCATCGCCTGGAAACTGAAAGCACAAGGGTATCGTACCCTTTGTATTCATCCGTATTGGTCAAATTTTTATGATCGTCACGTGATTTATCCCCTATTGGGATTTGATGAGTTTTTAGACATCTCCGCTTTTAATGAGGCGGATCGTAGTGGTCCTTATATTGGTGATCAGGCGATTGCTCAAAAAACCTTAGAGTTACTGACCCAGTCGGAACAACCCTTATTTATTTTTATTATTACTATGGAAAATCATGGTCCACTGCATCTGGAAAGCATCACTCCAGAAGAGCGGCGCATTTTGCTCACTCAAGATCCGCCCGTGGGCGCTGATGATTTGGCCATTTATTTACGGCATGTCGCACATGCGGGGGATATGCTGCACGCTCTAACGACGAAGATGCAAACCCTCTCCCGCCCTGGCGTGGTGGCCTTTTACGGCGATCATGTGCCGATCATGGAAAATCTCTATCAAAACAGAAATTTTAACGATGGACGCACTGATTATTGGCTTTGGTCTTCACGACATGAACCCGCGCAGTCCTCCCATCCAGAAATTCGCGTTGAAAATCTGGGCGCACTGGCGGTAGATCTTCTTGCTATGCCCGAAGCATGAGGCAGAAGATGTAGAAAAAAGGGGGTTGTAGAAAAAGAAATCCGGGAAAAACATCTTAACCCGTTGATTTATTGGTCGGGGCGAGAGGATTTGAACCTCCGACCACCTGAACCCCTGGAAGCTGTTATACTTGCCCAATTTGCCTATACTATTTCTCTGCAGCCCTGAGGAGGATCCACCATGCACCATGAGCGCATCACTATCAATCCACAGCAATGCGGCGGACGGCCTTGTATTCGAGGGCTGCGTATTCGGGTACAGGACATTCTCGAACTCTTGGCGGCAGGAGCGACGACCGCAGAGATTCTGGAAGATTACCCCTACCTGGAACCCGAAGATATCGCCGCCAGTCTCCATTACGCTGCGCAGCAAGCGGACCACCCCATTTTTTATGTGGCCTGATGCAGTTTTTAGTGGATGCACAGCTACCACCCGCTCTGGCCCGATGGATCAGTGCGCAAGGTTATCCAGCCTGCCATGTTGCCGACATAGGTATGGCCAGTGCTCGTGATCCGGAAATATGGGATCGTGCATATGGGGATGGCGCTATCATCATAACCAAGGATGAAGATTTCGCTATGCTCCGCACGATACGTCCCGATGGCCCCACTGTTATCTGGTTTCGCACTCCCAACTGCCGAAGGCAGATACTGCTTGATAGCTTTGCCCGCCTGTGGCCACAGATGCTGGACAAGCTAAATCAGGGCGAGACGCTCATCGAGCTGAGAAGTTAGCCACTATCGCTTCGGGACCCGTGCCCAGGCAGAATCTGCCATTAGGGAGTGCATTAAGATTTTCTACAACCGCCAACGCCTGGCATTCGCGGATTGGTTCCCTGGCCACCACATGGAAGCATGACTGAGGTCTATATTCGCGACAGAGAATTTACTCATGTACGACCGCTTCGCTGAAAATATTAGCAGGCTTGCTAATACCAGGATCGCTGCCAAGCAGCGGTTTTTCGTAACCATTTGATTTATTGGTCGGGGCGAGAGGATTTGAACCTCCGACCACCTGAACCCCATTCAACTACTCCGTATATACTAACCTTTAAATCAATAAGTTAAGTATATTGCTGAAGCTAAAATCAACGTCACACCGCCGTACTCTACGGCACTTGTGGCCTAGCTCTGGCACAAATCCGACACACCTGTCGAGGCGATTCAATTCACGCCCCATCCCGGACTTGCTTGCCCTTCAATTTCAACAGCTCATCGTCCAGTCCATAGCGAACAACGTCGATCCGGTCGCAGCGCTGGGAGACAAAATCACCAGTCATCACGGGGAGCTGGAATGGGAAGAATGCCGGATTGTTCAGGAGCAGCCCTAATGCGCACTTGGCCTCCGGGGTGGCCAGGAAAGTGGGCGCGGCGGTCTTCGTCGTTCTCGAACGTCATGCCGAGGCAAGTCACCGGGCCGGAGGGCTTCTGCGGCTCTTCAAGCAGCAAGTCGAACAAACTGGTTTCTTTCATCTTCATCGGCAAACGATAAAAGAAGACTTCCTATGCACGCTTTTATGCACGCGTGTATAGCGCTTATGGATACCATCTATAAATGGCGTTTCATCGTGTATAAGCTGCATGCTTTTTCTCACCGGTTTTCTTAATTAAATCTTTGCCTGTGAGCTTTTTAAGCAGGCGATATGCTTGAGGCCCATTCAGATGGCATAGATCCATAACATCCGCTCGCTTGATGCCCCCAAGCTTGTCAATATAGTTGAGCACCATCTGCTCCTGCTGGATGGGCGCAAACCCGGCCTGGCGGATGTATTCGGACTTCTTCCCGGCCTTTTGATACAAGCGGGCGCTGAGGGTGTATGTCCGGCCGCGACCAATTCCATGAGGTTCCAGAAACCCGGTTTCGACCAGTTTTTCGAGCGTTGCCCGAACGGTGGCCTCTGGTTTCTGGACGGATGGTGCGAGGTCGGAGATCGTCAGGCGGCGTTCTTCACGCAGGCGCGACAGGATGATCAGGGAATCAATGGGCATGTTCCCCAGCTTGTCCTCTTGTTCCACCACCATCTTGAGGAAATCGAGATCGGCGGCCGCATTCGCCATGAAGACGCTTACGGTATAGGGGTTAGACAGGGAATAATCAGGCGCGGGGCGTCCATAGCGCAGCATGCCTTCATAGATGCGGTCGATCCCACGACCTGTGCGCTCAGCCAAACCAATCCGCTTGATAATGTCGGCCAGCAGGGGGTTGCGCGAGCGTGGCGGGGCAACCAGCAGGTTGTCAAGGCCGACCCCTTCGATGAAGCCGCCGGGGCTGCTGATGCTCAGGCCGTCATTGTCCAGCTTGACATGCACCGCACCCAGGGTGCTGAAGTCGCGGTGTACCAGTGCGTTGACGAGGGCTTCACGAAAGGCGCGACGATCATAATTGGGAACCGGCACCCGGAAGAGGCCGACCTGAATCTCTTCTTCCACCAGCCAGGGTTTGAACTGAAGTTCGACCTCCTCAAAGGTTTCAATCAGCGGCTTGCGGTAGAATTCGTTGACCCGTGTCACGGATCGGCAATATGGAGCCAAATCGTAGTCGGCATAATGGCGCCACCTTGGAATCGGCATAATGGCGCCAGTTTGTAGTCGGCATAAAGGCGCCAGTTCGTAGTCGGCGTAATGGCGCCATCCACAAAGTGCTTCAGCAGGGTCTTGACTTCCCTTAGATCGGTTACCCTCCCAGTTTTTGGGGGGTAACCATGAGTAATCGGAGGTTTGAGATGTTTACGATTCGCCAAATCCTGGTGCGGATGCGCCAAGGTGATCGAGATCGAGAGATCGCTCGGTCCAGACTCATGGGGCGCAAGAAACTGAGCGCCCTACGTCATCAAGCAACACTGCGCGGCTGGCTGGATACCCAGCAGCCTTTACCCGACGACCACGAGCTCGCTGTCCTACTGCTGCAACGTCAGCAGGCCATGCCCGCCCAGTGTGTGTCCACCCTCAAAGGCCATGAGGAACAGATCGCCCGGTGGGCCGCAGAGGGCATACAGGGCACCACCATTCACGCAGCTCTGGTGCGCAATCACGGTTACACCGGAAGCTACTCCGCCGTGCGTCGTGTGCTGCTGCGGACCGCACCGGTGAAGGCGCCCGATGCTGTTAAACAGCGGAGCGCGGAGCCACACGATCCACCTCTGCCGCCAGCGCGGGAAAGTCGATACAGGCGGCGTGCGGAGTAAGGGGTCTCCCAGTTGATCGCGTTTCTGCTGGTGTAACTCCGCTGCAAAAAGGTCGGTTTTAATCGCGATCTTTCGGGTCTTCATCTGGCTTATCCCATCACATTCAACTGGTTATATTTTATCATATATAGCCGAAATGGGAAGGTTTTCGAGGTGCCCTTCAGTTTTAACTGTACACTTTTTTGCAACACAAGGCAAAGAAAATAGCACTATTAAGCGTAAAAATAAAAATATAATCTACATACACAACCTAATAGCAAACTGAAATGGAGAAATTATGGATTATCATCATGCAATAAAAGCACGTTGGGCAGGTAGGAACTCTGATAAAGATGTCATTAGAGAAGACGCTTGGAACAAATTAAAGCTAAATAAGGTAAACATTGGACAAATAGAAAGCCGTATACCCAACTTCGTGGGCGCTGATATTGCAGCATTCAATCTGGCGAATCAAGATATATGGCAAAATGCTAGAGTAGTAAAATGCAATCCTGATCCATCACAAATCCCAGTTCGACTAAGAGCCCTTGTAGAAAATAAGAGATTATATATGCCGGTGCCAGAATTAGTTAAAAAGCGTCCTTTTGTATTGCTTGACCCGATCAGATTGGCAAGGCTCAATATTTCATACGAACTTGCCGCAACCTCCCAAGGTGCACTCGAATACGGTGAACCAGTAGAATTCGATGAAATACCAGAAATTGATATTGTAGTTATCGGCTGTGTAGCAGTTACAAAAAAAGGCGCAAGAATAGGGAAGGGAGCGGGATTTGCTGATATTGAACTTGGTATTTTTCGTGAGTTAGGGCTAGTTAGCAAGGATACACCAGTTGTTACAACAGTGCATTCACTTCAGATAATTGCTGATGATAAACTAGGTATGATGCCACACGATTACCCATTAGACTGGATATTTAGCGAGAGCGATACGCTAAAAACAAATACTATATATAAAAAACCATTAGGGATAGAGTGGGATAATATACAGGATGATCAATATCGTGATATTCCTTTTCTTAAAAGTCTTCGCGAGCAAATAGAGGTAAAGCGAATTAAATAATCAAATAACCCCATGAGTGCATGATGTTATTTATAACACAAACTACATGGAATAGCTGCTGTAAAATTAATTGAGCCCATATTGTGACCACAATTATCAGAATGTAAAGTTCATTTTTTTATAATTTAAATTAAGTTTTACGGGAGACAAATATGAAAACAAATGTTAAGACCGCAGTAGTATCCGCGCTAATATTTTCTGGGCTTGTGCTAGTTACAGGGCCTGCATCTGGACAAGTCAATAAAAAGGTTTATAAAATTAAAGAAATTACAAAAAAAGGCAACATTAAAAAATATATAACCAAGGAATCAGGCCTTTCGTTTGAAAAGGGGTCTGCCCAGTCCGAGATCTCTTCCAGTGAAATAAAAGCGTATGGTCCCACCAGCAGCGCATCATCGATCTTAAATCTCTCACCAGGAGTAAATGTGACAGAAAGTAGTATAATGGGCACAAAAACAAATATCAGCTTGAGAGGATTCTCAGGAACGCAAACGGCATACACTTTTGATGGAATACCAATAGGTGATCTATGGAATGGGGGATTTCAAGCAGGTAACGCTCAGCTGGCTGGTGCCTATAATTTGGTACCAATAACAACAGGTGAAATCTCAGGTGTAAAAATATTATATGGTCCACCACCAAGTAATATACTAGCAATAGGTGGATTGGGAGGTAATATATCATATTTACCAAAGTTACCTACAAAAAAATTCTACATAAATGTCTTTGGCGGTTATGGGTCATACAACACTCGCAATTATGGGATATCCTTGAATACCGGTAACGGTAAAAATAATGAATTTGGAAGGTTGTACGCAAGGTTTTCATCAAAGCAAACGATGAATTATCAAAATAATACACCAGATCGTCAATATAGTTACTATTTAGCATATAAATTCCCTACTTTATCGAATACTTCTAGGCTACTGGGAATTGCGTATATTAATATGAATAATGGATATATACCACAACGACTTCCTGAGTCTATTTTGCATACCTACGGACCAAATTTTCAATTTCCGGACTCAGATACATATCAAATTGCGAATTCACAATACTTATTTACAGCTTTGGACTATAAAGCATTACTATCAAGCGTGATAGGAACACATATTAGAATGTTTTTTACGAAAACAGATTTTCACTCCCTAAAATATACGAACCCTACTTTTTCGCAAGACACAAATTTCAATGGAGCAATTAGTAGCCTTTTTCCAGCTGTATATTCTTCATACCCAAACATAGGATATCAACCATCAAGCTTAAATGGGGTTGATTACCATTCTTACCTTTATAAAACGCAAACAATCGGCCTTGCACCAAGTCTGCGATTCTATATGAAACCATTTGATACTGAATTTGAAGCTGGGGGCCTAGCTATGTTATCCGGTTATGATAGCAACATATATTGGTACAATTCACCTGAAATGCCGCACCTTGATCAGTATAATGATGCATATGACGAACACGGCTATCGAACATACTATAAAATATTTGGAATGATGAAATCACGAATCGGAAACCTTACTGTATTTCCTGGAATTTCATATGATGTGGAATCCACTCATTTTACTGATGTTCCCGGATATTACTATGCTTATGGTGCAACTAGTCAGGCGCAGTATTCCTCTGTATCGCCTTATATAGGTGTCAAATATAACCTAGATGATAGAATTTCATTAACTGCTTCCTATAGCATGACTTCAGAGTTCCCCAATGTTTCGGCATTTTATTCTGCTGATGATTTTGCAACAGCAACCACACCAGCACCTACACCAAGTGTCGGCGCTGAATCCGTTGCAAATGCTCAGGTCGGCCTAAAATACCGATCTCCTAGTTATAACCTTTCTACAACCATCTATAGATCAGTATTTCAAAATACATTCGCCAATTATTATGACCCAACAACGGGATTAACACATATTTACAACTCTGCACCATCGGTAAGACAAGGGATTGAAGTGAGTGCAAGTGCTAAAGTTGATAATTATTTGACATTGTATGGTAATTATTCGCTGCAAGATGGATTTTACTCGTCCAACTACACAAGTATATTTGGTACAACAATTATAAAAAATACTCCTATACAATATGTACCTGATTATACAGCTAATATAGGAATTGCAGTAAATTATGAACATTTGCATAGTAGGCTATGGTTTAATGAAACTGGACCACAATATGCTGGTGCGAGCACGGGTGTACCAACATCGAAATCATTGGCAGCCTACGGGAATGTTAATTTAGCAATAAAGTATGGGATACCAATTAGACATTATGGAATTAATAAAGTTGACATTTCTTTCATAGGTTCTAATTTAACAGGAAATAGATCCGTCAATTTTGCAGAGCGCTTTCCTACTTTCGATGGTACAGGATCATATTATGAGGTCAGCACTCAGATTCCACGTTTCTTTGGGTTAAATTTAGAGTTATCATATGGTTAAACATCATCAACAGCATTATTGTATACAATAATTAATTTCATCAAGACTTCGCATTTAAAAAGACGAAGGTATTCTGCTGTAGTGCAATCATAGATAACTTCTAATGTGAAAAAAAATTTGATGGTATAAAGATACAAACTCAAAAGAACGGAGGGTGTTTCATGTGTGATTCTACCGTACTAAAAGTTAAACTAAAACGTTTAAATAATGCTCAAAGTGATCTATTACATCAGCTACTATTTTGGTTTTATGGAAATTTACAAGTTTTTTCAATTTCTATTGGTTATGTTGGTCCAGCTTATGGTTTGAATTTTTTATATTCAACAATCGCAGGTATTTCTGGTCTTGCTTTCGGCACAATATTCATGGCATTACATGCTATACAAGGCCCGGTAACTAAGCTGTCTCAAATGGTCCAATCTCGTTACCAATTTGGTATTTATGGAAATTTACTACCATCTTTATCGGCCCTAGTTATGTTTTCTTCATTCGCCTTGCTGAATTGTATTTTTATTTCAGATGGTATCAGAAAAATATATCATGTGGATGGGTATTATACATTTTTATTTACAATAGCAATGGCTGCTTTTCTCGCAGTTAATGGTCATCTAGTTATTATACGGTTATTCAAATATCTTACGATACTATCATTACCTTTACTTTGTGTGTTTACAGTTTATATTTTCACGCATAGCTTTGGACTGCATTCACCTACTCGCTTCTCTTTTGTATCATTTATAATTACTTTCTCTGTTGCTGCTTCATTTAATATTACATTTTCGCCTTATGTTTCTGACTATACAAGAGAAGTGTCAGAAGATGTTGGTGCTACACGTCTTGGGCTTACAGTTTTCTTTGGCGCGTTTCTTTCAGCGGCATGGCTCCTGATTATAGGCGCATGGTTATCTCATAATGGCCTATCGAAAAATCCCATTTATGATATCTATAAATTAGGTAATAGTTTATATAATGGCTATGGAACATTGCTTCTTTTGATTTTCTCTATATCATTAATTGGAAACGTGTCAATAAATATATATTCGGGTGCAACTACATTAGTTTCTTCCGTTAGTACTGTTTGCATTGATAATTATTCCTTAAGAAAAAGGCTCGAAGTTATTGCTTTAATTATAATTTCAACTCTAGTTTTTTGTGTGTGGTTATTAACAATTAACATCTCTGTTATTGGTCTAGTTTCTTCATTGCTTACATTGCTAATTTATTTGTTGTGTCCATGGACCGCAATAAATTTGGTTGACTTTTATTTAAAAAATGGTGACTATTCTTCTGAGGATATTACAAGTGTTGCAATTGTTAAAGTTCCGGGATCTTTAAGTTTTATCTTGGGTCTTTTTATTGGATTATTGTTTATTAATGCTTCACCATTTTTTGTTGGTCCTTTTGCATCCAATCAACTGCTTAGCAGTTTGGGTTGGCTGTTTGGTCTTTTTTCTTCAGGGTTATTTTATTTTATTCTTTCAAAGAAGGACTTTTTACTATGACACTTAGTGCAGACGTAAGGCAATCTGTAATTGATTCGCTTATAAAAATATGTAGCCCTGATTCGAGGTTCCATTTTGATCTTTCAATGTTTATAGCTGATTTCGAAGGTTCATATTCTGCTGCTAATTATTTAGACGAAATACCTGAGTATACCTCTGCATCTACTATATTTATAACGCCTGATAACAGCTTATTTAACGTTAGAAGAAAAGCCTTTTTGGACGCAAAAAAGGTAGTTGTTTCAACTTACGGAATTGGTAGGGGATTTTATGTTGTTGATCCATCAATTGTTAAATCAGAAAATGTAGATTTCCTTTCAACTCTCGATGGGCTGGAGCATTTTGCAGATGTATGCTCACTTAAAGAGTTGATGGAGCAGGTTGATTCTTTTGATACCATGATTACTGGCGCTTTGCTTGTCGATGGGGATGGTGTTAGACATGGCAAGGGTCATGGATACTTCGACATGGAGTGCGCTATGTTTATAGAAGCGGGGTTAATTAATAGTGATACAAAAATTGCTTCGGTAATTCATGATGTCCAATATTATAATGGCAGTCTTCCATCAAAACCCACCGATGTCTGTGTCGATTATATTCTGACTAACAGTTCATTTATTGAGTTAAAAAACCGAAGAAAAAAATGTGGCATAGATTGGTCATTGGTAACTTCAGAAATGTTTCTGAAAATTCCTGTCCTGCATGAGTTAAAATTAAGAGCATATCTTAAAACTGATGCAATGCACAGAGAGTAGCCTTACAAAATCAGAATTCAGGTAATTTTTCCGGCTATTTTGATGCCGAATATGGTTATTTACTGCTATTTCCCCATCATTAGGCGTATTATATGCATGATACGCCTCGGATAGACCCACTTCAAGAAAGACCAAGCGCCGGTTGTTGTAGGCAACCGCCATCGTGATCAGCGCAAAAACGGCCCGCGCCTGGCCGATGGTCCGGATACACTTGCCGCCCATCTGTTCCATGGCACCGAATACATGCTCTACCCGCGCCCGTACTTTGGCGATGTAGTGGTTACGCCGTTGCTGGCATTCGGACAATTGATGGTTGCGACGACCTTTCCGTTGGATATGAACCGCTCCGAGTTCTATGGAGAACCTGTAAATAATTCGGTGTAACGGCATATAGTTAGCAAGTGCACTGCCTGTGCTAAAACTTCCGCAAAAAATTGGTTTTCTTTCTTCGTGGCTTTGTATTTCCACATAATTAAACCCCACCAAACCCGATGCGTCCCGTCTCTACGCCTTACCACGCCCATAATATACCTGCGCCACATAGCGCCCTCGCCCGTCACCGTGACCGAGATCCTGGGCAACCAAGACAAGGGCTTCCCGCAGATCATAACCGTTCTCCCGGTAAAAGGTCATGGCTTGGTTCGCCCAAGCATAACGAAGCGCGTGAGAGGCTTTCGCCCCCCTGAGTCCAACCTTACGCAACATGCGGTGATATCGGTCGTAAGCGGACTTCAGCGTGCCGCTGTTGCCGTTGACAAGGTAGCTGGTCTGATTCTGATTCAGCACCTGTTGTGCAAAGCGGATAGATTCTAGGGCGCTTTCTTCATTTATCACATGCTGTTTTCGAGGTCGGCCCCCCTTGGTCCCCTCGATGACGTGGATGGCGCTTT
>JBAYRF010000018.1:0-45309 GCA_041676785.1 Acidithiobacillus sp. | reverse complement strand
GCTCGAAAAGCTCCCCACCTGGCCCAACAAGCGGCTCCACGAACTCTTGCCGTGGAACTGGAAAAAAACCGCATTACCCTGATTGGCGCCAATCCGTGAGGGTGGGTTGCTTAGACGCTTACATACAGAGGGCGTACTCCAGAATAAGTACGTACCACCTCGTCTGGCCGTATGGGTGTGCGAAAATAGCGGGAAACGCTTTCACAGAGATACTGGGTTTCTTCGGGAGTGATGCTTACCTGAGCAGGATCGCCGTCGTAGGGGATATCGGTGGTACCAATCAGTGTAAATTCATACTCATAAGGAATCACAAAAATAATTCGTTTGTCTGGATTTTGTAAAATAAAGGCGAAATTACCTTGGTAGAGTCGGGGAACAATAATGTGACTGCCCTTGACCTTGCGTACGGTCTTTTGGGTATGAATGCCGAGTTCGTTGACTAGCACGTCGCCGACCCAAGGTCCCGCAGCATTAACGATAGCGCGAGCCTGAATGGTTTGTTCGCTGCCCGTATTCTGGTCGATAATATTTGCCTGCCATAAACCGTCCTGAGGGCGAGCGCTGATGAATCGGGTACGCGTTAGAATTTGCGCTCCCCGTTCGGCGGCGTCCAGCGCATTTAAGGCTACTAATCTGCTGTCTTCTACCCAACAGTCCGCATAGGTAAAGCCCTGGACGAATTTTGATTGAAGAACTTCAGCCGCAGGATGCGGTCCGAAATGTACGGCCTTAGAGCTGGGGAGCTGGCTTCGTGGTGCGAGATGATCATAAAGCAGCAGGCCCGCACGAATGCGCCAAGCTGCTCGTCCTTCTGGTCCTTCCGGTAATACGAATTCCAGCGGCCAGATAATATGCGGGGCAATTTTCAGTAAGCGTTCGCGTTCCATCAGTGCTTCCCGAACGAGACGAAACTCGTAGTATTCGAGGTAGCGCAAGCCACCGTGGATGAGTTTAGTGCTTGCCGAAGAGGTGTGGGAAGCCAGATCATCCTGCTCGACGAGCGTCACTGAAAGGCCGCGACCACTGGCATCTCGGGCAATGCCCACCCCGTTAATTCCGCCGCCAATGATCAGTAAATCCATGGGTTTATCCACGCATTTTCTCCATTTTAAAATAGTTACCTATTTATTAATGCGTTAAAGAAGATAGGCCCGACAAGAGTAATGTGGGCTTTTCTACCATCGGTCTTATAGGCTTAGTTCACCATAAAAGAAAATGCAAGGATGAGAACAGCTTATCAACAAGCTATAAATTTATAATAGGGTGATGCACGAATTTTTTGTCTACCTTGCGCAATGTTTAATGACGAACTATACCTAAAAAACTGAAGCGTCTATCAAAACTAAAGAGGAGTAGTATCCGATGCCATCAATGTGTTGGCGGGGCAGCGGCGCGTCGAAATTTATGCGTGTCACAGGTTCACCTGCAATCCGCAAATCCGAGTTTGAAAAAAACCGGATTGAGATTGATTTGATGAGATTAAGATGATTGTCGTTGGCAGTGTCAATATGGATATCGTTTTACGGGTGCCCCGAGCACCGCTGGCGGGTGAAACGGTTACGGGTTTGAGTTATGCCGTTTACCCCGGAGGAAAAGGTGCCAATCAGGCAATCGCTGCACACCGCGCTGGATCAAAAACACAATTTTTTGGTTGTTTGGGTCGGGATGCTTACGGTGATTTGTTATATCACTCATTGTTGCGTGAGGGGCTGAATATTCGTGGTGTCGTTCAAACCAATTTCGCTACGGGTGTTGCATTTATTGTTGTTGAAGATCATGGACAAAACCGTATTACGGTAATCTCCGGCGCAAACGAACATATGCCGGCCGAAGCGTTTGCCAGCGCATTTAATGAGCCGGACATTCTTTTGTTGCAACTAGAAATTCCGCAGTCTGTCGTGCGTGCGGCGGCAGTAGCCATGCGTAAGGCGGGCGGAATCGTCATTCTTAATCCTTCGCCCGTACAACCAGAGCTTGGGTCAGTACTTTCTTTAGCCGACATAGTTTTGGTGAATGAGACAGAGGCCATGCATTTGCTTGGGCGTTCTGCGCCCATAAATCCGGTCAACGGGCTTGCAGCAGCGCAAGAGCTTGCAGCGGGACGCCAGGCGGCCGTCATTACCCTGGGTGCTGCTGGAGCGATTTGGGCAACGCCGGAAAGGAAGCCAGAGCTGGTCCCCGGATTTGCGGTAAACGTGGTAGATACCACCGGTTGTGGGGATGCTTTCGCGGGTGTTTTTGCGGCTGCCCTAGCCGCAGGCGATTCTATGGAAAATGCGGTCATACGTGGAAATGCCGCCGGGGCGCTGGCCGCGACCCAAGACGGTGCTCAACCTTCGTTGCCCCTGCGCGCAGCGATCGACACTTTTCTTGCGCAGCGATTTTACTGATTGAGAATTCGGAGGCTTTATTATGAAACGCAAAACCGTTTGTTTACTCGCTACGGCATTAGCCTGCTCTTTCGGGTTTTCTGGGACAGCCAATGCCCAAGATGCAAGTAGTAGTCACTACACCTTTGGTTTGATGTTATCTGCGATGACGCCTTATTTTGCGACGATTAAAAGCGGAGCCGAAGCCGAGGCGAAAAAACTGGGCGTTACGCTTCTGGTTGAAGATGGTAATAATAATTCCATAACGCAAAGTAATCAGATAGATACCCTTGTTGCCCGCAAGGTAAATTTACTTCTTATCAACCCTACGGATGCCAAGGCCTTGGTCCCAGCGGTAGAAAAAGCCAATGCCGCCCATATTCCCGTCATTTATATTGATCGCAAGGCCGATGGCGGACACGCTATTGCCTATTTCGCCTCAGATAATACTGCAGCAGGTGCGCAGGCTTGTCGCTATCTGGCAGAGCATCTCCACGGCCACGGTAATCTCTTCATGCTGCTCGGTATTTCAGGTGCTTCGGCGACCAACGAACGGACCGCAGGGTGTAATTCTGTCCTGAAAAGCTATCCCAATATCAAGGTGGTGGCACGACAGTCCGGTGGCTTCAGTCGCGAGGGCGGCCTAAGCGTGATGCGCGATGTCTTGATCGCCCATCCGGATCTCAACGCGGTGTATTCCGAAAACGGCGAAATGGCTATTGGTGCCATGCGCGCAGCACAGGCGGCGGGGCGTCTAAAAGGATTGACCATGGCCATGATCGGCAGCGGGAGTGTCGGTGAAACCCGGTTGGTGCGACAAGGAAAAATAGCGCTCAGTGTGGCCCAACAACCTGGAGTTATGGGCGCCTTGGGGGTACAAGCGGGTTACAGTTATCTAAAAACCGGAACCGTTTTTGTGCCGGTTCCTCTCCATATGGATTTGGCGCCGAGCCATCCATGAGCACAGCGGATATTTCTGTAGAGACCCCCGATAGCAAACCGCTGCTCAGTCTGCGCGGTATCGTCAAACGCTTTGGTGCGGTCGAGGCATTGCATGGCATCGATCTGGATATTTGGCCAGGCGAAGTGTTGGCTTTGCTGGGTGACAACGGCGCGGGCAAGTCGACCTTGGTCAAAATCATCGCCGGAGCCCAGGCACCCAGCGCCGGCACCATGACGTTCAATGGAGTCCCTGTGCGTCTTTTTGATCCGCGTTCTGCCCGGGATATGGGTATTGAGACGCTCTATCAGGATTTAGCGCTCGCAGAAAATCTCGACGTGGTGAGTAATATCTTTTTGGGTCGCGAGCGTAAACATCGATTGGCGGGTATTTTTCCGGTTTTGGCGCGACGAGAAATGCGCGAAGAATCGGCCGTGGCTCTTAAAAGACTCGCCATAGAATTACCTCTCCGGCAAGCGGTGGGCGAGCTTTCCGGTGGGCAAAGACAGGCCGTTGCCATTGCCCGTGCTGCTTACTGGCAGGCCAAGCTGGTCATTATGGATGAGCCCACAGCAGCTATCGGTGTCGGTGAGCATGCAGCCATTCTCGAAATGATTCAGTCGCTGGCTACTTCGGGTGTGGCAGTGATTCTGATCACGCATACCATGCCCGATGTTTGGCAAGTAGCAACCCGGCTGACGGTGTTGACCCGAGGCGATAAAGCTTTGGAAGGTAAATCCGGCGAACTGACCGAGGATATCGTAGTCAAGGCGATGCTCTTAGGAAAAGGAGCCGCAGCATGAGCACACCCCATCCCCCTAAGCATCCTTTGGGACAGCTTCTGCTGGATCAGGGCGTAGTGTTCGGTTTTATCGCGTTACTTATATTCCTTTCCTTTGTGGCGCCACATTTTTTATCACGCAATAATTTTTTCAGTATCCTCACCGATGCTGCGCCCTTGGTTTTGTTGACGCTCAGTGAGTTGGTCGTGATGTTGGTCGCAGGTATTGATCTCGCCGTAGGCGCTCTCGCCGGACTGACCGGCGCCTTGGCTGCGACGATGATGTTGGCGGCGGGATTACCCTGGCCGCTCGCGCTCCTTTTTGCGCTGCTGGCCGCGACGCTGGGGGGCCTCTTGCAAGGCGTGATCATCAATTATCTGCATATTACCGATTTTATCGCGACTTTGGCTGGCCTCTCGATTTTTTCCAGTCTCACGCTGATTGTGACGCAGGGTGAACCCATGAATATCAACGCGAGCGGCTTTAATGCTATTGGTGAAAGCCATCTTTTGGGTGTTCCTGATCAAGTCTGGATCGCCGGAATAATGGTCATACTGGTCGCTTTGTGGTTAGGACTTACGGCTTCTGGCACACATTTTTATGCCATTGGCGGTAATCGGGTAGCGGCTTACCGTGCAGGTATTCGCGTCCGAATATTGCGCAGCTTGGCTTATGCGTTTTCCGGATTTTCAGCGGGATTGGCCGGCATTATTTTTGCTGCGCAACTGGCCACTGCTGATCCCAATGCGGGGCGGGGCGATGAGTTACCCGCCATCGCCGCAGCGGTCATTGGCGGGGTTTATTTATTCGGGGGGCGGGGTACGGTTTGGGGTGCGCTGATAGGCGCGCTGCTCCTGAGCACCATTCTTGATGGATTGATTTTACTCAATATTTCTCCCTTCTATACCGAATTGGTGGAGGGCGTAGTGATTCTGCTCGCCGTCATGCTCGGGTATCTGAAGAAAAGCGGTACCGTCTGATAGCGGTCAGGATTGGAAATCCGACTGTTTTATAAGGAGTTGCCATCGCAAACACCCTGCATAAGGGCGCTAATAAAACTTGAAAATAAGGAGAGTGCCATGATTACAAAACATCACCACGGTGTTCCTGTTCTCATTTCAACGCGTTGTTTCACAAAACATAGAATGCTCTGCAGTATGGCCGTGTTATGTGCCTTAGGCCTGAGCTTTCCCGCCGTGTCCGCAGCAAATACGCCGACTAATTCGCTGATACCTTCGAACACGATTATTGATAGCGTTCTCGCTCAAACCAAAATATCGGCGATGCTGGGACTCATCAACTTCAGTTACTTGAATCATGCGCATAGTACACAAGACACCCATTCTTTGGCGTTAGGTGGTCACTTGTATGTGCATAGTCCGGCTTTGGCGGGCTTTAGTCTGGGGGTCGGTGGAGATTTTGCGACTTGGACGGATTTTTACCAGCATGAAGATCCGGAACTAACCGGACCCTATCCGAGTCATGGCATCGCCATTGTGCGCCAAGCGTACTTGCAATATCACTATGGGCCTTTTGTGGTCCGGGGTGGAAGACAGTTTATCAATACGCCTTACGCCAACTGGGATTACTATACCTATAACCCACGGGCCTTTACGGGTGTCAGCGCGGTGGTCGATATTATCGGTCATTCGAAATCCGAACAGTGGTCCGGGAATAGCCCCCTGGCTATTGGTGGCTCACCGGCCACGCTGAGCTTTATGGCGGCCCGTATGTATAGTTACGCGAGTCGTTACAGCGCCACCTTTACCACCGGAAATCGTTATACCAGTGCGCATACGAATGGCTTTTATGTCCTTGGTGCGCGCTATCAGACCCCATTTTTAGGGAATCATATCGCATTACAGGCTTGGTATTACGACTTTTATGGCTTTGCCAACATGTTCTATGGTCAGGCCGATATTAGTCGACCACTTACCCGAGATGTTTCATTGTTCGGAAATTTTCAGATGATTTCCGAAGGTAATTCCGGAGCCGGCACCCAGTATCTCTCGGCACTGAATGCTCATTCAGTGAATGCCCATGTTTATGGCGGCAGAATCGGCGTCAAGTTCGGTATGAATCACGACGATAACGTAGCATTGGTGGCAGATTATAGTCCTGTGAATTACGACTCTTTTCGGCATGGCGGCATGATCCATCCCTATAACGATTTGAGTGGGACGATGTATACCACCACCATGCAAACAGGTATTTCAGATTACGGCCCCGGTTATGCGTATGGCATTGCCTCGAATTTTGGTTTTCTGAATAACCATCTCAAGCTGAATGCGAGTTTTATCCGTTATTTAGTACGTTACGGCTTTGGTGGTAGCGCCTACTCCTATAGCGGTGCCTATGGTTTTCCGACAGGAGAAGCCGTCCCGAATCAGAAATTATGGTCTATGGATGTGGGTTTTTCCTATAATCTGTCCAGCATTCTCAAAGGACTCTTTTTGGCAGATTACACCGATATTTCGGTAGCTCAGAACGAAGTAGGCTATCCGCAATATAAAAACCCGTATTTCAGTAATCGTTTTTACTTTAAGTACCGCTTCTGATCCGGACACAAAATTTGTCTTTGGCGAAGCGCCTGATAATGAGGAGTTGAAAAATGAAAGCATTACATAAAAGTGTGATTTCGGTGGGTGTGGCTCTGGCCTTAAGCGGCGGGATGGCAGGTACAGCGATGGCTGCCTCGGCCCCGAATCTGAGCGTCATTAACTGGTGGACGGCCGGCTCAGAAGCCAAGGCCATGCACGTTCTGGTGCAAATGATGAAGGCCAAAGGGGTCAATATTCAGAATGATGCGATAGCGGGTGGCGGTGGAGCCCAAGCCCGCACGATTCTCAAGACTCGTCTGATGGAAGGGCAAATTCCGGGGGCGGCGCAAATCAAGGGGGTGGAGATCCAGCAGTGGGGGCATACGGGTCTTCTCGCCAATATCGATGCAGCGGCCCAGGCCGAAAATTGGGATAAGAATGTGCCTGCCGTCATTAACGATTATATGAAGTACAAGGGGAATTATGTAGCTGCCCCGATGGATCTGCACCGCCTCAACTGGCTCTGGTATAACCGGGCTATTCTAGCAAAGTCAGGAGTCAAGTCCGCCCCACAAACCTGGCCAGAACTGATGGCCGCACTCGCGAAGGTCAAAGCGGCGGGATACATCCCCATGGCGGGCGGCGGAAACGGCTGGATGATTGCTACTGAGTTTGATCCTATTGCCTTGGAGACGGGAGGGCCAGCTTGGTATAAGGACGTTTTCGTTAAATTGGACCCCAAGGCTATTGATAGCCCGACTATGGTCAAGGCGCTGGAGCGACTTCGGGAAATAGAGGCTTACACGCCGAAATCGCTGGCGGGGCGCACCTGGAATTTTGATACGGACCTGGTGGCTAATGGTAAAGCGGCCTTCCAGATTATGGGCGACTGGGCGAATGGACAGTTCGAATTTCTGCATGTAACGCCGGGTGGCTCTAAGGTGGGTTGTGTGGCCTTCCCCGGTACCGCAAAAGAGTTTATTTATAATGTTGATAGTTTTATTTTCTTTCGCCAGCATACGGCGGCAAAAAGTGCGGCAGAAATCAAGCTTGCCGAAACTATGGTCAGTCCCAAGTTTCAGTTGCTATTCAATAAGTACAAGGGCTCCATACCGGATTTGATGAATGTTTCGCTAAAAGGCTATAACGCTTGTCAGCTGAAATCGCGGGCGCAATTTTTGACAGCGCGTAAGGATAATGGCCTCGTGCCAAGTTTTTCTCAGAATATGTCCACCTATGGCCCACCCACCGGAGCTTTTATTGACTCTTTAGATAAGTTCTATACTTCTAATGAAAGTCCACAGGAGGCTGCCGCAGCCATGGCAAAGCGCGTCGAGGTCGCCAAGAGTCAGGATTAAAAAGGTTGGTAACTCACCGTCCGGAAATGTTGATTGACCGGACGGTTCGCTTATTAGCTCACAGAGGAGCTGTCTAATGTCATTCGCGAAAATGGAACTCGGTGGTCGCGATCAGATCATGGCGAAGCTGGTACTGTCTCCCACTTTTTTGGCGGCAGTTTTCTTTATCTATGGATTTATTTTATGGACCGTATGGTTATCGCTGACCCGTTCGACCATTCTCCCGAGTAATCATTTTATCGGCCTTGCTAACTACCATGATTTATTTGGTAGCTCCCGCTGGTGGCGATCGCTGATCAATCTCGGAATTTTTGGAGGTCTTTATATATTTATTTCTATGGGCGTTGGGCTGGGCCTTGCGATTCTTCTGGATCAGCGTATAAAAGGCGAAAGATTATTTCAAGTAATCTTCTTATATCCTATGGCGTTATCCGCAGTAGTTACTGGGGTGGCCTGGCGCTGGTTGCTGGACCCCGGTTTTGGTATGCAAGCCATCGTCCGTTCTTGGGGATTTCCGCATTTCACTTTTGCTTGGATTGATAATCCAAAAATGGCGATATATACCGTAGTCATTGCTGCTGTTTGGCAAACATCGGGATTTATGATGGCCATATTTTTAGCAGGATTACGTGGTGTCAGCACAGACATCGTTAAAGCGGCGCAGATTGATGGTGCCAGCACTCTGCGGATTTACCAACGCGTGATTTTACCGAGTCTTGCCCCCACTTTTTTTGTGGCCTTGGTATTAACCGTAGGGTTGGCGGTTAAAAGCTTTGGGTTGATTATTGCGCTGACTGGAGGTGGACCTGGTTACAGTACCAATGTGCCTTCCATTTTTATGTATGTATTTTCTTTTCAGCGCGGTGAAATGGGTGTTGGCGCTGCGAGTGCTTTAGTGATGTTGATTATTATGATGATTTTTGCTGTACCTTTCTTGTATCTGGACTCGCGGAGGCAGGCCTGATGCATACTAAAGAATTTTTACGTCCAGGACGCTTTCTGCTCTACGGTTTACTATCTCTGGGAGCATTATTTTTTCTGCTACCTTTTTATGTCATGTTAGTAACGGCTTTCAAGACTATGCCAGAGATATATTCATCGGGTATCTTAGCTTTGCCTAGTCATCTGAATTTTTCTGCTTGGCAACATGCTTGGAGTTCGGCCACTATTGGTGCAGCCAGTGAGGGAATTCACGGTTATTTTTTGAACTCGTTTATTCTGGTAATTCCTGCGGTTATAATCTCTACAGCATTTGGTGCATTTAATGGTTATGTTTTGACGCATTGGCGTTTTCGAGGTTCTAATGCATTTTTTTATGCTTTACTGCTGGGAACCATAATACCCTTTCAGATTGTGCTTCTGCCGATGGCCTGGGTGGAAGGAAAGATGGGCATAGCAGGCACCTTAATTCCTGGGTTGATGTTAGTTCATGTTATATATGGCCTTGCATTTACTACGCTTTTTTTCAGAAATTATTATGTGGGTATCCCCCACGATCTGGTCAAAGCAGCTCGCGTAGATGGTGCCGGATTTTTCCGTATTTTTTTTAGGATCATGTTGCCGGTGAGTACTCCGATTATTATGGTCACTGCGATCTGGCAATTTACGATGATCTGGAATAATTTCCTTTTTGGCGTGGTGTTTACTCAGGGTGGACAACAGCCCGTTACCGTAGCCATTAATGATCTGGTTGATACGGTTACCAGCGTTCATATGTGGAATGTGGATATGGCGGCGGCTACTTTCGCGGCGTTACCAACGCTGGTGGTCTATTTGATTGCGGGTAAATACTTTGTACGCGGACTAACGGCTGGAGCCGTAAAGGGATAATAATGGGACGCCTGATACTCAGAGATATACATAAGAAATTTGGTAAGGATGAGGTTCTGCATGGTATTAATATAGAAACGGGCGATAACCAGTTTCTTATTCTGGTCGGACCATCGGGCTGTGGCAAAACCACCTTATTGAATGTGATTGCAGGTCTGGAACGTGAAAGCGGTGGAGATATACTCATCAACGATCGTCGGGTAAATGCGCTCAGTCCGAAGGATCGGGATATCGCCATGGTTTTTCAGTCTTATGCGCTATATCCCTCAATGTCGGTACGCGACAATATTTTATTTGGCCTCATTAATCGACATATATCTAAAGGCGATCGCGAACAAATTCTGCAAGATGTAACCCACATGCTACAACTGGAAAAAATGCTGGATCGACGACCGCGCCAGTTATCGGGGGGGCAGCAACAGCGCGTGGCTATTGGGCGAGCCATAGCTCGGCGTCCGGCGCTTTTTCTTTTTGACGAGCCGCTGTCCAATCTGGATGCCAAACTGAGAGTAGAAATGCGCACAGAAATCAAAAGATTGCATCAGGAGCTCAAGACGACGATGGTATATGTCACCCATGATCAGGTAGAAGCCATGACTATGGGCGATCTCATTGCGGTGATGAATGACGGCGTTATTCAACAATTGGGAACGCCTGATACCGTTTATAATGATCCAGCAAATCGTTTTGTTGCGGGATTTATGGGTTCCCCTTCCATGAATTTCATACCTGTAACGGTGCGCCAAAGTGACGGTACGCTCTGGCTGGAAACACAGGGTGGCGACAGTTCGCCGGGGCACTTGCCCTTGCCGCTGAGCACGCAGTCCAAATTGAAGGCGGTGGAGGGTGAAGACATTATCTTGGGCATCAGACCGGAGCAGATCACGGACCCCGGTAGTGCCCGAGAAGGGAGTGCCTTGCATACCGTGGAGTTGCGCGTGGAAATGATTGAACCCACAGGTGCCGACACCTTAGTATTTACCCGTCTGAATGGCACGCCTTTGGTGGCAAGAGCGCATCCGTCCACCGCGTTGACCCAGGGGACCAATACCTCTCTCTCTTTTCATATGGAGCGTGCGGTATTTTTTGGCGTCGGAGATGGACGACGTCTGGCATAGTCAAGTTCCAGTAGGCGGAGGGACGTTGCAGCGCGATAAGTCGACACCAAATACGAACCGGCGATTTGTTTTGATCGCGATTATCGCCGGATTGGGTGGGTTTTTGTTTGGATACGGGACAGGTGTTGTTGCGGGTGTGATTTTGTTTTTACACCAAGCGTTTGCGCTCAATAATCGTATG
Source organism: Acidithiobacillus sp. (assembly GCA_041676785.1). GTDB lineage: Bacteria > Pseudomonadota > Gammaproteobacteria > Acidithiobacillales > Acidithiobacillaceae > Acidithiobacillus. Next base: position 34,191 of record JBAYRF010000018.1, on the reverse strand, counting down.
CAAGGCGTTTTTGTAGCCGTCGCTCTCGCTGGAGCGGCCATGGGTGCGGCCAGCTCAGGGATGCTCGCAGATCGTTTTGGGCGACGGCGAATTTTATGGGTTACGGCAGCGCTTTTCATACTGGGAAGTATACTGGCCGCGCTCGCCGCGTCGGTACTCGGGTTATTTCTGGGTCGCGCTCTGCTCGGTGTGGCGATTGGCCTTACATCAACGGTAACGCCTCTTTATCTTGCCGAGATTACGGCCCCCGAGCGTCGGGGCGCTATTGTGACCATCAACCAGTTTTACATCACGATCGGAATCTTTGTTGCCTATGTGGTTGATCTTCTATTCTCAGGCGTGGCAGAGGGCTGGCGCTGGATGCTGGGGCTGGGAGCAATTCCTGCAATGGCGCTGTTGTTGGGGATGTGGATTTTGCCAGAGAGTCCGCGCTGGCTCATGGGGCAGGGCTTTCTAGACAAAGCAGAGCGCGCCTTGCAGTATTTTCGAGGTTCGACTTCGGTCAGTAGTGAACTTGCGCTGATCCGGCAAAGCCAAGCAGCCAGTGCTCAATATGTTGGCGGCTGGTCCACCCTTCTCCATAAAAACGTACGCAAACCGATGATTGTTGCCTTGGGTTTGGCTATTTTTCAGCAGGTCACCGGCATTAATATCGTTCTATATTTTGCGCCGAAGATTTTTCAGGCGGCCGGACTTTCCACGGCGACTCTGGCTATTCTGGCAACGGGGGGAATCGGGTTGGTGAATGTCCTCGCGACGATGATAGCCATGCGCTATATGGATTCATTGGGGCGCCGTAAACTGCTGTTGACGGGTCTTTCGGGGATGTTAGTCAGCTTGCTACTGCTTTCTGGTGGGTTTTTCCTACCGCATCACGCCGACTATGCAGCTTATATTATCGTATCTGCGGCGGCGGTTTTTGTCGCTTTTTTTGCGATCGGCATCGGTCCGGTTTTCTGGTTACTTATATCCGAAATTTTCCCACTGGCGATTCGTGGACGTGCCATGAGTGTCGCCACCGTCATCAACTGGGCTTCTAACATGCTGGTAGCGGGACTGTTTCTGGATTTACTAACCGCCCTTGGCAGAGGTCTCACTTTTCTGTTGTTTGCGGGAATGACGGCCCTAGCCCTTATTTTTACGCTCTGGATGGTTCCAGAAACAAAAGGTTTGAGTCTGGAAGAAATTGAGCATCAATTCATAAGCACTCAATAATAATCGCATATATTTATGTTTTCTGCTGTTCTTAAGAGAACAGCATTATGTGCTTTTATGGCCACATTGTGGCTATTTTATCGATGAATCATGATTTTATTGGTGGCCCAAAGTTTGCATTGCGTACAAACAGTGCTGAACTTTAAATATAAATGATGCCACAAACAATGCGGGGTGGTTCCTAATGTATTCTCAACATAAACTTTCCAAAAAAGTGGGTCTTGCTGCAGCTCTGATGTTGGCTCTATCTCCCTTAGCCCATGCCGCCAATTGGTTTGAGCTGCAGGGAACTTCTCCAGCTAAAGCGCCCCTATTCGGCGTATCCGGGTTTATAGAGCCCAGTTTGTATGCTCAATCAGGTCAAGAAGATAGTTTTGTAAAAAATCAGATTCCTCATATTAATCTGGTCGGACCAGAATTTGCGCAAAGCACGACAGCTAATATATTGCGGGCAAGAATTATGTTCCGTGGTAACTTGAATCCACATATTTCCTATTTTTTTGGTGGAGAGTTTGGCGATAACGGTTTTACTCATGTGCGCGGTGGATATCAACCCGGATTGATAGATGGTCATTTTACCTTTAGTTATATTCCCGGCGCCAGAATCGAAGCAGGTCTGATCCGTGCGCCGAGTGCCGAAGGCGCGATGCAGGGTTATATGAGTTATAACTTTGTTTTATCGTCGACGATGATTGGTCAGTTATTGCAACAGCCAATGTACAATTCTGGAGACCCCTACAAAATAACTCCAGCACTGAATGCTTATCTTATCAATGGTAAACAAACCCTCGGTGTAAGTGGTTTCCGTTATCCAGGCATTATGGCCTTCGACTGGTTTCGCAACGGCCCTTGGGAATTCACCTATGGTGCAATGATTGGCATGTATGGCACGGTTGCGGCCGGAAATCAGTCCAACAGCCCGCTGTATGCAGCGCGCCTGCAAGAAGCCTATATATTAGGCGGAAAAGGGCCGTTTCGCAGTGATATCCAGGGTGGTGTTTGGTATCAGCACGCGCGTCCCGAACTGGCTGGAAACAGTTATAACATGACCCGCTATGGTGTTGATCTGCAATATTTGCAAGGTTATATGCATCAATGGGGACGGCAATTCCGCTTTCAGTATATGCGCGGCTCCGGCTGGATATCGGCAGCTTCGGCTTTCAGTAGCGCGCCGGGGTTGGCTCCAGCACTCACCAACACCCAGCTTTATCCCGGAAGTCAAAACAAGGCGAACGGTTACATGCTGGAGGCGGGGTTATTTCTAACCAAGCACATTGAAGCGAATCTCCGCTACGACTACTACAATCGTCTGCCGAATGATCCGGCACAACAACGTATTTTTAAAACTTGGGCGGTTGGTCTGCAATATCACTTTACGCCGCTGACCAAGATTATGGCGGGTTATTATTTCCGGACGCTGGATGTGCCGCATCCGAGCGCGATTCCGGATAGTATTGCTAACTCAGTAGATAATGAGTTTGCCATGCAGGCGATGATTGCTTTTTAACAGCGTAATTAAGGAGGTCCCGATGTCATTCAAAAAGTTTCTGAAAGTTTCTGTACTGGCGGGTGCTTTGCCGATTCTTGGTGCTCTCGGAGTAGCGACAGCCTCGGCTAATGTTTCTATGCTCAATGATTTTAATTTTGACCATCCGACTTTTATTCATGATCTCCCATTTGCCAAGCAGCATGTGGTGATTCAGGTCAGTCAGGCGAACCCCGCACGCTGGACGCTTACCCTCAATAACGCGCAGAACCTGCTCAATTATTTTGGTCAGGAAAAAGTACAGATCGTAGTAGTCGCTTTTGGTCCGGGTATCAAAATGTATCTTCCCAATAGTCCAGTAGCGAGTCGGATTGCGGCGATCAATGCGGAAGGCGTGGAATTTGATGTTTGTCATAACAGTATGGAAGCTTTCAAGAAAAAAACGGGGCATTTGCCCAAGTTGGATCCTTCGGTGGTCATCGTTCCAGCAGGTATAGTTCGTATCATGCAACTGGAGTCTCACGGATTCGATTATATTAAGCCCTGAGTTTCCCTATTCTTCCGTCCTTGGATGCGCCAGTAGCTGGTCTGCTGGGCATCCTTTTTTATGGCCGATTAACTGCGATGAATTGCCTATAAGGTGAGTAGTACTTTATTTGCTGACTCCGTCTGCAGTATCATTCGCGGTCTTGTTGTCATGAACAGGATGACTGGATCACCCGTATTGGGAAGGTTTTCGGAGATTCGGAAGGATGAACAAAATTTGAGCAGCATGCCCTATAACAAATTTAACCCGCGCGAATTCATTCTGCGCGACTGGTTAGCGCTAGATCGTACAGTGCTGGCCAACGAACGTACTTTTCTGGCTTATACTCGTACCGCTTTGACGCTGATTCTTGCGGGCCTTACCTTTATCCGGTTTTTTGGACCGGATATTTGGGCGACCATCGGTTATATTTCCCTGATTATCGGCACGCTGCTCTGGCTGACGGGCCTCAAGCGCTATATTCACACGCTCGGTAACTATCGGGCTATGATTATCGCTGAAAATCAAGCGCTGGAAGAAGATAGAAAAACGCCTTAGGTTCGTAACGAGGATTCCCTTGGGGATACGGCTGTTCTCAGGAAGTGCTGACATGAACCAGACCAGGAAAAAGAGCAGCCAGTCCATTGGCGATAAAAGTCACGGCAATAGCGGCCAGAACCAGTCCGAATATTCGCGTGGAGATGTTGATTCCGGTTACCCCCAGTCGACGCGACAGGGGTTGGGCCAAACGTAAAGCGGCATAAGCTACACCCGCGATAATCAAAATGTCGAGAATCAATAAGCCGCTGGCCAACCAAGAAGCGTTTTTGTGATGCGCGATAATGACCGTAATCATGGTGCCAGGACCGGCCATGAGCGGAATAGCCAAGGGCACCACGGCTACGGCTTCTTTGCTCATGCCCTCGGCGGTTTCTTCGGGTGTGTGTCGGTAGCGGCTGGATTTGGCCTGGAGCATATTGAAAGCAAGCAACATCAGTACCATGCCGCCGGCGACCTGAAATGCAGCAATGCTGATGCCAAAAAACTGGAGGATGTATTCTCCTAGAAAAGCGGCAACAAGGAGCACAACGGCGACCGCCCGTGATGTGAGTTTGGCGGTGGCGAGTTGCTGTTTCTGGTCTTCGTCGCTGGTGAGCGCAATAAAAATAGGTATGGCGCCGATGGGATTCAAAATGGCGAGCAGGGCAATCAAGGTTTGCAAGGCGCTGTGCAATTCAGGCGCAATGGACATAGGATATTACCGTGGCAGACTGTGCAAGCACAGCACGCTTGAAAATTGTGGCCTGAAGACGTATTTAATAGGCATATTGAAGTTACAACCCAATACGGAGTAGATACGATGCCAACTTATGAGTATGTATGCAAGGACTGTGGACATCATTTGAGTGCCGAACAACGGATGAGTGATGCCCGCCTCACGGACTGCCCGGCCTGTGGTAAACCCGGATTGGAGCGTCAATTGAGTGCTGGCGCTTTCGCCCTGAAAGGTTCCGGCTGGTACGAGACCGATTTTAAGGGGGGAAGTAAGAGCGGTGGGGCTGCCAAGAGCGAGTCGGCGACGACTGCGCCTGCCTGTCCCGGAGGGAGTTGCGCCTGTCATTGACGGAGAGTCCGTTGCAAGGCTAGATTGTGCGCGGGTCGCTGGTCGGGCGGCCCTGTTTAATTTTATGGATTATTTTACGAGCACTACACGGGACGCGGCATGCGGACACATTATTGTAATGGTATTAACGAAACGCTGATCGGTCAGAAAGTCACGCTGTGTGGCTGGGCGCAGCGGCGTCGAGATCATGGCGGTGTAATTTTTATTGATTTACGTGATCGCGAAGGCTTGGTTCAAGTCGTTGCCGACCCCGATCAGGCCGAGGCTTTTGCAGCCGCCAATGAATGCCGCAGCGAGTTTGTGTTGCGCATCGAAGGGGTGTTGCGGGCACGTCCCGAGGGCACCGAAAATCCGCAGATGCCTAGTGGCAAGGTAGAGCTGGCGGCGACACAGATTGAGGTGCTCAATCGCTCTGAGCCGGTTCCTTTTCCGCTAGACGAAGAAGATATTGCCGAAAATCTGCGCCTCAAATATCGCTATCTAGATTTGCGCCGTCCGGAGATGCTCAACCGTTTGCGTCTGCGTCATCAAGTAACGCGTTATGTGCGCAATTATCTCGACAGCGCCGGTTTTATAGATGTCGAAACGCCAGTTTTGACGCGCTCCACGCCCGAAGGTGCGCGCGATTATTTGGTACCCTCGCGCACGCAGCCCGGACATTTTTTTGCATTACCCCAGAGCCCGCAACTGTTCAAACAATTACTAATGGTGGCGGGCCTTGATCGTTATTATCAGATTACCAAGTGCTTCCGGGACGAGGATCTGCGTGCAGATCGGCAACCGGAGTTTACCCAGATTGATATCGAAGCCTCCTTCGTGGATGAGGAGCAGGTCATGGGGATCGCCGAACCGATGATTCGCGGTCTTTTTGCCGAGCTGCTGGCGGTCAATCTCCCCGATTCTTTTCCGCGCATGACTTACGCCGACGCCATGCATCGCTTTGGTGTGGATCGTCCCGATCTGCGAAATCCCTTGGAGTTGACGGAGCTCACCGATTTGATGAGCGCGGTTGACTTCAAAGTGTTTCGAGAAGCTGCGGAGCGCCCGCATGGACGGGTCGCCTGTTTGCGAGTTCCGGGTGGTGCCCAGCTCAGTCGCGCGCAAATCGATGGATATACCCAGTTCGCGGCTATTTATGGGGCCAAAGGCTTGGCTTACATCAAGGTCAATGCGGTGGATCAGGGTGTAGAGGGACTGCAATCTCCGATCGTCAAATTTTTGCCGGAAGCGGTTTTGCAGGCGATTCTGCAGCGCAGCGCAGCAGTGGCTGGTGATATCCTGTTTTTCGGAGCCGACAGCGTCAAAATTGTGAATGAAGCGCTAGGAAATTTGCGTAACCGTATTGGCAGTGATCTTGGATTGTTGCAGGAAGGCTGGCGGCCAGTTTGGGTGACCGACTTTCCGATGTTTGATTACGATGAAAAAGAAGATCGTTGGACAGCCACCCATCACCCCTTCACGGCACCTCAATCCGGCCACCTCGATGCGTTGACGGAAAATCCGGGCGAAGCCTTGGCGCGGGCCTACGATTTGGTGCTCAACGGTAATGAAATCGGGGGCGGCAGCATCCGTATCCATCAAGAGGCGATGCAGGAAAAAGTGTTCTCTGCGCTCGGAATCGGTGCGGACGAAGCCCGTGACAAATTTGGGTTTCTCCTGGATGCCCTGCACTATGGTGCGCCGCCCCATGGCGGTTTGGCCTTTGGCTTGGATCGGTTGGTGATGCTGATGAGCGGTGCGGACACCATTCGGGATGTCATCGCCTTCCCGAAAACCCAAAAAGCGGGTTGTTTGCTGACGGAGGCGCCTGGTGCGGTAGCGGATAAGCAACTTCAGGAGCTGGGTATCCGCCTGCGTCCTGGAGTCGGAGCGGATGTTCAAAATCCCTAAGTCCATTTTGGTGATGATCTATTCCGGTCAGCAGGTGTTGCTACTGGAACGGATGCGTCCTGAAGGCTTTTGGCAATCGGTAACGGGAAGCCTCGAAGTGGGAGAGTCTTGGCGGGATGCGGCGATTCGGGAATTGCAGGAAGAAACGGGATTCGCTGCAGAAGGTTTGGTCGACACCGGAGTACGCAACCTGTTTCCCATCGTGCCACCCTGGCGGGAGCGATATGCGCCAGAGGTAGACAATAACGAAGAGCACATTTTCACCTTGGCTTTGCCGGATTGTCCAACACCACAACTGCGCCCCAGTGAACATGGTAACTTTATCTGGTTACCGGCAGCCGAAGCCGCGCTGCGCACCGGCTCTTGGACGAATCGTGATGCCATCTTGCGCCAATTTGGGGCAGTCCTTGACGCATCGCCAGCAGCTTCGTAACGTAGGATAGATTTTACACGCGCAACAGCGCCTGAGAGGGTCGGTTATGGGTGTGGAGACGGTGATGGTGCAGGGACTCCGACGCAGCGATGCGGCTGATCTGGATGCGCGCATCCGGCGGGCGAAAGCCGCTCTGGGAAAAAGAGCCGTTATTCTCGGCCATCATTATCAGCGTGAAGAAGTGTATCGCCATGCGGATTTCCATGGAGATTCTCTACAATTATCCCGAGCTGCTGCCGAACAAGACGCAGAATTTATTGTGTTTTGTGGGGTGCACTTTATGGCGGAGGTCGCAGATATCCTCAGCCGTCCCGAGCAGTCGAGTATTTTGCCTGACCTCAATGCCGGCTGTGCCATGGCGGATATGGCGGACATGCCCCAAGTACAGCGCGCTTGGGCAGAACTGGCGACGGTACTCGACGTAGAAACAGAAGTAACACCCGTCACCTATGTGAACTCTTCGGCAGCCCTCAAAGCCTTTTGTGGAACCCATGGCGGTACGGTGTGTACGTCTTCTAACGCCCGCAAAGTGCTGGACTGGTCTTTTCGGCAGCGGCCCAAGGCACTGTTTTTCCCGGATCAGCATCTCGGACGCTGGACCGGTCATCAGTTGGGTATTCCCTTGCGGGATATGCCGGTTTGGGACCCGGCGCTACCCTTGGGCGGGCTCACTGCCGAAGAAATTCGTCGCGCCAAAGTGTTGCTCTGGAAGGGGCATTGTTCCGTCCATCAGATGTTTCAACCCGTACATATTGAGCGTTGGCGCAGGGAGCATCCTCAGGGACGAGTGATTGCGCATCCAGAATCGGCTTTTGAGGTATGCCAGATGTCCGACGCGGTGGGTTCTACGGATTTTATTTTGCGCACGGTAAAAGCCTCGCCTCCCGGCACAGAGTGGTTAGTCGGTACGGAAATCAATCTGGTAACGAGACTGGCTGATGAAGTGAAAGGCGAAGGCAAAACCGTCGAATTCATGTCGCCCATGGTCTGCATGTGTTCTACCATGTTCCGTATTGATCCAGAGCAACTGGCGGTATCGTTGGAAAATCTTTTGGCAGGCCAGGTGCATAACCGCATTCAGGTAGATCCGGAGACTGCAGGGCAAGCGCGCCTCGCTCTGGAACGCATGCTGACGGTTTCCTGACCGGCATCATGGCCCACCCCGCTCTAGCGCCAGCCGATAGTATCGGCGAATGGTCGCGGACTCAGCGCGCACTGCATGCCTTGCTCATGGGTTACACGCGCTACTACCAAGGGGCTCATTGGGAATCCAGCACGGTCCCCGCCCGTGGTGCTGCCATTCTGGTCTGTAACCATGTATCGGTACTTGACCCCCTATTGCTGGTGGCGAGTAACCGACGAGTGATTTCTTTTCTGGTGGCCCAGGAATACTACGACAGCCCTTTGATGCGTCCCTTATTGGATCAAACCTACAGTATTCCCGTGCGCCGCGATGGCCGCGATGTCAAAGCGCTTCTGCAAGCCCGTCGGGTGTTGGCAGATGGCCGGGTACTTGGAGTGTTTCCAGAAGGTGGCATCAACCGCGATGATATCCAGAAAGGCGTCGCTTGGTTGGTGCGGGAGAGCCAGGCGCCGGTGGTGCCTGCGCACATCGGCGGGGTGCGGCAATATCACTCCGATGGGATGACCTGGTTACGGCGACAACATCCCTTGTTACGCTATGGCGTACCGCTGCATTTTCATCGAGATGCCGATGCGGCCGACGTGCTCGGTGCGACCATGAGTGCCATTGCTACCCTAGCATGACGATATCCCCGCCTTTGCGTTATCATGGGCGATATTTCACCGGAATAAATGCGTTATCAAGCAAGGAGTCGGTTATGTCTGGGCATAGTAAATGGTCCACTATTAAATTCAAAAAGGCGCTGAAAGACGCCAAGCGCGGTAAAATTTTTACCCGTCTGATTCGCGAAATCACCGTCGCGGCGCGGGCTGGCGGTGGTGATCCGGGCAGCAATTCCCGGCTGCGTCTGGCTTTGGACAAGGCCTATGCCGCCAACATGACCAAGGACACCATTGAGCGCGCAGTCAATCGCGGTACCGGTGAACTCGAAGGTGTGGATTATGAAGAAGTCACTTATGAGGGTTACGGCCCCGCTGGTGTGGCCATTCTCATCGAGACCATGACCGATAACAAAGTGCGCACGGTGGCCGAAATTCGCCATATTTTCTCCAAGCGCGGCGGTAACATGGGTACGGCAGGATCTGTGGCTTACCAATTTAAAAAGCTCGGTTTGATTACTTTTGCGGGCGACGCGGATGAGGACCGTATCCTTGAGGCCGCGCTGGAAGCTGGTGCAGAAGACGTCGTCAACGAGGGCGAGCGCATTGCGGTTTATACCAGCGCGACAGATCTGCACAGCGTGTTGTTGGCGTTGGAGGCCGCTGGCCTGAAGCCGGAAGAAAGCGAACTCACTATGATTCCCGAAAACACCATTGAAGTCCATGGTGAGGAGGCCGAAAAGCTGCTTCGCCTGATTGATTTCCTAGAAGAAAATGACGACGTACAAAATGTTTACGCCAACTACGAAATCAGTGACGAAGAAATGGCGCGTTTGGAAGCTGCGTCCTGAGCGCGTTGGCCCTCTCGCAAACTTGGTCCGGAAAGACCGACGGCCTGCGCATTATTGGGATTGATCCGGGTTCGTTGCGTACCGGGTATGGCATTATTGAATCGGACGCAGCCGGTCAGCTTCGGCATGTGGCACATGGTTGTCTCAATGTGGCGGGCCGTCCTTTTCTGGAACGCATTGGTGCCATCCATCAAGAACTTCGACAGGTGTTGATTGAATATCAACCGAATTCTGCCGCTATTGAGCAGGTATTTATGGCTCGTAATGCCGATTCGGCCTTGAAATTGGGACAGGCACGCGGGGCCGCGCTGGTGGCCTTGCTAGAAGCCGGCCTGCCGGTTGAGGAATATACGGCACTGCAAATCAAAAAGGCGGCAGTGGGTGGTGGGCATGCTGCCAAGGAGCAGGTGCAGAGTATGGTCCGATGGTTGCTCAGGCTGGATACTGAACCCCAGGCCGATGCTGCCGATGCCCTCGCCTGTGCCATCTGTCATGCCCATCACGCCCGCACCCGTCAGCGCTGGGAGCCCGTCCGTCATGGTTGATTGTCCGGTCGATAAAGGTCAAAGCCGATGATCACCATGTTGTCCGGCCTTGTGTTGCAGCGCCGTCCACCTTGGCTCTGGCTGGATGTGCGCGGGGTAGGGTATGAGCTGGAGATGCCTTTATCCAGTTTTTTTCAGATGCCCACCGAGGGCGAGGCGCTGACGGTGTATACGCATTTGGCGATTCGTGAAGATGCGCATTTGCTGTATGGGTTTATGAGTATTGCCGAGCGCGATACTTTCCGCTTGCTGATTCGCGTTAATGGTATCGGGGGTAAAGTGGCACTGGCTTGTCTTTCTGGTCTGTCGGCGGAGCGCCTCCATCAGGCGGTGGCCGAGGGTAATGTCGCGCAGCTTACCGCCATTCCGGGTATTGGGCCGAAAACCGCCGAGAGGTTGGTGGTTGAGTTGCGGGATAAAATGGGCGGAATCAGTGCTGTACCAGCGGGCAGCAGCGCTGTGGGCGATCCTCGGCAGGAGGCCATTGCAGCACTCCTGACTTTAGGTTATAAGCCTGCTCAGGCGAGTCAGGCGATTGCCGGGTTAGGCGAAGGATTGGGACTGGAAGATCTGATTCGCCAAGCCCTGCAATCCCTCTCACGGCATTGATTTTTTTGGAACCCGCAGGCGCCCGTATGGTCAGACCCGTATGATGGACAGAGGTCCCCTTAATCCTCAAGAAGCGCATAATGACGCGGTGGATCACGCCCTGCGTCCGCGTTTACTGGAGGAGTATATTGGCCAGCCGCGCCTGCGCGAATCCCTTAGCCTCTATATGGAGGCGGCCAAGGGTCGCTCTGAAGCGCTCGATCATGTTCTGCTTTTCGGTCCACCGGGGCTGGGTAAGACGACACTGGCGCACATTATTGCCCAAGAAATGGGTGCCGGTCTGAAGGTCACCTCGGGGCCGGTTCTCGACAAGCCCGGCGATCTAGCGGCTATTCTCACCAACCTTCAACCCCACGACGTGCTGTTTGTGGATGAAATCCACCGCCTCAGTCCCGTGGTGGAAGAAATCCTCTATCCCGCTCTCGAAGATTACGAGCTCGACATTTTGATCGGCGAGGGGCCAGCGGCGCGCTCCATCAAAATCAGCTTGCCGCCTTTCACCTTAATTGGCGCTACGACCCGCGCCGGTTTGCTGACCTCTCCCTTGCGCGATCGTTTTGGGATCAGCTTCCATCTGGAGTTCTACAGTGATGCCGAGCTCACCCAGATTGTGACGCGTTCGGCGCAAATCCTTGGCACGCCCCAAGTGCTCGAAGGCGCGCAGGAAGTCGCCCGGCGTGCCCGAGGTACACCGCGCATCGCTAACCGTCTGCTACGCAGGGTTCGAGACTACGCTCAGGTGCGTGGTAATGGCGAGATCAATCATTCTACGGCGCAAGCAGCACTGACTTTGATGGAAGTCGATCAGCATGGTTTTGACGGGCAGGATCGCAAGTTACTGCAGGCGGTTATCGGGCGTTTCGGCGGTGGGCCGGTGGGTGTCGAGAGCTTGGCGGCCGCCATCGGTGAGGAGCGGGGGACCATTGAAGATGTTTTAGAACCCTTCCTGATTCAGCGCGGTTATTTAATCCGAACCCCGCGCGGGCGCTGTGCTACCGAACTCAGTTATCTGGCCCTAGGCCTTGGTGCGCCCAGTAAAGATGGGGAAGGGTTATTAGATGCCCTCTGAGACCCGCCCGAGTATATTTCACGTACGCGTTTATTATGAAGATACAGATCATGGCGGGGTGGTGTACCATGCCAATTATTTACGCTTTATGGAGCGCGCTCGTACCGAGATGCTGCGTGAAAAAGGTTATGAACTGGACGTATTGGAGCGCGACGCCGGCATTATTTTTGCCGTGCGACGCGCGTCTCTGGATTTTCGCGCCCCGGCTCGTTTTAACGACCTGCTTCGGGTGGAGTCGATGGCCTTGAGCAAGAGTCCGGTGCGTATGACTTTTCAGCAGCATATTTCGGTCGCAGAAAAGCGGCTATGTACGGGCGAAATTGAAGTCGTCTGCCTTAGTGCAGCGGGTTTTCGTCCTTGTGTCATTCCTGCCGATCTGTTGCAGGCTATTCCCCTTTCTATTCATCCGTGAGATTTTATGGACCCGCAAACTGCTACTCATCCTGCTAGTTCCCTTTCCGTAGTGCATTTGGTCATGAATGCCAGTCCAGTGGTACAGATTATCTTGGTGTTGCTGGTCATCGCTTCTATCGCGTCCTGGACCATCATTTTTGAAAAATGGGCGATATTCGCGGGTGCTTTCAAAGCCCTGGCCCGATTTGAAAAGCGTTTCTGGAGCGGTGGTGAGATGAGCCAGATCTACCAGCATGTCTCCGGTAACACCAACCTAGAAACGGGGGCCGGCAGCATTTTCTGCGCCGGTTATGAAGAGTTTCAGCGTCAACGCGGAAAGATCCGCCCCAACGATGCTCTGGATGCGGCGCGCCGCGCCATGCGTGTTGCCCAAATGCGAGAAGTAGGCCGCTTAGAAAATCATTTAGCTTTTCTGGCTTCAGTATCTTCCGTGAGTCCTTTCGTCGGTTTGCTGGGGACAGTCTGGGGTATTATGACGGCCTTTATGCATATTGGTGTCGCTGGGCAAGCGACGCTGGCGACGGTGGCACCGCCGGTAGCCGAAGCCCTGATTGCTACGGCGGCGGGTTTGTTCGCGGCTATACCAGCAACTGCTGCGTATAATCGTTATATTCATAAGCTCGATAAGCTGGATGCTCAGTTTGAAGTATTTATGGATGAATTTACCAATATCCTGCATCGCCAGGTACCTGAGACCAAGCCATGAGAAGAAGACGGTTGATGGCGGAGATGAACGTCGTCCCCTATATTGACGTGACCTTGGTGCTGCTGGTTATTTTCATGCTCTCGGCACCGTTGCTGACCCAGGGCGTGAACGTTAATCTGCCCAAGGGCGTGACCAAGCCGGTTTCTGACAAAACGCCACCGGTACTTATTTCTGTCACTAGGCAAGGGACGATCTCGGTACAATACAAGGACACCCACAGTTCGGTAGCCTTGAGTGATTTGGCGTCGAGCGTCCGTCATATCGCAGAATCCAGCCATGATCAGGTTCAGGTGCTGGTAGGGGGCGACGCTCATGTGGATTACGGCAAGGTGATGGCGGTAATGGCCCGTCTGCAGGAGGCCGGGATTTCTCATGTCGGATTGTTGACCCGTCCGGAGGGGCATTGAAAGAACGTAGACCCATGTGGCCACTGATTCTGGCCATACTCCTCAATGCGGGCATCCTGTTTGTCTTGTTTTGGTCTTTTCATGTGCAGTTGCCGGTGAGCAGTGGCAATAAACCGATGCAGGCCCAACTGAGCAGTGGGATGCCTCCGGCAGCAGCTCCTGCCCCTCAGCCGGTGCCTGTCCTCAAGCCAGCGCCCGTGTCGCCGCCTCCGCCTAAGCCTGCTCCCAAGCCGGTTCCCAAGCCGGTGACGCCCCCACCGCCCACGGCAGCGCAAGTTGCGGCTCAAAAAGCCGAGCAACAAAAAGCGGATGCCCAGGCTACTCGTCAGAAAGCGGCGCAAATTGCCGCTGCGCGTGAAGCACAGGAAAAGCACGCCGAAGAATTGGCGGCGCGACAGAAAGTACAACAAAAGGCGGCTGCTCAGGCGGCAGAACGCAAAGCCGCAGCGGAAAAGGCCGCCGCCGAAAAATCCGCTGCCCAGAAAGCTGCCGCAGAAAAAGCTGCTGAGCAGAAAGCGGCTCAGGAAAAAGCCGCCGCCGCCCGTGCTGCGGAGGTCAAAAAACAGTTGGCAGAGCAGGCGGCACAGGCTGCCCGTGCCGCGCGCGCCAAGGCGTTACAGCAGCAGATGGCTGAGGCGAAGGCCAAATTGCAGGCCGAAGCCAATATGGCTGCTGCTAGGGCGCAGCAAGCTTCGGAAAATCAGCGATTGATTGGTCTTTTTGCGCAAAAAATTCGTACGCAGGTTTACAATGCTTGGAATACCAATTTTGCGGCGGCACTGGCCTGTACGGTAGAAATCAGGTTGAGCCCCGAAGGGCAAATTATTGGTCAGCCGCAAATTGTGCGATCCAGTGGAAATCCACAGTTTGACCGGGCAGTCATTGCGGCTGTGCGGCAGGCTGCGCCATTTTCACCGCCTATCGGTCTTTCCTATTCCTTATACAAAGATGTAGATCTTAAATTTAATGCGGAGGATCTCAATCATGGCTAAACGTTTCTGGGCTTTGGCACTATTTTTGCTGGCGTCAGCTGTTGTGCTGCCTGCGCAGGCGGCGCTGACGGTGGAAATCACCAAAAGCGTAGCATCAGCGCTACCCATCGCCATTCCATCCTTTGGTCCTGGGGTCCCCGGTCAACCCTCAGTAGCCGATGTGGTACGTAATGATCTGCGCCACAGCGGTTTGTTTCGGGTGATCGAACCAGCGGGTTATCCCAGCGATCCTCATGCACCGGCAGATGTCAAAGCGGCACAATGGACGACCGTGGGTGCGACCGGCTTGGCGGTAGGTTCGGTACAGCCCCTCAATGGCGGCTATGTGGTCAATGTCTACGTCTACAATGTCAGCACCGGCCAAGAACTGACCGCCCGTCGTTTTACCTGCTCGGCTGGTGAGTTGCACATGACAGCGCATCATGTTGCTGATGTCATCTATCAGGCATTCACCGGCAAACCCGGTCCTTTCGCCAGTCGTATTGCCTACGTCCGACAGACAGGTAATATTTACGAACTGCTGATAGCCGAATCGGACGGCTGGAATCCACACCCTATTGTTCGGGGTATCATGCCGGTATTTTCGCCCGTTTGGTCACCGAACAAGCACCGCCTCGCCTATGTAACCTACGCAAATTCCCGAGCGATCATATATGTACAGGACCTAGCTACCGGTCAACGCCAATCCGTAGCACCGGGTGGTGAAATCGTCAGTGCGCCCGCTTTTTCTCCGAATGGTGAACAATTGGCTTATGCGCGGTCTGCCGGTGGCCATACCCAAATCTATGTGGTCAACCTGCGTACCGGGCAGCGTCAGCAGCTCACCAACGATGATGCCATTAACACTTCACCGACTTGGGCACCCAATGGCGGGCAGATTGTGTTCGTCTCCGATCGGGCCGGTGGTCCCCAGATTTATGCCATGAATACGCACGGTGGTGCCGTGCATCGGCTGAGTTACAGCGGCGGATATAATGCGAGCCCGGTTTATTCGCCAACGGGTAATGCGATTGCCTTCATTCATCGCACGGATGGGGTTTATGCGCTGGCCGTTATGAATCCTGATGGAAGCGGCATGCGCGTTTTGGATGCCCAGGGTAATTGTGATCATCCGAGCTTTGCCGGTAATGGTCAGATGATTCTTTATGGAACCCATCGTGGTGGCCGCAAAGTGCTGGCAGAAGTCAGTCTGGATGGTAAGACCATGGCTATTCTCCGGAGTGATGCCGGAGAGGACAGCCAGCCTGCTTGGTCCAAGTAGTCAGTTTGATGACTATAACTGTGCTGTCCAGAGAATCAGGCGCGAACCAGTAGCTGGTTCAGGGCATTGGCAAATGCTTGGCGGTCCGCTTGGCTCAGGGCGGCGGGGCCGCCCGTGCGCACGCCGGAGTCCCGTAGTTGCTCCATCATGTCACGAATCCGCAGGCGCTCGTGGATGGTTTCGGGGGAATAACGCTCCCCGCGCGGGCTGAGGGCATGGCTGTTTTTTTGTAGCACGGCGGCGGCCAGCGGAATATCGGCGGTGATTACCAGATCACCCGCTACGATGCGCCGAACGATTTCCTCATCGGCCAGATCAAAGCCCTTCGGCACGACCACCGTGCGGATATAAGCAGAGCGGTGTACGCGTAGAGCTTGGTTGGCGACCAAGGTCAAAGGCAGTTTCAGGCGATCGCTGGCGCGATATAAAATGTCTTTAATGACGTTGGGACAAGCGTCGGCATCAACCCAGATGTGCATGTGGCGGCCTTAGCATTCCTGTTACTGATACGGCGTAGGATCAGGAATCCCAGCCTTCATAAAACCGTCACGGCGGAGGCGGCAGCTGTCGCAGAGTCCACAAGAGCGTCCGGCATCGTCCAGTTGATAGCAGGATCGTGTGAGGCTGTAGTCGACTCCGAGGCGGGTGCCGAGGCGGATGATTTCACTTTTATCGAGGTGCTGGAGCGGGGCGTGGATATGCGGACCCTGAGATTCGTCGCCAAGCCGGGTGGCCACTTGGGCCAGTTTTTCAAAGGCTTCAATAAACTCTGGACGGCAGTCGGGATAGCCGCTGTAATCTTGGCTGTTGACGCCGATGAAAATATCCTGAGCACGAAGAACTTCTGCCAGCGCCAGCGCAAAGGAAAGAAATATCGTATTACGGGCAGGTACATAGGTAATAGGAATGCCTGGCGCAAGGCCACCCTCGGGCACGGCTATCCCGGTATCGGTGAGTGCTGAACCACCGAATGCGGCAAGATCAATGTGGACGGTACGGTGACTGGCAACGCCGAGTGCCTGCGCAACCAGCCCTGCATAATGCAATTCTTGCTTGTGGCGCTGTCCATAATCGAAAGACATCGCATGAATGGCGAAACCATCACGACGCATGAGAGCCATGACGGTAGCGGAATCAAGCCCTCCGGAGAGCAGCACAATAGCGGGTTTAGGCATTAGTCACCGTCCTGGGACATCGCCCCAGATGAGCTTGTGGAGTTGAATCTGCAAACGCACATCGAGTTTGTCAGCTAATATCCATTCGGCAAGGTCGGTCAGGGGCATTTGCCCCTGCGAGGGTGAAAACAGTACCTCGCAGCGCTCTGGAAGCGCTTCACGATGGGTAACGTCCTTGGCCCAGTCATAATCTTTGCGACTACAGATGACAAATTTGATTTGATCTTGGGCGCTGAGAAGCGGTAAATTTTCCCAAAGATTACGGGTACATTCGCCGGAGTCTGGGGTTTTAAGATCGAGGACCTTGATGACGCGTGGATCGACATCCGCCACGGACAACGCGCCGCTGGTTTCCAAAAAAACCTCGTAGCCAGCGTCACATAGTGCGGTCATGAGCGGAAGAGCGTCAGCTTGGGCGAGTGGTTCGCCACCGGTAACGACTACCAGACGGTTGCCGCCCGCATGCACACTATCCAGAATAGACGATAGAGATTGCCATTCTCCGCCGTGAAACGCGTAAGCGGTATCACAATATTGACAGCGTAAGGGGCATCCCGTCAGGCGCACAAAAGTCGCGGGGCGGCCAACACTGCGGGTTTCTCCCTGCAGACTATGAAAAATTTCGGTAATGCGGAGTCGCCCTTCCATCCTTATTTGGACGGCAGAGCCTGTAACTGGGCTTCAGCCTTTTGTGCAGAAGGTGTGCTGGGATACTGCTGGATAATTTTGTTCAGTGTTGCCGCAGCTTGCTTGGATTTGCCGATGGCCTGATAGATTTCCGCCATACGCAGCATAGCCTCGGGCGCTTTACTGCTCTGGTTAAATCGCGTGGGCACAATATAGAGACTTTTGAGGGCAGCATCATTCTGGCCGAGTACATACTGGGCCTGTCCGAGCCAGTAATAGGCATCGGGGATCAAGCTGCTTTGGGGATATTTCTGGATGAAGCCCTGTAAGCCTGTGACCGCTTCTCCATACTTACCCTGACGCAGGTAATTAAAGGCATGCTGATAATCCGCTTGGCCAAGGCTCTGAATGAGTGGCGCCGAGGCGTTGCTGGCAGCGCTGGCTACGGCGGCGGCAGGGGTGGTGACTACCCCATTGCTCACGGGGAGTGCCGCTGAGCTGGTGCTGGCGGTAGCTCCAGTCACCGAAGTGCCAGTCACCGCTAGCTGTGCTGCCAGAGCCTGGACTTTGGATGCGGTAGATTGCTGTTCGGTCTGTAGCGCGTGGGTTTTGGTATCCACTTCCCCGCGCAGATTACGGACTTCCTGCTCTAGTCGCTGGGTACGCTGCAGCAGGTTGGCGAGGGCGCTTTGACTACCCTTGTCCGCCTGCTGAACCGCGATGAGACTACTCAGCTCACCCTGCATGACGGCCATCTGCTGTTGAAGCTGGAGGACCCGATCACTCGTGGATTCTGCCTGAGCAAAAGGGCTCAGACACAATAACGGAAGAACAGGCAATAGTTGCCAGCGTTTCATCAGCAAATTCTCCTTGGCTATTTAGCCGTTGTAACCACCACTGTAAACAAAATCCACGCGACGATTTTTTGCCCAGCATTCGGCATCGTTGCTGGTGCAGAGGGGGTTGTCCTTACCGAAGCTCACCGTACTGATACGCGCAGCACTAACACCCTGGGCCTCCAGAAACTGTTTGACGGTTTCGGCACGGCGTTCACCTAAGGCCAGATTGTACTCCTGCGTACCCCGATCATCGGTATTTCCTTCCAAGCGCACCTTGACGTGGGCGTGGTTGGCCATGAACTGAGCGTTTTGCGTGGCGATTTGCTGGGCGTGGGCATCCATGCTTTCGCTGTTGAAGCCGAAGTGGACGCGTAGGTTTTGCGGCAAGGCCGCCAATTCGGAAGCTGTCAGGCCACTATTACCGCCGCCGATGGGTCCATTGGCGTTGAGATTTTGTCCGTTGATGCCTTCGCCCGCGAGGCCGGCAGTGGTCGCTGATGTTGCGGGGGCTACCGCATTGACGGTGGTGGGTTTGCCGCTGCCCACATTGTGGGCGCATCCGGTCAGGCTCAGCGCGCCCAGCGTTGCAACAGCTATCCAGATTTTGTGATGACGCATATTTCATACTCCTGTGGAATTTCGAGCGATTGTATCTTGTTGTTAAAGACTATTTCAATGTTATTTATCGGTATATCGTGATATCACGGCTCTTGACAGGAAAAGTCCCCCTGCTAAGGTGACGGACTCCATGCATTTTGCTGTTGTTTAAGGTGATAACGCCGCTATGATGCCCCAGATTCGTATTGGTACCCGGGCCAGCCCCCTTGCCGTCTGGCAGGCGGAGCATGTGCGTGACGCCTTGCAGCAGGCGCAACCCGGTATCCAAGTAGACATTATACGCATGACGACCAGTGGTGATGTATTGCAGGATGCGCCTCTGCATACGCTGGGTGGGAAAGGTCTGTTCGTCAAAGAAATCGAAGCAGCCTTGCTGGCTCAAGAGGTCGATATTGCGGTGCATTCGATGAAAGATGTGCCGGCGCTGCAACCAGAGGGCTTGGAGATCGCCGCTATCATGGCCCGCGAAGATGTGCGAGATGCTTTTGTGAGCAATCATTTTTCGCATCCTGAAGATCTGCCGGTAGGGGCGCGGGTGGGCAGCTCCAGCTTGCGGCGGCGGGCGCAATTATTGCGCCATTATCCCCAGTTGCGGGTCGAGGATCTGCGCGGTAACGTAGCTACGCGGCTGCGGAAAATGGATGAAGGACAATATGACGCCATTATTCTGGCGGCGGCGGGCTTGAAACGACTGGGGCTACAAGAACGTATTGCTTATGCGATCCCCGTCACGCTTTCTCTGCCAGCGGTCGGGCAAGGCGCGATAGGGATAGAAATCCGCTCAGACGATAAGGAAACCCGGCGTTTAATCATGCCGCTCGCGGATCGCTTAACGCAACAATGTGTGCTGGCGGAGCGCAGTATGAACCGAGTTCTGGGGGGAGATTGTCGTTTGCCGGTTGCCGCCCTGGCAGAATGGCAGGGGACGCAGATGCTTCTCCGTGGGTTGGTGGCCAGCCCCGACGGCGGACGCCTGCTGACCGCCGTTGCCCAGGGTGATGAACCGCTGGCGCTGGGCGAAGCGGTTGCCGAGCAACTTCTGGCGCAGGGTGCTGCGCATATTATTGAGGAACTTCTACCGTGAGTAGTGGATTACTGCAAAAAAAGGGCGTGGTTGTCACTCGGCCTCGGGATCAGGCCGAGGAGCTGGTCAGCGCGCTGAAAGCCGCCGAGGCTCGGCCGATTCTTTTCCCTGCCGTGCAAATTGAAGCCCCCGAAAACTGGCAGTCTCTGGACGATGCGCTGCATCATATCGTCCAGTTCGACTGGGTTATTTTTACCAGCCGCAACGCCGTAGCCTTTGCGTTGAGTCGTCTACAAAGCCGTAATTTGCAGTGGCCTAGCGGCCCACGCATTGCTGCTGTTGGCCGCGAAACCGGCAAGGCATTGCAGGAGTTTGGGTTGCAGGTCGATCTCGTCCCTAAAAAATTTAGCTCCGAAGGTTTGTTGAATAGCGCGGAACTGGCGGAGGTAAAGGGTCAGCGTGTGGCGCTTTTTGTGGGGGATCAGGGCCGGGAGCTGCTGGAGAAAGTCCTGAGCGAACGTGGTGCTCAGGTAGAAAAAGTGCTGTGTTACCGGCGGACCATCCCCGGAGCGAATCCGACACCATTGCTGCACGCTTGGGCACGCGGGGAGCTGGACGCCGTGACTTTTACCAGTCCGGAAATCTTCAATAATTTTTATCAGATGGTCGGTGGATTAGGGCAGCGTTGGCTGAAAAACACGCCGCTGATTGCCATTAGTTCGTTTACGGCCGACGCCATTCGCGCCGTTGGTCTGCCGGAACCCTGGATAGCTTCAGAAGCGAGTACGGCAGGGATAATGGCCGCTCTGGAAGAATGGGCAAAAAGCCAAGAGGTTTCTGCATGACGCCCTTTGTATCCTCTGTTCAGCACGCACCCCGCCGCTTACGGCGTCATCCCTCCATGCGCGGCATGCTGCGAGAAAACCAGTTAAGCGCAGCCGACTTTATCCTGCCCATTTTTTTGGTGGAAGGTGAAAATGTCCGCAGCGAAATTGTCTCCATGCCGGGTGTATTTCGACACAGTATGGATTCGGCTTTACGACTTTGCGCCGAGGCAGTGGCTTTAGGTATTTCGGGGGTGCTGCTTTTTGGCGTTATAGAAAACACCGAGAAGGATGCTTGCGGTTCCGCCTCCTGGAGTGGAGAGGGGTTGGTACAGCGGGCTATCCGGGCCATTCGGGCGGCCTATCCGCAGTTACTGGTCATTGCCGATGCCTGTTTTTGTGAGTACACCGACCATGGCCATTGCGGCGTACTGGATGCAGGGGGGGATCGTGACGACACGGCGACCTTGGAGAATCTGCAGCGCCAGGCGATTTCCTATGCGGAGGCTGGAGTTCATGTGGTGGCGCCATCCGGCATGGTGGATGGCATGGTCATGGCCATTCGTGAAGCCTTGGATGCCGCCCGTTATCCCGACGTGAGCATACTTTCCTATGCGGTTAAATACGCCAGCGCCTTTTATGGTCCTTTTCGAGATGCTGCGGACAGTGCTCCTCAGTCCGGAGATCGCAAGGCTTATCAAATGGACCCGGCTAATCGTCGCGAGGCTTTTCGCGAACTGGAACTGGATGTTGCCGAAGGTTGTGATCTCGTGATGGTCAAACCGGCTATGCCCTATCTGGATGTGCTGCGTGATGTGCGCGAGCGCTGCGCTCTGCCGGTGCTGACTTATCAGGTTTCTGGCGAATATAGCATGCTCCAGGCCGCTGCTCGGGCGGGTTGGCTGGATCTGCGGACGAGCGTACTGGAGTCTCTGCTGAGTATGAAAAGAGCAGGCGCGGATGCGATCATCACTTACTACGCGATTGATGCGGCTGAATGGTTGGGGTAAAGAGGTCAAATAATCAACGATCTCGGGCTTCTAGCCCGACAGGTTTTGTAGCAAGTGGTGCGGGGTTGGTTTTTCGAGTGCGCTGGTATGCTTCGGCGGCAGTGGTGGCAGCAACACGAATTTTGCGGCTGCGCGCCCAAGATCTGGATCAGTTGTTTCCTTGGGTACTATTTTCACTGTTCGCTAATCTGATTATCTGGATTTTTTTATTGTTCGGTCTTGCTGGACAGTTACCCCAGAAAAACCCGGTGAACTCACTGGTTGAAATTTCCTTAACGCCGCGCTTCCGTCCTCCTCATGTCACCCCACCATCGTTACCGGCGCTTCCTAGTCCAGACGGGCTAGTACCTACGCATCCTCAGCGGGTCTCCGCACCCGTCGCAACGGCAGATCGTCAAGCCGCCTTTAATGCCTATCTGAAAAGCTGGGAAAGTCGAATTATGGATCTGGCGCAAAAGAAGCTTTTTGGGAACCGTCATGGGCCATTACCCAAAGGACGAATCGTGGTGGCGGTGACTATTGCTCCCAGCGGTCAGTTGATGGCCATCAATTTGGTACAAGGGAGTGGGAATATCGTTCTAGCGGCTGCGGTCGAAACGATTATTCGTGAGGCAACGCCTTTCCCCCCACTTCCTGCACAATGGCAATCACCGCCGACGCCACTGCGTATTGTGCGTACCTGGAGCTTTGAGTAATTCAGGATTTGGACTGGCCTTCTAGATTTTCTAAATCTTCTAAACTTTTCAGCCGCGATTCCACGCCGTAAAATAGCGTGACCAGCATACCCAGTAACGCTACCGCCGACATCACCACTAAAATTAGGGGAATCCCCCAGCTTTTCTCAAAAATCGGAAAAAGAACGGCGGAAATGAACGCACCAAGCCGCGACAGACCGGTCGCTAGTCCGGCGGCGCTGGCGCGTAATTCGGTAGGGAATATTTCTACGGCTAAGGCAAATACCGTTACTCCAGGACCGATACCTACCCCTAGCGAATACACGGCGGCCGCTATATAGACACCCGTCAACCAGTGATTCCAAGAGCATAGAGCAAATACGGCAAGCCCTAAAGACATCAGCGCGAACCCTGCGCTTTGTAAAGGGATTCTCCCCCAGCGATCCAGACGAGAAAGAATATAAACGATACCCAGCGCAGAAATTAGCAGAAATCCAGCATTTAACGCAGCCGCTGTAGCGTTGCTGCTGGCGAGGCCATTATCGCGGAGAACCAGAGGGAAATAGAGGCCAATACCCAGCCCTACTACATCCAAGCAAAACCACGGAAAAATACTCAGAAAAAGTCGCCGAAGCCAGGCTTTTTGGAGTAAAACCCGCCAAGATTGGTGCTTCGCCTGAAAACCCTTGATTTGCTCTTGAAGTTCGACATTCGAACAGGTGGGCTGTAGACAGGAGAGCGCTTCGAGAGCGGCGGCAGGATGACCGTTGCGCGTCAGCCAGCGCGGCGATTCGGGCAGGCCTCGGCGCAACCAGAGCAGGGCTAGGGCTGGAACCACGGCACTACCCAGCATCCAGCGCCAGGAGTTGGGGCCGATAAGCAGGAGCGCCCAACCAACACCGGTAGAGAGCAGCGCTCCCACATACCAAGCCAGATTCACCCGGGCAAAGCGATTGCCGCGCTGGGCGGCTGGACTGTATTCGGCAACGATGGTGGCTACCAGAGGATAGTCGAGACCAATAGCGAGTCCGGTGAGAAAACGTCCGACAAAAAGGCTGGCGATATTCGGACTGAAAGCGCTGACCAGTGCACCAAACACGTACAGAAAAATATTCGGGAAAAGCAGCTTGCGACGACCAAAGCGATCCGTGAAGACACCGCCAAAAAGCCCTCCTAGCAATGATCCCAGCAGCGCCATGGCCATAAGCAGTCCAGTTTCCGTGGCTCCAAGTTGCCATTCCGTGGTCAGCGGCAGAAGAACGACGGCCATGATACTCAGATCATAACCATCGAGGAGCATGCCGAGCATGGCTGCACCGAGGGCATGGACGCGTTGTCTGGGGACAAGTGGGTTAGAATAGTTACCCAGCGGGATCGGCTCCTTTTCCTGTTGATGCATCATATCCCTGCTATTTTCCACCCACTGAGCGGTCTAGCTTATGCCCTAGTACCTTGCCGCCTCAAGTACGGGTGCTAACCGCGTAGTGTTTGTGCGTGAAAAGCCAAGTGTTCGCCAATGAAACTGGCAATAAAAAAGTAGCTATGATCGTAGCCTGCCTGCCAGCGCAGAGTCAGGCGATCATCCCGGAGGGCGCCCAGCCATTCAGTTTTGAGTTCTTTTTCGAGAAAAGGATCGTCCCGCCCCTGATCAATCAGAATGGGGGTATGGTTGCTTCCAGCACTTTTCTGAAGCAGTTCCAGCCCATCATAGTCGCGCCACAGTTTTTGGTCTGGCCCGAGATATTGGCTAAAGGCTTTATGACCCCAGGGCGTTTGGCTGGGTGCAGAAACCGGGGCAAAAGCCGAGATAGATTGGTACTGCTCGGGGTGGCGTAACCCGCAGACCAGAGCACCATGCCCGCCCATGGAATGCCCGCAGATACCCTGACGCTGACTGCTCATGGGAAAGTTTTGGGTGATGAGTGCCGGCAACTCGGCAGTTACATAACGATGCATTTGATAGTGATTCACCCAAGGGGCTTCGGTAGCATCCACATAAAAACCGGCACCGCTGCCAAAATCCCAGTCTTTATCTTCACCGGGAATACCGGTGTTGCGAGGGCTGGTGTCTGGTGCGACTAAAATCAAGCCCAACTCTGCCGCATAGCGTTGAGCACCGGCCTTGATCATGAAAGTTTCGTCGGTACAGGTGAGACCAGCCAGAAAGGTAACCACCGGGAGTTTATCGCCGTTTTGGTGCGGCGGGATAAACACTGAAAAACGCATGGGAGCACGACAACTGGTCGAGGCATGTTGATAACGCTGCGCAATACCGCCGAAGCAGGTATGCGAGTCTAAAAGTTCTAGTGCAGCTTCGTTCATGGCCACGCTCAGAATGTCAGTACGCTACGAATGGATTGCCCTTTATGCATCAAGTCAAAGGCCGTATTGATTTCCTCCAAGGGCATTGTGTGGGTAATCATTTCATCAATATGAATTTTACCTTCCATATACCAGTCGACAATTTTCGGTACATCGGTACGGCCGCGCGCACCGCCAAAGGCCGAACCGCGCCAGTTGCGGCCGGTGACGAGCTGAAAAGGCCGAGTGCTTATTTCCTGACCAGCGCCCGCCACCCCGATGATGATGCTGGTGCCCCAGCCTTTATGGCAACACTCCAGCGCTTGACGCATCAGCGTGGTATTGCCAATACATTCAAAACTATAATCAGCTCCACCCTTGGTCAGACTTACTAAATAGGGAACGAGGTCGCCCTCTAGTTCCTTGGGATTCACAAAATGGGTCATACCGAATTGTTCGGCCAGTGCGCGTTTGCTGGGATTGATATCAACCCCAATAATCATGTCTGCGCCTGCCAGCCTTGCACCCTGGACCACATTCAGTCCAATACCGCCAAGACCAAATACGACCACTTTATCTCCGGGCCGGACTTTGGCCGTATAAATTACCGCACCGATGCCCGTGGTCACACCACAACCGATATAACAAACTTTGTCGAAAGGCGCATCTTCACGAATTTTGGCGAGGGCGATTTCCGGGAGTACGGTATATTGGGCGAAAGTACTGGTGCCCATGTAATGGTAGAGAGGCTTGCCTTGGGCCGAGAATCGGCTGGTTCCATCGGGCATGAGGCCACGTCCTTGGGTTTCCCGGATAGCTTGGCAGAGATTGGTTTTGCCGCTGAGACAGTATTCACATTCCCGACATTCCGGCGTGTAAAGCGGAATGACGTGGTCGCCGGGCTGAAGGGAACGGACACCCGCGCCGACTTCTACCACTACACCAGCACCTTCATGGCCCAACACCGTTGGAAACAGTCCTTCAGGGTCCATACCGGAAAGCGTATAAGCATCGGTGTGGCAGACACCGGTGGCTTTAATTTCTACCAGGACTTCGCCTGCGCGAGGCCCTTCTAGCTGAACGGTTTCGACGACGAGGGGTTGGTTGGCCCCGTAAGCAACAGCAGCACGAACATCCATGGAAAGTTCTCCGATAGTGAGCAAAAAGAGACATCAGAAATGAAGTGGTATCGGCTCGGCACAATCGCGAACGCGCTCGGCATGCGCATACACGGTCATGCGCTCGTCCCGAGCGTAGCCGATCAGGGTGAGACCATGACTTTCAGCGAGTTGGTAGGGTAGCAGTAGCTTGATAAAACTTGATACAAGGTCACCCCTCAGGATTTGAGCAACAGGCCTGCATCCTCAGCAGCAAGGCCACCAACGGCGGACCAGTCTTGGATTTCGCCCCCATGAGCCGCTAACTTAATAAAGCGGTCGCGCAGGATGCTTGCAAAAGGTAGAGGCACTTTCAGCGCCTCGGCGGCGGTTAGCACCAAGCGAATGTCTTTTTGTCCCAAGGGCGCTGCAAACCCTGGTGGCGTGAATTTTCGATCGGCGATCAGGGCGCCGTAATTCTTATAGAGCGGTATGTTAAAGAGACTGGAGGTTAATAACTCGAGGTAATCGTGGCGATTTATGCCGCCTTTTTCCACCAAGGCCATCGCTTCGCCGAGGGATTCAATGACCGAAGCGATGAGAAAATTACCACTCAATTTAACGAGATTGGCTTTTTCCGGCTCGGTTGCCACAATAAATGTCCGCTGTCCAACGGCATCAAGCAATGTTTGCAGTTGATCAATGATTTTCCGTTTGCCGGCTACGACCAGAAATAACTGGCCCGCAGCGGCGGCGTCAGGTCGTCCGAATACTGGCGCGGAAATATACTCTTGTCCGGCTGCTGCATGGGCTGCTGCCAATTGCGCAGAAAAAGCCACGCTGATGGTGCTGCTGGAGATATGTACCGCGCCTGGGCGTAAATGTCGCAGTAAGCCATTTTCACCAAAAACCACAGATTCGACCGCTTTATCTTCAGCCAGCATGGTGAATACCACATCACTATCGGCAAAATCCGCAAAAGATTGTGCGGCTCGCGCACCTTGGGCAACCAAGGGCTGCATTTTTTCAGGGGAGCGATTGAATACGGTGAGTGTGTGGCCGGCAGTCATCAGACTTGCGGCCATACCCGAACCCATTTGCCCCAAACCAATAAAACCCACTTTCATAATAACCTCCATGTGGCTCATTACATACCGATCAGTTGGTATAAACCTTAGTCAGGATCTGCTGCTGCGTCAAGAAACGAGGTAACACTGGTCGATATAATGCGGATGGGGTAGGTTCATTGCCGCTAGTGATTAACCGCGTACGCCCAAGAATACACCGGGTGAGCGAAGAACCCATAAATAATTTCGAGGATTTCTTCTAAAAGTCTTGCATGTCATGGCAATAGTCCCTATGCTGCCAAAGTCGGACACGTGGTCCGAATTCAACGTAATAGGAAGTGCATCAAATGGCAACTGGTACAGTAAAGTGGTTCAACGATAGTAAAGGTTTCGGTTTCATCACTCCTGAAGACGGCAAGGAAGATGTATTCGTGCATCACTCCGCCATTCAGGGCAGCGGCTTCAAAACCCTGGCAGAAGGCGCACGTGTATCGTTCAACAGCGTTCGCGGCCCCAAAGGCATGCAGGCTGAGGACGTGCGCGAGATCTAATCCCTCACCGGAAGATCTTCGCCCAGGGCGCCGCATTTGCGGCGCTTTTTTTGTGGTGCGCCCAGCAGGGCGCACTCACTCGGAGGTGAAAATCCTCTACTCGCCCGACAAGGGTGTCAATCAGCGCTTTTGACGGGTCGGTTTTAGCCGGAATCAGCATCAAGGCTATTCACGCAAAATCAGATCCATATTCTGGCAATTCTTGCTCTCCTTCAGGGGTTCGCAATCTAATTTTCATGACATATCGCGGTAAAATTCTGATGCTGACAGGCACAGCGCACTACCGGCAAAACATAAACTCAGTTGCTGGAGTTCCCGTTCCGTGAGCGTTGCCAACTCAGAATAGTTTTCTACGGGTAGAATAATCGCGGTCTGGTCGCCAAAGGTGATCATCAGCGCATGTGTGTCCGGCAGGTAGCACAAAGACTCGGCATGAATACGACCCCTATGGCTTCTGCGCCCTAGAGTCAGGGATCGTCTGCCAAATACAAAACTGTCCTATTCTGCACACCATCAAAATAACCGGATACAATATGGAATGTACCTGCGCGCGCTATTTTTTGGGTGATCACCGCCTGAGCAACGGTATCTCAGAGCAAATGATCTAGGCAGGGGTTTGGCGACTCTGCCACCAGAGTTTCCGAGAACGGTGCAGGTTCTCGGCTTTAAAACAGCGATCAGCAATGCGTGTAAACTTTCATATAAGTAAAAAAGGCTATGAGAGATCCCCTCAGAAAACGGAGAAAATCGTATGTTAAGCTTCTGCGCAGGGCTTCGGCAGACAAAATAGAACGCGGAGCATGGGTGAAGATCTTCGGCGCTGCCAAAATGACTGTGGAACCCTCGGAGAGGTTGTTGCCGTCCTATTGAGCTATACCGCAGTGCCATAGGTGTCAATCATCTAGTTTCGAGCACAAAGAGTATTAAAGTTGCGGCCTGTGTGGTGGAGTGCAGAAGCCTACGCTCCTTGTTGCCTCAGCCTGAATGGACTAACATTGGTCCAGTACATTGAATCGAGGTGCACCATGCAAACCGTCAACATCCACGAAGCCAAGACCCAATTCTCTCGTTTTGTCGATCAGGCCGAAGCGGGTGAGGAGATTGTGATTGCCCGCGCGGGTAAGCCGGTGGCGCGTTTGGTGGCATTAGAAACACGCGCTCATAAGCCGCGCACACTGGGGTTAGGTAAA
Organism: Acidithiobacillus sp.; assembly: GCA_041676785.1. Lineage (GTDB taxonomy): Bacteria > Pseudomonadota > Gammaproteobacteria > Acidithiobacillales > Acidithiobacillaceae > Acidithiobacillus. Next base: position 5,423 of record JBAYRF010000018.1, on the reverse strand, counting down.
AACCTTTTCACCTTTCCCGAACAATTTGACCACTTGGATGCCGGAGAAATCGTTGCGATGTTCGAGCAGTCCAGCGGATGACCGCGCATGTTTACTTGCTAGACACCAACGTTTTGCTCGCGGCACTGCTTGCTCCAGAACGTCTGTCGTCTGATGTAGTGGCCAATTTAATGGATGCGTCCAATACAGTATATTTCAGTGCCGCGAGCATTTGGGAGGTGGCCATCAAGCGTTCGTTGAATCGGGCGGATTTTGATTTTTCACCCCAAGATATTCATCGACTAGCGCGGGATACAGGTTTTACCGAGTTGCCCATATCAGGCGAGGATTGTTACCCGTTGGTGGATTTGCCGTGGCATCACCGCGATCCATTTGATCGTTTGCTGGTGGCACAGGCGCAATTGTTGCCCGCTTACTTACTCACCACCGATAGCCTGTTGCGCCAATACTCTGAATTAGTGGTTCATCTGCATTTGCAATCATGAGCATCCACAAAGAAATCCGCTTTGAGACCGAGATTTGCGAACAACTCACCTAATCTGCACCCGAGGAACAGAGGGTTTTTAAGGATTAATTTGTAACTTGTTGATTTATTTGGTGGCGCTTCAGGGACTCGAACCCCGGACACGCGGATTATGATTGCGAATAAGTCGGTTTTTTAAGTAACTGATAATTATTACTATTTTAGATTGTTGTAAATATTACATTATTTTATGGCATGGTCCTTGCTTGTCCTTGTGTGTCCCGTTCTGATTGTCGCGCTATTGTCGCGCGGAGCGCCTGTTTAGATATGCGGTTTCGTCTCTCTTGCTCCTGTTGAGTCCCCCTAATTTGGCGTCTCCGGTAATTCCTCGGCAGCCGCCTATCAAGGCGTTAAATGAACCCGTTTTGTCCTCGGTTCAGCTGTCCCGTACTGGGTCGATAATGAGGACCAAAAGGAACCGTTATGCCGAATCATGCCCTATCACCTAATGAGGCTCCGCCTCGCCAGATGTACTCCTACAGCAGTTTAGCGGGTTTGCTGGATATTTCCCCGAAAACCGTACGGAACCACGTATGGAAAGGAACGCTGCCCCGGCCTGTATCGACGAAATGGGGGCCGCGCTTCAGTCAGGCGCAAGTGGATGACATCTTACGACAGGCGATAAACCCGATATTGTCTGTTCCGACCGTGAAGCGCCGCCGTGGCCGTCCCAGTATTGCAGAAACTCAGGCCCAGCGCCGGAAAGGCGGTGTTTAATGTTACCTATTGCACCTGACATGGAAACTTCACCAGAAACAGCAGGGGGGCGGTTATTCGAAACGGAAGACGAAGAGACCCGCACCGACACGGAAACCATGAAACCAGTGGAGAATGAAATAAAAATTGTTAAAATCCGTAAAATCTGCGTTAACGAGCCATTGTATAAGCCAGTTCGTAACATTCTGCAAGAGCTTTCTCGTCGTAACGTGGCATTCCGTCGAGATTCGGAATTTCTTTTGCTGACACGCGACGGGCTGATTCCCCCAACCGCCGAAGCTTTAGCGGACGCCGTGGAGCGAATCTGTAGGTTATATAGAGTTACGCCTACGGGAAAAGAGATAAGGTGTGGCTGCTCTATACCGCTGGCCAAGCGGATTCTCAATGCGCCGCATACATGGAGTGATGCATCTGCAAACTTGCCGGAGGTGACGGGCGTCATCAAGCAGCCGGTTATGCGCGAAGACGGCGAAATTATCTACCAGCGCGGTCTGGACATGACCACCGGACTCTTTTTGGTCAAAGATTACCCCCCAATTGTTAGTCATACCTCTGAGATTGCGGCGCTTCAAGCCGTCGCTAAAGAACTTTGGGAGCCCATCTCGTTATTCCCATACGTCACCCCAGCCGATGCCGGAGCCGCATTTGCTCTGCTGCTGTCAGCCGCAGAACGACCGGTACTGCCAACCTGCCCCATTTTTGTTATTTCTGCCCCAGACTATGGCAGCGGAAAAACCTATCTGGCACAAGTGGCCGGACTGCTGGCCGGGGGAAACGGCGATGTTATGGCGACTTCTACCGATGAAGAAGAAATGCGAAAAACCATTCTTGCCGTGCTGCGCGCAGGGCAGCCGCATATTATTTTCGACAATATGTCGGGAATACTGCGTGGCGATGCGCTGGCGGCATCCATTACGTCTGCCGTGTTTAGTGGACGTCTTCTGGGTAAATCGGAAACAGTTGGTGCTCCTAATCGCGCTCTGTGGCTTTTTACAGGGGTAAATCTGACAGCGGTAGACGATTTAGTACGCAGGGTTATCGTTATTCGTCTGGACCCCAAGACGGACAACCCCGCAAGCCGTAAGTTTACGTTTAACCCGCTTGCCCTTATGCGGGAGCGTCAAGAGCAGTATCATCGCCTTGCGCTCATCCTGTTGCAAGCCGCACAGCGGGCGGGTGCGGGTTCACTCCAGACGTCTTCTGTGGGCAGTTTCGAAGAATGGAACACCTTTATCAGAAAAGCCGTGCTCTGGATGATTGATGAGGGGATTACCCCCGTAGAAATGGCGGACCCGATAGATACACAGTGCCGCGAGCGGGCGGAAGATACCCGGCTAGAATTACAGACGACGTTTCTTCATGTTTGGTATCAGCTTTTCGAGGGTCGAGCGCTTACCGTCCTAGAAGCGAAGGCAAAAGCGGAGCGAGCGGCGCTAGGGCTAGGGCTAGGCCCGATCTCCAAAAAAGAGGCTGGCGCTGCGCTCTGTGAAGTATTCAACGAAATAGGACTTCGAGGTTCAGCATTCAGCCCAAGGCTTGTGGGTTCGTATTTTCGCAGATGGGCTGGAAGTCGGCACGAGGGGTTGCAATTGCTGAAAGCTGAATCCCGCAGCAGGCTAGGCGCTCGTTGGAAAGTGGTTAAAGTGCAATGACTCCACATCTAAAACATACGCGGCAGGCTGTGGAGCGGCAGTTAAGCGCCATGCAATGCCCTGTTTACCGCATAGGACGCAAAAACGAGGTGTCAGGGCAGGTACGACATCAGACCATGACGTCAGAGGCCCTAATGGCAGCTATCTCTACCCTTGCGCGAGCCAATGCCCAAGGGGAGCACGTCTGGATAATGCCGCATAGCCCAGAGGGCCTTGTACTCGTGGACGACGTAAAGCGGAAAACTATCGAACGAATGAAACGCGACGGATTGGCCCCTTGTTGCGTCATAGAGACTTCTCCGCGTAATTTTCAGGCTTGGGTGCGGCTCACCTACCAGCCTGTAACGCCTGCGCTCTTAAAGGCCGCCGCTCGTCTGCTGGCGACTCGATATGAGGGAGACCTCGCCAGTGCGGCAAGCAGCCATTACGGCAGGCTGGCGGGGTTCACCAACCGCAAGGAAAAACATCGGCAGGCAAGCGGCTTGTATCCCTATGTACTCTGCAGGGAAGCGACCGGAAACAGGGCTCGTCTTGGCGAGACCTTGATATTCGCTGCAGGCGAAGCGGAAGTTAAACAGCCCGCGCGTCAAAAAATGGTATCGGCATACTACGAAGCGGCACCTCTCGAAGCGCAGAAGCGTTTTTATCAAGTGTGGACGCGTGGCTATAGGCGCACTCGGGATGCATCACGCGCTGATTTTACGGCTAGTCTGGACGCCCTGCGTCTGGGCTTGCCGCCTGATGCGGTCCAGCTGCTACTAAGGACGCTCAGCCCGGACCTAGACGAACGCAAGCGCGGGCATGTCGAGGATTACCTGCAGCGCACCATCGTAGCCGCCAAGGAAGCATGCATTAGCGTTTCCTGATTAGTACAAAATGCCCAAAAACCGCCTAAAATCCCTTCGCAATAGTACGCAAGGGAATAGCCCTGTATGGCAACAGTCGATTTTGAAAAAACGTGTGGCTTTTATACCGCAGAGCAATGGCGGTTCGGGCTATTTTTCACGGCTGCGTTTATTGCGGCTCAGAGCTGGCTTATGGGCCAGCCCATAAATATTGAGCTAGCTGGGAGCGGGGAAAGCCTGTTTCGGTTTGATGGGAACGTAGTTTCTGGTCTCCCGGAATACGTGGAGGCTGTTTTTTCCGCGACGAAGGTTCTCAGAGGGGACTTGGAACCGCTCATTCTAAAATGGCTCAAGGAAGATGAGCTTTACGATGCCCCGATGAGAGTGCCGGATGGCGCGTCATAAATTATGAAGCACCCCTTTTCATAGGGAATATCGTTAAGCCAAGCAGAAATAAACCGGCACCGACCAAGATAAGGGCGTGAGGTCCTGACGGAGGAAAATTCCACCATCCCCCGGAAAACATGCCCTTGTCCAGCCAGGCAAACCCTACGCCTAAAGATAGTGCCCCTCCCCCCGCGAGAATGAGGGCCAAAAGTAGCCGCGAATCTGAGGGCTTTTCCACCGGAAGGGGTAAGGTGACAATTCTCCTTGTCTTAAGCAGGCCACTCTTTATAGAGAACGACAAGTAGACGCACACAGCTAGAACGATAAGCTTTTCAGGTATGCCTGAAGGTGCCAGGCTTGAGGCCCAGGAGCCGGACGGATAAGCGAAGCTATACAGTGAAAAAAACCCGTATAGGTATATCCCAAGTACTAGAACGTTCTCCACGGCTTTTTCTTCGGGGGAAGCGTAGCGCACTCGTCGCCCTGAAGGGTTGGCAGGACTTGCGGGGCTACTACTCTCAGCGTCTTTCCCCAGCCAGTCCCAGCAGCGGGCGGCCTGCAGCGCGTACTGCGCGCGGGCGTGTACGCTTTCCAAGCGGCTGCCGTCCTCATGGACGACGGCATTACGCAGAGAGGCGATCCAGCGTAGAACCTTTACCAGCTTCTCGGGAAGCCGCCTCTCGACGCTGGAAACGCATTCGTGCAGACCCCGGCCCTCGGCACTGAACTGCGTCTTGAGGAGGGTCTCCAGCTTCTTGCTGGCTTCCAGGACGACATCGTTCTCGGAGGCTTTACCTTCGAGTACCTGCAGCACCAGCAATCCCAGCGGATTTTCGGGTTTGAGGTCCAGTTTCTCGCACCAGCTTTCCAGCAGGTATCCCCCATCGTCCAGAGCCTTGCGCACCATACCGGCGTACCGGCTTACGGTTTCAGCGGACAGCTTTCCGACTTGTGCGGTGGTGAAGTACGCCAGACTCTGGGCCGCCTCATCGGGCGTGCGAGAGGCGGCGGCTGCGGGTTCTAGTAGGTTTTGTTTTTCTGCGGACATGATCGTTCCTTACTTACGGTTAAAGGCTCCTTGTGGACTTTCTCGGAAATATATATAGGTTCCCGAAAGTCGCTGTCAACTTCCCGTCTAGATTTTCGGAATATTCGGCGGCGGGGGTGCGGTCAAAAAAACATCCATCAAGAATCATCATCTTAATTAAAACTTCCCATACCATAGAAGTTGCCTTCTGCATCCGTTCCCGAGCATCCGCCCTGACCATCTACAACCGGAGCATCATCCATAGGCTCCAT